>JBDTBF010000105.1:0-4938 GCA_039924175.1 Rhodanobacter sp.
CACCACTAAGGCCGTGCCACGCGGGGCTGTTGCCGCCGGCGAGGTTGGCTTGGTTGCTCGGCTGAAAGTCTGCCGCTTGTGCATAGCCTTCGGCAGCGGGTGCGACTGCCGCTTGGCCGGGGCTGGGCGCGATACCGCCTTCGCCGTGGCCGTTGTACAGCGCACCGACGATGATCGGGCGGTCGATATCACCGCCCATAAAGGACACGAGTACTTCTTGCCCGATGCGCGGTAGAAACTGCGCGCCGTGACCAGCGCCGGCATAGCGCTGTGTGGCGCGAGGCCAGCAACTGGACCTGCTTCCCAGCCAGTGAAATTTCACTTTCAGACGATCGAGGCTACCGCTGTGCTGCGCCCGGCCGGATGCGCAACGAACCGATCAATTTTTCCCACAGTGCCTTCGCCTCGGCATCGTCCTTGATCGTCGACTTGCCGTCATCGGTGGGCTGGATGGTGAGGTCTACCTCCATAAACGGACGTGTCACGTCGTTGGGCACACCGTCGGCGCTCCAGAAGAATTTACGGATGTGCGTGCCGGGCACATTGTCGTAGGGGGCGCTTATGGCGATCTGGTAACCCTTCTGGCCGGCCGCGTCCAGTTCGCCGCGTTCGAGCACGTTGATGCCACCCGAATAATTGGCACGCATCATCTTCAGGTCGCCGTCCACCCGGTGTTTCAGGGATGGCTCACCCTTGTTCACCTGATCGATGGCGTTGGCGTCGATGCTGAATTGCACGTCGGGGTGGCCGGGAAAGGTCAGCACCAACGTGAAGCGTTCGTTGACCGGCGGCTTACCGGCATCCACGAACATGCCACCGTCGACGCAGAAGCCGGGTTGATCGGGCATCGAGCGGTTGTTGATGGGCTTGAATTGCTTCGCTGCTGTCAGGAGATTGGCGCGGACGCGCGGATACGTGTTCGCCCCAATATTTTTTGACTGAAATATATGGTCTTTGCCATCAGCGAATTCGTGGACCTCAACCAAAATGTCGGAATCGTCTACTTTCGGGTGGTAACCAATTAGGACTTGATGCTGTGAGTCATTTACTTCAAATCCTAAAAGCTGCGCTTTTCCGTACATCGCATCCGGGTCAAGTCCACCCGCTCTCAATATCCTATCACCGTAACTATCTCTCACCATATCGACAGCAGCTAGCTTTTTGGAACGCGCTTCCAACTCGTTCTTCAGCGCGTCGAAGCTGGGGAAAGTCTTGGGCTTCTCGATATCAACGGCCTTGTAGCTCGCGCTCAGCGCAACCGTTGCCCCTGCAGGCAGCTCAACCGATAATCGGCCCACGCAGAACTCATGAGGCGGTTGGCTAGTCATGGGTGGTGGTGCTCCTTTGGCCTGAAGGCTGCAGGCAACGACAGCAAGCGACGTTGCCGCCAAAACTCGACATAGCGTGCCATTCATGAACGACTCCCGTGGTCATAAGGCTTTCGCCTGTTGCAGTAATTTTCCAATGCACCACAGCGTGGCCAGTCGTGCCTGCGGATCGTTGTAGGCATCCTGATGTTGGAAGCCTTGCGTCATCTTGAAGCTCTGCTGGATACTGCTACCGCCTTGCGCGTTGGGCGCTTGACCCGAGCACGCCGGGACGGTGCCGTCACCGGGCTGCGGGTAACCCATGGCTTGCGGATCGACGATATGAAATTTCGTGCCCTGCACGGTCACGGGATTGCTGCCCGCATCGGGCGTGGCCACTAGCAAAGCTATTGGGTCGGGCGCGCTGGCACTGGCGCTTTCCCAGATCAGGTCGCCCCACACGGAGCATTTGTCGGTGGCGTAGCCATAGTGAACGTAAGTTTGGGGGTGATAAGACGCACCAAGCGTGCCATGGAAAGTACCTACATCACGAATCCTTTTTATATAACCGTCTGATGGCTTCGCGCCACTTTTTTTAGAGGTTCCGGATGGATCTATTAACTTCGGGTCCACGAGCCTCCACCATGGCTCTAACTTCGTATAGATTTCAATGTACGGATCACTCTCCGGTAACTGCATGACTGCCGTCGAACTGCCTGCTGCCCGCGCTTTGAGCCAATGCTTGGGATACTGCTGGTTTGGCAGCAACTCCATCGCGCCGGGACTGTTGGCGAATACCGCCGTCACCTGCGCCGCGTTGCGTCCCAGTACGATGCCGGTCATGCCGCCGTAGCCGCTGCGGCAATGGTGGTACGCGGCCGCCGCGCCGTTGGCTGGCTGCTCGCCATGCACGATGCCCAGTACTTTGCCATTTGCGTTGCCGAACTTCCCATGCACGGCCGCCCGTGTCGCCAGCCCACCCATCGAGTGGCTGACCAGGATCACCTGTTCGCACCGGTAGGGCTTGAAGCCACCCGTCGTCTCGAAGTCGTTCCAGTATTGGATGATCTGGTCGATCCCCTTCACAAGCACAAGGCCGTCCTTGTCAACTGCGCCATGCACTAGGTCCTTACCCGAATCACCATTGCTCTTGAGCCAGTTGTAGCCCGCCGCGTATACCGGGCAATAGAAATGGATCCAGGCGTGGTTCGATTCTTCGGGCGTGATCGGCTCGAAGGTTTTCTCAGCTCCCCACTCAACACCGATTGCGTTTCTTCCTTCAAAGTCGGTCCACGGTGATTTGTCTTCGCCGGGCACGGCGGAGCCGCACAGATCGGCATTAAGGCTATCGTCTAGCCAGCGCAGAAAGCCGCCATAGGACATCTTGGCCACCGTTCCCCAGCCACGCTGCTTCGCGGTTTCCGCATCGGGCACCGTTGCGCTCTTGCCGGGAAAGCCGCCATTGGGATCGACCTCGGCTTTGTCCGGGTTAAGCTTGCTCTGGCGCGTACCGGACGAGCGAAAACCCCATTGAAACAACATGCCAATCTTCGAGTTGAGGCCCCAGATATTCTTGTGCGTGTCCTTGTCGCGCAGGTTCGAGCCCATGATGCCGGGCACGAACACGATGGGCACCACCGTGTGCGGCGGCACTTTGCATTGTGCACGCGTCGTGTTGTCGGTCGGCGACGTGATGGTGCGAGCGACGGGCACGCCGTCCGTACCCATAACCGTGGGTACGGGGCGCGTGGTTTTTCCGGCCATGATCAAACTCCTGCCTGTACCTTGCCGAGCAACCGTATGCTCAGCGATTCCATGCCTAACCCCTTCTGCAGAGTGGCCCAGCCGTCACCATCGGTCACGCCCTGGATCTTCGCGCCATCGGCGCGCACATACTCGTAGCGATAATTTTGGGCAGGAGTTTTACCGTCTCTCAAAGTGATGCGTATTTTCTCATCAAACTTTGCTTCCCCCCACCCATTCATCTCCCGCGATAAATGCGCCGCCCCCACAAACTTGTGATTTCCCGCATGCACGGTGAGCTTGCCGGGGCAACCAAAAGTGATGTTGCCGCCTTCGATGGTGAGGAAGGCGCCGCCGCTGACGGCGAGGTGCACGGTTTTCTTTGCGGCGAGTTCAACGGCGGCATTGGCGCTGACCAGTTTTAGGTCGTTCTTGCTGCGCAGGGCCAAGGTGTCGTGTTGAGCCTGGACGTCGATGGCGCCTTTGCTGGCAATGAAGTTGAGGCCGATGCCGTTGGCTTTTTGCGCACCGGCGAGAATGCCGATGGCTTGGCCGGCGTGCAGGCGCAGTTGGTTGGCGACGGCGAGGTTGATGTGTTGGCCGCTGCCGAGGGTAAGCGTTTGACCCGCGGCTAGATGTAGTGATTGGCCGGCGATGGTGGCGATGCCGGCGCGGCCGGCGATGGTGAGCAAGGCATTGGCGCTGTGTGGAACGTCACCGGCACCACCGGCACCTTCGCTGGGGGTGGCGGCACTGTAATCAGTGCTGCTAACGGTGGCGCCTAAGCTTTTGCCGAGTGCACCGATAGGGGCTGCCGCGTCGTTGAGCGTGGATGCATTGGCTTTGCTCACACCTTCGTGGGCAGCCAGCGGCACGGTGAGATGTGTTTTGGTAGCTCCACTCAGCGTGTCGGCGAGTTGCTTTTGTTGTTTGAGCAAGGCGCTGGCGGCGGTGACGTCAGCCAGCGGTTCACCCGCGCTGACGGCGTAGCTACTCAGCAGCACGCCTTTCAGGCCACGCACCGCGCCGTAGCTGTCGGTGCGCAATTCCATACCGCTGCCGCGGAAGCTGCCGCGATAGTCGTCGGCTTGGTGAATGATGTGACCGAGATTGAGCTGGCTGGTGGCTTGCGTGCTGGCAAACTGCACGCGGCCTTGCTGGTCGGTGTCGTCCATGACCAGTTGGTTGTAACCGTTGCCGTCAAAACCCTGCGTCTTGATGCCAGACAGTGCAGCCGCGTTGGCGTGACCGGCGGCATCACCGCTCAGGCCATGCCACGCCGGGCTATTGCCGCCAGCGAGGTTGGCTTGGTTGCTTGGCTGAAAATCGGCCGCTTGCGCGTAGCCTTCGGCCGCAGGTGCAATGGCCGCTTGGCCGGGGCTGGGCGCTATGCCGCCTTCGCCGTGGCCGTTGTACAGCGCGCCGACAATGATCGGGCGATCAATATCGCCACCCATGAAGGACACAAGTACTTCTTGCCCGATACGTGGCAGGAACTGCGCGCCATGGCCAGAGCCGGCGTAGCGTTGCGTGGCGCGTAGCCAACAACTGCCGTGATCGTCGGCGCGCTACCAGTGAAAGCGCACCTTCAGTCGACCGAGCTTGTCGGTATACAACGGGCCGCTGGCACCGGAACTGGTTTCCGAAATCTGCCGGCGAACACCGGACACACACATCTCGTTAGCGCTGTGCCGCGCCCGGGCGAATTTTGATCCCTTGTAGTAGCTCCTCCCACAAAGCCTTGGCCGCATCAGCCGTGGTAATAGTCGCCGGTTTGTCTTCGTCGGGCTGGATGGTCAGTTGCACTTCCATAAACGGTCGAGTCACATCGTTGGGTACACCGTCAGCCGCCCAGAAGAACTTGTATGCAGTGGTGCCGGCCACGGTG
>JBDTBF010000106.1:0-2811 GCA_039924175.1 Rhodanobacter sp.
TGGACACATCCATGGAGGTCTCGCCCAACCCGGGGGTATCAAGAAAAGCTTGCAGATTCGACAGTTCGTCGTCGGTCAGTTTGTCTTTCATGAAAAACTCGGCGCTGCAACGTGATGATCATCATGGGCCAGCGGGGCATCGGATCACGTTGATCGGTACCAGAGTCATGGTGTCGTTCCCGAAGATATCAACAACTTTCACCGCCATGGTAAAGCGGCCGAGTGTCCGCAGGTGCGCTCGGTGGTAGTGAGGTCGACGTGATGGTTCTTGCAGGTGCGGAAGCTCTGCCATCCGTTCTCCAAGATGCAGCCGTCAGTCCCCGTTTCCTCAAGCGCCATCACCGGTACGCTGCATGCAGCGCCAAAATCGCTGTGGTCCCCGACCGGAACTATTGGGTTGGATAATCGAGTCAAAATGGGTTAATACGTAACTGCTTGCGTACGGCGTAATAGCTTACGAATCAATCGTTTGCCACTTATTTTTGCGCAGAGGTATCGACTATTTTTGACCGCAAGTGCTAGCGTAAAGCCGTGACGAGGCGGACTACTTTTCTGGTATCGCGGCCGCGTCACGGGATCCCGATTTGTCGTCGGGATTTTTTCGTTCGCATCACAAATTTCGGGGATGAACCATGCAGATGAAGAAAACTTCGCTGTACCTGGCGATGGGGGCAATTTTGGTGCTGGCGGCCACGGCCGCAACGGCCTCCGGCGTCAATACAACTTGGAAAACAACAGCGACGCATGCGCATGTACCGGCCGCGTCGGTGAATATGAATGACCTAGTGGCGTTCAATATGCCGCTTCAGGTACAGGTCGCATTGAAGATTCAGAACAAAGCTGCGCTGGATGATCTCATCACCGCGTCACACAATCCGGCCAACTCGTTGTTCCGCGCCAAGCTGCAGCCAAGCGATGTCGCCGCAAACTTCCTGCCAAGTGAGGCGCAGGCGCAGGCGGTGGTTGCTTATCTAAGCCAGGCCGGCTTCAGCAACATCAACGTTTCCGCCAATCGCTTGTTGGTTACCGCGGACGGTACGGCGACCAACGCGCAGGCGGCATTCGGTACGCGTTTCGTAAAAGCCACTGACGAGCACGGTCATGCGGCGTACGCCAATATCGATGACGCCAAGGTTCCGGCCGCACTGGCGGATACGGTGCTGTCGGTGAGTGGTCTGCAGACAATGACGCATCCCCACACCATGATTGTCGCGGCCACACCACAAGGGCGCGTGGAGAAGGGCAAGCCGGGTGGCGGCGGTAGCGGTGCCATCCTCGTCGGCCACAACCCGACTACGTTCTCGACCATTTACGGTGCGGGCAGCACGCCCACCGCTTCCACGATCACTGTGGGCATCATCAGCGACGGCGACATGACGCAGCCGTTGAAGGATCTGAACCAGTTCACCACGACCAATGGCCTGCCCGCGGTAAATTCGCAGGTGGTGGTTGTGGGTACGCCGGGTACCGACACCAGCGGCACGCCGGAGTGGGATCTGGACAGTCAGGATATCGTCGGCATGTCTGGCGGCGTCGGCAAACTGATGTTCTACGCCGCCAACTCGCTGAGCAACAGCGCGCTTACGGCTGCGTACAACAAGGCAGTCAGTGACAATCTGGCACAGGTCATCAACGTGTCATTGGGCGAATGCGAGACTAGCGCCCACAACGATGGCTCGATGGCAACGGACGACCAGATCTTCGCCTTGGGCGTGGCGCAGGGTCAGACGTTCTCCATCTCGACTGGCGACTCCGGCTCCAACGAGTGCAGCAAGAGCCCAAGCGGCACCACGCCGAGTTACCCGGCCAGTTCACCCTATGTGGTTGCTGTGAGCGGTACGTCGTTGAGTACCGGCACGTCCAACAGCTGGCTGAGCGAGACCCTGTGGACCAAGGCTGGTGGCAGCCCGAGCACGGTGGAACCGAAGCCAAGCTGGCAGACCCAGGGTGGCGGTACCACGCGTGACGTGGCCGACGTCGCGTTCGATGCCGACCCAAATTCGGGTTCCATCATCATCGTCAATGGCAGTAACGCACAGTACGGTGGCACCAGCCTTGCCGCTCCGCTGTTCGCTGCTATATGGGCGCGCATGCTGGCGGCGCATCCGACACTGGGCTTCGCGGCACCGCACCTGTACACCGTATCGACCGCCAGCTATCACGACATCACGTCGGGTAGCAACGGCGGCGAAACGGCAACGGTCGGCTGGGACTACGCCAGCGGCTTCGGCAGCGGCATTGTGAGTGCGCTGAACGCGGGCTTGTAGTTTCCGCGTGTAGTTTGCAAGGGCGCCGGCCGTAAGGCGGCGCCCTTGTTGTGTCCGTGCTAGATCACTTGTCACCTTCAACCACCGCCGTTTTTGACGTGTCGTGTGGTGATTCGAAAAAGAGCGTGATGTAGTAGATGGTCGTGCCTTGCAGCTCAGACTGACTAAAGCTGGCGAAGGAGTAAACATCGGCAGGTCGCTGTAGCGGCGCCAGTTGCGCCCGGCCACTCTGCTCCACCAACGTGCGGGCACTCGCTTGGAACGCCTTCATGCTGTCAGCGTCGCCTTCGACTGGCGTCTTGTTGACGGGTGTCTCAATATCGCCAAACGTGCGCCGCATGCTTTCGTACATAGCGCCCCACGCCTGCGTAGCGGCGGTGAGGTTGGTACCTTCGAAAGTGTAGACACCGATGCGCCACAACTTGTTGTCGTGGAAGAAGAACTGGAAGTTCCGAAAGTGACCGTCGAAGACCGCGTTATAGGTTTCCAGGTCGCCGTTTTTGAAGCTGCGATACGGGCCATAACCGGTCACTGCGGACACTTG
>JBDTBF010000107.1:0-61867 GCA_039924175.1 Rhodanobacter sp.
GTCTGAAAAATCCGTTATGCTTGCTTTACTGTGTCTGCTCGGCCATGTGCGTGCCGTGTCTGGATGACCGACTGGCTTGTTACACCGACCTCAGCATGCTCAGTAACTGTCGACCCGCGGAGGTCGATTTGTCTCAGCATCAGTAATGCATCGGAGTGAGTCATGTCGGATCGTGAAGTAGGTACTGTTAAATGGTTTAACGACGCCAAGGGTTTTGGCTTTATTGCCAGGGAGAGTGGCCCTGACGTCTTTGTTCACTTCCGTGCCATTACGGGTTCGGGCTTCAAAAGTTTGCAGGAAGGCCAGAAGGTCAGCTTTAAAGTGGTGACTGGCCAGAAAGGTTTGCAGGCCGAGGAAGTGACGGGGGTTTGATTGCGGTAACAAATACGGGGAGAAGGCCGACACTTGTCGGCCTTCTTTTTGTGCTGACGGCGGCAATTCGCTAGCCTGTCATTATGCCCAAGCCGCCTGTTGTGGATATCTCCCCTACGCTGTCGCCTGACGCCGCAAAGTACAGTTCCTTCGTGTTGCCAGTTTTAGCTAACGATGGCGCGCGTTGCGAGTTAATTTGCGTGCAGCCCACCAGCGCGTGTCGGCAATGGCTGTATTGGGTGCCGGCGATGGGAGTACCAGCGCGCCATTATTTACCGTTCGCGCAAGCACTCGCCGCATACGGGATTGCTGTGGCCTTGCATGAATGGCGTGGTATTGGCTCCAGCAAGGTGCGCGCTGGTCGCCGCAGTAATTGGGGCTATCGCGAGCTGCTGCGAAGTGACTTCCCGGCGGGAATGGCGGCACTGCGTGCGCACCAGCCCGAAGCAAGTTGCTGGCTTGGTGGCCATAGTTTGGGCGGCCAATTGTCGGTGTTGTATGCCGGATTGCACCCGCTTGAATTAGCCGGCTTAGTGCTGGTAGCCAGTGGCGCGCCGTATTGGCGCGAGTTTCCGCATGGTGGACTGATTCGTGCGTGTTATGGGCTGGCACCATTATTGGCAAATTTATGCGGATATTTGCCCGGTCGCCGGATGGGCTTTGGTGGCAATGAAGCCCGCGCGGTTATTGCTGATTGGGCGCGCAGCGGGCGCACTGGGCGCTATGCCGCTAGCGGTATGAAACAGGACCTAGAGGCGGCGTTGGCGCAGCTCGCGTTGCCAGTTCTAGCCCTGCGTTTGCAAGATGACTGGTTTGGTCCACAGGCTTCCTTGGATTGGCTGCTTGGAAAGATGCCGAACGCGGATTGCTCTAAAGGCGTTATCACGTCCAGCGATCTTGATGGCAAGGTCGCCGATCATTTTGGCTGGATGACCGTACCCCGGGTGCTGGCCGTGCGTATCGCGGCGTGGATGGCTGGCGTAACGCCGCCAGCCGCGGGCGATTCTTAATACGTCAGGTTGATGTGTCTGGTCAGCGTCGCCACTTATGGCCTGTTCCCTTGCAGGTATTTCTGATGCATTTATTTGAGCCGCTGGCCCAGCGCAGTTTGGTCTTGCGCAACCGTTTGGTTATTTCCCCCATGTGTCAGTACTCGGCGGTCGATGGCGTGCCTAATAACTGGCATTTGGTGCACCTCGGTAGCCGCGCGGTGGGCGGCGCTGCTGTGGTGCTGGCGGAGGCTACGGCCGTATCGCCGGAAGGTCGCATTTCACCGGGCGATACGGGGCTGTGGAATCACGTGCAGCAAGAGGCGTGGTCACCCATCGCCGGGTTTATCAAGGCGCAAGGCGCGGTTCCCGGAATGCAGTTGGCCCATGCCGGACGCAAGGCCAGCACGCGGCGACCATGGGAAGGGCATGGCCCACTACTGGCCGGGCAGGGTGATTGGCGGACGGTGGCGCCATCACCCCTATCTTTTGACAGCGATTGGCCGGCACCACTCATGCTCGATGACGCCGGCATCCAAGCGGTCATCGCTGATTTTCGTGCGGCAGCACAGCGAGCGCTGGCGGCTGGCTTTCAGCTGCTTGAACTGCATGCCGCGCATGGTTACTTACTGCATCAATTTTTGTCGCCACTGAGCAATCACCGTCACGATGCGTACGGTGGCAGCTTCGAGAATCGCAGCCGGCTCACCTGTGAAGTTGTCAGTGCGGTGCGGGAAGTGTGGCCGCAAGCATTGCCGCTGTGGTTACGCATTTCCGCCACTGATTGGGCGCCGGGCGGCTGGGATATCGAGCAAAGCGTGCAGTTGATGCGCCAGCTAAAGGCGCTGGGCGTCGATCTGGTGGATGTATCCAGCGGTGGCCTAGTGCCGCACGTGGAGATTCCGGTGGCGCCGGGTTATCAGGTGCCCTTCGCGGCACGTATCCGTCGCGAGATCGGCATGGCGACTGGCGCCGTCGGGCTGATCACTGAGGTCGAGCAGGCGGCGTCTATTGTTGCCAACGGTGAGGCAGACGTCGTCTTGCTGGCGCGCGAAAGTCTGCGCGATCCGTATTTCCCGCTGCGTGTGGCGCAATCGTTGGGTGTGAAGGCGGACGTGCCGATTCAATATCAGCGTGCTTGGTAAGGGCAGGATGGGTTCTGCGGTTGGCGGTGTAGGTCGTTCGCCGGCTGCTGCTGTCTGCCACACGGCGGCTACAGAAGTGCGCCACCGGTTTCACTGGCCTACTCGCGATAAAATAGCGGCTGCGCAACTCGGGATAAGCCTGTGGTTCAGTTCAGTAAAGTGATTCTTATGTGCGGCAGTCGTCGCGCATGAGTGACGTCGTGAACGAAGTAAACGAGCGTTTCGCCGGTGTGGAGCGTCTGTATGGCCGCGGGAGCGTGAGCACCTTCGCTGCGGCCCATGTGTGCGTGATTGGTATTGGCGGCGTGGGTTCGTGGGCGGCGGAAGCGCTGGCGCGTAGTGGTATTGGCCAGCTCACCCTGATCGATGCTGACGACATCTGTGTATCCAATACCAATCGCCAATTGCACGCACTGGATGGCGAATACGGCAAGCCCAAGGTGGAGGTTATCGCAGCGCGGATACATGCCATCAATCCGGCCGCGCAGGTCAATGTGGTGGCACAGTTTCTTACTCCCTCGACCCTGGACGTCTTGCTGGATCGCGGCTATGACGTCGTGCTGGATGCCTGCGACGCGTTTCGCGTGAAGCTGGAAGCTATTGCTTGGTGCCGGCGGCGCAAGTTACCACTGGTGACGGTGGGTTCGGCCGGCGGACGCACGGACGCGACCCAGATTCGGGTGCGAGATTTATCGCGCACCGAGCATGACGCCATGCTTAGTTTGATCCGCAAAAAGCTCCGTACGGATTTTAATTTTCCCCATAATCCGAGTCGCTATTTCGGTGTGTCGGCGGTGTATTCGCTGCAAAATGTGCAATACCCGCAAGCGGATGGCACGGTTTGCGGCAAGCGCCCTGAGCAGGGAGGCGAGTCGTTAAACCTCACCTGTGGTGGCGGCCTTGGCGCCGCGACGCACGTCACCGGCACCTTCGCATTTGCGGCTGTGGGCAAGGTGCTGGAGAAGTTGGTGGCCGGTTAGAAACGACGTGCAGACGGTGCTTTCCGCTGGCGTTGCTCTTGTTCTTATGCCAAGTCGAGCGGCCTACCTTTGTAGGAGCCTGCTCGCGGACGATGTCGTGATCCTTAGTGACCTACATAAAGCATCGCCCGCAAGCGGGCTCCTATACGGATTCGCAGTTGCTGAAGTGGTCCGAGCAGCCCTGCCTCTTTTGTAGGAGCACGCACGCGGGCGATGCTGTTGCTCTGATGTTATCTACCAAAGAACATCGTCCATAAGTTGATTCCGACACGGGCACGCGGATTCGCCAGAGATACGTCGGCGCAATAGACGTTGCATCGGGCGATGTGCGGCGACGCCAAGGTGGTTCCGCGGTCGTCGCCTACGTCTTACCAACCCATGTAATGACCGCCATTGATCGCCAAGTTCGCGCCGGTGATCCAGCTGGTTTCTTCGCTGGCGAAGAAGGCGACGGCGTGGGCTATTTCATCGGGACGGCCAAGTCGGCCGATGGGGATTTGCGCGACGATTTTTGCACGTACTTCTTCGGGTACGGCCATCACCATATCGGTGCCGACATAGCCAGGTGAGACCGTGTTGACGGTGATGCCGTACTTCGCGTTTTCCTGAGCCAGCGAGATGGTGAAGCCGTGCATGCCGGCCTTCGCCGCAGCGTAGTTGGCCTGACCGTATTGGCCCTTCTGGCCGTTAATGGAGCTGATTTGCACAATACGACCCCATTTGCGCGCGCGCATCCCTTCAATCACGGGCCGGGTGACGTTGAAGCAGGCGTTCAAATTCGTATTCACCACATCGGTCCACTGCTCGTAGCTCATCTTGTGGAAGGTGGAGTCGCGCGTAATGCCCGCGTTGTTGACCAAAATGTCTACTGGTCCACATTTTGATTCGATTTCTTCCATCATCGAGGCGCAGGCGATTGGGTCGCATACGTCCCCTTGCACCATGCACACTTCAATGCCGTCGTTCGCCATGGCTTTTCGCCAGATTTCCGCTTTGGCGGCGTCGCGATAATTAGTGGCAACTCGATGGCCCTGCCGGGCAAAGTGTCGAACGATTGCGCTGCCGATACCGCCGGTGCCGCCGGTGACCAATGCCGTGCGTTGCGTCATGTCCGTTTCAACTCCTGATTGAGACAAAGGCTGCCGCGCGCTTGCGGACAGATGAAAACTACGGCGTCGGCCCGTTTTTCCATCACTTCGCCGTAGCTGTCTACGTTATAGCGTTTCGCATGACAAAGTGACCGCTGCAGTGCGGCAAAAGGTGGCGCCACACGGGTCCGCTGTGGCGCGCACCATTCTTTAGATTGTGGGCGGAGCAGTAAGGCCTCTTATTGCGAAGCGGCTGCGTCCCAAGTGCTCAGCTGTTGGAGCTCTGCCATGGTTCGTTTGTGGCGCGCTGCGTCGCGACGTTCCGAACAACTCGCCGTGCCACCGCACAGCTCCTGTCGCGGGTAGATCAGCCCCCCGTTAAGGGGCTGAAAAGTCGCCGTTGAGGTGTTTCGTCATGCGTGCTATGGCCGGATGGATCAGCTTGGCTGATACAGCGGATATAGGCTGGATTCTTCCCGCTGCAGCCGTTGCGTAAGCTGCTTGCCGACTGCTTGATAGTCGTTGGCAAAGTCGGCTTGCGTTTCGTTATTCAATACGTCAGGTAGCTGATACTTTTTGACGAAATCCATTACGCCGCGCGTAATGCCGTTCATTTCGCGGCGGACGTCATGTAGCGTTTCCAGGTTACTGGCATCGCCCTCAAGGCTTTGCTCGAGGTAGCTGTAAAAGCGCACGTTCTCAGACAGAATATGTGCCTGCAACCGTGTCTTGAAGTCGATAAGTTCGTCGCGGACTTCGCCAAACTTGTCGTTTTGCAACAGCCCTCCGATGCGCTCGTAGCAAGCGTTAAGTTGACGGTGGTCGTGCAAGAGCGATTCTATCAACGTCGGGTCATAGCTAATCGTACGACCGGGTTGATTTGTGATGGGCGCTGGCGTCTGTGCCGCCGCTGCCTTTGCCGCTTCCGCTGCCCCTTCCTTACCGCCAAATAACTTGCCAAAAATGCTCATTAAGACCTTCCCCAAGGTACGGAAGCACATGCGGTGTGCGCCAGAATTGTGTCACGACGCAGGAACGTTGCAAGATTGTCAGCGATACGGTTTGCATTATTTTTGTATCGGACGGTCGCTTCGTAAGCGCTTTTCAAGAAAGAAGCTTCGTAAAAGTCGTTCGCTGTAAAAAGCTGGCTGTGGTGCCGCCGACTTTATGAATGCCTTCTATGGGCCGCGCGCCGATCGTGCGTGAATGGGTTTGAACCTGCGACCAAGTGACCATATATCACCTTGGTTGGGGGCGGAAGAACGTGTCATCACGCTATGCTGGTAGCCCTGTGGGGTCTGAGCGCGTGACAAAAGCATCGGTTTGGATCCACTCGATGCCACGTCTTGCCGAGCTCGATCTTGCACAGGCGCGATGCGCCTCCATAACAAATATCACCTGAAAATCTGGAATATCCACCCATGAATGCACCCGCTGAAACCCGCAAATTTGAAGCTGAAGTATCCCAAGTGCTGCACTTGGTTACTCATTCGCTGTACTCGCATAAAGACATTTTTCTGCGCGAGTTGATTTCCAATGCGTCCGACGCCTGCGACAAACTACGTTTCGAGTCGATTGCACAGCCGGAGCTGTCTGCCGGTGACAGCGTGCTACAGATTGATGTCACGTGGGATGAAGACGCACGTACGGTCACCATCAGTGATAACGGCATTGGTATGAGCCGTGATGAAGTGGTCGCCAACATTGGCACGATTGCCAGTTCGGGGACGAAGCGTTTTCTGGAAGCGATGTCCGGCGAGCAGAAAGCCGATGCGCGCTTGATTGGCCAGTTTGGTGTGGGTTTCTATTCGGCCTTCGTCGTAGCGGAAAAGGTCACCGTGCTGTCGCGCCATGCTGGTGCGACGTCCGCCGAGGGTGTGAAGTGGGAAAGCGATGGCAAGGGCGAGTATTCGCTGGAACAGGTAGAGCAGGCGGCTCGTGGCACATCGGTGATCTTGCACCTGAAGGCTGATGAAGATGAGTTTCTCAAACGCTGGGAACTGCGTTCGCTGATCACCCGCTACTCCGACCATGTGGCGTTCCCGATTCGTTTGCCGGTAGAGAAAGATGGCAAGCCTACCGAGGAATGGGAAACCGTTAACGCGGCGTCGGCGCTATGGACGAAACCGAAGTCGGAAATTTCTGACGAGGACTACCAGGGTTTCTATAAATCCCTTGGTCATGACTTCAACGATGCACTGACGTGGACGCACAACCGCGTGGAAGGCAGTCAGAGTTTCACCACGTTGTTGTACTTGCCAGCGCAGCCACCGTTCGATTTGATGATGGGTGGGCGTGACGAGCGCAAAGGCTTAAAGCTCTATATCAAGCGTGTCTTCATCATGGACGCTGCCGAAGAATTGCTGCCGAACTATCTTCGTTTTGTGCGCGGGGTGGTCGATGCCGATGACCTTCCGCTCAACGTCAGCCGCGAAATCCTGCAGCACAACCGCCAGCTGGAGCGGATCAAGGCCGCGTGCGTCAAGCGCGTTCTCGACCTGATTGAGAAGCTGGCCAGAGATGAGCCAGAGAAATTTGCGACGTTCTACAAAGCGTTTGGCAATACCTTGAAAGAAGGCATCAGCGAGGATGCTAATAACCGCGAGCGCATTGCCAAGTTGCTGCGGTTTGCGTCGACCAAAGAAGAAGGCAGCGCGCAAACCGTGTCGTTCGATGATTACATCGGTCGCATGCCGGTCGGCCAGGACACCATTTGGTACATCACTGCCGACAGCTATGCGGCGGCGTTTGGCAGCCCGCAGTTGGAAGCGTTCAAAGCCAAAGGTACCGAAGTTCTACTGATGTCCGATCGGATCGACGAATGGATGCTGGGCAGCTTGAATGAGTACGCCGGCAAAAAATTGCACAACGTGGCCAAGGGCGACGTGCCGCTGGATGATGCGGACAAGAAAAAGCAGGAAGAGGCTACTAAGGAAGCTGAGCCGCTATTGAAAAAGCTGAAAGAGTTGTTGGGTGATCGCGTGGGCGACGTCAAAGTCTCCGCGCGCTTGACCGATTCACCGTCGTGTCTTGCCTTGAGCGATTTTGAGATGGCGCCGCATCTAGCGCGCTTGCTACGCGAAGCGGGGCAGGAAATGCCAGAGTCCAAACCGACGCTGGAGATCAATCCGCAGCACGCGTTGCTTAAACGTGTGGAAGCTGAGGCGGACGAGGCCAAGGCGAAGGATCTCGCTACGTTACTGCTGGAGCAGGCGGAGATTTCTGCTGGCGCGCCGTTACCGGATCCGGCCGCCTTCGTGCAGCGCATGAATCGGGTACTGCTGGGTGCTTGAGCCGTTGTAAAACGTGCATAGAAAAAAGCCCGTCATCTGACGGGCTTTTTTTATAGCGATCACTAGGGCTCGATGGGTACGCTGGCTATTCCGTGTCGCGTTGCTAATACGGCTGCCGCCGTTACGCCAACGAGGCGCAGCTTTGCGCGCATGTCTTCTGGGGCTGGGCTAGCTAGAGCCGCCGCCGAGTGAATCGTTCAGTCACGCATTGCTGCAGCCAAGTGGGTCGCACAGGTGAGCAGTGCGGCGCCGCAGCGGTATCAACACTTCACTCGTCCGCCAGCCATCTGCGTGCAAGGACGGAAAATCGTTGGTGGATCCGATACAGGCGGTGGGCGCTGGTTGTGACCGTCGTGATCGCCGTGGTGGTCATGGTCGCGGTGCCCGCGGCCATAACGTGGCGATGCTCCCCAGTAAATGGGCGGAGCGTAAACGGGTTGGGTTAGCTGGTCACGGTACTGCTCGTTTTGCTCGCGTAGCAGGTCGTTCTGCGCTTCTAATCGGTTTCGGTGCGCAGCTTCATCGGCCAGCATCTGCTGCTGTGTTTGTTCGCTGCGTTGCTGCGCGGCGAGGGCTTCGTCTTGCTGCCGGCGCTCAGCTGTTTCCTTCACCTTTTGTTGGTGGGCGGCGAGGCGTGCTTTGTAAAGCCCGTCGAGGTGACGTGCACTGGCATAACGCTCGGCCAGTGGGTCTTGGCCAAGGTCAAGGTATTGGTCGATGATTTCACGGTCGCTGGCTTGGTGAATTAGCTTGCCGTTGGCCCCGGAGCAGGGGCGATCGGTGTATTCCACTTGACCCGCCTTGGTGCATTTGTAAATGCTTTGCGCATCGACGGTCTGTGCCATGGTCAACAACACAGTGGCGAGACACAGAGTGGTGGCGAGTGGAATGTTCATAACGATGGTTATTCTGCACCATCGTTATGAACAAAGGGTCATTGCGCTTATACGGGCGATGAATGGTTGGGCGGGGTGAGTTCCGCCGTTGTTGTCGTCGCTCGCGCAGTGTTGGCGGCACGGCGCCAACTGCGTAGCCCCATGACCGCCAGCACGACAAACCCGGAGTACAGCACGGAAGTGATCAATAGCGACTTGTAGATGTACTCACCTACGTAAATCACGTCGACGGCAATCCACATCCACCATGCCGCCGTATGTCGTTTCGCTTGCCACCATTGCGCCACCAGGCTGAAGGCGGTCAGCGTGGCGTCCAGCCACGGCAGCGCCGCATCCGTCCAGTAATGCATGGAGGTGCCCAGCAGCAGTGCACCGAGCGCACCTAGCAAGACGTGGATTGCGGCATTTTGCGGCGCGAGTCTGGCTACTTCAACGCGGCCATCCTCGCCCATGTGGTGCAGCCAGCGGTTCCAGCCATAAACGATCATGACGGCAAACGCTACCTGCAGCAGCGCGTCCGAATACAACTTGGCGTCGATAAAAACCCACAGGTAAAACACGACCGAGACGAGTCCGACCGGCCAGCACCATGGCTTGCGCTTGGCGGTGAGCCAAACCGCCCATGCGCTGATCAGGGCGGAGACAAGTTCGAACAGCGTCATCCAGTTGAGGTCGCCAAGCACGGACGAAACGAAGCTGGACATGTCAGAACGCGACCGTTAGGGAGAGCCGCGCCAACCGTGGTGCGCCAGGGAACAAGTAGCTGTCGCCACCGGAGCTGCCGGTGTCGCGCCAGTAGAAGTGATCGAACACGTTGTCGACGTTGAGATGCCAGGTAAGCGCGTGACCGTTCCACTTGGCGTTGTAGCGCAGGCCAGCGTCAAACACGTTGTAGCTAGGCACGTGCGTTAGACCATTGGGCGTCGCCGTATTCGCGCTGGCGTAGCGCCAGCCGCCAAGCAAGCCCACGTTATGGGCGAAAGGCAACTGGTAGTCCAGATACAACGCTGTACGGAGCCGCGGAATGTTGACCACTTGATGGCCTTCATACGTCGGCGTGCCAGTGTCCTGCGCGCGTGCGCGAATCAAGTTGACGCTGGCGGTAAGGCGGAGGTTGTCGGTCATGCGCCCGGCGGCATTGAGTTCCAGTCCACTATGCACTTCATTGCCTTGCTGCGCGAAGGTAAAGCCGGCACTGGAATGGTCAGGTTGCGCAAATTGGTAGGGCTGACTGATGCGGTATAGCGCGGCTTGCAGGTTAAACGCATCGCTCCATGCGTACTTCACGCCCGCTTCGGTTTGCCGCGCCAGCAAGGGGGCCAGAGTAGCGCCGTCGTTGGACGTCCAGTACGGCGCTTCGCCGCCCAGCGACAAACTTTTGCTGTAGCTCACATAGGTGGTGAGCTCGCTCGTCGGTTGCCACATGACCGCGGCTTGCGGCAGTGCTTTGCTTAACCGCGTGTCGCGTTCCGGAGTACCGCTGCTGTCGTAAGCGCACTCGTGCAAGCGCACCAGGCGTGCGCCAGCGAGTAGTTGCCACTGCGTGCCAAAGTGCATCCGGTCCAACGCGAAGATGGAGTGCTGCCAGCTCGTCAGCCGCCTTGCAGAAGCGCCCGGTTGCGCCGGTGATGGCGCGAAGTACGGCGTTTCACGGTCGTTGATGTTGGCGGTGCCGACGTAATCGTAGACATCCTTGCGACGGTCGGTAGTGTGCCGAAAAGCGCTGGCGCCGACGCTCACTTCATGCGCGACGTTTCCTGTTGTGAAAGAACCTTTGAGGACCGCACGCACGTCGTCGCTGCGGCGGGTGTCGTCAGGACTACGGTAGTCGTAAACGTCGTAGTCACCGTTGGGTGCAAAGTAGTTGCCCGGCGTGGCGCCGCTGGCGCAGTCCGGTGAGTAGAAGCAACCGTAGGCAAAGGCGACATTGTCTTGAATAACGGCGCGGCTATGGCCGGCCGACAGCTCGCCGCGCCACTGGTCGTTGAAGGTGTAGTGGAAGCGGGCGGTCGTGTTGGCTGCGTCAATACCTACGGGCTGCTGCCATGGTTCAAAGCCGAGCATAACGGTGCGACTGGCGTGGGGCGGAATCACGCTGCCGCCAAGCAGCTGATAGCCCGACACGGAGCGCTGCGTACTGGCTTGATATTCACTGTCGAGCATCAACTTGGCGTTCGGGCTGATCTTCCAGTCCGCCGCCAGCGACAGGAAATTGCGCTGGCCGTCCGCGTGTTCAACGTACGATTGCACGCCGTCATGCGCAGCATTGACGCGAATGCCGAAGGTGGGTGTGAGCCATGCGCCTACATCGGCCGCGGCATAGCGTGAACCGTGCGAATCGGTGCCGATGGTTACCGTGCGTACCTTGGCGGGGCGTTTGGTGACGTAGTTGATGAGCCCGCCGGGAGCGATCACTCCGGCTTCCAAACCACCGAGGCCTTTCAAAATTTCCACGCGCTGCTTGTCTTCAAGCGCTAGTGGTTGCTGGCCCACCATGCTCATCTCGTTCAGTCGATAGCCGGTGGCGGGGTCTAGCGCGAAGCCGCGAATGGCGACATTTTGGTAGTAACCCACCGGAGCGTAACTGTCGCCTAGCGCGGCGTCACTGCGCGCTAGCTCACTTAATGTATGGGGCTGGCGATCATCGATTGCATCGCGGGTGATGACGGTGATGGCCGCCGGTGTGTCGTGTAGCGGCGCATTACCGAAACTGCCGAAGGTGTCCAGTTGCGACGTGTCAGCGGCATAACCGCGCGTATCCTTCGCATTAACGTGTACGGGTGCCAATACGGTGGCTTGAGGCTCGGTCGACGATGTTCCGCCTTGTGCGTGAACGACGCTGAGCAAAGGCAGCAGGGCAAGAATCAGGGGAGTGCGGCAGAGTTTCATCGGGGTCGTCGTCTATGCAGGTACGGACGAAGCGACGGTGCCGCAGGCGCCCAAACGGACGCGCTGAATCAGCAAGCTCCCTACGCCGGTATGATCCGGGTCAGGTTCCAAGGGACTCTCTCAGCCTGGCAAACGCCAGGCACCCCCGCTTCAAGAACCGCTATTGAATCACGAACGAGAGTGAGAGTCATGTGTAGCGGCCGTCGTTTCACAGAGGCCGCCGCATTGCGCGCCCTTGTAGGAGCGGCTTTAGCCGCGATGCTTTGCTCCCGCAGTCCCGCAGTCCCGCAGTCCCGCAGTCCCGCGGCCATACAAATTTCCGCTACGCCGCCCGAACCGACAGCATCGCAACCACAGCCGGGCCCTCAAAAATCCAGCACCAGCACGGCGTTTTTTGAGGGTCAGCGTGGTCAGGCGGCATCGTGAATGGACTGAAGTAACGAATGCCCGCATGGGGTGCCGAACCACGCCGCGTGACCGAGCAAGAACGTGTCGTAAGCCACGTCGGCATTCGCGCGGGAGCCGGTGACAGCGTAGAAATATTCTACTTCAGACAGCGCGAAATCCACATGCACCAAGGGCAGTAGGTCGGCCAAAAGGTGGATGTCAGCCACGCTTAATGCGTGATGCTGCCGATAGCCTTCGATCAGGGCGAGTGCGATATCGGTATGGACGGCCGCAGCACCCGCGTCCAGTTCCAGCCACGCGATAGCGTTGCGTTCGATCGCTGTGGCTAAATCAAACAATGCAAACGTCGCCGCAGATAAACCAAAGTCGAGCACTGAGGTGATAGCCGCCTCGGTGTCCGTACTGTTCCAGCATAAGTTGGAAACGTGCCAGTCTCCATGAGTCCACAGCCGTGGTTGCTGCGCCAAGCGCGGCTGTATCGCGGCGTGCCATGGCGCTAGAAGGTGGCCAAAGTCAGCTCGCCAATCGCGCTGGCGTAGGTAGTCGGCCAGTCCCGGCCGTTGTGGCCATTGGGCCAGTAGCGCGGCAATCGGGTCAGCTGCGCTCAGTAGATCGCTACGCGCGACCAGAATATGGGTATCGCGTTGTGCCGCTGCGTAGCCGCGGGCGGCCTGGTGTAGCTCGGCCAGCACGCGTCCGGCGGTTAACGCGTGACCGAGATTGGGTAGCGGCGACCATGAAATAGCCTCGCGGTAAATATCGTGGCCCACTGCGCGCTGGTGAATCTCGTAAGTCCATTCGCCAATCGCCACTGCGGTGTTTCCGTTAGCGTCGGGCAGCACGGCAGGCACTGGCACGCCAGCGTGCCGCAGGTGTGCCATGAAGCGGTGCTCTTCGCTCAAGGTCGCTACTGAGCGCACGCGTTGATGATGGCGTTTGATAAACACGGTTTCGCGACCCGTATCCACTAAACATGCAGCCGACAGCGGACGTGGGCTATGCCAGTGGATGTCGCGCACCGTACCAAGTTGTGGGTAATGACGTAGCAACGTAGCGACTTCCACCCCAGTCAGTGGCGGCCAGTCCGGCGCGGTGTCGTTGCCGGCTAATCCGTGAGCGTGGTGAGGGGCGTGAGTCATGAAGATGGCGATGTGTTCGGCGGTAGGTCAGCGGATGATTATCCGCGAAAGGCCGCCGCTTTTGCTTTCGTGACAGGGTGGCATCGCGTCGGATGAGTGTCCCGTCCTCGTCTGCCGCTGTTTTGATGAGGGCGCGGAGCATGCGTTGGTTTGCCTGGCGCGAGGCGTGTTGGTGGCCCGTTAGTCCAACCACGGACGCTATGGCGCTGGTCATTAACGGCTGGCTGCTGGCCGGATTGGTGCTGACCGTGCGGCACCGCTGCTGACCGTGCCGCTGGGCAATAGCTGCTCGCCGGCGGGATGAATGTGTGTGCCGAAGGTCCAATAATCACTACGTGGGTATTGCGCGCTAGTAGCGTGACTTCGACGTACCAGGGCCAACCGCGCGACAATGCAGTCAATGGCTATGATCCACCAGCAAGAAGTTACCGAGGTCCGCGTCGACATCTGGCTGTGGGTGGCACGGTTTTTCAAAACGCGCAGCCTTGCCAAGCAGGCGATTGATGGCGGCAAGATTGACGTCAACGGTGGCGGCTGTAAGCCGGCCAAAGTGTTGCGCGTGGGTGATCAATTAAAGATTACGCGCGGCGAAGAACGTATGGAGATTGTGGTGCTGGCGTTGTCCATTAAACGCAGCGCGGCAACCGTAGCGCAGGCGTTGTATAGCGAAACCGAGCTTAGTCGCACCACCCGCGAAGCAGTACGCGAGCAGCGGCAACTGATCGGCGAGCAGCATACCCACCCCTCGGTGCGGCCAAATAAGCAAGATCGGCGCGCTTTGCGGCAGCTGAAAGCATCGCGTTGAGTAATACATCGCACATTGCTTAGGAGATTTGCACGACCATTGCGCAAACACCGATAGAGGTTGCCAATGCACCTCTCAAGGTTTGGGAGCTTACATGGACGAATTAACGCGAAAGACGGGTGGCTTTTTCAAACGTTTGCTGGGTAGCGGGCATGGAACAGCCAGCGCACCGGTCGCCCGTTTACGGACAACGCTTGGTGCGAAGGTGCTTGTCGTGGACGACTCTTCCACCATCTGCGCCGTACTGGGAAAAATGCTGGGTCAGGAAGGCTATGCCGTTATCAAGGCCGGAGACGGCCAAACGGCAATTGACTTGGCACATAGTGAACAGCCTGCGTTGATTTTCCTCGATATCGTCATGCCTGGCATGAACGGCTTTGCGGTGTTGCGCGCGCTGCGCCACGACCCGCTGACGCAGCACATTCCCATTGTCATGATTAGCGGTAATCCGCAGGCCACTGAACAGTTTTACGTGCAGCGATTTGGTGCAGATGACTTTATGAAAAAGCCATTTGGCCGCGACGAAATTTATCAACGTATCGAGAAATTGGTGCGTGCTGGGCGCTTGGTTGAACGGCATCCTTTGGCGCCCGTCAATCTTGGTCGTTCGGGGTTATCGGCCGGCGGCCTGGATGCGATTCCCGATGTTGCCATGCCAGATTTAGAGCACTCCGCTGCGCCAATGCTAGCGTCGGACATAGCCGACGATGCAAAGCAGGCTTCGCTAGAAAGTGCGGCCGCAGCGCAACCGTTGTTGCGGGACGTCAGCTGAAGCGAGCTTTCGTGATTCGTAGAGGGCCCGTAGCACATGCTTGTGCGCGGATGCCGCTCATTTGTAGATGTGGGTTGGCCGTACCTACCGCCGTTCATGACAGCGCAGTTCGACCATCCGCTGGCGGCGAAGTAGCCAAATAGTCAACGCCTCGCGACGCGGAGTAATGCGTCGGTGCTGTTGAGCGCGGTATGGTCGCGGGAGTTGGCCTAAGCCAGCCTCTCGGGCGATTTAGTCGATGCGTTATCGACAGCCTGGAACATTCACCCTGTCACCTGAATCTCTCGCCGGCTTGCTCGGGTTTTCCTAGAGTAAGGGTGCTGCCTTCGCGCATTGCGGGCGGCGGCCTAGCCGCCCGTCGTCGCTATGCTAATGCTTTCAATTGATACAACATATCCAGCGCTTCGCGCGGTGTCAGCGCATCCGGGTCGAGTTCGGCTACCGCGGTTTCGATGGCGGACGGCGCTGCCGCGGGTGTGGAAAACAATCCCAGCTGCGGTGAGTTGTCTGCGCTTGCCGAGGTCGCACCAACGTTTTGTTGCATGCCGCGTTCCAGCTTCGCCAACGTACGTTTTGCGTCGGCGATCACTGACTTTGGCAGGCCGGCCAAAGCGGCGACTTGCAGACCGTAACTGCGGTTGGCAGGGCCTTCTTTAACGGCGTGCATAAACACCAACTGCTCGCCATATTCCACTGCGTCCAGATGCACGTTCGCAATGCCGGGGTAATCGTTGGCCAGTTCGGTCAGTTCAAAATAGTGCGTGGCGAACAAGGTGTAAGCGTGGCTGTGGGTGGCCAGATAGACGGCTGTAGCGCGCGCTAGCGCGAGGCCATCGTAAGTGCTGGTACCGCGTCCGACTTCGTCCATCAACACTAGGCTTTGTGCGGTGGCGTTGTGCAAAATGTTTGCTGTCTCACTCATTTCCACCATGAAGGTGGACTGCCCACGAGACAAATCATCGCCGGCGCCAATGCGGGTAAAAATGCGATCGATCGGGCCGATTACGGCGCGTGCCGCCGGTACGTAACTGCCGATGTGCGCCAGCAGCACAATCAGCGCGTTCTGTCGCATGTAGGTGGATTTACCGCCCATGTTCGGACCGGTGATGATCAACATGCGGCGGCTGTCGTCCAACAGCAGATCATTGGGTTCGAACGGCTCGTCGCGAACTTTCTCGACCACCGGGTGACGTGCGCGTTCAATCGCAATACCTGGCGCGTCGGTGAGTTCCGGCGTGCTCCAATCCAGTGTTTCGGCACGTTGCGCCAGGTTGGCGATCACGTCGAGCTCGGCGATCGCGGCGGCGGCGCGCTTCAGCGGTTCCAGCTTTTCGGTGAGCGTGTCGAGCAGCGCTTCATACAACGCCCGCTCGCGCATCAGCGAGCGTTCCTTCGCCGACAGCACTTTGTCTTCGAATGTCTTCAGTTCTTCGGTGATGTAACGCTCGGCGTTCTTGGTGGTTTGCCGACGCGTGTAGTGCATCGGCGCCTTGTCGGACTGCGCTTTGCTGATTTCAATGTAGTAACCGTGCACGCGGTTGTAGCCGATCTTTAGTGTACTGATGCCGCTGGCGGCTTTCTCGCGTTCCTCCAATTCCACCAAGTACTGGTCGGCGTGAGTGGACAAACGGCGCAGTTCGTCTAGCTCAGTGTCGTAACCGTCAGCGATGACGCCACCGTCGCGCTGCAACGCGGGTGGTTGCGTCACGATCGCGCCGGCCAACAGTGTGGCGGTGTCCGCGTGGTCGCCCATGCGTTCGACCAAGTCGGCCAGGAGCGGACTAATGTCGTTATGCGAAGCGTTGTCGTCGATGGCCGCGTTCAGACCTTCCTGATCAGGAAAAATGGCACGACTGACATCGGGCGCGGCAGCCAAACCGTCGCGCAAGGTAGACAGGTCTCGTGGCCGCGCCGAGCGTAACGCAACGCGCGTCAGAATGCGTTCCAGGTCACCCACGCGACGCAGTTGTTCGCGCAGGTTCTCAAAGCAGCGGTTGTCGATCAGCATGCCGATGGCTTGATGACGGCGGCGCAGCACGTCGTGGGAACGTAGTGGTCGGGTCAACCAGCGACGCAACAGGCGCGCGCCCATCGGCGTGACACTTTCGTCGAGCAAGCCAAGCAAGGTGTGTTCGCTGCGCCCGCTTGGGTGCGTATCCAGTTCCAGGTTGCGGCGCGTGGCAGCGTCTAGGGCAATGGTTTCGCTGGCACTTTCTACCGCCATGCCGGTGAGATGTGGCAACGCGCTTTTCTGTGTTTCTTCTACGTAGCCGAGCAAACAGCCCGCCGCCGCGACACCGAGCGGAAGTTTGTCTAGACCGAAGCCGCCCAAATCGCGTGTGCCAAAGAAGCGATTAAGTTCGCGCCGCGCGGTTTCACTGTCGAAATGCCATGGTGGTCGTTTACGCAAGCCGGGTAGGGCACTGACTAGCTTCGGCCACGCAATGTCCTCGCTGACCAATGTTTCCGCGGGTTGCAGGCGTGCGAGCTCGGCCGCCAAGGCTTCGGCGCTGGCAACTTCGGTGACGAGAAAACGCCCACTGGAAAGATCAACCCAAGCCAAGCCATAGGAATGATTGGCGCCCGCGGCAATGGATAGCAAAAGATTGTCGCGACGCTCTTCCAACAATGCCGCATCGGTCACCGTGCCCGGCGTAACAATGCGCACGACGCGGCGCTCAACGATGCCTTTCGCTAGCGCTGGATCACCGATTTGTTCGCAGATGGCGACCGATTCGCCGAGCCGCACCAGCCGCGCCAGATAATTTTCCACCGCGTGATAAGGCACACCGGCCATGGGAATGGGCGCGCCAGCCGATTGCCCGCGCTGAGTCAGCGTGATGTCCAGCAAGCGCGCTGCCTTACGCGCATCGTCGTAAAACAGCTCGTAAAAATCACCCATGCGGAAGAACAGCAGCACCTCTGGATGTTCCGCTTTCGCCGCGAGGTACTGGCGCATGAATGGAGAGTGAACAAGGGCTTTACCATTATGACTTATATCTTGTTTGATGTCAATAGCTTGCGAGTCTTTCTTGACCATTATTTCAATCTTTTTTTTCGTCATTTCAACGATATTCGGGGCTGTCTTAGGGGAAATCAACCGGATATGTTGCTAGGTTGTTGCCACGTCCAAAAATGGTCCTTGGAAGCAAAAAATTTGGCAACAAGCGCCAACTATACGGGTGCTAATAGTGCCGATTACATCTGTGAGTTTGGCAACATGAGGTTTTTCACCATTTTTGGGCGTTGTATTTCCAACTCAGATTCTATGATTTATCTACCACTTGAAGCTCTGAAAGTGAGGCTGTGACTCAAGGGGTTGCATTCGGGCGGAAGTGCGGGTGCTCCGCATGGTAAAACAACAATGTCCCGTGGTTCTCAACATAGGCGTGTGGACAAGCTGACCCACATTAAAGCACCTCAAAACCTCCACAAATACCGCCATTAAGCCATCCATCAGCATAAACAATCCAATATTTGTTACCTTGTTCTATATTTGCACTGGACATCTGCCCTCCTGGACGCCTTTCTAGCCTTAGATGAAGAACCCAAGGCCCGTCTGTCCCAACATCACCTGCGTCAATCACCTGACGCCAGCGACGGGCTTTTTTCGCAAGAAGGGCTACCGACGACCCAAGCACAACCATCAACCCATCCCACGCTATCAGTGCAAAACGTGTGGGAGCTACTTCTGCGCAACTCAGACCAAGGCCATCAAGGGGCAACATCGGCCTGACCTCAACAAGAAGGTGTTTGAGATGGCCGTCTCTGGGGTAACCATGCGAAGGATGGCCACCTTGCTTGGATGTAGCCCGAGAACGATTGATCGGAAGGTCAAGCACTTGGTGGGGGAGGCCAAGCGTTGTCACGCCATACGTCTGGCCAGTATCCAATCGTCCTACGTGATGATGGATGAGCTAGAAACCTTCGTGCACAGCAAATACAAGCAGTTGAGCGTGCCTGTTGTGGTCAGGGTCAAAACTGGGGAAGTCTTGGGATTCGGTGTGGCACGCAAACCGTGCAACAAGCCTTACTACGCAACCAAATACAGTTGGACACTGGACGAGAGGTCAGTAGTGACTATGGCCGTCTTTACATCCATTGCGCCATCACTGAAAGCGAATGCGTCCATTGTGACGGACGCCAAACCTGCGTATATCACGTGGGTCAACACGGCTTTGCCAAGTGCTAAACACGTGCCTTACGTGCCCGTCAAAGGCCCAGGGTATGACCCATTGTTTGCCATCAATGTGGCGTTTGCCAAGATGAGAAATGACTTGGCAAGACTAGGAAGGAAGACCTGGACAACGACCAAGACAATTCCCGCATTGGAGAATCATCTGTGGTTGTGGGTGGCGTGGACGAATAAGTATGAGTTGAAGTGAAATAATATGATTTTCGGAGTAATCATTTTAACGTCAACCAACTGTGTAACGCTGCCATACAGAATGGCCCTATAAAGGCTCCGATACCTGCCGAGACTAGGTTTATGATAAGCATCTTCAGTGGTCGGTTTGTTTTGCTTATAGCTATTATGAGATGTGCAAATTGTAGATCGTCTATTCTTCTGTTAACAAAATCCGTCGTGGCAGCTTTCCCTACTTGTGTGGATAAGTAGTGGCGAGCGCTTTGCACAGCTTCCTGTTGGGTTTGACCGATGTTGATATACCCTCTAACTAAGCGAATCTTAAACATCACCGTGTAGCCAACATATAAAACCATAAATGTTTCATCGGAAATATTAGGTAATTCGTTGGCTGCCATGGTTAGTCGTTTTCAAGTAAAATAATAAACCTATTAATAAGCGCCTCATCTTTCATGTAGGATGCAATTTCATCGGGAAAACTTGGGACCATAGGGTTTAAAATGAGGTTCTTAGTCTTATTAGATGCATCTGCGAACTTGCGTTTATCAAATAGTGATGTTCCTGATTCTCTTTCAATTTTGTCAACGTCTTGAAATTGAAACTCGCAAATATCATTATCTTGATTGTTATCAACTTTATTATTCATGGTTATTTCTCCTGTCTATACAATGTATGTATAAAAATAAATAATGGAAGGGTCGAACTCGGTAAAACAATGTATTACCGAAAGTATTTTTCAAAACTGATAATTTCATCAGCAAAGTTGCAAATAGGCTCTTTACGGGTGCAAAAAATCTGCTAACGGGAGCCGCGAAGTGGGACAGATGGGGGCTCCGCCCTAGCTCTAAATTGATGTGGTTCATTGGTCTGCTCCCTTGCTTCTTTGTTACCTTCATCCAAGCAGAAATGGATGAACGCGCAACGGGGCAAAAGTGGAAAGTGTGAGCAAAGCCAGCAGTTTTTTTGGGGGAATAAGTGCGGACTGCAATGGTTCGAATTCACCGACCTGGTCGAGACCGTTTGAGCAGTGGTGCGAGGTGGCATGATTGGAACATGAGCAACGGGAGCTGCTGAATGACGCAACCCAATGAGCTAGGACGGGTGGGAATCTACTTCTCGGACTTCTTCGATGTCGAGAAGGCTACCTTGGAGGACTACGGTGCGTTCAACGTGTCCTTGGTCAACGATCTGCCGCTCTTCATCGACCCGTTCTTGCTGTTCGATAGTAAGAACGCGATCTACCAGGACTTGCATGAGCAGGTCATCGACTATCTGAAATTTCTGCGGGATGTGTCCTCTACCGGTGCGCTGACGCAGGCCCACATAGACCAGTGGTTCCGATTTTCTGAGGTCAAACAGAATTGGTTGGGGTTCAGCCGCTCAGGCAATAGTGGCAACGGGTTGGGTGCGCACTTCGCAAACACCTTGCACAAGAACCTTCATCACGTGTTCCGTGATTTCGGTGCTGAGAAGGTCACCAAGAGCAGCCACCTGGAAAAGCTGTGCCTGCTGAGCGAGGGTGTGGGGCGGGATCATCTGAGTGACTTTGTTACCAATCTGATCAAGCAGTTTCTCTTGGATTACACCCAGACTTTCGCCAAAGCCCATCTCCGGCCCGAATTCGTGCGAATGGTTGCTGTGGACCGCGTGGTCTTCGACCATGACATCAAGCGCTGGGTGCGAGGGCGCTATGAGTTGCCTTATATCAACGGCGACTACGTGATCCTCACTCCGAAGGACATGCTCACTAGGGATGACGCGTGGATCAACCGAGGCGATCTGTTGGAGGGGATCGAGAACGTTTACCAGTCCATCCCGAACGAGCAGTTGCGCCACCAAATTGACAACTATTTTATGTCTCGCTTGGCCGAGGACGCGTCTGATCAGGACAGAAAGCGGCTGGCGGCACAGACGGTAGAGGAGTTCCCCATCCTCCTGGATCACTTCATCCGGACTAAGGAGGATACGGCCGACGAGGCGCACAGGACCAGCAAGAAGAAGGTGGCTGATACCCAAGAGCAGTTTGTTGAGGAAGTGTCCCGATTGGTTCGAGAACATCTTGAAGGCACAGCCTTTTATACCGGAGGCAACTCGTTTTCAGAGTCATTGGCGCGTGTCAACTTTCTGAAAGACGTCATTGAGCACAAGGACGGGTGGCGGATCTTTTACGTCGGTGGAAAGCCCATCACGCAGGAAGCCCATCTTCAACTTCTTTACCGGCTCACGTGGTTTGCCTCTCGGATGGATGTCAACCGCGAAGTCAACAATGGCCGGGGACCGGTGGACTACAAGATATCCGAAGGCAATGCCGACAAGACCTTGGTCGAATTCAAGTTGGCACGGAACACCAAGCTCAAAGCGAATTTGCAGAACCAAGTGCAGATCTACGAGAAGGCGAATGACACCAAGTCGTCCATCACTGTGATCCTCTATTTCACCGACACCGAATGGGAAAGGGTCAAGAGGATCATGCGGGACCTGAAAATTGGTGAGGGTAAGAACATCGTGCTGATTGATGGGCGCTCTACCACTAAGCCTTCCGCGTCCACGGCGTAACCCTAATGCTGTGCCTGATTGAAGCGGAGGCCTGACCAAGAGAAAGTTCGGTGCTATACGGCTCATGCTTATGAGGCAGCTTGAATTTTCTCTTCAACAAAATTGAGTATGTCTTCAATCGTGAAGCCGCAAGGCTTCCCGATCATGAAAGGCTCAGCATACTTGTCGAGCAACGCCTGGGTAGGCTTGAGTCCATCTTTGAGCTGCCGCCGTATGTTTCTCAAGTTCTCGCGCGTAGGAGGAGTGCCCGTTAGGATGATTTCCGTTAGCAGCCTTTCCCTTCTTTTCTGCGCTGAACGCCCGACCAAACCTTTCTCGACGTAGGTAGCAAGAACCTCAGCTAGCAGCTTTCCACAATGGAAGTATTTGAATTGGTAGCTCAGGTGTTGCTTGAAGGCGAGATCGATGCTGTTTTCCGTAAAAATCATTTCAAAGAATCGAGGAAGCTTTTCTGCGAGGAACGACGGAAACACGAGATGTTCGGGTGCGAGGAGAACGAAAAATGGGGTTGGGTCGTGGAGATTAATGGGTTTGATAGCATGTAGCGCATAGCATGCTGATCCAATCACGCAGAGGTTGTTTCCGGTCTCGACGTTTATCGACCTGAGGAGACTAGCAACCTCAGACCAAGGTAGAACGGAGCTATCTCCTGCATGCAAACCGTCGGTTGAGCCGTGCATGTCCAAGAGCAGGATTGGCTTGAGATCCATGTCCTGAGCACGGTCTCGCACAGAAACTAGCAAATCTCGAAGAACAGCGGCACTAGCGGGGAAATAGTCGAAGACGTCGCATTGCACAACGCCTCGAACGTCCTCAATCATCCGTTTGGAGAGCCCAATCTCGCCTTGTGGCAATGACGTCAGCCAAACTATGCTGTTGAACGAGAATCCCCCATCGACGTGCATACCCATGATCAGTGAGCCTGCGGTAGGTTGGGGTGGGTAAGTGACTTGAGTTGCATCCGCGCCGTCCAAGCTGGGTTGTCGTGTCGATTATATTTGAAATACGACAGCACCTAGACTATGCACAGAAGGAGCCTTTCCACACGCTCGCCGTCGCTACGATTTACTTTTGGGCCCCCTGTTTTCCGAGGTGGCCACTTGAACAAGCTTTCAAGAGGCATGTGGAAGTCATAATTGGGCGGGCGTGCCGAATAGCATTAGACGTAGAAACGCCACCCCGAAGGGTGGCGTTTGTTCGTTGCACCGACCAGCACCCCTGTGGATGGGCCTGACTTCACAAACGAGTTCAGTATGCCTATCTCCTTGGATGGAGAGGCTGTCAGCCGTTAGCGCTTCGCTCGTCGGAATTCCCTGAATTGCTGCTCAGGCCGCTATCCATGTTCAACGATGACCCAATCCTTCGGAGGGTTGCCAACAACTCTTTGTGGGAAGTCCAGGCTTCATTGGCGTCTACGTTTATTTCGCCGTAGCGAGCCGCAGGCAGGCACGTGATGGTTCGAAGGGAGGACTCGGGCAACTCAATTCCGAGGTGCTGTTTCAGCAAGCCGCCCAAGTGCGCAATGTCATGGCCCTGTCGAGCGTTTGTAGGGAAGGGGTGTCCATCACGCGCAAGCAACCCCTTAAAGATTTTTTCCGCGCATTGTGCGTTGTCCCACCTTGCCTTGCTCAAGGTCCGCCCGTCCATCAGCGTGTCCACGCTTTGTTTGTAGTCGCCACGCGCCTGATCGAAGAGGTCATGTCCGTGCAGGTCGTTTAGATATCCGATAGAGGCATAGCCATTCTGGAACTCTTGGAAGATGTGTATCAGGTCATGGTCAGAGAGGCGATTGGCGTAACTTTGCGTGAGTCCTTCCACTTCGTGCAGGACATTGCACTTCGGAGGGTGGCGACCCGTGAAATTCCCTTTCTCCCCGATATCGAGGTCGCGCGCGATAATAAATTCTACTGTGCCCATGATCATCGGCATCCGAATTCGCCATAAGCTTCTGTGGAGGGTCATGACGACCGAGCCAGGTGACCAGTCGATCTTGTTGCGCTCACCGTAGTTGTCGCTATACCAATCGAACACACGGGGACCGAGGTCGGTTGGGCCGTATGGCACTCCACGCAGGACGCCTACACCGAGGAGAGGTATGCCGCCCAGTTTCAGGGCCACGGAGACGAGTCGTGACGCTCGAAGTGCCCGCTGGTTTGGTGGCAACCCATGTGATGCAAGATGGTTGTCTACCGACGACATCATGATGTCGTAGTCGCGCTGATTGGTTGGTCTGGCAGGCCAATTCCAGTTGTCCTCGCTGTCCATCTTTTGACACTCCTTATGCGAAGCGGGTAGGGCTACCCAATAGGACTTAATATCTCATCACTCTTCACAAGATTGGGCCTCAGGCACATCACTATGCCCTGGAATTCTTAGAGCTAGAGTCACCTTTGATTTATTAATCAACAACTTGTAAAAGTCTCTTCTATTGCGACTGGCGGTCGTTATTCTGAAGGCCCGCATGAAGAGTTCCCATGAGCCAATCAGCCTGTTCACATTCCACCATCCTTGTTGACGACCCCGAAATAACGGAAGTGATGGACGAAATCACCGGCGAGTTTCGTTCTGCTGCTGATGTGATTGGGTCCGACTGGGAGCGTGCCGTCCAGCAAAGAATGCGGTCCCGTGACGGAATCGTCCGAGGGTGTGGCCGCTTCTTTTGCGCCCACTGTGGCGTTCCCGTATACCTGATTGTCGATAAGACACGCCAGAAGATGCATTTCCGCCACCACCTGGAAGATGGTCGGTGCGAAGCGGTTACGCGAGGAACGTTGAACGCCAGACAGATTGATACGCTCCGCTTCCACCTTCAACGCGAAAGTGCGGCACATATCCGACTGAAGGCGGTCATTGTTGAGAGCTTGGAAGCTGATCCGCGTTTCAGTGACATCAAGGTCGAGGAAGTCTGGAAGGGTGCGGAGAAGAACGAATGGCGACGGCCAGATGTATGCGCAACCTTTGATGGACGCATTCCTGTTGCCTTCGAAGTTCAGTTGTCCACGACCTATCTCCACGTCATGGCCGAACGGCGAAACTTCTATCTCAAGAATGGTGGCTTACTGTTTTGGGTGTTCAAAAATTTCGCCGAAGACAATGCGGTGATGACCCAACAGGATGTCTTCTTCAACAACAATCGCAACGTCTTCTTGGCAGGGGAACGCACGTCGGAAGCCTCTATACAAGCCAAAGCACTGATGTTTGAAGGGCATTGGCATGAGCCGTCCATCTCACGTGAGCAACTGGTCTGGACGCCAAAACGGCAGATGGTTCGTTTTGATGAATTGACCATCGACTTACCCACCCAGCGGGCGTTCTACTTCGACGCTGATGGGTCGAGGGCCCATGCACAAGAGGCGTTACAGGTTCAAAAGGACCGTCCGCTACGCGAAGCTTTTGAGTCTTGCTATGTCAGCTATATTTCCGACCAGTTGCCATTTCTTGAGATGGAGCCACTTTGGGCGGAACTGAAGGAGCAATTGAGCAAGCGTGGGCTTGAACTCCCCAGCCAGCCACGTGAGGACGACGAACTACGCAATTTGCTCAATGCCGCTTACTCCGCCAAGTGGGGGAAGGCGATTGGGTCTGACCATCACGACTTGGTAAAACTTGGCCATCATCTTGTAGACACCCACAAGGAAGCTCTTTGGTTGTTTGAACTTATGCTCCACGCCTATGGACGTGAACAACACATGGAAGAGCACGACTCCAAAAGCAAAAACTGGATGGGAAAGGCGAAAAGATTTCGTGAGGCGGTGTGTAATCAGGACCCGCTTTACGAGCCTGACCATCGCTACGATCCCATTCTGATGTTTCTGTTTCCAGAAGTGGCCGTAGACCTGCCGGATTATGGGTGTGCAAGACCCGAGGATAACGACCTGATGACGAACATCGAGGGCGATGAGGGACGAGACTTGGGTAAGCACATCACAGCAGCGATTGGTGCGCGATGAACCCAACATACAAAACATCACGTTTCGGTGTAGTGCTTGGACACGTCCCTTGCTGGTCATGCGAGAAGGAGACGCCAGTGTCGGCGTTGCTCCTTCCCGAATATCTGGAATTGGACCTTGAGTGGGAGGCCAGGCACGAGCCAACGGTGCTCATGTATGTGAAGGCACTCAATCCCGAAGCATTAATGGCATGGCGCAGCGTCGCTCCTTGGATAAAACGCCTCGCCTCCAAAACGACGGAGCAGGCTTATTTCGGCAACTCCTGCGCTTCATGTGGTGCTCTACAAGGAGACCACTTCTTGCACAAACCAGACGCGCCATTCTTTCCGACGACAGATGAACTTATGAGCGAGTTGCGCTTGGTGTGGTTCGATATTTCGCTAGCGACAGAGGCTGGCGTGTCGATGTCATCATGGATGGATCGGTTGATTGAGCGTGAGGCGGGGGCGAATTTTTGATCCTTTGCCACTGCATCCGATCGCTGCGCGCGGGGTTGACGAAATGGATTAATTGCACCAAAATCGCATTGACGAAACCACAAAAGTGCACATAAATGAATTTGCCCCTTCCTTCAGCGTTTAAGGCTGCACTGTCATCCGACCGCTTGGAGACGGTTTCGCGCTGGCTTCTCGAAGAGTTTTACGCGACCGAAGATGACCTATCGCGATCGACGGATAGTGGGTATTCACGAGGCTGCACGGCATTTGATAGACAGCGTAATCGCATTCTTGCGGAAGAACGGTCGAAAAAGCATTCATGGCTAGGTCTTGTGGATAGTGGATTCGCGCTCGTTTTTAGTATTGGTGACGTTCCGTGTCGTTTTAGTAATGACGATCCACTCAACCCCACAAAGAGTGCTGTGGTAGCGACCAATCGCTACCAGATGGCTTTTTTAGAATTTGCTGCGGATGACCATCCCGGCCGCTTTTGCTTTGTGATAGATCGTGGAACTGATGGCACCGATGAACCTCGCGTCGAGTTTCTGGGATTCAAGGCGAGCGGGGATGTGGCGTGTCGCTGGTCCACGAACACCGTTCGAGTGTTTCACAGTGTGGATGCTCCCGCCGCTCCTTCGGTGGAGATTGGTAAACCACCTGTTACTCCAAAGCGTCGCGACGAAGAGCGGGTCGGAGATCCACAGAACAACCACAGTAATAAGCCACATAATGACGCGAAAAATATCGAGCAATGACTACGTTCATAGGTGCAAGTTTGCGGTTGATGCGTCTATATCACAACCTCTCATTAGCTGAACTCGGAGAGGAAGTCGGCGTATCGAAGCAGTTCCTTAGTCGTTTGGAGACGGGGGGCGAAGTGGTATCCGATTCGCTCGAATCCTCTTTGTCCGAAAAATTGCAAGTGCTGCCCGAGTTTTTCCGCCACATTGACCCGATGCCGATTGCGGAGGAGCAGTGTCATTTTCGCAGGCAACTTACAACAAAAGTTGCCCTGAGGCAGGTGGCGCGTGCGCGAGGTGAAATGCTTAAGCGGGTAATCGGGGTTCTTGATAAGCATGTGGACCTTCCCGTTTATCGAATGGATGAGGCTGATCCAGAGTCGACAGAAAGTATCGAACACGCAACCGAAAAATTTCGAAGTCTTTTTGGATTGGGAAAAGGGCCGTTAAGCAACGTTACACGCATTGCTGAGAATGCAGGTGCTGTGGTTATGCGCATTCACGGACTGGCCCAAGAAATTGATGCGATTTCCTTTGCAACAAAAAGACCGTTGATTGCACTGAACGATGCCAAGAAGTCGGCATGTCGTCAGCGTTTCGGCATCGCACATGAGTTAGGACATTTTGCACTTCACATTGGAGTTCTCACGGGCGATCGACTGACTGAAGGGCAAGCAAATCGTTTCGCTAGCGCATTGCTTCTGCCCCGAAGTGCCTTCGCCAGTGAGTGCCGAATCGCGACGCGCGGGACGCGACTTAACTGGCAAGGCTTGTCCGAACTCAAGCTCCGTTGGGGAGTGTCCAAAGCAGCCATTATTTACAGGGGAAGGCAGCTTGGACTCTTTACGGAAGAGCAGGCTCGTGCGGGCTACATCGGGCTTAAGCGCCATGGTGAAGCAATTCAGGAATCCGAGGATTACCTTATTGTCAACGAGGAGCCGGAAGTTGTTTCGGATAGCCTGAAATTGATGAAGGAATACTATGGAATTCCAATGTCGGCGGTCGCTCGTGAAATGAGTGTGCAACCTAGGCTTCTGCAATCTTTGCTATCCATCCCAGATCCGCTTCCAGAGCAGACAAGTAATGTAGTGAGCTTGCAAGGTCGAGAACGCAGAATCACGCTTTGACTGCTCAATAATTTAGTCTGAGAAAACTATTTTTTGGGGTGACAAAGTGAACGCTAACCGTTCCAGGTGGGCCTGCGGCGCCCCGAACCTAGACCTTTTAGGGGGGAATCCTCTCAGCCCGAACCGCGTTTCCTATTCTTTGGCGGTGGCTTTGTTGCCGGCGGCAAGTAGTTGAGAGCGGGCAAGCTCATTCCGCCTTTTGGAGGGCCAAGCATTCGCGAGACGTGTGGGGACTCGCCAACGACCGCACTTGCTGAGTGATGACAGACATGAAAACGCCACCCCAGGGGATGGCGTTTGGTCGTTGCACCGGCCACCATCCTTGCGAACGGGCCTGACTTCACGAACGTCTTTAGTGTGGCAACCGGTTTGGGTTCTGACTATCAGCGATTGTCGGTTTGTTCGTCAGAATGATCTGACGTTGCTTGCGAGGATATGCTTAGCGCATACCGTCATGCGGTGCACACACCCCGTGCAACTGTAAGTCGCTCCTTCAGCTCCTTCACTGTCAATGCTTGGGAGCTTCGGTGGACAATCGCGTGGCAGTTTGGACACAGGGGCACTAAGTCAGTTGCTGGATTGACGTGGTAGTTCGCGCCCATTTGGGAGACGGGAGTGATGTGGTGCACCTCAATAAAGTCCAAGGCAATCTCGCCGTAGATGTCGGAAAGCTTTACTCCACACGCGTTGCAGCTAAATCCGTGAATTGCGAGGGCGGCTGCACGATTGCGCCGATCACGCTCGTATCGATTTACCTCAATGCGCGCGACTGCCCCTTCGGGAAGGCCTACGGCACCAGCGTCAGTGCTCTCCTCAACATCCTCTAAGGGGAGTAATGCAACAAGACAGACAGCGAGACGCGAGGACCATGCCGCAATCAGAGACGTGTCAGATTCTTCTCCTTCAACACCTAAAGGCAGTTGTCCTTTGCGCAACACAAGTGCAAGAGTTTTCCACGTTTGACCCCATGGCGGCTCGGAACCGACGGCTACCCGTTGTCCGTTGACCGTCAATTCAATCGTTGCGCCGGCCGCTTGATTTGCCGTTATAACAGCACGAAATGCGTTACGACCAGTTTCGTCCGCGCGCCCCATTTCATTGATCAGTTCGCCGCTATATGCGCCCTGTTCAAAGCTCACGTGTAGCGATTTCCATTGCTGAGTAATCTTTACGCTGAATGTCTGGGCTGGTGCGTATCCCAATGGCACTAAAATGACAGAGGGACTCGGGTTTGTTGGATCCAATCGTCCCGCGAATGTTAGGCCGCATTCACGACTGACCTGAGCGGCGATTGCTTCGGCGTTAGCCACCATTCTTGTCTAGCTCCGGGTCCGGCAGAGATTCAACGAGCCGTTCGAGAATGCGGGACATTTCATAACGTAGGTCCTTGAAGTGTTCATTGGTGGAGTCACGCATGGCAGTGAGTTCTGCTACGGCGAGCGCCCAGAGAAGTGAGTCCATGCCCTGCACAGTCACGGAGCTGTTGAAGTTGGGCACATACACTTTGTGATAGTAGGGATGAGCGCGATTGATACGAACTGCTCGCTTTTGCTCAATCATGATCGGCTCAAACAGCAGTCCATTGGTAATGCCGTCCACTGCTTGCACGTAAACTTCGCCAGGGCTATTCGCCGCTCCTACTGGAAGTTTGAGGCGGAAGCGCCCATGCGGATTGTGCACCTCGACTTCCCCAGTTGCGGGGTCCACAACTCTTACCTCTGCGCCACCTGCAGCGGCCTCACCGTTTCGGATATTGTTATTCGAATTGTGATGGGCGCCTATGCTGCGGTCCGCCACCTTGGCCTGCTCACCCACACGATAGCGCCGGTTGGCTTCGCGTCGAGGTGCAGGTAAAAACTGGTCCCTGAGCCAGTTATAGAGTTCGTCGTTGAGCCCGATCTGTGATTTCTTGATGTCAAGATGAAATGCATCGTCCAGGTCATGGTTGAAGGAAAACTCTACTCGCAGCAGCGAACCGTGTGGTTCTTGTTGGAACATCCCGAGCCAACTGGCTTCGACGATCAACCGATTCTCACGATAGATATATATGCCCTGCCTTGGTGCTGAGACTTTTGCCTCGTCAGCAAGTGCTTGTGTAGCAAATTCTTCTTTGCGAGGCAGTATGAAAGCACGAACCGTGAAGTCTGCTTCCTTGCCTTCGCCCATGTCTGTCGAGATTGTTTCATTGCCGACCATTTCTGATAGCCCCTCGACGAAGGGGTTCCAAGCTTTGACTTCCGTCCCATTAACAGACATGGAAACGGTTCTCGCTCGCAGATCATTTTTGTCTAGGAAGCGTTGATAAACGGTAGCTAGGTGTTCTCGCAAGTTGTTCACCTTGCCCGCAAGAGCTTTGCGAGCTGGCCCACCGGTAGGCTTGCCGTAGTCCTTCATTAAGCGATCGATATTGGACCAGATGACGACTGTGCCTGACTGACCCGGAGCGATCTTATCGAGCTCAGCCAAGGCTTCGTCGTTTGGTTCGCCTAGGATCAGGCTCCATTTCTTTGACCTTGCAACATGCTCCAAATCCCATACGGCCATTAGGGCTGGCGCATCACCCGTTGCGCGAGACACAACCGAGAGCTTTTTGGCGAACGCCGTTGACGCGGTCTTTAGACCAAGGCCATATTTCCCAAGGCTGGCAGGATTTGGTCGAGCGGCCGCGCCGTATCGCATAGCGTTCTTCAATCCATCCAGATCCATACCATCACCATTGTCGGCGATGGAAACTCTGATAGCGCCTCGGAAATCCATAACGATTTTTAAATCAATAGTCTCCGCATGCGCCGCCACCGAGTTGTCCACGATGTCAGCGATCGCAGTGTCGAAATCATATCCGGTATCACGCAGTCCCTCTATGACGCGCTGTGGGTCCGGTGGCAGGTCGAAATCTTGCGTATCCATAGGTTTCCCCCCATCTCTGTTTCTGTTAAATATTGACCACTTTCCAGCCTGACCCAAGTTTCAATACGAGACGGCCACTTTCCACAGCAGCCACTGTCGACGCGCGTCGAATGGAAATCATGAGACTTCCGTCCTCTTTACGCGAAAGCACAATTTCGTCGCCAGTGACCAACCCATTCTGCCGAATGAATCTCGTCAAGTGAGTCAATCTATACTCATTCCGAGTGCCACCGAAGAGGCGGTTGTTGTAGTAAATGAATGCGAGCGTCCATTTTTGCGAAACTTCATCTTCAAACACAAGATGACTTCGTGGATTGGCATCTGTCGGGTCGAGTTTAGGAAAGAAGCTGAGTATGCGCGGGTCTTTCGGAATCAGCATTCCCGCCTGATGACCTCCGGTGGCGCCCACGTCGTTGGCGCTTAGAGTTTTTGTGATCTGAGCAGCTTTCATATTACGTATTCGAGCCTATGGGAGAGCGGTCAAGGGCAATCATGATGTCTTGATAGTCGTCGTCCGCTCCTTCGACGCCGACGATCGCATTCTTCGAGATGTTTCTCTTACGTGTCAGACGCTCCTCGATCACTTCTTCGACCGTGCCTGAGAGAAAAAATCTATGCACGGTGACGGGCAATGTTTGTCCTCGCCGATACGAACGCGCAGAAGCTTGGTCTTCAAGCGCAGGATTCCACTCCGGGTTGTAATGCACGACGTGGTTTGCAGCGGTGATGTTTAGTCCAGATCCTCCCGCCTTTGGATTGAGCACTAGGGCGGCAGCTCCCGGAACGGCGGCAAACGTGTCTAGAAAGTTCTGCCGGTCTCCAATTGGTAATCGGCTATCGAGCGTTGCGGAAAAGCAGCAGAATTGATCTTTGATTCGCTGTGCGATCAAGTCGGCCATGGCTGTGTAGGAGGTAAAGATGAGAACCTTCTCTGATGACGCGAATATTTCGATCAGAAGTTCGTCGAGTCGCTGGAGTTTGATGAAGTCGACAGTCTCCATGAGGGCGGGATCGACTAGCGAAGGGTGCGCACAGAACATACGAAGTTTGGTCAGCGCGACCAGTGACGCGGCACGGCCGTATTGGATGAAAATATCTTGCCGTAGCGTGTCGTAGGCCGCAGCGGCGTCATGAGGCAGTTCCAGGACCTGCGGAATGTCAATGCGTTTGGGGAGGTCCTTCGCCACGTCTCGCACAAGTCTTCTCAGGATCAGCGGAGAAACCAGTGGTTCAAGTTGTTCGGCGTGTTCCGAGGTCTCAAGAAACTCGTGGGTAAATTGCGTGACGGTGCCTAGGTAGCCAGGGCGGAGAAAGTCAAAGATTGACCATAGGTCGAGTAGACGGTTTTCAACGGGCGTGCCGGTGACCGCTAGGCTAACGCGTCGCCGCAGAGTCTTAACTGCGATCGTGCGCCTAGCGTCTGGGTTGCGAATGTTCTGAGCCTCATCAAGGACGACCACTCCCCACTCAGTCATATTCATCATCGCGCCGTCGCGCAACACTGTTTCGTAAGAAGTGACAATTACATCATGGTCTTGGAAGACGGCCGGACGGCCAGATCTTAAAGGTCCGTGATGTTTTAGAACGGTTAATTGGGGAGCAAATCGCGTGAACTCGCGAGACCAGTTCTCCAGAAGTGATCCTGGGGCAATGATCAGTGCTGGTCGCAGATTTGCGTCTCCAGGGTCTGCGAGGACGCTAATGACTTGAAGCGTCTTGCCCAAGCCCATCTCATCAGCAAGTAAGCCGCCGATCTGTTCTTGAAGCACGTAGCGGAGCCAACACCATCCGGTCGTTTGGTAGGGATATAGATTGGCATTAACGCCACGAGGTGGTCCCTTTATCCTCGGCGCCAGACGCGAGGCGGTGCCACTGTCCAGCGGAAAGCGATCATTAATCAGATCATTTTCCCGTTGGCGCTTGAGGTCGAGGATTATGCGGAGCGAGGTAATGGTGCCGCCACTTGGCACACCGCTTTCTTTCGCCAACCGTAAGACCTCGGCAGCCGACTCTGACTCCAGCGGATACCAGCGGTCACTTGTCAGGAAATGACCAGCCAGAAGGTCCTCGATCGCCAGTGCGTTAAGTTCGCCCTCCTGCGACAGTGCTTCGAAGCTCAAAACGGGGCCGTCGTGGTTCTCGCCCAGCTTAAGCCTAGGCATTGCGGGGTAGCGCGAGAACCGAATAGCAGAGGCAGCGCCTGAGCGCCCCACCTCAACATCCGGCCAAACTTGCTCGCCCTCTACGACCGAACGAAACACCTCGTCGGCTGTCGGAGCGGCGCTGCCAAGCCCGCTTAACCTAAGACGGCCGTTCCCTGCGATCCATGTCCTCATCCATGGATCATAAACTGATCTTTCCGCATTCGTTTCTCAACCGATACATCTCGTATGACGATATCCGCGAAATCCCTTCGGTGAGGAAGTCCTCCCTTTCATCAGGGGACACTATCGAGCCGAGGAAGAATTACCGAAAAGGACGGACATCAGAAGGGATTGCAGACCTGCTGGTCACCCAGCCGTAGACGCGATTCGCGTGCGTTGTAGGCACACATTGACACTCGCAGGGGATTAGTTCTACCTGGGTCAATAAGGTGACATAATGTCAGCTTATCGACCCGGGGAGGCGTTCGTTCATGAAAACCTACGACCTACTAATACGGGCACGACAGCGAATGACCCAAAGTGCGATCGCGCAGAGGCTCGGGAAGAGCAAACGCACAATTGCGCGCTGGGAAACGAAAGAAACCGAGTGTCCAAGAGTCTATAAGGCACCTCTGTTGGACATTCTTGGAGGGGCCAAAATGGAAAAAAGAGAAGCGGCGAACTTCACTTTCATCGACCTGTTCGCAGGCATTGGAGGCACTCGCCTTGGTTTCGAGTCGGCTGGTGGTCAGTGTGTCTTCACCAGCGAGTGGAACAAGTGGAGCAAGATAACCTACCTCAATCACTTCGGGGACCATCATCCTTTTGTAGGTGACATCACCAAGATCGATGCCGGGGACATTCCAGACCACGACGTTTTGGTGGGGGGGTTTCCATGTCAGCCGTTCTCCCTTGCTGGTGTTAGCAAAAATAACGCTCTTGGACGGCCGCATGGTTTTGAGTCCAAGACGCAAGGCACGCTTTTTTTTGATATACAGCGAATCATTGCTGCTAAGAAACCGAAGGCGTTCATGCTTGAGAACGTCAAAAATTTGTTGAGCCATGACAAGGGCAAAACATGGCAGATCATCAAGGACGTTCTCGAAAACCAACTGCACTACAAGATATTCCCGAAGGTCATCGACGGAAAGAGTTGGGTTCCCCAGCACCGCGAGCGCATTCTAATTGTTGGATTTCGGGAAGATACGGACTTCACTTGGGACGATCTCCGACAACCTGCCGAAGGTCCGGTAATTGATTCCATCCTTCATCCACAGGATGGGAGTGAAGAGCCAGAAGGCCATTTCACTGAGGGACCCAAGGCGAAAATAAACGCCAAATACACCTTAACCGAAAACCTCTGGAACTATTTACAAGCCTACGCAGCTAAGCATGCTGCTGCGGGCCACGGGTTTGGGTTTGGTCTCGTCAAGCCGGGGGTGGATCGTCACACCCGCACGTTGTCAGCCCGCTATCACAAAGATGGCAGCGAAATCCTGATCTACCAGGGTAAGAGGAAGCGGCCACGCCGACTGACCCCTCGGGAATGCGCACGCTTGATGGGCTTTCCTGAGAGCTTCGAGATTCCGGTCAGCGATACCCAAGCATATCGTCAGTTCGGCAACAGCGTCGTCGTGCCAGTGATTGCCGAGGTCGCCCGGATCATGGCGCCCCGTATCATGGAACTGAAACAGGCTGAAATTGACGGTGTTCGACAACAGCCCCTCCTTGTAGCGTAAGCAGTCATGGCCGATATAGTCGACGTTGCAACTCGTAGCCGGATGATGTCTGGTATTCGCAGTCGAGGCACTCGGCCAGAATTGGTTATCCGGCAAGGTCTGCACCGTCGAGGATTCCGCTACCGAATACACGTCAAGCAGCTACTAGGACGCCCCAAGTGCACAATGACGAGGTTTGGGATTGAAGACCGTGCAAGAACTTAAACGCGCGGCGAATCTTGCGTTGACGGGTATTGAGGCAACTCTCCGTGCCATTGTAAAAATGCCAATGGATAGGTCAAGGCGGAACTTATTGGCAGCCACACTCTTGCGTGCCTCGATGGATCATGGCTGCGCATTAGCTTTCCTAGTTTCGTGTCACCCAGATGAATTTGGTGCGCCGGCACTGGCTCTCCATCGAAGCCAGATAGAAACACTAATGCGCGGTGCATTCTTTGCCAAAGAAGCGACTGACGAAGAAGTTACATATTTCATCGAAAACGATGATATGCCCAAACGGCGAGACGAGAATGGGCGGCTAAAGCGACTCAACCCGAAGGATATCGCGCCTCTGGTGAGCGACATCCTGTCGTTGGGCGATAGCAAGAAGGTCATCAACCTTATAAACAACTCATGGGATATGTTTTGCGGGATGGTCCATGGCGGAATGCATTTGGTGATGACTTACAACAACCAAGGCGTCGGCTTTCACGTAGAACCGAAATCATTGATGGAAATTGTGGGGAACACATTGGGTATGTCGAGCTTCGCGATGATAGGTGTCGCGGCAATCTCTACGGCAAACAAGCAGCAATTGAGCGACATATTTCAAGAGCCACAGGCGGCACATATGGCATATGTTGAGGCCACCAACGCAGTGTGACACTAGCGCAACAATTGGTATGCAATGACCTACATTCAAACCTTGACGTATGTGTAGCCCTTCAACCCTAACCGTTTTGCCCATTCCTTGGCGGTCGCCTTGTCGCCAGCGGCAATCAATTGGGTGCGGTCAAGGCGGTCAATGAGAGTCCACTTGCCTACGCTGTCGCCCTTGGGCTCGTCAAAGCAATAGAACCTCATGACATCACTGGTGGTGGCTAGGTAGAACTCCGACATGCTTCGTTCACGACCACTTTCGGTCAAGCGAGAAGCATAGGAAATAGTTAGCTTTCGAGCCATTGGACTGTCCCTGTGGGTTCGATGATTGGTTGAGCGAGGCGTTGTGGGTCTATATGACCCCACTGGGCGGCATTGAGCAAGGCATGGGCGCAGGCGAGGTGGCCACGCCGTGGAGTCTGGGTTGGTGTTTTCCGTCTAGCAACCTGTGTCAGACGTCAAGCGTCACATGCGCAAGACTCACATCCTGAGACGGGCTATGAACGCACTTTGCGGGCGTCCAGAACCACTCAGCACCATCCCGAAAATCACGTGGCAACAGGCCCGATTTCGGACGCCCAAACGCGGTGAAAACCCACCTATCCCCATGGGAAAACCACCTTGGATGTTGCGGTGTTTCTTCGGAAATGAGGGCCAGTAAGGGCCAGTAGGGGGTATTTCTGTTGCCACGTTGTTGCCAAATGGAGCTTTCAGGCAGTGTTGTCAAACTCAAAGTGAGGCAGAGCAACGGTTTCCAGCCATTTCCTCTATGAAGGACGAATGGTGGCGCATGAAAGGCGTGTGCGGAACCTTTTTTTGGTCAGATCCGTCAGGCCCAATGCTGTCAATATCTTGCGAGGATTTCTTGCCCATTATTTTCAATACTGTGTAGAGAGAGACGGGGTGCTTCTTCGTTTTCGTGCCTTGGACGTGCTCATCTCGGGTCCGGAGCCGTTCCAACCGACACGCAGTGTGTCCAAGGAGCTAGCTTAGCTTGTCGTACTTGGCGATGCGCCAGGCAACGTGGCCGTCCATCATCGATTTCCGTCGTGTCCGATCTATTTGGTTACCAATAGATCCGCCGAAACGGATTGCTGGCGTAGGCTCTGGCGAATATTCAAACCGTTGCAGTAACAGACTCCGGCCTTGTCCTTCGACACCAGCCCTTCACTGGCTTCTGCTGATTGTCGGCTGGAGGGGCGTCTGAACGGGTCGACTGGTGTGGCAGATGGTGTGGATCGTACTTAGACTGGGTGTCCGCGAACCAACGACAGCCCACGGCACTATTCGACCATGCGATCAGACAACCTTTACTTGCCCCCTAACGATTTGCCTGTTCCAGCAGATGATGGGGCGTGCGACCACCTTTGCGGCTCATTCCTTCCATCCTTTTCGCTGCCGTCCACCTCCGGCGAAAAGGTCGATCTATCAGAAAAGGAATCGCGCTGGACCGTCGTCTATTGCTATCCGCGTACGGGTAGACCCGACCAGGAGCCGGTCGGTGGAATTGATGCTTGGAACGCGATCCCGGGCGCGCGCGGCTGTACGCCGCAGTCCTGTGCCTACCGCGATCATTACGCCGAGATCAGAGCGTTGGGCGCCACGGTGTACGGCCTCAGTACGCAAGACACTGCGTACCAGATGGAGGCCGTCGACAGGCTTCATTTACCGTTTTCGCTACTTAGCGATGCAGATCTTGCCTTTGCAGAAGCGCTGCGGCTGCCCACGTTTACATTCGCTGGCCTTACCTTGATCGAACGCCTCACGCTCATTATTCACGCGGGAAAAGTTGAAGCAGTGTTTTACCCAGTGTTCCCGTCGGATGCAGATGCAGCACACGTCGTTGCGTGGCTAACTTCCCACCGCGATGAACGGGCTGTCGCGCAGCCCATGTCGGAGCGTTGATGGCTGTACTGCCCGGACGTGTTTTTTGTCATTGTCAGGACAGGGTCTGGCACCGTCGACTGAGGGTGGATGTAAGTGGGTACGCTCAGACGGCTCATCGTGGCGTTACGCGCCAACGTGGAAATAGTGACGGCTGATCGAAGTCGCGGCGCAAGGGGATGATGGCGTGGCTCAGGCGACCGGCTGCTGCAGTGCCAGCAGGATGTGCTCCAGATCCTTCAAGGCTGCGGCGGCGGTGCCGAAGGGGCTAGAGCCACCGCCAATCAACGTCAGTTCTCCCATAAGATCGGTCACGATATGCACCGCCTTGGTCCGGCCGTGTGCGCGAGCAAACGGGTGATCCGGCCCACAAAGCTCCAGGCCGACCGATGCTTCATAGCTGTCGGCCGTTTCAGTAATGCGACCCACGAGGCGCGGAATGACGCCTTCGGAACGCCACCGCTGGACGTCCTGCAATGTCACCTGATCGATCCCTTGTCGTGGCATCGCCTGAACGTCGATGGCCGTTCCAAAGGCGGCATTGCACAGGATCGCGATCTTGCACGCGGTATCCCATCCTTGCGTATCGAGCGTAGGGTCTGATTCGGCCACGCCGAGCCGTTGTGCTTCGCCAAGTGCAGCGTCAAATGAACAATTTTTGTCCATCATCTCCGACAAAATGATATTGGTCGTGCCGGTGACGATGGCGGCGATCGAGCGCACATGGCATCCGGCCAAGTTGTATTGCACTAAGTCGATGGTGGGCATGGCCGACCCGGCTGCGCCGCTCAACTTGAGCGCGAGCTTTCTGCGAGTTGCCTCCGCGTAGAGACCCGGATAGTCGAAGGCGAGTGCGCCCTTGGAAATCGCGATGATGTGCATTTGATGGCATAGCGCGGACCGCATGTACTGCAAGGCCGCGCCGCCCGTGCGAAAGTCGGTTGGGCTTGATTCAAACAGTATGTCCGCAGCGACCTGCTGCATGAATGCGTCGCCGGTCAAGCCAGCGACGTACGCTGCGCGCTGGTCTAGGCAGGTTTGGTCCAGGCCATCAGCATCAATAATCCCTGCCGAAGAACCGCACACGCCGGTGATGCGGACATCGATGTTGAAGCGGTTCTTGTAATGGGTGGTTCGCTCCAGCAAAAGTTGAGCTACCTTCTGACCAATGCCGCCAAATCCCGTGATCGCAACGTTGATGCGGCGCATATGTTTCCCTTAGGGCCTGAGGCCTCTATCTAGGCGGAAAGCGCGGCCAAGCTAAGCCGGAGATGAAGTGTAGATTTCTGCCGAGTATGGCTTGCAAAATCGACTACCGCTGTGTTGCCTTGCGCACAGACGGATGCAGGTGGGCGCGCTCGACCTAAAGAGTGACACGCAATTCTTGCGGGCGGCTAACTCGCAGAGGGTCGGCGGAGTTTGTAGGGGATATGATTGAACTTAGATGAAGACATCTGGACGGCTGAATACTTTTGCGGGGGAGAGTGCGTTCCCTTACGGCAGCGAAATGGCGCGTGAGCCGGGTTCACTATGCGACAAATGAACGCTTGTAAGTAGACTGGCCCCGTTTTTCTACCCATTCGCGTTAGCTGTTGTTCGGGGGCTTTGAAGCGAGTCTCTTGGACGTTGGCTAGATGCTGTGCGGCAGGAGAATACCCAACGTCTTTCGCATCGCGTGATGCCGTTCGATGACTTCCGTCCCTTCTGGCGTCAGACTGCCCGGCGGCTCAGGCGTTGTTATTTGCGAGTGGTCAATGCCCCGCGCCAATACTCAGACAAGGCTTCTGAAAGCTCGTCGGCAAAGCAGAGCGGCGCTTCAACCCCGGGCTTTGCAGGGTATGGTTGATTGAACTGCTGCCAAAGGCCGCGGGTCATGGCAAAGCTGCGCATCAGCAATTGCATCCCGCGACCGTCTGGCAGGCCGAGCGCTTCTTCGAGAACGGCGGCACACTGAAGAAGTTTATCGGTAAGAGACTGTTTAAACCCGCGCAACACAGGGGATCCTGATTTCCCCTCAAGAACCGACCCGAGCGCATCGAGGCGGAGTAGCTCGGGACGCGCTTGGAAATGACGAGCGAAGGCCGACCAAAAGGTGTTGCTCTTCGTCGCACGACTGCCCTTTGCCGAACGCAACGTCAACTCGAAATCACGGATAATTTCGCACCATCCTTCGTAGGCAAGCGTGGCGAAAATCTCTTCGCGACTTTTGAAATAGAGATAAACCGTGCCTTTGGCCAGGCCTGCCTGTGCGGCAATATCCGATACCGCGGGAAGCGCGCCATCGCCCGCGATGAAAAGCTGTTGCGCCGCTTGCAGGAGCGCCCTTTGGCGGATCTCCTTGTCTTCGGGTGCGTAAGCGCGTGTGACTGTTTTACGAAGCTTTGCCATTGAATTGTTGTCTTGCCAAAAAATGCCGAGAAAGTACGCGGCCCAAGACCGCCGCAATTTTGTTGAAGCGACCGGCAATCACGCCCGACTTTCCGCGAAACATGGCCTCCAGTCCTATGCGCGCGACGAGATCCACCGGCAGTTCCGTCACTTTGAGCGAAGGCGGTGTTTCATACCCTGAGGCGGTGTTGAAACCGGTATCCATCAACCCAGGCGACAATACCGTCAGCTTTACTCGTGGCGCAAACTCCACGTTCAACGCCTCGCCGAGGGAAAGTACATACGCCTTCGAAGCGGCATAGGCGGCCATTAGCGGGACGGGTAGGTAGGCGGCCATGCTGCCGACGAGCAAAATGTGCCCGTGGCCGCGATCGAACATACGCCGACCGTAAGCATGACTAAGTTCGGTCAAGCCAACGATATTGAGCATGAGCATCGCGCGCAGGCGATCCTCATCCTGCGTGACAAAAGGTCCTGAAAACCCCACGCCCGCATTGTTGATCAGAACGTCAGGTTCGATCCCGCGTCGATCCAGTCGACTTAGCAAGTCCGCAGCACTTCCGGCTGCCGAGAGATCGATTGATTCGACGACCACCTCGACCGGCAGGCGCCGCAGTTCTTGAGCGAGGCGCTCCATTGGTGCCTCACTTCGTGCGACCAGAACGACATCGTACCCACGGCTGGCGAGATGTCGCGCGAACGCCACGCCAAGTCCACCCGAAGCTCCGGTAATAACGGCCCATTTATTTTGCATGCTGACCCCGAATGACTGGCGGTCATCATAAATGACCGTCAGTCATATAACTAGTCGAAAATGTGCAGCGCCATCATCTATTTGCACACCTGGCTGCGTGGTCCGCGCGGTGACGTTGTTCGAACAGCTGATTAGCGAAGCGGAGCCCGTCGCCAGTAGACGAGCCGTGGCTGCGCGGATCCAACCATCTTTTCCGTCATTTGCAACTTTCGGCATTCGCACAACCAGCCGCCTGTCACCACGGATGCCGGAATTGCGCGGCGTGGCTATCGTGAAAGAAGCCGCCGGTTGGCCCCATCGGGCCGAGTGTCGCTAGCTCGACCGCGACGGCGGCGGCGTCCTCTACAGTTCGGTAGCCGGTGTGCTCGTTGAGGTCGGTTGCCGTGAAACCCGGGTTGGCTGCATTGACCTTGATGCCCTCGGCCAGCAACTCCTTGGCAAGCTTGACCGTCAGCATGTTGAGCGCGCTTTTGGAGGCGCAATAGCCAGCGTAGCCGACGGTCCAGGTGAGGCTCGTTATATCCGTCGCCTCGGCGATCGAGCCGAGCGAGCTGCTCATCATCACGATGCGCGCCGCCTTGGAGCGACGCAGCAGCGGCAGCAACGCCTGCGTGACCGTGATCGGGCCGAGCGTGTTCACCTCGAATATCGCACGCATGTCGTCCACTGACTCTTCGCTGGCGCGCATCGGCATGCCGATGCTGATACCGGCGTTGTTGATCAGCGCGTCCAAGGAATCGATCTCTTGTTCGAGCCGATCCCTGGCTGCGGCCACGCTGCCGGCATCCGTGACATCCAGTATCAGTGCTTGGGCGTTGAGGCCGGCGCGGCACAGCTCGGCTGCCGCTGCCTCACCGCGAGCCGCATCGCGGCATCCGAGCCAGACGGCATAGCCGCGCTCTCCGAGCTGGCGTGCAATCGCAAGACCGATGCCTTTATTGGCGCCGGTTATCAGGGCGGTCAGATGATGGGACATGACACTCTCGTTGGCATGGGAATTCCATGCCACCGTTATCGCGCCAAAGCGCAAAGCGGGCATCCCTCATTGCACTCGATCCTTGCCTGATCCTGCCAAAGTGGTTAGCTTAGAACTTTGTGTTGAAGCGGTCGGGAGAGATCCGAATGCTGGCGAATTTGATAGCCATCGCAGGGCGCCACAGCAACGACTCGGGACTGCCCACAGCGGTTCCACGGCTCAGGATCTGGTCGGCCAACGCACCAACCGAACCTATCCCGGCCTTGTTCGAAGCGAAGTTTTATCTGCTCTTGCAGGGCATCAAGTACATGACGTTTGCTGGCAAGACGTTTGTATTTCGGGCCGGCACTTGCAGCACCGCATCGGTCGGCTTGCCGTTCGTCTCTCAGGTGATCGAAGCGTCGCCAGAGGTTCCCTATCTGGGCGTTGAATTGAGGCTGGACGCCGGTGTCGTGGCGGGCCTGATGATGGACACTCCGAGTGACGTCGAGCAGCCGTCCGAAGCCATCTCGGTCGGGCAAGCCGATGAGCGCATCCTGGAGCCACTCGGTCGCCTGCTTTCTCTGCTGGATGCACCAGCGGACATCGCCGTTTTGGCGCCTCAGTTTGAGCGGGAATTATGTTATCGCCTGCTACAGGGACCGATGGGCGCCAAACTTCGTTTGATGGGCGGCAGCAGCGCCCGTTTCGGTCAGATCAGAGTGGCCGCAGAATGGATCTGCGAGAACGCCGATCAGCGCATGCATGTGGCGCAGCTCGCCGAATCGGTCGGCATGAGCGTCACCTCGTTTCATCGACATTTCAAGGCGGTGACGGGACATGCTCCGCTGGCTTATCAGCGTTACATTCGCTTGCTGGATGCCAGACGCCGACTCGCCTCAGGATCGAGCAACGTCACGACGGTTGCCTTTGCGACTGGCTACGCCAGTGCTTCCCAGTTCAGTCGCGAATACAAGAAGACCTTCGGCGTCCCACCCATTATCGATGCCGGCTTGCTACGCCAGTAGAGAGCAGGCGGTGGGGTTCATGCGCTGCCATGACGGAGCCGTCTGATGCACGCCGGCGGTCCGCAAAATAGAGGCGGGTTCTTGTCTTAAATTGTGCCGGCGGTTTTTTTGCTCTTTCGCTTGGCAAGCAGCGGCGTTGTCCCCGCCGCGGCCGCCTGGTGTCGACGAACTTGATCATCCAGGCAACGCTCTCATTCTGGTTGTTATCCACTGAAAGGCGTGGGTGGCCTGCAGCAGCGCGTAGCTATGAATCATGCCGCGCAACATGCGGATCGCGTGATCGAGTTCGTTGGCGCGGATGCCGTAGCCAGACAAGACGGCTCGAATCGAATCAAGCACTCGGCTGGTGGCAGCGAATAAGGGGGGCGTCGCAGCCATGAAATTGCGCACCAAACGTTGCACCATGGCGTCCGGGATATTTGGCGATGTACGACTGGACTGCCGTGAATAGTGCGCCGATGGCATCCGCCTGCGACTTGCCCTGCAGGGCGTCTCGGAAGGCATCGCCCAACTCGGCATCGTCAAGGTGGCGATACGATGCTGCCGATCGCCAATGAGTGTCTTGCCGGATAGCGAGCAGTGATTTCCCCCTTTATTGGCTGGAGCAAGAAGCCAAGCGTTTGTACCGAAGCCGCTGACCGACGACGCACAGCCGCCGCGCGTTGGATAATGCATGTCGATTCACGGCAACTGAAAAGACCTATGACGCACCACTGGATTGAAACCTCCATCACGACAGCCATCGTTCGCGGCGCCTGCGAATGGGAGCAGACTGGCAACGGGATGCTCCCGCATCGCCTGCCTAGTTGGGCGCGCGCGCAATGCACCGACCCACAACTGGCCATGGCCGAAGCCCAGCCTTCCGGCGTACGTCTGGTTTTCCGCACGCGCGCAACGGTCATCGAACTGGATACGCTGCCCACCAAGCGGAGCTATGCGGGCATGCCGCCGCGTCCCGATGGCGTGTATGACTTGGTGATCGACGGCCGCTTGGCGGGTCAGTCCAGCGTTATGGGTGGCCATGTTGTGCATATCGACATGGCCAATGGTTCCGTCACAACGGAGCGCGGGCCGGTCGGTACTTTGCGCTTCGCCGACCTTCCCGACAGGGCCAAAGACGTTGAGATCTGGCTGCCGCATAACGAAACCACCGAACTCGTCGTCCTGCGCACCGATGCGGCGGTGGAACCGATGGCGCCCCGAAACCGCAAGCTGTGGTTGCATTATGGGAGTTCGATCAGCCAGGGCTCCAACGCCGCCAGCGCGACCGGTACATGGCCTGCGATCGCGGCAGTCGGCGGCGATGTCGAGTTGCGGAACTTGGGCCTGGGAGGCAGTGCGCTGCTCGATCCATTCGTGGCCCGTACGATCCGCGAGACAGCCGCCGATCTGATTAGCCTCAAGATCGGCATCAACCTGGTCAACACCGACCTCATGCGCCTTCGAGCTTTCACTCCTGCGGTCCATGGCTTCCTGGACACGATTCGTGAGGGGCATCCGCAGGCGCCGCTGCTGCTGGTATCGCCGATTTTGTGCCCGATCCACGAAGACACGCCGGGTCCGAGTGCGCTGGATCTTGAGGCCCTGAGTGCAGGAATGCTGCGTTTCTCTGCGGCGGGTAACCCGGCCGAACGCGCCAGCGGCAAACTGACCTTGAACGTCATTCGCGAGGCACTGGCGCATATCGTGGAGCAACGATCGGCCACGGACCCGAACCTTCACTATCTAGATGGCCGGGACCTGTACGGTCAGCCGGATTTCGATGCATTGCCGCTGCCTGACCAACTGCATCCGGATGCTGCAACGCATCGCCTCATGGGCGAACGTTTCGCCCAATTGGCGTTTGGCCCGGCCGGCTTCTTCAACGTATGAATACGCCATCGTTCGGCGTGGCGACTTCAAGCCAGGGTGATGGTCACGTCGATATTCCCGCACGTGGCGTGCGAATACGGGCACGCCTGATGCGCGCCGTCGATTAGTTGCTGCGCTTGTGCGCGATCCAGACCCGGTAGCGACACCGCAAGGGTGACAGCCAGTCCGTACCCAGCATCGTTCTCCGTTTGCCCAAGCGATACGGTTGCATCAACCGAAGTGTTCGACGGCAGCCTGATTTTCTGTGCGGTGCCAACCAGCCGCATGGCGCCCATGAAACAGGCTGAATAGCCGACGCCGAACAACTGCTCGGGGTTGGTACCCGGTTTGCCTGAGCCGGGCGAGCTGAGTTGGACGTCCAGCGCGCCGTCGCTGGACTCGCCCGCACCGTCACGCCCGCCGGAGGTGCGGGTATGCGCTGTATACAAGACTTTTTCGAGTTTCCTGACCATGTGTCGAATCCTGTTGCGGGGTGGAAATTTTACAAAGGGAAGGGTCGAGCTGCCCCGCGATGGCTGATGCGGCTTGCTGACACCGATTGATTCGATGAAGTGACGGATATGGTTACAGCGCGGAGTGATCTGCGATTAATAAAAAAGCTGCGCTGTGGCGTATCCGGGCGGCGCGGCACAACACCGTTGATGCAGGCTCTCCGCATTCGGTCAAATTTTGCGCAGAGCGCGCACGGCACGGGTTGACATGCCATCGGCAGGCAGAAGAGCGGGACCGGCTTAACTACCGCCGCTGTCTTCCTGATGCGAAGCTCCGCTGGGGCGCCATTGAGCGTGGTCCGCTTGGTTTTCGGTGAATTGCACATGTAATTACATGGAAATTCCAATCATTGGAAATTCCATGTACTGTTCGCCAATGAACGACCTACGCCTGAACGAAGAGCTGATCGATTGCCTATTTGCGATCCGCATCCAGATCCATACCGAGCTGAAGGAGCTGGCCCGCGACGCGGGGCTGACTGATACCCAGACCGATGTGTTGTGGCGGCTGAGCCGCGAGTCGGAGATGACCGCGCGCCGCCTGGCCGACCTGCTGCAGTGCGACGCCTCGACCGCCACGTCAATGATCGACCGGCTGGAGAAGCGCGGCTTGGTGCGCCGTATTCCACACCCCAATGATCGCCGCGCAAAGCTCATTCAGCTCACTCCCGCGGGCTGCGAATTGCGCGACCGCGTGATCCAGCAGACCAGCGAACATTCTCCGTTTGGCCGCCTCGATCGTGCGAGCCGCCTGCGTCTGCATGCGCTGCTGCGCGACGTGGTCGATGGCGCTAGCCCGCAAGGCGGAATCGCCCCGGTCACGAACGAGCACGACAAGGACCAGCCATGAACCGCAAGACGACCGTCATCACCGGTGGCAGTTCCGGCTTGGGCCTAGTGACCGCACGCCACCTGATCGCGGCTGGGCAGGATGTCATCTTGGTCGGACGAGATGCGGTGCGTACCAAGGCCGCAGCCGAGGATTTGCGTGGCTTTGCTGCTGCCGGCAGCAACGGCCCTGCACCGAAGACGTATATCGCCGATCTGGAACAGTGGTCGCAGGTTCGCGACTTGGCCACCACGCTGGCGAACGATGCCATTCGTGTCGATGTACTCGTCAACAACGCCGGCGCGGCTTTCCCCAAATACCAGCAGACCTCCGACGGGGTGGAGCGCACCTATGCGATCAACCATCACGCGCCCTTTCTGCTTGTCCACGCGCTGCTAGCGTCGGGCGCATTCGCACCCGATGCACGAATCATCAACCTCTCCACTTTCGTCGAAAAGCGCGGCCAGCTCGACGCGAACGATCCCGACGTGGCCGGCACTTCGTGGAAGGACCGCTTCTACAATCAGATCAACGTTTACGCGACCAGCAAACTCGTCAGCCTGCTGGCGACCCGCGAACTGGCCCGACGTCTGCCGCACGGCATGCACAGCTACAACGCCAATCCCGGCATGGTTAAAGGCACCGCCTTCAGTAGTAACTCCGGCGGCTTGATGCGGCTGACCGCGCCGCTGTTCCGACCGTTCGCCATCACGCCAGACGAAGGCGTGCAAACCGCCGTGTGGCTGGCCACCGCCGCAGCCGCGCCACAGCCCAATGGCGGCTTCTTCAGCAAGTCAAAGGTGGACACGCCATCTCGTCTCGCCCAGAACGATGTACTTGCGCGCATCGTTTACGACAAGACGGCTGCTCTTCTGGGCATCGATGTCCTCAAGCCTGCCGGCGGTACTTAAACTTTCGGACGCGTGTACCGTTCCGGCACATGGGCGATGTTGATTCTGGCGCGAATCGACCACGCCTCAACCGCAGGGGTAAAGCAGCATCTCCCTAGTGCGACGACACAAACGGCGATGGCGTTAGCGACTCGGGCATGGCGAAATTACGTCGCATCCGATCCACCTCTTGCACCGGCGCGCGACCGAACAAACGCTTGAATTCGCGACTGAATTGCGACGCGCTTTCGTAGCCAACCGCCGCGGAAGCCGCGGCTGCCGTCGTATGTTGCTGAAGCATCAGCAACCTTGCCTGGTGCAACCGCGTGGACTGCACGTAGCGCATCGGCGAGGTGCCGGTCATCGCGCGAAAATGCGCGTGGAACGTGGGTACGCTCATCGCCGCCTCGTGCGCCAGTTCGTCAACGCTCAGCGCTTCGTCGAAGCGCGCGTGGATAACACGGATGGCCCTGTTTACCATGCCGAACTTCCCTGGCTGAGCCAGCGCGGCGCGAAGCGAACCACCCTGCGCACCAGTGAGGATGCGGTAATAGATCTCACGAACCAGCGCGAGGCCGAGCAACTCCGCCTCCGGCGGATGCGCCAGCGCTTCGAGAAAACGCAACACCGAGGCGGATAGTGCTTGTTCCATCGGCGACGAGTACAGACCACGCGGTCGCGCGGTCGTCGGTCCATTGCGCTCGTCCATTTGTACGGCCAACTCCGTCGCCATCGCGATATCCAGACGGAAATAGATCGCCAGCAACGGCGCGTCCACCGTGGCATCGGTCTCCATCGTGAAGGGCACCGGCACCGAAACCACTAGGTAATGCTGGTCGTCGTAGACGAAGGTTTGGTCGCCCCAATAGCCCCGCTTGCAGCCTTGACAGACGATAACGATACCCGGCTCGTACAACACCGGCGTACGGCTTAGCGGCCGATTCGACCGAAGCAGCCGGACATCGGGCAGAGGGGTCAGCGTATAGCCCTCCTTGGGCGCCAACTGACGGAGCAAGGCCAACATGCGCTGGCGCTGGCGACCAGGAATTTTTGTCATGCGTGCACTGTCCGCCATTCGATCTCGCAGGACAAGGCAATCTCATAGGATCAGGCAATGATGGCAGAATCCAGGCCATGGGCCGATCCCCCCCGCATGCCTAGCATGGTCAACGTTTCCTACCGAGGGATAGTCCCATGACCAGCAAGACCTTCTTTATCACCGGCGTGAGCAGTGGCTTCGGACGGGCGCTGTCCAGCGCGGCACTGGCCGCAGGCCACCGCGTGATTGGCACCGTGCGCACCGACGAAGCGCTTCGCGCCTTCGAGGCGCAACGTCCGGATCGGGCCCACGGCGTGCTGTTGGATGTCACCGACATCGACGCCATTGAGCCCGCCGTCGCCGATGCCGAAGCGCGCTTCGGCTCAGTAGATGTGCTGGTGAATAACGCCGGCTACGGGCACGAAGGCATCTTCGAAGAATCCCCGCTCGAGGCGATGCGCCAGCAATTCGAGGTAAACGTGTTCGGCGCAGTCGCGATGATGAAGGCTTTCGTACCGGGCTTCCGCGAACGTCGCCGCGGCCACATCGTGAATATCACCTCGATGGGCGGCTTTGTCACTATGCCCGGTATCGCTTACTACTGTGGCAGCAAGTTCGCGCTGGAAGGCATCAGCGAAGTACTCGGCAAGGAACTGAAATCGTTCGGCGTGCATGTAACCGCCGTCGCCCCGGGCAGCTTTCGCACCGACTGGGCAGGACGATCCATGCAGCGATCCGAACGCAGCATTGCCGATTACGACGCGCTGTTCGATCCGATCCGCCGGGCGCGCGAAGAAAAGAGCGGCAAGCAACTTGGCGATCCCGCTAAGGCGGCGCTGGCGATCCTGCGACTGGTGGAAGCAAAAAGCCCACCCGCGCACCTCCTGCTCGGCAGTGACGCGCTGAAACTCGTCCGCGAGAAACTATCCAGCAGCGCCGCCGAGATTGCGGCGTGGGAAGCGTTGACCCTTTCCACGGATGGTTAACTAACCAGACAGGCCGCCTCTACGCGATTGCTGGAAACGCACTCGCGCTCGTCGGCCGGTAGTTTGTCCTCGTAACTCACCAAGATGCCGGCGGCACCAATCATCGATGCCAGCGGCGAGCGTAAGTCGTGCAATACCGACGACAGCAATGGGCGGATTCAACTACGAAGTGTGACGCTTGTTCGAACCGCTCGTCGGCCCGTCGCCACGTGGATGGGATCGCGCTGGGCAGTGTGTCGGTTGTCTTGATAGTGGCCCCGTGTTTTGGGTGGCGCGCGCGTCCAACCATCCATGCGTCACATCGATTTGCGTGAAACGACACCGAACGCCACAGCCACGAGCGCCCGTGGCCATACGCTTGAACACAACGGATAAATGTCATCCGGTGAGACGCCCGGATATTTGCAGCAGGACGGTGGCGCGCATGCGGCGGTTTCCTCCGGCAGCGATGCCGGCGAAGTGGACCGCTGCACGTGCGCATGATTCTTTCAACCATCACGCAAAGTCTTGCTTGATCGAGGAGGTTTGTGGGAGAGCCTCAGAATCTGGCTCGCTCAACCTCTGAGCTAAGGGTCATCGCCGTCGGTAGGTTCAGCGCGCTTTTGGAGGCGCAAGAACCAGGGTAGCCGACGTTCCTGATGAGGACGGGCATATCCGTCGCCTCGGCAATAGAGCCGAGCGAGCTGCTCATCATTACGATGCGCGCCGCCTTGGAGCGACGCAGCATCGACAGGAATAGTTGCTTGACCCTGATCGGGCCGAGCGTGTTCACCTCGAACATTGCATACATGTCGCCCACTGACTCTTCGCTGACACGCACCAGCATGCCGATTCCGATATCGGCGGTGTTGAAGAGCGGGTCAAATGAATCGATCTCATGTTTGACGCGATTCCAGGCGTCCGCCACGCGTACGGCTCGCGCAACGCCAGATCTGCACGCTGCTGATGGCCCACACCGGGTATGGCACCAGCATCGCCAGCGTGAACGCACGAGGTCCGTAGTGTGCCGATCCCGCCGGCTCTAGTACGTCGAGCGCCAGCCCGATGCCAAAGATCACCAAGATCGTCGCGACGTAGCCGCTGACATTAACCAGCGCCAGCGCAGTGCCCACCTGCGCTGGCGGCGTCGAGATCCGGGCGAAGTCGAAGGCCACCAGCCCGACCGGAAAGCCGGCGCCGGCCACGACCACCAGCAACACGAGCGTCCATAACGGCGCGTTGCCGGGCCACACGAGTACCAGCGTCCACACCGCGATGCTGGACGTCAGCCACCCACACACCAGCGGTAGGCGAGCATGCGGCCAGCGGCCGACCAGCGCGCCCACGAGTGGACCGCCCACGATGGAAACGACCGTGAGCACCGTCAACAAGGCGGCGGCAAGCAATGGCCCGCTTCCCTGTCCGTCGACGAGGTAGGGGTAACCCCACAGCAGCGTCATCAGCGAGGGGAAAAACAGGCTGGAACAATAGATCCAGGCACCGAGGCGGGTGTACGGCCGCGCCCAGCAAACTTTCACGCCGCGCAACATCGCCCGCAACGTAGTCGCCTGTTCGCCCTCCATCGGGCCAGGTTGGTCGATCACCATCACGTACATCACGCCGCCCAATACCAGGCCGAGAATCGCCGCACTTGCGTAGGTGGTCGACCAACCGAACCGGTGCAGCGCGTCGACCACGGGAATCGCCGCCAGCATCGCGCCGATCTGGCCCGCGATGGCGGTGAACTGGGTCAGTAGTGGTTTGCGCGCCTCCGGAAACCACATGGCGACCAAGCGCAATACCGACAGGAAGGTCATCGCATCGCCTAGGCCCACCAAGCCGCGCGACAGCAGCGCTAGCGCAAAGGACGGTGACACTGCGAACCCGAGTTGGCCGAACGTCATCAACACGATACCGGTCGTCAACAACCGGCGGGAGCCGAAACGATCCAGCAAGATTCCCACAGGCAATTGCATTGCGGCGTAGACGAGCAGTTGCACGCCCATGAATGTCGCCAGTTGCGACGCGCTGATGTTGAAGCGCTGCGCGGCGGCAATGCCGGCGACCGATAACGACGTACGGTGAAATACCGCCACCAAGTACACCCCGGCCGCGGCGCCCCAGATGCGCCAGGCGCGCGAACCGCCTTCCGCAGAGCGGATGGGCCGGGTCATTGGTATGGCACGGTTGGAGTTGCGTTGTAGATCACACTGAAGATCTGGCTCACGCATCCACGTGCTGACTGCAATATCACTTGGTTAAGCGTCCACTAACGAAGGCCGAGCCATAAGCCGCCGAAGATTCAAGGGGAGGGCAGCCGAACGGATGGCTGAGATAGCTGTTGCAAGCACCTAAGCTATTCTTCCCAGCGCCGCGTTGTCATAAATCGTAATGCCCGCAGCCAAGTACATCAACCGCAAAGCGGCATCGGTCGCGAAGCGGGTTCGAAGATAACGCAGCTGTCGAAGTCGACCCACCCTGCATCGCGCCGGCGAATGCGGTGACGGAACACGCTCTGCTGGCTTATCAGCGTTACATGCGCGTGCTGGATGCCAGACGTCGACTCGCCTCAGGATCGAGCAACGTCACCACCGTCGCCTTTGTGACCGGCTACGCTGGTGCTTCCCAGCTCAGTCGCGAATACAAGAAGACCTTCGGCGTCTCGCCGATTGTCGACTCCGGCTTGCTACGCCAGTAAAGAGCGGGCGGTTGGCTTTCGGGCGCTGCCATGACGGACCCGCCTGATACCCGCTGGCTGTTCGAGCAAGCCGTTGCCGACGCGGTCAGAATCGATCACGCCAACGGCAAGCACGCGCCGCCGGGTGGTGGCGACGGGGAACGCTGGACTTGCTCGGGTGCACAGGTGATCACGACGGCCTCTCCGGTGGAGGCCTGTTCTCGTTGGCGTGTCGATACGTGCTGGCCCGCCTTGTCGAGGGCCGGACGTTGCGTGTGGAATCCTACCTACGCTCGACGCTCCGTCCGGCGCCGGTGGTAATCGTGATGATGGTGGCGATGCTGCGCGTGCGCGAGCGGATATCGCCAGTACTAACCCGTGTAACGTACCTGCGAGCTGAGGTAAGAAGCGGCGACATGGCGCTGGCGTTACGAGGATTATTGCACTGCAGTCAACCGATTCATCTGCAACTTTTCCGCACGTCGGCAGCGTGCATTAGATGATGTCGAGCCGCGGCAGGTTGTCGCGTCCAAGCGATCAGACTTGCTTCACGAACTTACAATGTACGGATGATTACCACCACATCATGGCGCGGTTTTCCCCGTGCCGTCGTCGTGTTGTGTGCGTTTTGTCTGAGCGCCGCGACATTCGCCGCCACGCCACACCGTGACGCGGCACCACCGGTACCCGACACCCTCCAGCAGCGCGTCGTCGCCTGCACCAGTTGCCACGGCGCGCACGGCGAAGGTTCGCCGGACAGCCTCAGTGGCCCACGCCTAGCCGGCAAGCCGGTCGGCTATTTGTTGCAGCAGTTGGAATATTTCCAGAGTGGCCAACGCCGGCATGCGCCGATGGAATATGTGGTGCGCCAGCTTAGTCCGGCCTACCTGCGCCAGATCGCCGAGTACTTCGCGAAGCAGGACGTGCCCTACCGCGCGCTGCCGATACCGGCGGTGTCGGAAGAAACGCTGCGCCGTGGCGAGCAACTGGTGCTGCATGGCGATCCCGCTCGCGCCGTACCTTCGTGCAATAGCTGCCATGGCCCCAAGCTCACCGGCTTCGAACCGATGATGCCCGGTCTGATGGGACTTTCGTATGGTTACATCCGCCAGCAGCTGGTCTCATGGCGCGCGCATACCCGTGCGGCGGAGAGTCCGTACTGCATGGGCGTGGTGGCCAACCGCATGCGTGAATCAGATATTGGAGCAGTGTCCGCGTGGCTGGCCAGTCAGGCAGCGCCGAGTGATATGCGTCCGCAGCCGGCGAACGCACGGATCGAACCGTTGCCGGGCTGGTGCGTGATGGGCAACAGCGAGGTGACCCGATGAAACTGTTACGCCGTGGATGGTGGGTCTTGGTCTTGCTGGCCATCGCCGTGCCGCTGTGGCTGGCGTTGCGCCCGGCCGGGCCGTTGCCGGAATCGCACGGACAGGACGGAGTCGATGCCATCACACTGAACGATCCGGCTGTGATCAAGCACGGCGAGTACCTTGCCACGGTCGGCGATTGTGCAGCTTGCCATACCGCCCGTGATGGCCATCCATACGCCGGCGGACGCGCGCTAGCGACGCCGTTCGGCGATGTGCCGGCACCCAATATCACGCCCGATCTCGCCACCGGCATCGGCCAGTGGAGCTTTGACGAATTCTGGCGGGCGCTGCACGACGGCAAGGGTCGCCAGGGCGAACTGCTGTACCCGGTGTTCTCCTACACCTCGTTCACCAAGGTCACCCGCGAAGACGCGCTGGCGATCTTCGCCTACCTGAAGTCAGTGCCGCCGGTGAACCGGACGGACCTGCCGTCGGGCTTGGGATTTCCGTACAACGTGCGCAGTAGCCTGGTGGCTTGGCGCGCGCTGTACTTCAAGTCGGGCGTGTTCAAACCGGATCCGGCGAAGTCCGCCGAGTGGAACCGCGGTGCCTATCTGGTGCAGGGTTTGGGGCATTGCAATGAATGCCATACCGAGCGGGATTCGCTTGGCGGCATGAAGAAGGACCAGCACCTCACCGGCGGGCAGATTCCGGCCTTGGCGTGGTACGCGCCCGACCTGAGCATGAAGACCGGCGGGGGCCTCGCCGGCTGGCGCAGGCAGGACATCGTCGATTTGCTGAAGACCGGACAATCTGCCAAGGGCGCGGCGTTCGGGCCGATGGCCGATGTGGTGCGGCTGAGCACCCAACACATGACCGATGCCGACCTGCAGGCGGTGGCGACCTATCTGCAAGCGTTGCCACCGCGTCGATCGACTCCTTCGACCGCGCCGTTCGCGCGTGCCGCCAGCGCCGAGCAGGGCGGCACGCTCTATGCGAAGCACTGCGCCGATTGCCACGGCAGGGACGGCAACGGCGTGGCCGGCATCTATCCGCCGCTCAACGGCAACACCTCGGTCACCGAACCGACCGGGATCAACGCGGTGCGCAGTGTGCTATTGGGCGGCTTCGCTCCGGCCACCAACGCCAACCCGATGCCGTATTCGATGCCGCCATTCGCGCAGCAATTGAACGATGCCGACGTCGCCGCGCTGGTCACCTACATCCGCCAGTCGTGGTCCAACGAAGCCAGTGCGGTGCAACCCGGCGACGTGGCACGGTATCGGCACACGCCGATCGATTGAGTAGCGCTGGCTGGCCCGCTAGGTCAGCACATGATGCCGGTGGGCCCCAGCGGGTTCAGCGGCATCACACCGCGCAGGCGCAAGAGGAGATAGCCGAGCAGCAGCATCGCCGCGTTGGATACCAGTAGCGTGGTGCCGTAGTGCGCGCAACCCATGCCGGCGTCCAGATTCACGCCAAACAGACGATAGCTCCAGCGCTCCGACAGGCTGTGACCGGTGTCAGTGAAGGCACGCGCAAGCCACTTGTCCATGATCATCACCAGCAGCGTCATGCAGCCCAGCAATGACGCAAGAATGAATTCCATGGCGCAGCATCGTTAACAGAACGATGCGCACTGAAGGAATTGCCGTGTAAGAAAGGGGTAGCGATTGGGCCGCTAGCCGTATAGAACGCGTAAAGATTTACAAGCGTCACCGCGACAGAGATGGCGGGATTGAGTGCATGTGCTGATCGCCGACGATGGCGGCAGCCACAGAACTTCGCGCGTGCGCGTTGCCGTCGCGCGCTGACCTTTAGCGAGCCATGCGGGGCTAGCGCGTTGGGCCGCCACAAACGCTTAGGGTGGGAAGCCGCCCGGTTGCGCGCCGTGGGTTCGCAGTGAAGGATTGTGAGAAGCGGCGACGAACGAACATCTGCTCGCCGGGCATGCTGCAAGCCTTGCGAACGCTTAAGCAGAATTTTCTAGGGACACAGCGTCAGCTCCGGCAAGTGATAGCCCGTGGTTTAGACCCGATGGGGGCGTGTCGACAGCGGGTCGATAAACCTTACTTTCGGCGAGGCGATGCCAATAAAGGGTTAAGTCGATTCACTGTCGATATTCGAGCGGGTGCACGGGAAGACCGACGTTTGAACGAGGTGCGCGGCGTAGCGGCTTTCGGCAAGCGTGGGCGCTGCAATCATTTTTTGATTGTCGATTGCCGCGCCGTTATGCGCAGCCATTTCGGAGCGACGGCCACTTTTCGATTGGCTCAGCTGGGGTCTATCTCAATGCGTGCAGCGCGGCCATTGAGGACGCGCTGCTTGTCGAGGCAATGTCACGTGCCGCCGAAGCTAATGATGCTGAGTGTTACGCGGGGGCTTAGTTGAAGATGGCCTTCAATTGGTCGGCAGGCAGCATGCCCTGCGCCATGTGGATCTTGCCCGCGGCGTCTTTGTAGATAGTCGCCGGGGTGCCTTGAATGCCAAGCTTCTGCATCAACTCCTCGTTGGCGGCGATGAGTTTTTTGGTGGCGTCGGCTACCTTAGCCGTGGGCTGGACGGTGCTGTGGCCGAAGCTATTTTCGTGCTGATGCAGTATGGCCTTCCGGTCGGGCGCGTCGAGAATAGTGGCCGCGCGAGTCAGGCTTTTTGGTGCAATGACGGCCACGATGATGTGGCGTACCTGGACGTCGCCGTTGGCCAGCAGCGGCTGTGTCGCCTGCCATAGCTTGTGGCAGTACGGGCATTCGGTATCAGTGAATACATAGACAATGCGCTTCGGCTTGGTGGCGCCTTCGGCAATCCAGGTGGCGTTGCCTAATTCAGCCCAAAGCGATGCGTCCAGTGCCGGCGTCGTCGCGGCATGCAGGGGTGCTTGGGTGAGGTCGTTACCGGTGGCGTCAAACAATGTGCCGATGGCGACATGCTTGCCGTCCGGTAGTAGATAAATGGGCATCGACCGCCCTTGGAATTCGCCGACATAGCCCTTGAATCCAGCGGGTGCTGGCAGCGTGCCTTTGATGGCTATCCCTTTGCCGGTGAGCGCTTGGACAGGGGCGGGGTAATCCTGAGCTTGTGCGCATGCGGTCAGCAGCAAGGCGAGACAAACAAACCATCGTTTCAAAGTGACTCTCCAGAATGAGGTGAAGCATCGGCGGTTATGCGCTCGATGGATTGGGCTAGCGTGGCGGCGGACAGTTCGCCCATATGCATATCGCGCAAGTGCCCGTGGGCGTCGAGAAATAGCGTAGTGGGGTAGGCCCGCCCGTTGTAGTACTGGGACAGCTGCATGCCATCGTCGATAAGCACATTGTTGAGTTGCAGTTTTTGCGAGGTGAGAAAATCACGTACCGGAGCCGTCGACTCGCCTTGATCGGCGAATACGAAGCGAACGTTCGGCATGCTTTGCTGGGCGTGCGCCAGTACCGGCATTTCGCGTCGGCAGGGACCGCACCACGTGGCCCATAAATTGATAACTGTGGGTTTGCCCTGAAACTCGCGCAGAGGCACCGCTTGTCCGTTCAAATCGTGCAAGGTGATGTTGGGTAACGGCGTGCTGCTGGCGACGTTTAATTGGTGCACGGTCAGGCTGGCGAAACCCCACACCAACACGCCGCCGCATACTGACCACGTTAGGGCGCGACGCAGTAGTGGGCGTCGCCAAGCGATAAAGCCGCTGGCTGCGGCAAGTATCAGCAAGCCAAACCATGCCGATAGCCCGCCATCGCGTACATTCAAAATGCTCAGCGGTTGTGCGCCGTATTCCGGCCACCAGCGCCACACGAAGGCGGCGCGAGCGCTCAGTAAGGTCAGTAACAACAATAACCACAGCATTGGCTCTGCCGATGTGTGGCCGCGTCGCCGGCGCCAGCCGTCGATCATAAACGCGACAACCACGCCCGCAACCAAGGTCAGCATGCCCGCGGAAAATGCGAGGGGACCGAGGGTGACGGTCGGTGCTGCGAGCGCTATGGTCGAAAATTGCTGTGTATCCATAAACTCGCTGTAGTGGACGACGTCGGGTGCGTCCCAAGATGGGGGCGACGCTCGTGTTTGCAAACTTCGGTAAGTCGCGGCGTGCGACGGCTAGAAATTTCGTATTTGGCTTGTGACAGCCGTGGTGTCGAGCTGAGTGGCTGGCTAGTGCCGGCTTGAGCGCTCAGATTTCCATGGCGCTTGGGTGAGCTCGTTATCTTCGTGCAAGAGAGGATGCGGCGTCTGTATCGGGAGGGAGAGGCTGCGATGTCTGGCTCACTCACCTCGGCTGCTGGAAAATTCTTCTTGGTTGATCCGCTGTCGAGTTGTTAGGAAATGGCGCGCAATAACGGCGGAGCATGACACGTTGTTTTTCATTTGAATGATAATTTTGGTCGGTCCAACGGGTCAAACCTCCGCTGTACTCATTACTTTGTAGAGCTGGGGCGAGCGAATTGGTCACAGGAATGCCGCCTGACAAAGTCAGGGTGCGACAACCGGTCGCACTTATCTTTGTCGCAGGTAGGCCATCGTCAGCATGCTGCGGTGGCATGTCTTGGCATGGTGCGGAGGAGCAGCTAGAACTGGCGACCGAAGTGCCGCGTCATACCCCAATATGAGTGAGAGGTTGTGTATGGATGAGCTACTTGTGCCCACTGACGCTGAGTTGTTGGTGCTGGCTGGCGAAGTTGCCGCTGAAGTAATGCGCTGCCGGCTTATGTTGGTGACGGCTGAGTCGTGCAGCGGTGGCTGGATTGCCAAGACGCTGACGGATTTACCAGGTAGCTCGGCCTGGTTTCACGCCGGGCTGGTGACTTATAGCTACGAAGCGAAGGAAGCGCTGCTTGGCGTTAGCCCGAATACGCTGGAGCACGCCGGTGCGGTCAGTGAGGAAACGGCGTTGGAAATGGTTTCTGGTGCGTTAGCGCGGTTGGGCGCTGGTATTGCGGTGGCGGTTACCGGTATTGCCGGTCCATCGGGCGGTACCCTCGACAAACCCGTTGGCACCGTTTGGATTAGCTGGAAACGTCGTGGCGGCTATGCGCAAGCGCGCATGTTCACGTTTTCCGGCGATCGAGAGGCGGTTCGGCGGCAAACGGTGGCGGCGGCGCTCGCTGGGCTGCGTAAAACCCTGACCGAATAGCGCGGCATTGGCTGCCAGACTCGCTTGACCGACATGGGATACTGCAAGCTCACGCAGATCGCCGCTGATCGCAGCGCATGAGATTCGATCAGGGCATCATACGGATTAATTCACAGCCCAACCGGAATACAAAACGATGGATGACAACAAGCGCAAAGCCCTTACCTCCGCCTTAGGCCAAATTGAAAAGCAGTTTGGCAAGGGCGCCATCATGCGCATGGGTGATCGCGTCAACGAAGCCATCGATACCATCTCCACGGGATCGTTGGGCCTCGATATTGCGCTTGGTGTTGGTGGGTTGCCGGTGGGCCGTGTGGTGGAGATTTACGGGCCGGAATCGTCGGGTAAAACCACGATGACGCTGCAGGCGATTGCGAGTTGCCAGCGTCGCGGCGGCACGGCGGCGTTCATCGACGCTGAGCATGCGCTTGACCCCACGTACGCCGAGAAGCTGGGTGTCAAGGTGGACGATTTGCTGGTGTCGCAGCCCGATACCGGTGAGCAGGCGCTGGAAATTGTCGACATGCTGGTGCGTTCGGGCGCGGTGGACATGGTGGTTATCGACTCGGTCGCAGCGTTGACCCCGAAAGCAGAAATTGAAGGCGAGATGGGTGATTCGCACGTCGGTCTGCATGCACGCTTGATGAGCCAGGCGTTGCGCAAGCTGACTGCCAATATTAAGAAATCCGGCACCCTGGTGGTGTTCATCAACCAGATTCGTATGAAGATCGGCGTGATGTTTGGCAGCCCGGAAACCACCACCGGCGGTAATGCGCTGAAGTTTTACGCCTCGGTGCGTCTGGATATTCGCCGCATTGGTGCGGTAAAACGTGGCGAAGAAATTATCGGTTCGGAAACGCGCGTCAAGGTCGTCAAAAACAAGGTCGCACCACCGTTCCGTAAGTGCGAGTTTGAAATTTTGTACGGCGAAGGTACCTCGCGCGAAGGCGAGATCATTGAGCTGGGCGTAGCTGAGAACCTGATCGATAAGTCAGGCGCTTGGTACAGCTACAAGGGCGATCGTATCGGCCAAGGCAAAGAAAATGTACGTCAGTACATGCGCGAACACCCGGACATGACGAACGAAATTGACAAGGAGCTACGTCTGCGTTTGCTGGTACCGGTCGGCAAGCCTGCCGCTGCAGTTGTAGCCGAAACAGAAGAGAGCGCGCCAGAGAAAGTAGAGAAAGCAGAGAAAGTCGGAAAAGCTGAGAAAGCATGATCGATAACTGGCGTTCGCCGGCGTGAGTTGGTGAAGCAAGCAAGCGCGTGAAGTTATCGGGTGCTGCGCTAGCCGCAGCACCCGATAAACGAGGAAGCAGTTGATGTCGGCCGATCGGCCACGTTGCTGAGTGTTGGCGGCGTCATCCGTGCAAGGCGCGTGCGATGGTTTAGCGAGTTGTGATGTTGTGAATTTGATCGCGTGACGCGGTATGGGTTGGTAGGACATGGCTTGGCAGCGCAAAAAAACGGACCCCGATGCTCCACGACGCCCGGCTTACGACAAGGCAATGGGGTTGTTGGTGCGCCGCGAGCAGTCACAATTTGAACTGCGCGCCAAATTGCAACGAAGTGGCTACGACAGCGATGAAATTAATGCCGCCATGGACCGGTTGGTAGAGCAGCGCTATCAAGATGACGGTCGCTTTGCTGACGTGCTTTTGCGTAGTCGGGTGGCGCAAGGTTACGGCCCGATGCGCTTGCGCCTTGAGCTGAAAACCCACGGTATATCTGAGGCATTTTTCACGCAGTGGTTGGCCGAATCTGATGTCGATTGGAACGCCGTTGCGGCCGACAAACTGTGCCGCCGTTACGGCAGCGCCGGTACTTCAGACTTGGCTGAGCGCGCCCGCCGGGCGCGGTTCCTCTTGCGCCGAGGCTTTGCCGCCGCCACAGTACACACTGTTACCCGCGCCGATGTGGACTCGGCTGCCGATTCAGACGACTGATCGTGCGGCCTGCCAATGGCGTGGCCGTTATCACGTCAGCCCGCATGGTTCACATGAAAACCTCTGAAATTCGTTCCACCTTCCTCGACTATTTCCGCGCCAAAGGTCACACCATTGTGCCGTCCAGCTCGCTGGTGCCCGCCAGTGACCCGACTTTGTTGTTTACCAACTCAGGCATGGTGCAGTTCAAGAATGTATTTCTGGGCAGTGAAAAGCCTGGTTACACGCGCGCCTCGGACGTGCAGCGCTGCCTGCGCGCCGGCGGTAAACATAACGACCTCGATGCCGTGGGTTATACCGCGCGCCATCACACGTTTTTCGAGATGTTGGGCAACTGGTCGTTTGGCGATTATTTCAAGCGTGACGCTATCAATTTTGCGTGGGACTTGCTGACCAACGTTTTCAAGTTGCCGGCCGACAAGCTGTGGGTCACCGTGTATCACACCGATGACGAGGCATGGAACATCTGGAACAAGGAAGTGGGCGTTCCGGCTGAGCACATCGTGCGCATTGGCGACAACAAGGGCGCACCGTACGCGTCGGACAATTTCTGGCAGATGGCGGATACCGGCCCCTGCGGTCCGTGCACGGAAATCTTCTTTGACCACGGTGCCGATATCGCTGGCGGTCCGCCCGGTTCGCCGGACGAAGATGGCGATCGCTACATTGAAATATGGAACCTGGTGTTTATGCAGTTTGACCGCGCGCCGGACGGCACGCTGAGTCCGCTGCCGGCGCCGTGTGTGGATACCGGCATGGGCTTGGAACGGCTCGCTGCCATCCTGCAAAACGTTCATTCCAATTACGAAATCGACCTGTTTCAGCACCTCATCAAAGAAGTTGCCGAGCTTACCGATACGTCGGATCTAGCCAACAAATCACTGCGTGTGATTGCAGACCATATCCGCGCCTGCTCGTTTCTCTTGGTGGATGGCGTGTTGCCGTCCAATGAGGGCCGTGGCTATGTGCTGCGCCGGATTATTCGTCGGGCATTGCGCCACGGCTGGATGCTTGGCGTGCGGGGTGATTTTTTCTGGAAAATGGTGAAGCCGCTAGTTGAAGAAATGGGTGCGGCGTATCCGGAATTGGCGCAGAAACAGACGTTTGTGGAAGAGGCTTTGCGTGCGGAAGAGCGACGTTTCGGTGAGACGCTGGAACACGGTATGCGTCTTTTTGACGACGTTGCGGCCAAGTCGTCCAAAACGATTGCCGGCGTCGACGCGTTTCGCCTCTATGACACCTATGGCTTTCCGGTCGATCTGACGGCCGACATCGCGCGTGAACGCGGCCTCACGGTGGATATGGACGGCTTTGAGACGGCAATGAACCAGCAGCGCGAGCGTGCCCGTGCGGCCGGTCGTTTTGAGGCAAAAGGACAGATGCCAGCGGAGTTGGCGAGCCAACTGCCGCGTACCGTCTTTCTTGGCTACGACGTGTTGCGCAATCAAGGCAGCAAGGTGCTCGGCATCGTGCGCGCCGGCAAGCAAGTGGCGCAATTGGTCGATGGTGAGGAAGGCTTGCTGATTCTTGATCGCACGCCGTTCTACGCCGAGTCCGGTGGCCAAGTGGGTGATACCGGCGAGTTGCTTAATCCGGTCGGCCGTTTTGATGTCGGCGATACCCTGAAAATGGGCGGTGTGTTCTTCGGTCACGCGGGTCACTGGAATGGCGCCGAACCGTTACGCACGGGCGATATCGTTGAGGCAAACGTCGACGCCGCACGGCGCCAAATGATTGTTCTGAACCACTCAGCGACACATTTACTGCATGCCGCGTTGCGCAAAGTATTGGGCGATCACGTCTCGCAAAAAGGCTCGTTGGTAGCCCCTGAGCGTTTACGTTTTGACTTCTCCCACTTCAAGCCAATGAGCCACGACGAACTCGTGCAAGTGGAAGAGATGGTGAATGTTGAAGTGCGTCGTAACGTCGCCGCTGAGCTGCGCCAGATGGCGTATGACGATGCTATTGCCGTCGGCGCCATGGCGTTGTTTGGCGAAAAGTACGGCGACGTCGTGCGCGTGTTGAAGATGGGTGATTTTTCTACGGAACTGTGTGGCGGTACGCATGTGACGCGCACCGGCGATATCGGCATGTTCAAGATCGTTAGCGAAGCC
>JBDTBF010000108.1:0-15226 GCA_039924175.1 Rhodanobacter sp.
CGCATGATCGTGGACGATGGCGCGCAAACGCTTGGCACCCACGGCGAAATCATCAGCAACAAGCGCGTCATCAGCGCGATCAAAAGCGAGTGGCAGCCGGTACGCGGCGACACCATCATCGTGCGCGGCCAAACCCGCAAAATCGAAGCCATTGCCACCGACGACGGTTATGTCGTACAGGCGGTGCTGCATGGGTAATCCCTTGGTTGCCACCGCCTCGCGCACCTGGTCCATCATCCAGGCGCTCGCCGTACAGCTCGCCACCATCACCGTGGCCAACGGCTACCTCACCGACGTCGGCCTCAACGTCTGGACTACTGATAACCAGCGCACCGACGACGACGCGCTGGGCTTGATGATCTACAGCGAATCCATCACCGGCCCCGGTCTTGACCGTGAGCGTGCCGGCAAGCAAGTGCGCGAGTTTGGCCTGCTGATCGAAGCGGCTATCGGTACCGACATCGACGACGCGCAACAGCAGATCCATAACGTGGTCGAAGACATCGACAACTGCATGCTGGACTATACCAAAGCGCAAACCGCCGTGCTGGCGCAGCAGCAGCTACCCATGCACGTCGCCGACATCGCCATCCTCGACCGGCCGGAAGGCGCGGCCGTGATCGCCATGCAGGCGCGCATCGTCACGAGGTATTTCCGATGAGCCGCTACATGACGCTCAGCGTGGAACTCACCGGCGCGATTGACTCGGCGCAGCAGCTTTCCACGATCCCTGCGCGCATCCTGCAGGCGCAGCAGCGCGCACTCGGCACGCTGCGTCGCAAGCTGGGCACCGAAGCCAAGCGCGATATTGGCGCGGAATACAACCTGCGTGCGCAGCGCATTGCTGCTGGCCTCAACGTACACAACACGCCGGACGGCATCGCGCTGATCGGCAGGTCGCGTGGCATCAACGCCATTGAATTCGGCGCCACATGGACGCGCGTGAGAGGTAGCGGTGTCGTGGCCACCATCAGCCGTAAAAAGTTCACCGGCATCCGCATGGGCGGCAAGCTGCGCGGTGACACGGGCGACGGTGCCAAGTACGCCATCAAGCGCGGCAAGCCACGCACCGTGTTCCCCGACAGCTTTATCGCGCATGGCAAAAACGGCGCGTTGCTGGTGTTTCAGCGCAGCACCGCCAAACGCCTGCCGCTGCAGGGCGTCTACGGCCCCAGCATCGGCCAGATGCTCAAGCACGGCCGCCGCCCCGAGCGCCTGGTGGACTTCGCCATTCGCACCCTGCAATCCGAACAGCAGCGCCTGCTCGGCGGAGACATCGCATGACCCAAATCATTCTTAACCAACCGCACACCCACGCCGGTATCGCCCACGAAATTGGCGACGAATTGGACGTGTTGCTGCACGACGCCGAATACCTGGTGCAGCGCGGCATCGCCAACTTCAAACGCGGCGTGCAGAAACGTTCGCCGCGAGACAACCAAGCCGTCGTGAATGAAGCGCCGGCTGTTGAAACCAACCCCGAACCCGCCACCACCGAACCCCGCCACACCGGAGATACCGCATGAACCCGCCTGAATCCTACTTCTACGGCCAAGGCCGTGTTTCCATCGCCGTGCGCGATCCGTCCACCGGCGTGCCGGGCCCCTTCCGCTGGATCGGTGACGTCAGTGCGTTCAGCATCAAACTCACCACGCAGCAAGTGGAGCACAAGGAAAGCTACAGCGGCCAGCGCGCCTTGGTCACCAGCTTCCCCAGTGAAAAAGCTGCCAACGTCGACATGACGATGCACCAGATGGACCCGGAAAACCTTGCATTGGTGTTGTATGGCAGCACCACCAGCGCGGTCGCTGGCACCGCAACCGCCGAAGCGTTCCCGGCCACGGTCGCCGTGGGTGACGATGTGTACCTGGCGAACCCCGGCGTCAGTGCGTTGGTCATCACCGACAGCACGCCAACCACACCGTTGACGCTGGTGTTGGGCACTGACTACACCGTTGACCCCAACTTCGGCCGTGTGACCATCCTCGATCTTGGCGCGTTTGTGCAGCCGTTCAAAGCGGCGTACAGCTACGCCGCCCGCAAGTCGGTTGGCATGTTCACCACCGGCCAGCCGCAGCTCGCCATGCGCTACGAAGGCATCAACCTGGCCGAAGGCAACGCGCCAACGCTGGTGGAGCTTTACAAAGTCGCGCCGGGCGTCGTGCAGGATCTGGCACTGATCACCACCGGCAACGATGTCGCCGGCCTGCAGATCACTGGCGGCGTGTTGCTGGATTCCAGCCGCCCGGCTGTGGGTGGTCTGGGTCAGTTTGGTGCCATCACGCAGATCGGGGCGCCGGCCTAACCCATGTCTGACTCCGACAACAACAAGGGTGGCGCGGACGACCTCGCCATCCTTTACCCCGAGCGCACCGCCACCATCGCCAAGCGCGTGGTGGTGATGCGTGAGTACACCTTTGTCGAATCCCTGAAGCACGCCACGCCCATCGCCCAGCTAGTGGATGCCATGGCTGACATCGCACTAGCCGGCAGCTTTCAAGACATCGACAGCTTGCGCACCGCGTTTGGTGATCAATCAGATGCCGTGCTGCAGCTGATGGCCATTGCCTGCGATCAACCGTTGGCATGGGTCACTGATCTGGATGCCGCCGCCGGCGAGCAATTGATGATGCTGTGGTGGGGGGTGAATACCGATTTTTTTCTCAGGCGCGTGCTGCAAAGCGTGCAGCTGGCCAAGCTGCGCGAAGTGCAGGCGGCCGATGGGTCGACATCCATGCCGTTCTCATCGCCGCCGGGCACGCCGGGCAACTCCACGGCTACACCTACCGTCAACTGATGCTGTATTACCGCGCCGCCAAGCGCGCCGAGAAACGCAATCGACGTCTGGCGCTGCTCGACAACACCGCTGCCAACGCTGGCGGCAAATCCGCCCAGGAGCTGTTCAAGCAACTGGGTGACACACCGGAGTAACGCGTGGCCGTCCAAGATTACGAACTGCTGCTACGCGTTCGCGCTGACCTGCTGGAAGCCGTCAGCGGCCTGAAGGGTTTGACCACCCAGCTTGGCGAAGGCGATGCCGCCGCCAAGCAACTGGGCGAAAGTGCTGACCAAGCCAGTGCGCGCATCAACGCGATGGTGCAATCGTCACTCGCGCAGCAAAAAGCCATGGAAGGCAGCAACCGCGCCACCATACAAGCCGCCGCCGCCTCGCAGCGCGTAGTGATCAGCGCCAACGAAGAGATCGCCGCCACCACCCGCGCCCGCGCCGCTACCGAGGCATACCGCGCCACCAGCGTCAGCAGCGGCGCACAAGCGGCGGCCAGCCTTGAACTGCGCCGCAGCGCCATGGCCAAGCTGGCCGGCCAGATCGACCCCACCGTGGCCGCCATGGCGCGGCTGGATGCGCAGGAACGTTCACTGAACGCGCTGCGCAAAGCCGGCGCCGTCGGCATCGACGATTACACCCGCTTCAAATCCGTCATCGACGCCAACCGGCTATCCATCACCGGCGCCGCCACCGCCATGCACGGCTTCAACCTCAACACCCAGCAAACCCGGCTGGAAATGGGGCGGATGATCAAGGACATTTCCACGGGCCAATACGGCCGGCTGGCCAGTAGCGGCACCACCCTCGCCAACCAAGCCGGTTTCATTAGCTTGTTGTTCAGCGGCACTGGCTTGGCCATTGCGGCCGTCGTCGGTTCGCTCGGTGCGTTCGCGGTGGCAGCACTCAAGGGCGCGCAGGATACCGACACCTTCAACAAGTCCATCGCGCAAACCGGCAACTATGCCGGCGTCACCGCTGGGCAACTGGAAACCATGGCGCACCAGATCACTGGCGCCAATGGCAGCGTGAGCGACAGCCGTATCATCCTCAACGCACTGACCGCATCCGGCAAAGTCAGCGGCCAGTCGCTGCAGGCATTGGGGCAAGCCGCTGCGGACATGGCGGCGCTTACCGGCATGAGTGCGGAAGAGGCGGCCAAAGCCGTGCTCAAGATGTTCGACGGCACCGCCGCCGGCGCATTGAAAGCAAATGAGCAGTACAAGTTTCTTACCACCGGCATCTATGACCAGATCAAGGCGCTGGAAGACCAGGGCGACACGCAGGGCGCGATCGATGTGGAGGCGCGAGCGCTTCACGCTGCCGCCCTTGAGCGCCAGCGGCAACTGCAGGACGACTTGAGCGTTACCGCCAGCTGGTGGGACAAGATCAAGAAAAAAGCCGGTGATGCGTGGGAAGCCATGAAAAGTAATCGCGAAATTGCGATTCAGCTTGGGCTGGCCAACGATCAGCAGCAAATTGACGAACTGTTGGAGCGCAAGCGCAACGCTACGCCGGATGCCCGCGGTAACTTGCAATCGTTCGCCGGCGTCATCAGCAACATGATGGGCAAAGGTTTTGGTGCGCCGGAACAAGCGCAGCTGGATGCGCTGCAGGCCAAAGTCGCCAAGGCGGCGACCGATGCGAAGGACGCCGGCACATCGCAACAGCTCAACGGTGCGGCCGTCACCGCTGACGCTGGCCTCGACCGCTTGTCGACCAGCATCGACAAAGCCTACGCGAAGAAAGAAAAAATCAAGGAACTCAACAAGTATTTCACCGACCTGTGGGCCGGTGCAGATCCCAACAATGCCAAGCTCAACGGCGTGCAGCGCTTCGTCGCGGATGATGGCAGCATCAGCTATAGCGGCGGCTTGTACGACACACTGCTGGCGGACATCAACAAAGCACCCAAGGGCGCCGGTGGTCGCAAAGGCCGCTCGCAAGAATCCATCGACCAATCCGCCGCCGCTGCACAGCAGCAACTGATCGAAGCGCTGGGACAAGTACAAGGCAAGCTTGACCCCACCGCCGCCGCCTGGGCGGAATACAACAAGCAAGTGGACAAGGCCAACAAGCTGGCCGCCACCGCCAAAACCGGCAGCAAAGCCAACATCGACGCCATCAACGGCGAGCGCGATGCCTACATCGCCGGCGCCGCCGCCGTGCGCGATGCCGCCATTGCCAAGGAAGCCGACAAAGACCGCGAAGCGTACGAAAAGCTGCGTGACAGCATCAAGGATGTCGACAACGTCACGCTGGGCAAAGCCTTCGCGCAACTGAAGCAACTCAACGACGAACTGGCACGCGGCACCATCACGCGCCAAGAACACGACGACACCTCAAGCGCCGTCATCGATGCCAACATTCCGAAGTCCCTCAAATACAAAGGGCTCGACGCGGTGGTTGGCGGCCCATTCGGCGAAATGGACAAGGCCGACAAAGCGTTGGCTGCGCAGCAGGAAAACTATCGAAAGCAGCTCGATGCGCTGAACAAGTTCCACGACGCGAAGCTTCAGTCCGATGCGGATTTCGTGAAGCAAGAAAACGCGCTGCAAGCGGCTAACGCCGAGCAAGTTCAAGAGATCCAAGACGCCAAGCAAAAGGCGCTGCTGATGGGCCTCACGGCATCGTTTGCCGCTGGTGCCGAAGCCATCAAACAAGGCTTCGGCGAGCAGAGCAAGGAATACCGCGCCGCATTCACGTTGAGCAAAGCCGCCGCGATCGCAATGGCGACTATCAACATGTATCAGGACATCAGCCAGGCATCGGCGAAAGGCTGGCCGCAAAACATCCCGCTGATCGCCATGGCTATCGGCGAAGGCATGTCCATCCTCGGCAGCATCCGCAGCATCAGCGCCGGCTACAGCGAAGGCGGCTACACCGGCGCCGGCGGTGTCAACCAACCCGCTGGCGTAGTGCATGCCGGCGAAGTGGTCTTCAGCCAACGCGACGTCGCCCGCCACGGCGGCCCGCAAATGGTGGAAGCCATGCGCCTCGGCTTTCGCGGCTACGCTGAAGGCGGCATCGTCGGTGCGTTCGCTTCGCCGAAAGACTTCCCCCAGGCGGCGAACGGCAGCATGGAAAGCGTGTTGAACGCGGGTGCTCCAGCCAGCGCGTCGCAGCCCAACAAGCTGCGCGTTTACGTGCTGCAAAATGAAGACCAACTCGCGCAGCGTTTGGCGCAGCACCCGGCCATGGAAAAGGCCGTGGTCGCCATTGCCGGCGAAAACGGCACCGCCATTCGGGCGGAGTGGTAGCGGTGGGCTTTTTCGCCTCCAGTGATGTGGTGTGGACCATTCCACCGGACTGGTCCAGCGGCGTGCAAGAAACACTGGCATGGTCCACCGACATCATGCAGGCCAGCGCCACTGCCGTCACCCAGCACCGCGCCCTGCGCAGCCTGCCGCGTCGCGCCCTGGCGTTTACCGTGGGTGCGTTTATGCAACGCCGCCGTGCCGCCGACATGCTGCTGGCCGGCCATAGCGGCTTGTGGCAGCTGCCCGTGTGGCACGACGTGCAATGGTTGGGTGCGCCGTTGGCATCCGGTGTATCGGCCACCCCGTGCGTGACGGCGGGCTATGACTTTGTAGCGGGCGGCAAGGCGCTGCTGTTCACCGCCGTCAACACGTGGGAAGTGGTGACCATTGCCGCCATTGCCAGTGATCAGCTGACGCTCACCGCGCCCACCGTGGCCGCGTATGGCATTGGCGCTCGCCTGTATCCATTGCGCGCAGCCTACGTGCGCGACGGGGCAGAGGAAAAGCTGCGCAGCGACACCGTCAGCCAGCGCACCATGACCTTCGACATTGCCGAGCCATGCGACTGGCCGCTACTGGCCAGCCCCACGCTATACCTCGGGCATGTGATGCTGGACGTGCGCCCCGACGAAAGCACCGACCCCACCAGCAGCTACAGCCGCCTGCTGCAAACCGTGGATTACGGCACCGGCTTGCCGGTGGTGCATGACTTGCCCGGCCTGGCGCTACGCACCCAGCAAAGCAGCTGGCAGTTGTTCGGTCGCGCACAGCACACGTGGTTTCGCTCGCTGCTGTACACGCTGGACGGTCGCCGCGTGCCGCTATGGGTGCCCAGCTTCGCCAGCGACCTGCAAGCCGTGTCGCCCATTGCCGGCAGCAGCACATCCATGACGGTGGAGTGGGCCGGTTACACCCAGTTCGGCAAAAACCAGCCCAACCGCAAAGACCTGCGCATCGAGCTGTTCGACGGCACCGTGCTGTACCGGCGCATCACCGCGGCGCTGGAATCGGACAACACCGAAATTCTCACGCTCGATTCAGCGCTGGCCAGCACCAGCGTGGATCCCGCCAACATTCGCGCCATGTCATTTATGGCGCTGTCGACGCTGGCCAGTGACAGCGTAGACATCGACCACGCCACCGACCAAGACGGTGTAGCCACGGCCATTACTGGATGGCAAGCGGTGGTGCCCGATGTTTGAAACCTTCGAACTCAGTCGTTTCCTTGGCCGCCCGGTGCGCCTGTTTCGCTTCGAGCGGCAAGGCTTGGTGTGGCGTTATTGCACCTCGCCGCAAGATCTGACCATCGGCGGCGTCACCTATCTATCGGCGCAGATCGACCGCGGCGAGATCAAGCAAACGGTGGAACGCGCCAAAGACAAAATCAAAATCACCTTCGCCTACCTGCGCGACCCGAACGCACCCACGTTCCCCGTTACGCAAGACTTTGGCAACAACTGGAACCCATACACGCCCAGCGACACCATGCGCGTGATCTGCATGGCCACGCACATCGGCGACACCGACCCGCCGCTGGTGGAGTGGATGGGCGTGGTTGCTCAGCCCGAATTCACCGACGTAGAACTGACGCTGACCTGCGAGCCCAGCACAGCCATTGCGGCCGCGCTGCAGCAAGGCCCGAAGTGGCAGAAAGGCTGCTACAAAACCGTGTATTCCACCGGCCCGCGTGGCTGTGGTCTGGACCCAGCCAAGTTCGCGATCAGCGCCACGCTCACCGCCGCCGCTGGCCTCACCATGACCGCCGCCGAGTTCGCCACCTCAACGCTGACGCTTGCTGGCGGCTGGCTGGAATGGACGCGCAGCGATGGCCTGGTAGAGCGTCGCTCCATCATGTCGCACGCCGGCACCAGCATCGGTCTGATCTACGGCGCCGCTGACTTGGCCGCCGGCGTTGCGGTGGTGGCGCGCCCGGGCTGCGAACAAACGTGGGATGCGTGTTCAGCACGTTTCCCCGACCCGGAAAACCACTACGGCGGCGCCATCTACAAGCCCATCACGCCGCCCGACAACCAGTCAATGTCATGGGGATGATCATGAGCCTCAACACCCGCGTTCGTCACCGCTGCCACGTGTGGCGCTGGCGTGCGCGTTACTGGTGGATGGACACCCACAACGGCGCCATCGCGCACATTCTGCTGTTGTGCGTGAGTGCGCTGGTGGTCGTTATCCAGTTCATCTATGCCGGCATCGCCATGCTGGCACCGCCAAAGCGTGAGCCGCAGCAAGCCATCATCTGGTGGGTGGTTTATCTGATTGTGATGCTGATTGCCGCGGCAGTCTCCTACGCCATGCGTCCAAAGCCGCAAAGCAAAACCCAAGACAACCCGACCGGACCGACCACCGAAGACGGCCAGTCGGTCGTCCGTTATTGGGGCACGCATTGGGTCGACGACGAATTCTTGCTGGCATGGAAGATCACCGGCCGCGACCCCATCAAAGCCAGCGGAGGCAAGTGATGATCGTCACCACGCGCCATTTATTTACATGCCCAGGCTTCAGCGCCAAACCCGGCTTCTGCCGTGCCGGCTCGCGCCGTGCAGCGGAATCGCTGGGCCTTGACTGGCATGCGTTTGTTGCCAACGGCATCGAATCGGAAACGCTTCTGGCCACCCACGATGGCTTCGCCATCGCGTTGGTTGAATGGGCCGAAAAATGCGCCGCAAAAGAACAGGTGAAACATGGGTAAGGGCAGCAAACCCACCGTCGGCTTCTGGTACCACGTGGCCTACCACCACGGCCTCACCATCGGCCCCATCGACGCGTTTCTTGAAATGCGCGGCGGCGACAAAACCGCATGGCAAGGCGAACTGACCGCCAGCGGCACCATCCACATCAACGCGCCGCAACTGTGGGGCGGCGAGAAAGACCAGGGTGGCATCGTCAGCGACGTCGACATCATGTTCGGCGAACCCACGCAGCTGCGCAGCCCGTATCTGGTCTCCACCTTCGGCGCCCAAACCGCCGCCTGGCGCGGCTTCAGCACCGTCGTGTTCAAAGGCGGCCGCTACGGCGCAATGAACCCCTACCCACAAAAGCCCGCCTACAAGTTCCGGCAGATTTTGAATGGGTGGGATGCTGGGTGTTGGTATCCGGAAAAGGCTGCGATCGTTTACAATGGGCTCGCCGCACCTTACGACGACTTGTGGTCATATCACATCGAGGCGCCCGGCAGCAGCGCTGATTACTCCGCAGCATCCTATGACGATTCCGGCTGGGATATAGCGCCGGGTGCGTTTGGGTCGGGGACACCTACCGGCAGCGGTCTAGCGCTCAATACATTCGTTTCTGGCGGCATCGGTAAAGCGATCTGGATTCGGCGCAAGGTTAACTTTGTTGGTTCGACGGTCATTGATATATATCACGACGATGGCGCATGGTTATGGATCAATGGCGCGGCGGGCGCACTCACAGATATTAGTTACTACCACGCGCAAGCGACGGTGATGCTTACCGGCGCATCCGTCATTGCGCTTAAAGTGATGGATGGCGTGCCGGCTGGTAGCGTCAACATCTTCGCGGGCATGACGTTTGTCGGTGGAACCCAATCTAACTTGGCGATCAACCCCGCACACGTCCTGTACTACTCGCGCACCAACAACGAGATGGGTCGCGAGTCAACGACCACGATCAACGATGCCAGCCTGCGTGCGGCCGCCGACCAGCTCTACGCCGAAGGCTTCGGCATCTGTCCGAAATGGGACCCAGCCAGCGAAACGGTGGAAGACTTTGAGAAGCGCATTTGCAAGCTGATCGGCGGCAGTTTCAGCCGCAGCCTGGAAGATGGTCAGTGGTATCTCGACCTCGCCCGTGGTGATTACGTGCTGGCGGATTTACCGATCCTCAACGACGACGACATTCTGGACTTCAAGGAACAGCCGTCGATTCTCGACAACGCCATCAACAGCGTCAGCGTCAAATACTTCGACCCAGAAACCAAGCAAACCATCGTGACCGCTCCTGTGCGTGCGCTGGGTCTGGTGACAGCGTTCGGCACCATCCACCAAACGAATGAATACCCTGAAATCCCGGCCGGAGCCCTAGGCGCCCGCGTCGCATTGCGCGACCTGTTGACCACGTCCACGCCCACCCGTGCATTTGACCTCGCGACCACGCGCAAGCCCTACAACTGGCGCCCCAACCAATACTTTCGTCTGCAGTCGCCCAAGCGCGGCATTGCGGACATGGTGTGCATTGTCGGTGAGTTGTCCAGCGGTACGTTGAAGTCGGGCGCCATCAAGTTGAAGGCCACGCAAGACATCTACAGCTTGCCCGGCACCAGCTTTGTCAACGTGGAGGCTGGCGTGGATACGCGTCCCTCGCAAATCGCGACGCCACTCACACTGCAGCGCGTTTTTGAAGCGCCCTACATCAAAGTGGTTGGCGCCATGTCACGCACCGAACTGGATGCGTTGCCCGACGATGCCGGCTACGTGATTGCCGTAGCTATCACACCCACCAGCGACGTCGACTACACCATGATGGTTTCCGCCGGCGGCGATTATGCGGAAGCCGCCAGCGGCAATTGGTGTTCGACGGCCACCGTGACTGGCGCATCGAATCAATCGGCACTCGCCCTCACGTTGGCCAACCTGTCGCGGCTGGACATGGTGGTCGTTGGCATGGGCGCGCTATGGGATGACGAAATAGTGCGCGTCGACGCGATCGATGCCGTTGCCGGCACCATCACGCTGTGCCGCGGTTGCGCGGATACGGTGCCCGCGCTGCACGCCGACGGCAGCCGCCTGTGGTTTTACGACACGGGCTCCGCGAACAACACGACGGAATACATCGCCGCCGAGGCCATCAACGTCAAACTTCTCAGCAACACCGGCAGCCAACGCTTGTCGCTCGCATCGGCAACCGCGCTACCGCTGACCTTCGCCAGCCGGCAGATTCGCCCGTATGCGCCCGGCGCGCTGCAGATCAACGCCGCCAGCTATCCCACAACAGTGTCCGGCAGCTTCACCGTGACCTGGGCGCATCGCAACCGCGTCACGCAAGCCGATCAGCTGGTCGATACCTCCACCGCCAGCATCACGCCCGAGCCCAACACGCGCTACGCGCTGCGCTTGCTGGATTCCACCGGCGCGCTGTTGGTCGAACAAACCAACATCGGCCCACCCACCGCCGACGTCGTGCTCAACTACACCGGCAACGTCACGCTGGAGCTGTACACCATCGACGACGCAAACATCAGCTGGCAGCGACACAGCGTCACATTCGCGTACACGCCACCGGCCGGCACGGTAGTCACCACGATCACAGCGACACCGTACACGCCGGTTTACGACGGCATCATCGTGGACGGGGGTGCGTAATGGCTGAAGTCCTGAAAATGCGGTTTCTGGTGCGCAGCCGCACGGCGGCGGAATGGACGGCAATCAATGAGATATTGCTTGCCAGCACCAGCGGTACCGGCGCGCGCGAAATGGGTATGGAGGAAGACACCGGCAAGTTCAAACTCGGCGATGGCGTGACCGCGTGGAATGATCTCGCGTATCAACGTGCCGTCAACAGCGGGAAAATCCCGCCCAACGTACAAACCGGCACCAGCTATACGCTAATCGCTGGCGACGTTGGTGACGACGTGCAGTGCGGTAATGCTTCGCCGGTCACGGTCACTATTCCGAAAGATACATTCACCGTGGGCGACTGGCTGCTTTCCTCGCAGACCGGCGCCGGCATTGTCACCTACGTTGGTGCGGCTGGCGTTACGTTTGAGACTGCTGGCACAAAAGTCACGATCGGCAAAGGCGACGTGATCGGATTGGAGATGATCGCCGCGAATGTGTGGAGGTTTATCGGCGGCATTCCCGGCATTGGTGATGCGCCTAGCGACAGCACCACTTATGGACGCAAGAATGGCGCATGGGTAGCGGCTGGCGGAGCGGCGCAAGCGCTGGTCGTGCTTAACAAGAAAACGGCGAGTTACACACTGGCGCTCACGGACTTCCCGGCAAACGGCACGATCATTGACGTGCAAATCACAGCGTCGGGCGCAACGAATGTGACCTTCCCGACAAACGCAACCGTCGCCGCGCCCATCGGGTCGCAGGTTATATTTTCAGCGTGGGGTACTGGCATGGTGACGGCGCTGGCTGCGTCTGGTGTGACACTTATCAACCCATTTGGGGCCGCGACAACGGCTCAATACGACTCCCGCTATGCGCGGAAAGTTGACACTGACACTTGGCAGATATTATGAGCGAAATACTACTTGCAAGGATTGCACAAGCGCATCGAGGAGGTAGTAGCGGCGCATTCTCACCGGCAAGCCTTTTTGCACTGGGTGAACGAGGCATTTGGCTGGACTTCAACGACCTATCCACTCTATTCCAAGACGCTGCAGGGACTATCCCGGTGACTGCGGCGGGACAGCCAGTAGGCCTTGCCAAAGATAAGTCAGGAAACCTACAGCACGTATCGCAGTCTGCATCAGGAAACCGACCCGTGCTGCAAAACGACGGGACGAGCTATTACATACAGTGCACGGCGGCGTCGAATCAGTACCTTGTTCGGTCAAGCAATACAGTAGAAACCAGAACACAAAGCATGGTCGGCGTCGCTGCGCACAAGGTAGACGACAGTAGCACAGCCACCATCTACGCTCGCCAACATCCATCGTCCGGGCTTCCCGGACGATACCAGTTTACGTCAACCATAAGTTTATTTGGCGGACTTTACTCAGGCTTCTACGAATGTCCGACAGTTTCGCCAGAAGTGTGGACTTCTTCCGCGTCGCTGAATAAGGCTGTCGGTAGCCAGACAATGGATCGCGTGGCTGGATCCATGCTGGTACGTCGATTGGAAGGAGCGTTCGCGCCAGTCACAGCGTCGGTCGCCATTCCAGTGGATAGCTCCGACTTGACTTGCGACTTGCCATTCACGGTCGGAGGCTACGATAACGGCGCAGGTCAACCCATGAGTGGCCGCATCTACGGCATCATCATTCGGTTCACTAACACTGTAGATACAACAGCCCGCGACAATACTGAAACATGGATGAAGACCAAGTACGGCACATAAATGCGCAAAGGGGTCAAATGCGCAAAGGCAAAACAGGGGTTAGAGTGCACTTTTGCGGGCTAGAAACGCTTTGCCTTAGTAATTTCCCACCGTACTCGCAGCATAGGCAGCATGACGCTGCCATTGCCGAATTCGCTCGCCATCGCTCGCCCCATCGCTGTCAACCTCGCGTGGGGTGCTCGCGTCAGCAATGACTTTGCGCATGTTGGTGTGACGACATGACTTCGCCGGACCCGCAGCGCGATTCGCAGTCGGTACGGACGGTGCTGCAAGGTCTCATTCTGCTCGGCATTGTGACGATCGTCGGGGTTGTAAGTGACGGCCGTGTGCAGAACGCAAAGATCATTGAGCAGATTACGGCGATCCAGCGCGATATTTCTAGCGTGCCGGCGCTGCGCGATGACGTGATCACTATCAAGGCCAAGCAAGCGGAGCTGACGCGCCGGCAAGACGCGGACGATGCGCTGCACGAGCGCCTGGGCGTGCTTGGGCCGGATAGGTGGAAGCGATGAAAAAGCCGAAGCTGATCGATGACTGGCGCCGCGCGCACCATCTGGGCAGCGTGCAGGTCGCGGCCATCGGCGCGCTGTTGAGTGGCATCGGTCTATTTTTGTCAGGTGTCGGTGACATTGCGCCGTGGCTTCACGTTGCCACGCAGTTGATCAACACAATCCCCCGCTGGGTGATTTGGGGCGGTGGCATGTTGTTTTGCATCGCCTTCATCGTCGTGCGCCTATTCCGCAAGCGTCGCGCATGGGAGTGCGACAGCCGGAACAATTACCGATGAGGACCAAGACCAAAATCACCGCAGGCGTTTCTGCAGCGGTACTTGCGGCTGCTGCGGCCATTGGTCCGGTCACACATTACTTCGAACCAGCGGCGCCAACGCCCACCGGCATGTCGGTCGCGTACTTTGACACACTCGGCCGTGTCTGGACGATCTGCGATGGGCACACGCGTGACGTGAAAGCCGGCGATATTGCCACCCCGGCGCAGTGCGCAGCATTCAGCAGCGCCGACCGAATTATCGCCGCGCAGACCGTTGAGGATTGCCTGCCCATGCTCACCGACCCGAACCATCTTGGCGGTCTGTCGGATGCGGCATTCAACCTGGGCCCGAAAGTCGTTTGCGCATCAACGCTACGCCGCAAGGCGGAGGCCGGTGACTACTTCGGCATGTGCACCCAACTCACCGACGCCGCCGGCTCCGATGGCATGCCGAACGGCTGGACAACCGCAGGCGGCCCACGCATCAAGGGTCTTGTGTTGCGAAGGATCTATGACCGCGACTGGTGCCTTGGTCACAAACACAAGGGGTTTCCGTGAAAGCGAAAGTAGTCAAGGATTCAGCCGGCAGCGTTTATGCGCTGCGGTTCAACTGTCCAGGGTGCAAGTGCTCGCACGTCGTAGGAATCACGGGGCGTGGTGCGTGGACGTTCAACAACAACTTTGAACGCGTGACGCTTTCCCCGTCCGTGCTGGTGCGGTCCGGCCATTACTGCAACGCCAGCGAGAAGCCCGGCAACTGCGCGTGTGATTTTCAGGAACGGTTCCCAGATGAGGAGCCGTGGCAGTGGCCGTGCACACGCTGTCACTCATTCGTGCGCGATGGTCGCATTCAATTCCTCAGCGACTGCACGCATAGCCTCGCTGGCCAAACTGTCGATCTACCGGAGATCGCATGACTATCTTTCACTGGATCATCGGCAGCCTCGGCCTGGGCGGCTTGCTGCTCGGCCTCGGCTGGTTTCTCATTTCGCCGATATTTATCGTCGCCCGCAGGGCAGTTCTGGCGTTCGTCGTGCACTACTGGCGCCAGATCATCGCTGTCGTCGTCGTGCTGCTGGCGGCGTGGTGGGCAATTCACAGCATCCACGCCTACGGCGGCCGCCAGTTCGAAGCTGGCCGTCAGCAAGTGCTTGCCGCCGATGCGCTTGCCGTGCAAGCCGCGCAAAAACAAGCCGATCAACACGTTACCGATGCCGCCGCCGCCGGCGTTGCCATGCACACCGCGCTAGATGTGGCGCTGCCGAAAATTGAGGTCACAACCCATGACGCCGCCGAAAAAATCCGCACCATCTATCTGGCCGCGCCTGGCGCTGGCGTTGATTGTCAGCGTCCTGCCGGCGTGCAA
>JBDTBF010000109.1:0-35821 GCA_039924175.1 Rhodanobacter sp.
TTCAGCAGATTGCGCTTCCTGTCCCATCTCACACGGTACCTGCCATGAGCGGCAAGCTTTTCATCAAGACCCACGGCTGCCAAATGAACGAGTACGACTCGGCCAAGATGGCTGACGTACTGAAAGCATCACACGGCATGGAATTGACGCTGGATGAGTCCGAAGCGGACGTCATCTTGATCAACACCTGCGCCATTCGCGAAAAGGCGCAGGAGAAAGTGTTCAGTCAACTCGGCCGCTGGAAGGAGCTGAAACACGGCGACAAGCCGGTGCTGATCGGCGTGGCCGGTTGCGTGGCGTCGCAGGAAGGTGCCGAGATCCTCAAGCGCGCGCCGTACGTGGATTTAGTGTTTGGCCCGCAAACGCTGCATCGGCTGCCGAAGATGATCGAAGCGCAGCGCGCCACCGGCTTGCCACAAATCGACATCAGCTTTCCGCAAATTGAAAAGTTCGACTGCCTGCCCGAGCCACGCGCCGAAGGCCCCACTGCCTTCGTATCGATCATGGAAGGCTGCTCCAAATACTGCAGCTATTGCGTGGTGCCCTACACGCGTGGTGAGGAACTCAGCCGCCCCTTCGATGACGTCTTGGTGGAAGTAGCCAAGCTCGCCGCGCTGGGTGTGCGCGAAGTTAATTTGCTGGGTCAGAACGTCAACGCCTACCGCGGCCCGACCTTTGACGGCGGCGTGGCCGACCTGGCCGTGTTGATTCACGCCATCGCGCAAATCGACGGTATTGGCCGTATTCGTTTCACCACCTCGCACCCGCTGGAATTTTCCGACTCGCTGATCGAGGCCTATGCCAACGTGCCGCAGCTCGCCAACTTCCTGCACCTTCCCGTGCAGTCAGGCTCCGATCGTGTGCTGGCGGCGATGAAGCGCGGCTACACGGCGCTGGAATACAAACGCAAAATTCGTAAGCTGCGCGCGGTACGCCCGGACATCTGTATCTCGACCGACTTTATCGTCGGCTTCCCAACGGAAACGGAAGAGGATTTCGAGAAGACCATGCAGCTGATCGATTCGATCGGCTTCGACCAAAGCTTCTCCTTTATCTTCTCCGCCCGCCCCGGCACACCGGCAGCCAACCTTGCCGATCACACGCCACTGACGGTCAAGCACGAGCGGCTGACGCGACTGCAAGCAGCAATCAACGCCAACGCAAAAAAGATCAACGAAGCCATGGTCGGCACAGTGCAGCGCGTCTTAGTTGAAAAACCCAGCACGCGTGACCCGAGCGAACTGAGTGGCCGCACCGAAAACATGCGCTACGTCAACTTCGCCGGCCAGCCGCGCTTGATCGGTCAATTTGTCGACGTAGTCATCACCGAAGCGATGAGCAACTCGCTACGCGGCCGCGTCAAACAAACCGACGAAGTGGCGGCATAACGATTCAACTCCCTCCCCTGCTTGCAGGGGAGGGTTGGGGTGGGGTAAAGCTCTTGATCTAAAACACCGCCAAAAGCCCCCCCCTCCCAACCTCCCCCTGCACGCAGAGGGAGGAGCTAAAAACCGAACCCAGAGAATTCATGACCAACGGCATCAACCAACACGATTTCGCGCTTGAGCCAGAAGACAACGCGCGCCTCGCTAACCTGTGTGGGCCATTTGACGAACATCTGCGCCAGATCGAATTGCGTCTTGGTGTAGAGGTCAATCATCGCGGGCATTTGTTTCAAGTCATTGGCGACGACAGCATCGCGCGCGCCGCAGAAAAGGTGCTGCAGGCGCTGTACGCGGCGTCCGCCGACGAATCGCTGACCGGCGCGAAGATCAACTTGCACTTGACCGAATCCGGCATCGACGCCATCAGCGCCGAGGCAGCCGAATCGACGCCAGAGGTAGTCATTCGCGTTAAACGCGGCACCATCAAGGCGCGCGGACCGAATCAAGACCGTTATCTGCACGCCATCGCCACGCATGACATCAATTTCGGCGTCGGCCCGGCCGGCACCGGCAAAACGTATCTAGCGGTTGCCAGTGCCGTTGAGGCGCTAGAAGCCAATCGCGTGCAACGTTTGCTACTGGTTCGGCCTGCCGTCGAAGCCGGTGAAAAGCTTGGCTTTCTACCGGGCGACCTATCGCAAAAGGTCGATCCGTATCTACGCCCGCTGTACGACGCGCTTTACGAAATGCTTGGCTTCGAGAAAGTGGCAAAGTTGATCGAGCGCAACGTGATCGAAATTGCCCCGCTCGCATATATGCGCGGCCGCACGTTGAACGATTGCTACGTCATTTTGGACGAGGCGCAAAACACCACCGCCGAGCAAATGAAAATGTTTCTGACGCGTATCGGCTTCGGTACCGTCGCGGTCATCACTGGCGACGTCACCCAAGTGGACTTGCCGCGCAACACGCGCTCAGGGTTGCGCCAAGCGGTGGAAGTACTGCGCGGCACCGGCGGCATCAGCTTCACGTTTTTCACCTCGCGCGATGTCGTACGCCACCCGCTGGTCGCCAAAATTGTGCGCGCGTACGAAGCGTTTGAACAAAAGGGTGAAGAAGCCAAATGAGCAAGCGTTCTTCAGCCCCCGTAGGAGCGCACCCTGTGCGCGAAAGCTCTGTTGACGAAACCACGAAGAGCATTCGCGCACGACCGAAGGAAGTCCCTTGCGGACAGGGTGCGCTCCTACAATCACGTCAAGAGCTTCGCGCACAAGGTGCGCTCCTACGAAAAACACAAAAGTCTCTGCCAACCCTCACCTTACACGTCGGCTACGGCATAGCGCGCGCAGGTTTGCCGGCCTCGGCCAGTTTTCGCCGCTGGGTGGAAGCCGCGCTGCGCGGCGCAAAACGGCGCAAGCGGTCTGAACTTTCCATTCGCATCGTGGACACGGCCGAAGGGTTTGCCCTCAACCGCGATTACCGCGGTAAGGATTACGCCACCAACGTGCTGTCGTTTCCGGTCGAACTTCCGCCCGGTATCGATTTACCCCTGATCGGTGATCTGGCCATCTGCGCGCCCGTCGTTCTGCGCGAAGCCACCGAGCAGCACAAAGCGACACGCGACCATTGGGCTCATTTGACCATTCATGGCGTGCTCCACCTCCTTGGTTACGACCATATTAAAGATGACGAAGCCGAAGCCATGGAGTCCTTGGAAACCCGCATTTTGGCGGGCTTGGGCATTGCCGACCCTTACGTTTAAACCCCCTTTGGTACGCTTTCCGGGTAGCCATTCCAGTCTTCACATGGCTACCTGAAGGCCAAGTAGGAGCGTCGTAACATGGGTTTACAGCGTTATTTGCTGAGTACCTCGCGCATCCTTCCTGACCGGCAGATCTGGCCCGCGCCAGCAAGGGCCTAGATAAAGTCTGAACAAACTTCCGTTTCTGTGCGTCTCAACACTAAGCGCGGCAGATCAATCTGGGTCTCCTTTCAACAGCCGAACCCTGGCCGCAAAGCGGCCCGAAGAGCGGCCAAATCACTTCTCCCTCCGCGCGCCTGACGAAGCCGCGCCGGCATGGCCAGCAGAGGCTTGTTCAGACCATCCTTACGCTATCGCCGCGGGCGCGGACGCCACCCGCCCCTGAAGCACCACAAATTTTCCGCTAAACTCACCAGACCGCCCCGTTTGTGGGCAGCCAAACTGTGACAAATGAACGACGACCCTGGCAGTACCAGCGGCCCGGCGCACCGAACTTGGTGGGACCGACTGGGCCATATGTTTTCCGGCGAGCCACGCAATCGCAACGAACTGTTGGACGAATTGCGCGCAGCTCAAACCAACGGATTACTCTCCACCGACAGCCTCACGATGATCGAAGGCGCGATCAAGTTCACTGAACTTAGCGTGGACGACGTCTTGGTCCCGCGCGCGCAGATCGTCATGCTGTCCGCCGACTCCTCACTGCCGGAGATTCTTGCCGCGGTGGTGGAATCAGGCCACTCGCGCTTCCCCGTTCACGGCGAAGACAAAGATGAAATTCTCGGTATCGTGCTGGCGAAGGACTTGCTGAAGTTTTTCGGCGAATCCGAGCAGTTCGACATCCACCTCATCTTGCGCCCGGCGGTATTAATCCCCGAGTCGATGCGGCTGAACGTGTTGCTGGCCGAGTTCCGCCTGACGCGTAATCACATGGCGCTGGTGATGGACGAATACGGCGGCGTCGCCGGCTTGGTCACCATTGAAGATGTGTTGGAAGAAATCGTCGGCGAAATTGACGACGAGCACGATGACGAAGTAGAGCCCGTACTCATGCACGAGCAGCCTGACGGCGACTGGTTGGTCAGCGCGCTAACGCCAATTGCTGACTTCAACGAGCTCATCGGCGCCAGTTTCTCGGACGAGGAATACGACACGATTGGCGGCATGGTCACCTCTGAGTTTGGCCATCTGCCCGAAGTTAACGAAGAGGCGGCCATTGACGCGTACGTGTTCCACGTCACCGCAGCCGACGACCGCCGCGTACAACAATTTCGCGTGAGTCGGCAGGCGAGCGCCGCCTAGAGTTGGTCTGAGCAAGCTTCAACCCGCCTTCCGACGGTTCCCACAATCGTCGACCTGATTAGTCCTGATGAGTGTTGAAGTTGAGCCGCGCCATCGGCCCGGTCGGGCTTCGTTCGTCATTCCGGCCTGCTTCTAGCCGGGTTGCTTTTCAACTGCTGCACGCCGGTCATCCAGCCACTCTCGTCCAGCCCGTGGGATCGCTGCGTCAAAGGCAGTGGATGAGCAGACGTTCCTCTGTTGAAAAGCCCACTTGGGCAGTCCGTCGGCTGTTACGGCCACGGGAATGACGAGCTGAACTTTGACCTTGATCGAGGCAGCCGAAGTGCCAGCCGCCCACCGTTCTCAAGCACTTGCCGAGTTTTTGAACCCCAACTTTCACGAACATGACTGCTAGCTCAGATGTTTCTCAAAGCGCTTTCAAAGCCCAGCCGACACCCGCTTGGTCCAGCTCTTTGGACAAAGCACAGCACTCCCGCAAGCCCTGCGCCGCTACACTGCAGCGCGATGTAAAACGTTTTCTCCTAGCCTTCTCCGCGAATCCGGGGTCGGCCAACGCACAGGCGTCAGCATGATCTCTCCATCATTTGCCACCCGTCACTTCCGCCGGATCTTTATCCTGCTCGCGTGTCTGCTGATGGCGGCGCTATCCCCCGCTCACGCCAGCCTCGCCGACGCACCCGGCGCAGACCTGCAAGTTTCCCTGATCACTTACGGGCCGGGCGAAACCTATTGGGAGCGCTTCGGGCACGACGCTATCGAGCTGCGCGACACCAAATCAGGCGAGGCCGTTAACTTCAATTACGGCGTCTTCGACTTCGACGAAAAAGGCTTTCTGCTGAACTTCGCCCGCGGCCACATGCATTACCTGATGGACGCCGCGCCCAGCGACACCGATGAAAGCTTCTACGTGGAAACTGGCCGCTCCATCAACCAGCAAGTACTGACGTTGAACGCCGATCAAGCCGCCGCCCTGCGCGACTTTTTGCTGTGGAACTTGCGCCCGGAAAATGCTGGCTACAACTACGACTATTACATCGACAACTGCAGCACACGAGTGCGCGATGCGTTGGACCGCGCCCTCGGCGGCGTAATAGAAAGTCAACTCAGCGCCCGTCCCGGTGGCATGACCTACCGTCAGCAAACCGCACGCCTGATGAGCGCGCAGCCATGGTTAATGCTGGTGCTGGACTTGGGCCTGGGCCCCTACGCCGACCAGCCACTCAACGCGTGGCAGGAAAGTTTTCTTCCCGCCGTATTGGCCACTCAATTGCGCAGCGTTCGTATTGACGACCAACACGGCGGCACGCGACCACTGGTCCAAGGCGATCGCCTCGTTTCACCGAATCGACTGGACGTACCGCCGCCGAGCGCACCCGACCTGCGCTTGCCGCTGATGCTCGTCGGTTTGTCATTGGCCATTTTGTTGTTACTTACACGGCGCTGGTGGACCACCGGTTATGCCGTACTCGCCAGCGTGTATCTGGTAGCGGCCGGTTTGGTCGGCGTGCTTCTACTCGGACTATGGGCACTCACCGATCACCATGCCGCCTGGGCTAACGCCAACCTGTGGTTGTTCAATCCAGCAGCCTTTCTGCTCCTTCCCACCGTCTGGCGCAGCCGCCGCGGACTCGCTGCATCGCGCTTTATCGATATCGTGCTGTTACTGCAGTTAGTGGCAGGCATGGTTGCCCTGCTGCTACACCTGTTGCCCGGTGTCACCCAGCAAAACCAGCCGTGGCTATTGCTGGCCTTGCCCATCTGGCTGGCACTGGCGTGGACGTGTCGCAAAAGCCAATAGCGCTTCGCCGCGAGCGCGTAGCGCGCGACCGTCCTCAAGTTACGCGCGCTAATTCATCGCGCGCGCGATTGCCCCGCCTCCGAACGCGGGGCATCATGCGCCAATGAATCTCATTACACCGCCCACGGCAACGCCACGACCTGAAGATGATTCTATGGTGGTCAACTGCGTTGCTTACCGAAAAGACGGCAGCCGCATCGGCGACATTACGCTGGACGCCATCAGCGACACGTTGGCCCAGCCCGATACGTTCGTCTGGGTGGGGCTACACGAGCCGGATGAAACCTTACTGCTGAAGCTGCAGGAAGAATTCGGCTTGCACGACTTGGCGATCGAAGATGCTCATACCGCACATCAGCGCACCAAACTCGAAACCTATGGCGACTCGCTGTTCGTCGTAGTGCAAACCGCGCAACTAATCGACGGCCATCTGGCATTCGGCGAAACACATATTTTCCTGGGACCGCGTTACTTGGTCAGCATCCGGCACGGCGCCTCACTGTCGTATGCCCCGGCGCGACGCACCTGCGAAAACACGCCGGAGTTAATGGCGCTCGGCGCGAGTTACGGCCTCTATGGCATCCTCGACTTCATCGTCGATAACTTGTTGCCTATCGTGCGCGACTTCCGCGAAGAACTGCAGCGACTAGAACAAGACATCTTCGCCGAAACCTTCAAACGCAGCACGGTAAGGCGTCTATACGACATGCAGCGCGACTTGATGACACTGCGCTTGGCCGTCGCCCCCCTGCAAGACATCATCAGCCAACTGGTACGGCTGCACCCCAGCCTGATCCCGGACAAACTGCGTGCTTACTTCCGCGACGTCTACGACCACGTGTTTCGCGTCAACGAATCAATTAACGCCATGCGCGAAATGCTCACCGCCGCAATCAACGTCAACCTGTCCCTCGTCACCTTCGGCCAAAACGAAGTGATGAAAAAGCTCGCCGGCTGGGCCGCCATGCTCGCCGCCCCCACCCTGCTCACCAGCTGGTACGGCATGAACTTCCAACACATGCCCGAACTATCCCAACCGTGGGCCTACCCCGCCATCATCCTCATCATGCTGACCGTCGTCGGCAGCATCTACGTCGGATTGAAGCGAGCCAAATGGCTTTGATGCAAAGCAAACCGCACAGACCCACGCCACCCTTGTACGAGGGGCTTCAGCCCCGATGCTTTTCGATCTCAACATCAAACCAAAAGCATCGCGGCTAAAGCCGCTCCAACAAAAAAGCGGAGGTGCATGGTGCCGTTGTAGGAGGGGCTTCAGCCCCGATGCTTTTCTATCTAAGCATCAAATCAAAAGCATCGCGGCTAAAGCCGTTCCCACAAAGCGATGGTCAATAATGACCGCGACATTGAATGACGACGAGCTCCGCGTCTGTCCAACGATAAACCAGGCGATCCACCTCGTTAAGGCGCCGTGACCAATAGCCCGAAAGATCGCCTCTTAGCGGCTCCGGCTTGCCCACACCACTATCCGGTGTACGAAGACACTCACCGATTAGCCGATTGAGCCGCCGCAGAGTTCTGCCGTCTTGTTGTTGCCAATAGAGATAGTCATCCCAAGCATCTGGCAAAAACATTAACGCCCTAGGCATCCAACAAATCCCGCTTCACAGCATGACCCGACTGGTCTTGCTCAATGGCGCGCATCAGCCGGGCGTGATTCCTGCCGCGCAGAAGGTGCACCGTTTCCATCCAGCTGTTGTATTCCGTCAACGGCATCAAAACCACAGCGCGGTCACCATGCTGATCTCCGCGGCGCGTGATAATCGTCGCGTCACTGTCGTCAACTACGTTATCCAACACCGTTGCCAGGTTGTTACGCATTTCCGAATAGCTGATGGCTCGCATGATCTCGTCTCCACGCCAAGTTGTACAACTGGCCGTACAACTATAGATGGATAAATCAGAGCCGTCAAAGCCGGATTACGCGGCACAAAAGCATCGCGGCTAAAGCCGCTCCAACAAAAGCAGAAATCCGCGCGACCCTTGTAGGAGGGGCTTTAGCCCCGATGCTCTCCACCCTCAGCATCAAACCAATAGCATCGCGGCTAAAGCCGCTCCAACAAAAGCAGAAATCCGCGCGACCCTTGTAGGAGGGGCTTTAGCCCCGATGCTCTCCACCCTCAGCATCAAATCAAAAGATGCCCGCTAAAGCCGCCTCCAGCAGCAACGCAGCGAGCAACAGGTTGGATTGACCGTCGACGGCAAAGCCCTACAAACAAACCATCCAGCACTTATACCTGATCACGGCAAACACTTATGCCTCAGACAATTAGCAAGTCCAGACTGGGTCGATGACGACGTTTCCCAATCGTGGTTGTCTGCACTTGCGTACCGGCCGTTACTCTCTGCCCGGGCAGCTCTATCTGCTTACTACCGTGACGCACCAACGCCACCCATGGTTCCTCGACGCCGACATTGCGCGTTTGGCAGCACGCACAATGTCCTCAGCAGCACATTGGCTTCCTAGTCGCTGCCTCTGCTGGGTATTGATGCCCGACCACTGGCACGGCCTGGTGGAACTTGGCGAAGGTGCAGCGCTGGCTACAGCTATGCAGCGCATAAAAGGAGCCGCCGCTCACAGCATCAACCAACGCCTCAAAATCAAAGGACCAATATGGGCAAGCGGATTCCATGACCACGCATTACGTCGAGAGGAATCCGTCGAAGACGTGGTGCGTTACATGATGGCCAATCCCGTACGCGCCGGACTGGTGCACAACGTGATCGACTATCCCTACTGGGATTGCCCGCTTAATGACGAAGCGAGCACACAAGCGCTGGGCGGGAAAGGCGATAAATCCGCACCGCCGTTGTAGGAGGGGCTTTAGCCCCGATGCTCTTCGATCTCGGCATCAAACCAAAAACATCGCGGCTAAAGCCGCTCCAACAAAAGCAGAAATCCACGCCGCCGTTGTAGGAGGGGCTTTAGCCCCGATGCTCTTCAGCATCGACATCAAAACAAAAGCATCGCGGCTGAAGCCGCTCCTACAAAAATCGCAGACGCGCCAAGCCGTTGTAGGAGGGGCTTTAGCCCCGATGCTCTTCAGCATCGACATCAAAGCAAAAGCATCGCGGCTGAAGCCGCTCCTACAACTTTTCAGACGGATCACACCGTCTTGATACGGCCACTCATTTGCCGGCAGCTTTCACCGCTTCTGGGGAGGTCCACTTCTTCAGCCACGCATTGACGGTGTCGTGCCATTGCACGCTGTTGTGCGGTTTCAGCACCCAATGATTTTCATCGGGGAAGGTCAGGAACTCGCTGGGAATACCGCGACGCTGCAGTGCGGTGAATGCACCCAAGCCCTGGGTAAGTGGAATACGGAAATCATCGCCGCTGTGCACGACCAACATCGGCACGCGCCAATCTTTCACGTGATTAACCGGATTGAATTTCTCGTAGTTTTCCGGGTTCGCCCACGGCGTACCGCCGTTCTCGTGTTCTTCGAACCACAACTCTTCGGTGTCGTAGTACATGGCGCGGGTATCGAACACGCCGTCGTGATCAATCAGGCATTTCCACGGCTGGTTCCACACGCCAGCCATCCAGTAAACCATGTAGCCGCCGTAGCTGGCGCCGGTGGCGCACGCGCGATTGCCGTCGAGGAAGCTGTACTTGCTCAGCGCGGCTTTCCAACCAAGCTTCAGGTCTTGCAGCGGCTTGCCACCCCAGTCTTTAGAAATGGAATCGGTGAATTTCTGGCCGTAACCGGTGGACCCGTGGAAATTGATCGTGACCACAGCAAAGCCCTGCCCGGCATAGGTCTGCGGATTCCAGCGATAGCTCCAGCCGTTGCTCATCGCGCCTTGCGGGCCACCGTGAATAATGAAGGCGACCGGATAGGTTTTACCCGCTTGGTAATCAACCGGCTTCACCACATAACCTTGCACCGATTCATTGTTCCAACCCGGAAAAGTGAAAAATTCGGCATCACCCATTTTGACGTTCTTCAAATCCGCCGCGTTGAAATGTGTCACCTGTTTCAGCTGGCTCTCGTTGGCGTCGGGTTGGCCTAGATCCAGCGTGTACAAATCGGCAGGCCGCTTCAGGTCATCGCGCGCTAGCAGCAGGCGCCCGCTGGCTAGCGCAAAGCCGCTAACCGTGCCTTTGTCGGACACGCGAGTCACTTCGCCATTGGCCACGTCAATGACAAACAGCGGATGCTGGCCTTCATCATCAGCCGTCGCATACAACGTCTTGCCATCAGCAGACACCGTCAATGGACCCGGCGAACGATCCCACTTAGGATCCACTTCGCGCTTGGCGCCGGTGGCCAAGTCCAACGCCATAATGGCAAACCGATCCGCCTCGAAGCCCGGCGTTTTCATCGCCAGGTAATACAGCGTTTTGCCATCGGGTGACGCCACCGGATAACCGTCCCACGCCTTGTTGTCGGCGGTGAGGTTCTTCGGTGCAGCCGAGCCATCCGCCGGCACGCTGTACACATCAAAATTGGTCGACCACGGTTCCGTGGTGCCGGCAATGCGCGCATCGAAATACACACTCTTGCCATCCGGCGCGAAGGAGAATTCGCTGGCATCACCAAACGGCTTGCTCGGCACATCGCCATCAATGCCGCGCGTCAACAACTTCGGTTCGGCCGGCAATTGGCCCTTCGCGTCGAAGCTGGCCACAAACAATTGATTGCGCCGTCCGTTAGCCCACGTATCCCAATGGCGTACAAACAACTTCTTATAGAGCGTGCCGCTTGCCTTATCCGCGCTGCGCGCCTTCACGCGCTGCTGCGTGCAAGCCAACGTCGCGCAATCGGTAAACACTTCATAGGAAAGCAGCATCTGCTTGCCATCGGGTGACAACTTGTAGTCATTCACATCCAGCACCGAATGGCTCACCTGCACCGCGGCCGCTGGCTTGGCCAGATTCAAGCCATCCTTGCCGGCCAAATCCACGCGCCACAATTGCGCCACGCCCTTAGCCGGCGCCACAAAATACAAACTGTGACCATCCGCCGACCAACGCGCCGAGCCACCCTTATCCACCACCTTTATCGGCCGGGCGACACCGCTCGCGTGAGCATCAAGATCCAACACATAAATCGCGTTCACACCCTTGTTCGCCGCGTAATCGGTACTCCGCAGGCTAAACGCCGCGTAACGCCCATCCGGTGACAGCTGCGGATCACTCACCCGATCCATCATCACCAAATCGCGCACATTGAAGGCATGCGAGCCCTGCGTTTTCGCAAACGTCGTATCAACGACATTCGTCGCCGACACCGGCACCGTCACCATGGCAAGCAACAACGCGGCAATCAAAGGTTTCATGTCAAATCCCTATTGCGTGGCAAAGCGTTGACGGTAAGGTGCAAACGAAATGCAAGCAAGTCTCCAGACGCAATCGTCCGTGTGGTATCCGAAACCCACAGCCCTATGACTCGACCAAACTCTATTTTCCCGTCAAAAACGTTTGACGGCGAACAGAGTGTCTACAAATTCCATCAGGGCCGTTTCTTCGCGCGCGTGCTTCAGCAAAAACTACCGCAGCCGCCTAGTCGCACAAACCCAACGTGTATGATCACCGCTCGCGCACCAGCGCGGACGGGGAAACGGATTTATGGAAGCGCGCGGCTATCGGTTGGGCTACCGAGGCGACATCGAGGGCTTGCGGGCGATCGCCATTTTGTTGGTGGTGGCGGCGCACGCGAAAGTCACCTGGCTGGCTGGCGGGTTTGTTGGCGTTGACGTGTTCTTCGTCTTGTCAGGCTATTTAATCACCGGCGTTTTACTGCGCGAAATCGAGCAGACCAGCCGCTTGCGCTTTGCCAATTTCTACGCACGCCGCTTCCGCAGATTGCTACCGGCGTTGCTGGTGATGATTGCAGTCACCAGCGTTGTAGCGGCCGCCGTGCTCGCGCCAAGCGCGCAAGGTGCTCAGGCCACAGCAGCAGCCATGGCTTCCATGTGGCTCAGCAACCTCCACTTCGCCTTTGCCAAACTTGACTATTTCAGCCCCGGTGCGGCCAGCAACCTATTCCTGCACACGTGGTCGTTGGGTGTGGAGGAACAGTTCTACCTGATCTGGCCGGCGCTTATGGTGTTGGCGCTTGCAGCGTGGCATGCCAAAGGCCACTACCTCACACGGCTGAAAATCACCATGTTCGCGATTGTCGGCATCAGTTTGCTGGCAAGCATAGTCATGACTGAAACCGCCCCGCAAATGGCGTTCTACATGATGCCGCTACGTGCGTGGCAGTTCGGCGCAGGCGCACTGGTGTGGCTATATTTCGGCTCATCCTCCGCTACCAACATAAGCAAAACGAGCGCTCCGTCCAGCGCAACTAGCTATTGGTTAGGGTGGTCGGGCCTAGCACTAATCATTGCTGCAGGCCTGTTCTTCAACGCAAACATGCCCTACCCCGGATGGCGCGCGTTACTGCCTACCATCGGCGCCGTCGCCATCATCATGGCGGGCGCAAGCGGCACAGACCGTGGCGTTTCACGTGCATTGTCTTGGCGACCACTACAGGCAGTCGGCCACGTTTCTTATTCGTGGTACCTGTGGCATTGGCCAGTACTTTTGTTGGGCGGCACACTCATTACAACAAACAGCCTAGGCTACCGGATCGGGCTTGTCGTGCTATCCCTGTTGTTGGCGGTAATGTCTTACCGATGGGTGGAAGCACCTATCCGGCGGCAGTCGCGATGGACCGCGCGTCCTCCCGTCACAATACTGACTGCTCTCTCACTGATGGTGATCACGGTCCTCGCGTGTCTCACCTGGTTTAATGCCGCCACAAGCTCAGCCAATAACCCGGCACTGCAACGCTATGCCCAAGCGCGCGCAGACACGCCGATCATTTATCGTATGGGCTGCGATGAGTGGTATCACAGCGATCAAGTACACCCGTGCACATTCGGTCCTAGCGATGCCACGCACACAGCGGTATTGATGGGCGACAGCATCGGCGCGCAGTGGTTTCCCGCAGTCGCCAGCGTATTCAATCGCCCCGACTGGCGCCTCATCGTGCTGACCAAATCATCATGCCCCATGGTGGATGAGCCCATGTTCTATCCCCGAATCGGGCGCGACTACACCGAATGCACCACGTGGCGCGAGCACGCTTTGCAGTTAGTCGCATCTTTGCGGCCAGACGTGGTGCTGCTGGGTTCTGTGCAGACTTACGACTTCACCCAAGCACAATGGCTTGAGGGTTCCGTACGCGTTCTAAAAACCATCAGCCCGACCAGCGGACACATTTACATTTTGCGTGGCACGCCACACCTGCCGTTTGACGGCCCCAACTGCCTGGCATCACAAAGCTGGCTATCTCGATGGCGCAAACAAAAGAACAGGTGCCAAGCGCCCGCGTTCAACCAACAGGACAACAACGTCGATCATTGGCTGCAACTAGCTAGTAATCAATTTGGCAATGTCAGTGTGGTCGACTTGAACGACAAGATTTGCCCCAACGGAATGTGCGCTGCCGCACGAAATGGTGAAGTCATATTTCGTGACTCTCAGCACCTGACAGCAAGCTTTGTACTGTCGCTCGACAAAGCGCTCGGCGCGCGCATTGGTATGACCGTCACCCCAAAAGCCACTACGCAAGCCAAATAATCGCGCTCGGTGACATGCACACACCGGTCGGCCAATCAAGCAAATGAATGGATGGCAGGCGAGCGACCCTCCTCGCCGTCCGTAACCGTAAGCTACCTCGCTGGTATGAAACGTGCCTGCATTTCCCCGACAACCAAGGGGAAACCACATGTTGCATCCACGGCGTACTACCTCGTCAAGCCGCTATGCGGGCTTTACCTTGATCGAATTGATGATTGTCGTGGCGATCATCGCGATTTTGGCCGCGATCGCAATACCTTTGTACCAAGACTACGTAGCACGCTCGCAAACCACCGCCGGACTGAGTGAAATCAAACCTGGCGAAACAGCGTACGAGACACTAGTCAACGAGGGCGTTATCTCCGCAGGTGCCTACAGTAGCGTCGATAACTTGGGTCTATCCGCCAGTACACCACGCTGTGATATCACAGCAGCAGCGCCGGCTGACGGCGCAACCATCACTTGCACACTCAAAGGCACGCAGATGATACAAGGCAAGCACATGATCCTTACGCGCGACGCTGCTGGCGCTTGGAGTTGCACATCTAACGTCCAAGCAAAACATGCTCCAATCAGTTGTAAAACAATCTGAACGCCACCTTGCACATTGTGACCTAAAAGGTCCATTACTGACGTTTCACGACACTTATTAAATTATCTTCGCGAACTACTACGCAGTACTACCAACAAAATCGGTCAGCGATCTTGCTGCTTCTTGAGACTCGACGCACAATCCAACTACCTGCCAACAAGCAGGTTACACACCGCAGCCCATGTGGCACGCAACGTGCAGTTACCCACCGTGAGTTTCCTGGTTGTTCCTGACGAAGTGGTTAGAGGTCGGGCGTCATCAAGGCTGCAGGGCTGGGGCTCAGGGGAACATCACTCGTACGACTGGTTAACCAAATACAGAGGAACCACCATGAAGACTGTGCAGAAAGGCTTTACCCTTATTGAATTGATGATCGTGGTTGCGATCATCGCGATCTTGGCCGCTATCGCCATCCCGCAGTACCAGACCTATGTCATCAAGTCGCAGGTCACCCGTGTCATCGGCGAAACTGGCGACCAGAAAGTCACCGTTGAAGACTGCATCAATAACGGCGCCGCGCTCACCGCCGCCGCTTGCCCATTGACCGCTACGTCGTCAGATTTGGTCGTTAACCCCGGCATTCCCGTGCTCACCGGGACGAGCCCGGCTGCTATCTTGACGTCCACCTTCGGCAATCATGCCAATGCGTCACTCAAGACAGCTGCGAACACCGTAATTTGGACACGCACCGCCAGCGGTTCATGGTCGTGCAAAACGACTGCTGCCGCCAAGTACGCCCCACTTAGCTGCCCGGGCGCGTAATAAGTTATTGGCTATACCGCTACTCTTCGAAGGCCGCCGAAAGGCGGCCTTCGTCTTTACTTACCTACCAACGACTGAAATCCGCATTGTGCTAAGCCCACCCACCCAAACGCCCCGTCACGCCTTAGCAACCTTGGCCGCATTGCTGTTTATAACACTCGTCATGTGGCCCGCCCTGTCCGGCGGCTTCATCTTTGATGACTACGGGATTTTTGCCGAAAACCCCGTCGTTCATGTAACGGGCTGGCATTGGGAGCAATGGCAGAATCTCTGGCAATGGTCGGAAATCAACATCCAGCGCCCGTTGGCGATGTTTAGCTACGCGCTCAATTACGCATTTGGCGCCGGCACCTGGGGCTTCAAGGCCACCAACCTTTGCATCCACCTACTGAATACCGTGCTCCTGCTGTCGCTAGTGCAGCGCCTGTTATTTGCAGGCTGGCTACCGCGAGCGAATGACAACGATGCGCAACATCATCAGCGCACTTGGCTGTGGGCATTAGCCATCGCAACCGCTTGGGCGATACATCCGCTGCAAGTATCCACGGTGATGTACGTCGTGCAGCGTATGGAAATGCTGGGGCTGACGTTCACAATGCTCGCACTGCTCGCCTACTGGCGCGGTCGACAATCGCAAATAACGGGGCGGAAAGGCTGGCCGTGGTTACTCCTGTGCGTGGCGCTGACGGCCATTGGCTATCTAGCCAAGGAAACGGCCGTCTTGGTCGCAGGCTATGCGTTATTGCTGGAATTGACAGTCCTGCGCTTCACCGCATCGCGACCAGCCATTAGCCGACTCTGGAAGTTTTTCTACAGCGCTGGCTGCGTAGCCGCCGTGCTGATATTCGTGTTCTACCTACTGCCCCATTACGCGACGGCGGCGAACTACGTTGGGCGCGACTACACCGCATGGCAGCGAGAACTGACCCAGTTGCGTGCGTTGTCAATGTACATCGGTTGGATTGTCCTTCCACTCTCCAACCACATGCATTTTTATTACGACAACTACGTGGTATCCACTGGCTGGCTGCACCCCGTGTCAACACTGTTCGGTGGGCTGTTTCTACTCGGGTTGTTGGCACTTGCCGTTGCCCTGCGCCGTCGACGTCCTTTATTTGCATTAGGTATCGGCTGGTTTTTCATGGCGCACGCGCTTACCAGCAGTCCGCTTCCATTGGAATTGGTGTTTGAGCACCGTAATTACCCGGCTCTATTTGGAATCCTGCTAGCCGCTGCTGACCTGATCTGGCTCGGCTGCCGTCGCGCACATCCACGTTTGCCGGCAGTGCTTGCCGTTGTTTTTATACTCAATCTCGGCTTTCTAACCGTATTGCGTGCGAGCACATGGGGCAACCAACTACAGCTGTCGATGACGCTGACACAGGACAACCCCGGCTCTCCGCGCGCCTCTCTCGACCTAGCCCGACGCCTTATGGCCAGATCACAAGGCGACACTTCCAGCCCGCTGTACTCGCTCAGTGTCACCGAGTTGGAACGCGGTGCCGCCCTTCCGGGTGCATCGATACTTGCCGAAGAGGCGCTTATTTTAACCTCCGCCGCGCAGCACACCCCGGCGCCACAAGCATGGTGGGACGCCTTGTTGCGCAAAGTAAGCACCCAACCGCTCGGCCCGGAAACCTACCAAGCGCTGCACAAACTGGACGAACAACTGGTTGTCTACAGCAAGGACATCGACGCACAGCAGTTGGCCAACGCCTACACGATTGTCATCAAGCGCAACCCCGCCCGAGCCAGCTTGTACGTGCAATACGCAGAGATAGCGAGCGTCGCTCTGCATAACCCCGGTCTTGCCAGTGAGCAGTGGGAACACGCCGTATCGTTGAACAAAGACCCTGCCGACTACGGTAAACGACTGGCCACGTTCTTATTAGACAACCATCGTTATCAAGAAGCTGCTGCCGTGATGAGCAAAGCTGCCCAATTGCGGCCAGCGTTGCGAAACGATGCAGAGTTTCAATCGCAGCAAGCATTGCTCGACCAAGCCACCGCCCGAGATAGAGGCGTTTCGCGATAGACATCAGGGACCGGCGGGCCACCTACTGTCAGGTGAGGCGCTATTCCATCGTTTCCACGTAATCCCATCATTTCGGTAAACGCGAGAGGTAGTCTTTAACAGCCGAAGACCGGTCATCCCGCGACTTCAGCGTTCCTGATTGGCGTCGAGCTTTAGCGTGACCAGCAGTCTGGTTGGGCCTCAATCGTCATTTTCGCGAGTCTTTTGTGGGAATGACCAGTTGAATTTCAACACTAGTCGAGCCACCGTATGCGGGCCACTAAGGCGCGTGGAATCAACGACTTTGCATAAAGCCACAATCGACTCTGCAATAATCCATGCTGGACGCCGGCATGCCTTGGCCGCGCAAATCTTCCTGCGACGGATATGAATACTCGCATAGCAATTCATCGCGGCCGCTGGCTGCTGCTGGCCGGCTTGCTCGTTACCACTGCGATTTACTGGCCCGGCCTTTCAGGCAGCTGGTTGTTTGACGACTACCCCAACATTGTCCAGAACCTTGGTGTGCAGCCCACCGACGCCACCGTTTCATCGCTAGTTCGTGCCGCACTTTCATCACCAGCCAGCGAGTTCAAGCGGCCGTTAGCGTCACTGAGCTTTTCCGCCAACTACCTCGCGGCTGGCCTCAACCCGTTTTCGTGGAAGCTAACTAATCTGCTTATTCACTTGTTGAACGGGTGGTTGGTGTTTTTGCTGGCACGGGCCTTGTTACGCCTATCACCCAACGAAACAGGCGGGCCCGGTTCTAGCCGACGGCCCGATGTAGCTGGACAACCCGATCTCCATGAACAACCCCATGTCGCTGGACAAGATGCGCTCGTAGGAGCGCACCTTGTGCGCGATGGCGCTTCGCAGAAGATGGGTATCAACGCAAAAGCATCGCGCACACGGTGCGCTCCTACGAATGCATGCGCCGAGACAGCCGCAGATCCTGGTATGGACGCGGGTACGAAACACACTGCCAGCGCACGAGCTGGTGTCGTCGCGGCTCTGATCGCCGCTGGTTGGATGCTGCTGCCGATCAACCTGACCGGCGTGTTGTACGTCGTACAGCGTATGGAAAGCATGGCGAATCTATTTGTACTGCTGGGTTTGCTGGGCTACGTCGCTGGGCGACGACGCATGCTGGACGCTTCCACTTCAACACCCACAGACAGCAAAATATCGCGGTTCCGAGCCTCGGCTGGGCAGACCGAAACGACGAAACTCCCTCCTGAGCACGCAGAAAAAAAGACAGCGCATCTCAAATCCACATCGACCATCGGCAACCTCATACCGCCTGCTGGCTTGTTCGCATCACCAGTCCGTGGTGGGTGGTTGGCGCGAAGCCGCGCATTTGTAAATCACCACGACGGTTTTATCCTCTGCGTGATCAGCGTGACCATTCCGACGATGCTCGGTGTTCTGGCGAAAGAGACCGCCGTCATGTTGCCGCTGTACGCGCTGCTGGTTGAATGGGCGTTGTTCCGGTTTCATCGATCGACATGTGCGAACGACTCAGCACGCAACGGAATAGCGGACGCAGACGATCAGGCATTAAAGGTAGAACAACACCTATCGTCTGATGACGCGTTGGATGAGTCACCTATCGTCGGCGAGCCGACTCTCACTAGCGGCAGCGCGAGCAAAAGCATCGCGGCTGAAGCCGCCCCTACAAGAGTGCGACGCCCGCGATGGGCGGAGCGTTTCGACCTGCGAATCATCGCGCTTTTTTTGATTGTTTTGGTGTTGCCGATGGCTGCGGGGTTGGCGTGGTTGCTGCCCGGACTGCTGGAGCCGCAAACGTGGGCCACTCGCGATTTCACCTTGGGCACGCGATTGCTCAGCGAAGCGCGCATCGTCACGGATTACATCGGGTGGACGTTACTGCCAATGCCGGATGCGCTGTCGTTTTATCACGACGATTTCACTATCTCGACTAGGCTGCTTACGCCGTGGACGACCATAACCAGTATCGGGTTTCTTACCGCGCTACTCGCGTTGATGTTCTGGTTGCGGCCACGTCGACCTTTAGCTGCACTCGGTATCGCACTCTTCTTCGGCTGTCAGCTATTGACCGGCACCATCCTGCCGCTGGAATTAATCTACGAGCACCGCAATTATTTCGCGAGTTTCGGTCTCCTGCTGGCACTCGTGCCCCTACTCGCCGAGCCATCAAGGGCCAATCTCGCCGTAGGAGCGCACCCTGTGCGCGAAGCTCTTCGTACACCCTCGAATAAAGCACCGCGCGCGACCAAAGGAAGTCCTTTGCGGAGAGAGTGCGCTGCCGTGGTAGGACGGGCTTCAGCCTCGATGCCCTTCGCGTCAGACCAAAAAACTACCGCAACCAACGTCGCACCCGAAGATGGCGAAGTGTGCAATGGACAAATACCACTCGTCTGGAAACATCAACCTTTGCCATGGGCGTTGCCCCGCTACGCCCTGCTAGTCAGCTTAATGTTGTGCTGGGCAACACTGACCGCACTGACCGCTTACGCCTGGGGCGACCCATTGCGACTCGCCGAAGACCTAGCCTTCCGCGCGCCAGACTCCCCACGCGCCCAATACGAACTAGGCCGCACTTACATCATCTACTCCCAATATGACCCTGCCTCACCATTCACCACCTTGGCCTACGCGCCGCTGGAAGCCGCGGCACTCTTGCCCAAGTCATCCATCCTTCCGCAGCAAGCACTGATCTTCATGAACTCACGCATGCATCTGCCGCTGAAAGACGCATGGTGGGACAGCATAATAACCAAGCTGGCCGCACGTCGCCCGGGCGTGCAAGACGAAAGCTCGTTGGCAGCATTGGCCAAATGCGCGAGCGAGCAACAGTGCAACTTGCCACACGATCGCATGGTACAAGCGTTCACAGCCGCATTGGCACACCCCAAGCCTAACGCCCGTCTGCTCGCCACCTACGGCGATTACGCCTGGAATGTACTGAACGATCACGTGCTTGGCGAACAGATGATCGAAAAGGCCACCACCGCCAGTCCCGACGAACCGGCGTATCAGATCACATTGATCCGCATGTTGTCGGCGCAAGGGCGTAACACGGAAGCTCGCGAAGCGCTGAAACAATTGGAAACTCTGAACTATGGTGGCCGGCTCGACAAGAGCTTGGCTGAATTGCATGCGCTACCGAACATGCAATAAGCAGCAGACACGGACAATGCACACGGTGCTCGACGCGACACATTAGCTTTGTGCGAGCACAGGTCAGTGTGGCGCGATATCGTTTCGCCAAGTTGCAAGCGCCGATTTCAAAACTGCGTAATTTCCGCTTATCAAGATCGACAGTCGCGAACCAGCCAATGACGGACTCAAACATCGAGCAAACAGCTATTTCCAGTACTCTCGCTACGCGAAAACTTGCTCAACGCTTACACTGCAAAGATGGCAACTACGCATCGGACACCGGGGAACACGTGAAGCGCGCACTTATCTCTGGAATTACCGGCCAAGACGGCGCTTACCTAGCGGAGCTACTGCTAGCCAAGGGCTACGAGGTACACGGCATCAAACGTCGCGCTTCGTCGTTCAATACGGAGCGCGTCGACCACCTGTATCAAGACCCGCACGAAGGTCATCAGCGCTTCTTCCTGCATTACGGCGACCTCACTGACGCCACGAATCTGATTCGCATCATTCAACAAGTGCAGCCGGATGAGATCTACAACCTCGGCGCACAAAGTCACGTACAAGTGTCGTTCGAGACGCCGGAGTACACCGCCAACACCGATGCGATGGGTACGTTACGGATACTCGAAGCCATCCGCATTCTGGGCTTAGAACACAAAACTCGCTTCTATCAAGCATCCACCTCCGAGTTGTACGGGAAGGTACAACAGACGCCGCAATCCGAAACCACGCCCTTTTACCCACGCTCGCCTTACGGCGTAGCCAAGTTATACGCGTACTGGATCACCGTGAACTACCGCGAGGCTTACGGCCTCTACGCGTGCAACGGCGTTCTGTTCAATCACGAATCACCTCGGCGCGGCGAGACATTCGTCACCCGCAAGATCACTCGCGCGCTGGCACGCATCCATCAAGGTCAGCAAGACTGCCTTTACCTCGGCAATCTGGACGCCCGCCGCGATTGGGGCCACGCGCGCGACTTCGTCGAGGCGCAGTGGTTGATGTTGCAACAGGAAAAGCCCGAAGACTTCGTCATCGCCACCGGCGCCCAACACTCTGTGCGCGAGTTTGTCGACGGTGCCGCCAGTGAACTTGACATTCGCATTGAGTGGATTGGCAGTGGTCCGGATGAACACGGCATCATCGCCAGCGCACCCAAAGATTGCTCCGCCAAACCCGGCCAACGGATCGTAGCCATCGACCCACGTTACTTCCGACCAGCCGAGGTTGAGACCTTGCTCGGCGATCCGCGCAAAGCAAAGCAAAAATTAGGGTGGCATGCGCGGACAGATTTCAACACATTGGTGCGTGAGATGATGCAAGCCGACCTGAAGTTGGCCCAGCGCGACGCGCTGATCAACCACGCTGGCTTCACTTCACCCAATCACCACGAATAAGCCGCTCATGGATATCCACTCACGCATTTATGTCGCCGGCCATCGCGGCCTGGTAGGTTCCGCCATCGTGCGACGGCTACAAGCCGAAGGCGCTGACAACCTTGTCTTGCGCACGCACCAAGAACTCGACCTGACCAATCAAGCGCAGACGGAACAGTTCTTTGCAGCGGAAGAGCCCGAATACGTCTTCCTCGCTGCCGCCAAGGTCGGCGGCATTCTCGCCAACAGCACCTACCCCGCCGAGTTCATCCACGATAACTTAGCCATCCAGACCAACGTGATTCACAACGCGTGGAAACACGGCGCAAAAAAGCTGCTGTTTCTCGGGTCATCCTGCATCTACCCGCGCGATTGCCCACAGCCAATCAAAGAGGAGTATCTGCTGACTGGACCGCTGGAGCCGACAAACGAGTGGTATGCGATTGCCAAAATCGCTGGGCTGAAGATGTGTCAGGCGTATCGCAAGCAGTATGGATTTGACGCCATTTGCGCGATGCCGACCAACCTGTACGGCCCGGGCGACAACTTCCATCCAGACAATTCGCACGTTGTACCGGCCCTTATTCGCCGCTTTAGTGAAGCGCGAGAGCGCGGTGATCTCGAGGTCACAATTTGGGGAACCGGCACACCAAAGCGTGAATTTCTGCATGTAGATGATCTGGCAGACGCTCTGCTACATCTCATGCAAGTTTATTCAGACTCGCTGCCGCTAAACGTGGGATGCGGCAGCGACATTAGTATCGCTTCGCTGGCATCAACAATCGCCAACACTACCGGCTTTATAGGGCACACTCGTTATGACACACGACAGCCAGACGGGACACCACGCAAACTGCTTGACGTCTCCAGACTCAAACAATTGGGCTGGACATCACAGATCCATCTTTCGGACGGGCTACGCCACACCTACGAGTGGTATCGCGCTTGGCACCAAAACGCGACTGTCATCTGATGCCATCGGCGCGTTTGGATAAGTCGCAGGCCTCTGTGTGGCACGGCCTGCGCAGGGATACAGCGTGGCAGTTGGCTGAAAGAGGAACCCGGATCGGCTTCGGCTTCGTTCTCAGCATCCTTATCGCGCGCACGCTGGGCCCCAGTACCTTTGGCGTCTACAGTTATGCGTTGGCTATCATCGCCCTGTTTGCATTTCTAGGCCAAGCAGGCGTCGATGCGCTGCTACTACGAGAGTTGGTCCGCGAACCTTCCAGGTCGGCGAGAACGTTGAGCGAAAGCCTGACGATCCGGATCATTGGATCCACTCTCGCAGGCATTGCCTCCATCGCGACCGTCCTTTTTGCGGCGACCCGTGCGCTACACGACGCACCTATGTTGGTAGCGATCCTCACACTGTCTGGCCTGTTTCAAGCAGGGTGGGTAGTTGAGAGTTGGCTGCAAGCAAATCATTGCTTCAAACAAGTCGCGCTGGCGAAAATGGCTGCCTATACGGTATCAGCCATACTTCGTCTAGTTGCGTTAACTCTCCCCCAGCCGCTGTTTGCACTCGCTGCAGCCACAGTGATCGAATCTGCGCTGTGCACCCTACTAATGTGGAAGGTCTCTGCCCGCGATTTATCACTGGGAATAAGTCATCTCAGGCTTCCACAATCTGCAAGCTTGGTGGGCTTTGCGCGAATGGTTTCACCGATGCTGCTTTCTGGCCTTACCGTAGCCATTTACAGCCGTATCGATGTCTTCATGCTCGGGCGCATGCTCGGTAGCGATGCAGCTGGTCTATACAGCGCTGGTAGCCTGCTCTCCGAGGGCTTTTATCTGATCCCAGCGGCCGTAATGGCGGCTGCCGCACCGCGACTGACGGCATTATTCAACCACGATCAACTGCGCTTCGAGCGAGGATTGCACGCATTACTTCGGGCACTGTCTGCAGGCGGCCTACTCATCGCCATCGTTATCACCTGGCTGGCGCCTTTCCTCGTGCCGGTGATCTTTGGCCATGAATTTCAAGCAGCAACCGGAATACTGCAAATCCATATTTGGTCAACTTGGATAGTTTTCGTCAGTACAGCTAGTGACCCTTGGTACATCAATCACGATCTGCGACGCTTGTACTTGTTAAAGACCTCTAGTGCAGCAGCGTTGAACGTTCTTCTAAACTTCCTGTTAATTCCCCATTGGCATGGCGAAGGTGCGGCCTTGGCTACCGTGCTCGCCTACGGCGTATCTGCGTTTGCCGTAGGCGCGTTTTGGCGACAGACGCGCCCGCTGTTTCGCATGCAAATGCGGGCGATCATTGGATTGGGCGCCGGGAAAAGAAATCCTAAGGAATCTACGATATGACTATTCACGGCCCCTACTCCAAGCTGGAGGCCAAAACGTATGATCGCGACCGCGCCGTAGAGCCTTTATGGCACATCGAAAACGCATACGTTACTGCATTACTGAATCGCGTTCCCGCAAGCTCAATACTCGATGCCCCAGTGGGTACTGGACGCTTCCTTGATCTCTACTCTGCGCCCACATCCGAAGTGGTTGGAGTGGATTTATCAGCATCGATGCTGGAGGAAGCAGCGCGCCGTATTGCGGTCTGCAAAGCTTCCAAAGTCACACTAATGAAAGCCAGCGTTACGTCTTTGCCACTGAACGATGCACAGTTCGACTTGGTCATATGCTGGCGGTTGCTGCACCTGCTCCCGCAGGAGACTTTGGTAGACGTCTTCAGGGAGTTACGCAGGGTGTGCCGTGGCACACTCAGTATTCAATGCTACGCACAAGCACCGCTACTTGTGCGATTGAAAGCAAGGGCCAACAGGTGGGGGCGGCGCATACGACTGCTGTTCAAGCAAGAACGGGCGCTGACGCCATGGAGTCACATTCAGGTCTACAACCACTCTTACGAAGCTATCGAAACTGCCGCATCCCGCGCAGGTTTAATGAAGCCATCCCGAATCGAAGAGCTGGGGAAATATGAAGGGACGCTCGTTATGGCGGTGGAGTGGGATTGCAAAAAATGAAAGGGCTAGCGGAGAAACTTGCCGTCGCCTTTTCCACGCGCAAGACGGTTGACATTGCCAGCTGTACGCACTTTTGTGCTTACAGGTATGGAAGACATGAAACGAACCCCTACGAAACCTACATGCAAGGGCTGGCGCAGGGATTACCGCTACAAGACATTCGCCACGCCTTCATCGAATACCTTCGCCACTATCGGCCGACAACTTTGGGCGACGCGTTGGGCGTGTCGCTTTCCGTTCCGTACCCACTATGGTTCTTGCCATGGCGCACTTTGTCCCAAGTCACAAGTATGCCCGGCTGGCATCCCACACCCGATTATTTTGTAGACGCGATGACCTTCTTCAGCCCACTTGGGATTCCACGCCGCTTGCTGAATAAAGAATTTTCGTGGCATGAAGACGCTTTCAACGCGATGAAAAGCACGGGCTATCTTCCCCAACGATACGGATACATCACCGTGAGAGAGCTGAAAGGCGAAACATCCGTCTATATCGTGACGGATGGCAACCATCGGCTGAGTGCACTCTCTGCATTGGGTTATACGTCCGTGGCAGTAAAGCAATCTCCCGGCTCCATCGTCCACCGTACGCACGTGGCTCGCTGGCCGCTTGTCCGCGAAGGTATCGTTTCTCAAGACGACGCACTGAAGATTTTTGACGCCTACGTCGACGGTAATATGAAGCCGATGCACACTCCTATTCCGGCAGAAATCGTCTAGATCTGTCCACCCGAGGAACTATCACAAAATGGGAATGCCGTTTGTCACCACGTGGATCTCTCCCGGCCTGCGGCATATCGCCAACAGAATATTGGGGGCGGATATCACCTACAAAGGGCCATATGCAGATTGGATGCAAGCCGTGCAAGACTCGGTTGGCTACGATCAAGCAGATATCCTCAGCCGAGTCGCCGACGCAACTGCTCAAGTGCTACAGGGGGACGCCGACTTCGAGCAAGACGGCAAGCCGATGTACGGAACGCCCCCCCCAAGCCACACACTCGCGGCGCTACTAATGGGCGCGGTCCAAGATCATGGAAGACTGTCTGTCTTGGATTTTGGTGGTGGCCTCGGCAGTCACTACCTGAGGTGGCGCAAGTGGCTGTCGACCATCTCTGGCATTAAATGGTGCGTCGTCGAGCAACCACACTTCGTAGTCAAGGGCAGGCAAATTTTTTCCGACCTACCGGCCGTTGTGTTTGAGGAAACCATTGAGCAGGCCAAGCGATACAACCCGAACGTGGTAATCGCATCCGGCGTACTGCAGTTTCTAAGGGAGCCATTTGCCACGCTTGACGAGTTGATTGCTCTCGGCACGCGGGTGATCGTGCTCGACAGAACGCCCTTCATACCGGGCGACAATGCTCAACCTATGACGCAACACGTACCCAAACAGCTAGGCGCAACCAGTTACCCCTTATGGCTCATTCCTCGTGCATCGGTGTATACACGTTTGCGCAAGCACTACATCCCGCTATGCGAATTCTTGACGCAAGATGCACCAGTGCAAGCAGGGCGTGTGAACGCTAATTACGCCGGTTGCGTCTGGCTACGCAAGGACTAACCATGCACCTAGCATCCGCTGGTTCCCTAATCGACCCATTCTTTCTGGCAAATCGCGCCTTGCGCGTAGCGGTCTCGGAGATGGCAGCCACAACACAGGGCCTTGTGCTCGACGTTGGTTGTGGCGCGGCACCTTACCGGCCACTCTTCACGCATGCAACTTATTTTGGCGTAGAGGTGCCCACTGCATCGCCGCACGGTAGTGCAAAACGCCCGGATCTTCTATTTGACGGATCACGCCTGCCTGTACTTGATGCACATGTTGACGTTGTACTTTGCAGCCAAGTACTGGAGCACGTGTTTGAACCCGCGGCATTCCTCCGCGACATCTGCCGAGTGTTACGCCCTGGAGGCTGCCTGTTGTTGACAGTTCCTTTTGTATGGGACGAGCACGAGCAGCCTTACGACTATGCGCGTTACTCGTCATATGGTCTGCACTACCTTGCTGATAAACATGGATTTCGGGTCGAAACTGCTAGGCGTACCTTGGCTGACGTCAGTTTATTCGCGCAACTCTGGTTGGGCTATCTGTTCAAGGTTCTGCGCCCGCTGCCCGCTATCCTACGTAAGCCGTTGTTGGCTGCCATAAGCCTGCCCACAAACCTCGCTGGCTTACTGTTGGGTCGCATCTTACCCGCCAGCCCCGACTTGTATTTGGACAACATTATGGTGTGGACCAAGTTGCCTGACGAGGAAGTTACGCATGAACACTGAAGATGTACTCAGCAAGTGGCGGGGGGCCCGAGTATTGATCACTGGTGGACTTGGCTTTATCGGCTCCAATTTGGCGCGCCGATTAGTCTCACTAGATGCCCATGTCACCTTGATCGACAGCCTGATTCCCGAGTACGGCGGTAATTTGCAAAACATCGCCGATATCCGCGATCGCGTGACCGTTAACATCTCTGACGTCCGCGATCGGCATGGATTACGCGTAATGGTGCAGGAGAAGGACTATCTGTTTAATTTAGCCGGCCAAACCAGTCATCAAGACTCCATGAGGGATCCGTTCACCGATCTCGACATCAACTGCACGGCGCAGCTTTCGATCTTGGAGACCTGCCGTGCCCACAGCCCCACTATCAAGATTGTCTTTGCCAGTACTCGCCAAATCTACGGGCGACCTGACTATCTTCCGGTGGACGAGAAACATCTTCTGCGTCCCACCGATGTCAACGGCATCAACAAAATGGCAGGCGAGTGGTATCACATCCTCTACAACAATGTTTATGGATTGCGCGCCTGTGCACTCCGACTTACCAACACCTACGGCCCTGGTATGCGGGTGAAGGACGCGCGTCAGACTTTCTTGGGAATCTGGGTGAGGATGCTGCTGGAGGGCAAACCATTCTCAGTATGGGGCGGAGAGCAACTCCGGGACTTCAACCACGTCGACGATGTGGTTGAAGCGCTGCTGTTGGCAGCAATGAGCGACGAAACCAACGGTCATGCATTCAACCTCGGAAGCAGCCAAGTGGTTTCGCTACGCGATCTGGCTGATATGGCGGTCAGCGCAAACGGTACAGGCACCTACGAAATTCGCGAGTTTCCCGAAGAACGGAAAAAAATTGACATTGGCGACTACTATGCCGATTTCTCACGCTTCGCCGCACTCGGTTGGGAACCAAAAGTAAACTTGCAACAGGGATTATCCTCAACCCTCACTTACTATCGACAGCACCTTGATCGGTATCTCTAATATGGACGCCGCAGGAATGAACCAGCCCTCTATTCCGCAGTGCAATCCCAAGGCCGCATACCAGTCTCAAGCGTCTGAGATTGACTCAGCCATTGCACGGGTACTGCGGAGCGGCCGCTACGTCCTCGGACCCGAGGTTGCTGCATTCGAAGCAGAATTTGCCAGCTACATTGGTGTACCACATGCGCTAGGTGTCGCCAATGGAACCGACGCCATCACAATCGCGCTGAAGGCGCTAGATATCGGGCCCGGTGACGTCGTACTCACGGTGTCCCATACGGCGGTGGCAACGGTCGTGGCAATCCGTACCGCGGGCGCGGACCCACTGTTCATCGACGTCGAAGCTGAAACTGGGTTAATGGACCTAACCCGATTGGAAGAACTGCTTGCGCTTGTCCGCAATGGTCATGCGGCCATACCCCTAGCGCGCATCAAAGCGATCATTCCGGTACACCTGTATGGATGCGGCGTGGACATGGATAGGCTGATGGGGATCGCTAATGAGTATCAACTGGCCGTCGTCGAGGACTGCGCTCAGGCCCATGGTGCACAGTTCGACGGCCGCCGGGTGGGTAGCTTCGGGGCTTTCGGCTGCTTCAGTTTTTATCCCACGAAAAACCTTGGTGCCATTGGTGACGGCGGAGCCGTAGTTACCTCCGATCCACGCTTGCTAGAAAAAGCACGACTACAACGAGAGTACGGGTGGCGAAATCGCTATATCAGTGACACCGAAGGCGGAAATAGTCGGCTAGACGAACTGCAAGCCGCCGTACTTAGGGTGAAATTGAGCAAGCTTGATGCCGACAATAACGCGCGGGTAGCTATCGCCGATACATACCGCGAGCTAATCAAGCATCCGGCCATAAAGACTCCGCCACAAAGTAAGTTCATTGATCCCGTTTATCATCAGTTTGTGATCCGTACTCAACACCGGGATCAACTGAAGAGTTATCTGCAACAACAAGGCATTGGAACACTCGTGCACTATCCGGTCGCCATACACCTGCAGCCAGCTTACACAGCGGCATCATTTCGCATACAACCGTTGCCCTACACCGAGCAGTGGGCGCAGGACGTATTGAGCTTGCCAATGTTTCCTCAACTTGATGTGAGATCCGTCGCATACGTCGCCGCGACCATCAACGCGTGGAATGGCGAGGCCCGATGACCCATCGGCATTTCTGTACCTACTTCGACCATCGCTATCTTGCCCGCGGGCTAGCCCTGCATCACTCACTGAGCAAGGTGTGCCCCGAGTTCACATTGTGGGTATTGGCGTTGAGCCAAGAGGCGGTTTGTATTCTCGAAAAGGTCGCATTGAAGAATCTAAAGATTGTACCGCTCAGTGCGCTCGAACACTTCGATCCGGAGCTTCTGGCTACTCGTACCAATCGTTCGGTTGTTGAGTATTACTTCACCTGTTCACCCTGTCTGCCACGCTACCTGCTCACCCTCGACCCTGGGATGATGGCGATTACCTATTTGGATTCAGATCTCTTTTTCTTTTCAAGCCCAGAGCCGGTGTTTGCAGAACTTGAACCCTACTCTGTCGGGATCACACCACATCGTTTTTCGCCCACTGCCGCAAAGTCTCATGCGCGTTTCGGCAAGTACAACGTCGGCTGGTTAACGTTTCGACGGGACGACGCAGGATTGGCCTGCTTGGAATGGTGGCGCGACCGCTGCATCGAATGGTGCTTCGACCGATTGGAGGGTGATCGGTACGCGGATCAAAAATACTTGGAACAATTTGAAGCGTTATTTCCAAGTGTCCACTCAATCATTCAGCCCGGGGCAAATCTCGCACCGTGGAACGTTGCTGGATACACTGTCAGCTATGGGCCGACGCAACTAGAGATTGACGGCCAGCCGTTGATCTTTTTCCACTTCCAAGGCCTGCGCAGGCTATCGAACCGCATCTACGATTCCAATCTCACCGGCTACGGCGCACGGTTGACCAACACACTACGTAAAGACGTGTTCCGCCCTTATCTCGCGTCATTACAAGAAGCGGAAGCACTAGCAGAAGTAGCTGGCGCGAAAGCGAACGAAACGTCTGGTATTCGCCGCCGCGCGCGGGGCTTCAAAGGGCTTCGTTATGCAGCCGGGCGTCTGGCACGCACGATTCGGTCGGCAATGAACCATAACCTTGTTCGTCTCTGACTGCTGACTCGACTGTGCGACTACTCTTCGTCTCCAAGCGCCATCCGCAGCAGCGTGACCTAATTGAACGGCCATACGGGCGCTTCCACTATTTACCAGTTGCGCTGGCTGCATTGGGTCACGACGTGCACGTCCAGCTATGCAGCCACAGCCATCTCTCGTCATTCAAAATCCAGACGGGAAACATAGTGCGGTCTAGCCACGATGTGCGCACGTTGGGGATGCCCAAACTGTTGGACCAACTTACGAAAGAGGCGCAGGCATTTCGACCCGACTGGGTGATCGCATTTTCCGATGCCCACTATGGCTGGCTCGCGCAACGACTCGCGCGCGCCAACAATGCGCGCCTGGCCATCGACGCCTACGACAACTACGAAGCCTACATGCCCTGGAATCTCCCGCTGCATTGGCTGTGGCGTCGCGCGATTCGATCGGCGGATCTGGTTACTGCGGCCGGCCCGCAGCTTTCGCAGCTACTTCAATCGCACCGTAAAATCGGCCGACCAGTCGAAATCTTGCCGATGGCCGCCGACCCAGAATTCGTACCGCAAGACAAACCGCAATGCCGCCATCTACTCAATTTGCCGCAGCGCGCCCCACTTATCGGCTACATCGGCAGCTGGGCACAAAACCGCGGTACGGCGATGCTGCTGGATGCTTTTCGGCAAGCACGTGAGACACGTCCTGACCTAGGGTTGGTGCTCAGCGGTCGCCCACCTGAGTACGCACTGCGCGAGCCGGGCGTAGTTGCAACCGGTTACGTTGCCGACGATCAGCTACCAGCCTTGATAAACGCGCTTGACATCGCCTGCGTTATCACCGCCGATACGTCCTTCGGGCGTTACAGCTATCCCGCCAAGCTATGCGAGGCTATGGCTTGCGAGGTACCCGTGGTGGCCACGGCCACGGAGCCAGTTCGCTGGATGCTCGGTGATCGGCGCGAGCATCTAGTCCCTATCGGTGATGCGGACGCATTTGCGAAACGCATTCTCGATTTGCTGGCAACGCCGAAATCAGAGTACATGTCGCGCCCAACTTGGGCCATGCAGGCAGAACGACTCGATTATCTACTGACATCCGTTGATCGCCAAAACCGGTAGATCAGCGTTGGGATGATCCTGCGCAATGGCAGGAATGCGGCATCTGGGACCTTATTCAACACGTGATTGATAGCGGACTGCGATCGCTCAATATCAAACGTGGCGCGCAGTGCGTCGATGCACAAATTACGGTGCAGGAAGCCTGCATCCGTCAACAAACCCTCCAGTTGCCTCATCTGCAACGGTTCGCAATCGTAAATCTCGCCCTTGCCCGTCGCGCGCAAATACGGCGTACGCCACGCGTGTGGCAACCAGCTCAGAAACGCTAATTTGAAGTGAGGTTCAACCAGCATCCAGCGATTAGGCACAGCGAGATATCCCACACCACCGGGGCGCAATACACGGCGTAACTCCGCCAGGTGCGCCCGCTGCGCGCGTTCGTTACCAACGTGCTCGATGACGTGATTGGTCAGTACGACGTCAAACGATTGATCCGCGAATGGCAGCTGCGTGTCATGCACCTGTTGATAGCGGTAACCATCGGTGATCGCGCGGTTGTCACAGACATCCACGGCGTCTACTTCACAACGCAATTGAGGATGCGTGCCGAAGTAATTGGCGATGCCGCCAGAGCCAGTGCCGACCTCGAGCATGCGTATAGGCTGCGGACGGCCGGCAAGGCCTAACAAACGCTCGATTTTCAGACCTTTGAGCCGTCGCGATGGCAGATCAAGCACAGCATGTGGTAGTCGCGCTGAAGGCGTGTCGCCTGCGTCACCTCTCCGGGTATTTTGATTGTTTGAAGAGATGTCAGTCATGTCGTGGCACCTAGCAAATGGCGCAATCGTTCACCAAAGACTGCCCATGTTTTCCCAGCGGCGAAATCACGGCAAGCGTCGATCGTTGACTCATCACGTGGCTGCGCCAGCTGCTGGATCACTGCTATACCCAGCCCAACATAATCGCCGGATTCCACCAAGACCCCGGTTTTCCCCGCAAGCACGGCGTCTGCCACACCGCCAACCGCAAAAGCGACGGTTGGCAGCCCGTACGCCGCTGACTCCAGCGCCACCATGCCAAACCCCTCGACGTCGCCAGGTAATTCAAGCACCGGAAAAATATGCAAATCGGCCGCTTGATAGGCCGCGTTGAGGGTCGCCTCATCACAACGACCGAGGAAGCACAAACTTTCCTCTGCGCCAGCGATGCGAGCAGCGGCAGTGATCCGTTCACGCTCCGAACCTGCCCGCGTCTGCAGCGCATCATTGGCTTCGCCGCCGATCACCAACAGCATTGCATCAGGATGAAGGGCAAGCACGGTTGGAAATGCCCTGGAGACAAACTCGGCCAGCCCCTTGCGCTGGGTCAATCGCCCCACTGAAAGCAGCAGTGGGCGCTGCCCAAGGCCATAGCGCTGGCGAAACTCACCAGCGGCATCAACATTCAATATCGGAATCTCCGTGCCCGGATGCAACACATGCAGCTTTACGGGTGGCACGCCTCGACTCCGTGCCAATTGTGCGGTATGCGCACTGTTCACCAAAGCAATGTCGCAACGCCGGATAAAGGGCAACCACAGCCACTGATACACGCGATTGGGGGCGACGATGTCCAGACCGTGCAAGTAGACGACAGCCTTGGCACCTGTAATGCGCGCGGCCAGCCATGCGATCGGCGCGGTCAAGCCACTACCCGCCAGTACCACCGTAGGCTTGTGCCGCCAAGCCAGCACCGTCGCCCGCCACATTGTTGCCACGAGGAAACCGAACAACGGCTTGATCCTGGTTTGTTTCACTTCGGTTTGTGTGGACGTGAACTCAGCGCATCCGTACGGCCCACATAGCGCAGTACGCCAAGTTGGTTGCAGCGCGGCGAGCAAGTGTTGGTTGACCTTTTCCATGCCACCCAACAACGGAGGAAAGTTTCGCGTCACTAGCAGGGCTAGTGGGCGCGGATCCTTATCGTCACGCATCGCGCCGATACGTCAGCGCCGTAATTTGCTCGGAGACTAAACCAATCAAAAACACGATCACCGCAGCACTCCACAACAACGTGCTGCCATTAGTGAGCCTGCCACCGTGCATAAAGGTCCAGACGTAATTGGCGCAACCCGCAAGGAAAAATACCGCACTCGTCGGAACGAACAGCTTCAGTGGTGAATACAACGTGGCAATTTTGAAGATGATCAACAGGAAGCGCACGCCGTCGCGCAACGGTCGAATATGGCTTTTGCCGATACGCTGAGCTGCTTTAATCGGCAAATAGGCGACCGGGTAGGCGTTGCGGAAGAACGCCATGGTACTGGTGGTGGGGTAGCTGAAGCCGTTCGGTAGCAAATAGAGAAATTCGCGAAATTTGTCGGCGCGTACAGCGCGGAAGCCGGAGGTAAGGTCGGCTACTTGATGGCCGGTCATGCGCGTGGCGATCCAGTTATATAGGGTATTGGCTAGGCCGCGGCCTACTCCTGCCTGGCTGCTCCAGTCGCGTGCACCCACGACCATGTCGTAGCCGTGGCTTAGCTCTTCCAGCATGCGGGCAACGTCGGCCGGATCGTGTTGGCCATCGCCGTCCATGAATACGAAAATATCGCCCGTGGCAGCGCGCGCACCGCGCTTGATGGCGGCGCCGTTGCCCATGGAATAGGGGGAGGACAAGCATTGGACGTTGTTGCTGGCGCAGAGCTCGCGAGTGTTATCGGTGGAGCCATCGTCGACCACGATGATTTCGGCGTCGGGATGGGCGGCACGCAGCGCGGGCAGCAACGTTGCCAAGGCGGGGGCTTCGTCTTTCGCGGGCAGGACAATGCTTAAACGATTCAACGGCTGACTCCCCGGGTGAAGCGGTGATGATAGCTGGAAGCGGGTTGGGCGTGGCTGGGGGCTTTGGTGTGGGTGGATTAGATCAAGGGCTTTACCCCCTCCTAACCTCCCCCTGTGCTCAGGGGGAGGAACTGAATGCTCGTTTTTCCGGGATACCTCGGGATGGCGACATTGGAGCAAGGGCATCGCGGCTGAAGCCGCTCCTACAATGGCCTCTACAATTGGGCGGGCGCGGATGCGGCGTAAGGTTGGTACCAGCCGGATGGAAACGTGGGGCGGGTCTCATTAAGGAACGTCGCGCGACGGTTAAATGATGACCTGAGCGGTAGACTGGGGTAGATTCAAGGACATACGGGGCGGGGTTGAATCAAGTTATGTCATTGCAAGCGCAAACATCGGTCACTGGTTTGTCCGGTCTGGCGCGCCGCTTGGTAGCTGATGATGTGCTACCTGAGGCGGACGCGCTACAAGCTGTCGTTGACAGCAACCAAAAAAAGGTCACGTTGGTAACGTGGCTGTTGGACCACAACTTGGCCGACAGCACTGAGGTTGCGCGAGTGGCGGCGGCCGAATTTGGCATGCCGTTGATGGACATCTCGGCAATCAATCTCACAAACGTTCCGCTTAGGTTGATCAGCGAAGAGCTAATCAACCGGCACCATGCGCTACCGCTTTTCTTGCGTGGCAAGCGCCTGTTTGTGGCCATTGCGGACCCGATGCAATCGCACGCACTGGATGAGATTAAATTTCATTCTAACTGCATGGTGGAAGCGATTCTGGTGGATCGCGCGCCATTGTTACGGGTCATCGAAACTGCACTCAACAGCATGCGCAACACCATGCCGGATATGGGTGACAGCGACCTCGATGGCTTGGAACTGGAACTCGGCGACAACGACGAAGCCGAGACTACCGGCATCGATGCCACCGGTATCGACGATGCGCCCGTAGTCAAATTCATCAACAAAATTCTGGTCGACGCAATTCGTCGCGGCGCCTCCGACATTCATTTTGAGCCCTTCGAAACGCGCTACCGCGTGCGCGTGCGAATCGATGGCATGTTGCGCGCCGTGGCCAGTCCCCCACTGAAACTGGCGAACCGCATTTCATCGCGTTTAAAGGTGATGGCACAGCTGGATATTGCGGAAAAGCGCGTACCTCAGGACGGCCGCATCAAGCTCAACTTATCCAAGACCCGCGCGATCGACTTTCGCGTTAGCTCATTGCCGACACTTTTCGGCGAAAAGCTTGTGCTGCGAATTCTGGACGGTTCATCCGCCAAGATCGGCATTGAAAAACTGGGTTACGAGCCAGACCAGCAGAAACTTTATATTGACGCTATCCACCGCCCTTACGGCATGGTGTTGGTCACCGGCCCAACCGGCTCGGGAAAAACGGTGTCGCTGTATACCGGTTTGAATATGCTGAACACCGACGAGCGCAACATCTCCACGGTAGAAGACCCGGTGGAAATTCGTGTCGAGGGTATCAACCAAGTACAGCAGAACGTAAAGCGCGGCATGACGTTTGCCAGCGCACTGCGTTCTTTCCTGCGACAAGACCCTGATGTGATCATGGTCGGCGAAATTCGCGACTTGGAAACGGCTGAGATTGCGATCAAGGCCGCTCAGACCGGGCACTTAGTCCTATCGACCTTGCACACCAATGATGCACCGCAGACGTTGACTCGATTGGTGGACATGGGAGTAAAGCCCTATGCGATCGCCACGTCGGTGAGCCTCATCATTGCGCAACGATTGGCCCGCAAGCTATGCAACAATTGTAAGCAGCCCATAGACATTCCAGCCGAAGC
>JBDTBF010000110.1:0-6264 GCA_039924175.1 Rhodanobacter sp.
CCCGATAGCTACTCCGACACCGTTACGGTCAACGTAAACTTTTGAATCCTGCCGAGCGGCAACCCGAAGGCTTACCGGGATGGCTCACCGCGCCGAAACGTATTTCTCGCGTCGGATCTGCCACACCGGCAAGCCGAATTCCTGCAGCACGGCGTACGCGGCATCCACCATGTTTGGGTTGCCACATAGGTAAGCGATGTCGCGCTCGGCGCTGGGGGCAAGTTCGGCCAGCACGTGTTGTATGTGGCCGCTGCGGTCGGTGGGGCGCGGGACGGCGCGCGGCTGGCGGCTAAGGCAGCCGTGGAAAGTAAACTTTGGGTGGGCTTGCGCAAACGCTTCAAACTGCTCGCCGTACAGCAACTCGGCTTCGGTGCGCGCACCGTACAGCAGCACTACTTCACGATCGCTGCTGCTCAGCAGTTTTTCCAAGCGCGGCAGCATGGCGCGATGCGGCGTAATGCCGGTGCCGGTAGCCAGCAGCAAGTGGCGCTGGTTGGTATCGGCGTCCTGCAGGCAAAAGCGGCCGTAACGGGCGCCGGCATCAATGATGCCGCCGATCGAGTACGTCGCCAAGCAGGCGCTTGACAGCGACGTCATCCGTTCCAGTTCGAGATGTACGCCACTGAGCCGGCGAGACAAGGACCCACACCTTTATTGCGACGCGTATCGCTACACGCTACACTCAGCCGATGATTATCGGTTTCCGGCACAAGGGTCTTGAGACCCTGTATCGAACGGACTCTGCACGCGGTGTGCAGGCTGCGCACGCATCCAAACTCCGTCGCATCTTGGCGGCGCTCGACGCGGCCGCCGCGCCAGAAGAATTAAGTCAACCCGGCTACAGGTTGCACTGCTTGAAAGGGTCGCTGAAAGGTCAGTGGTCTGTGTGGGTAAACGGCAACTGGCGCGTTACCTTCCGATTTGTCGGCACCAACGCCGAGTTAGTCGATTACCAGGATTATCACTGAGAGGAATCGCACCATGATGAAGAACCACCCTCACCCCGGCGAGCTGCTACGCGAAGACGTATTGTTGCCACTTGGGATCGAAGTGACCGACGCCGCGCAGCGACTTGGCATGTCGCGCACAACGCTGTCACGCGTCATTAATGGCCGCGCAGGCATCAGTCCGGATTTAGCCGTCCGGCTGGAGCGAGCCGGAGTCAGCACCGCGCGCTTTTGGATGACACTGCAAGCCAACTATGAATTGTCACTAGCCGAACAGCGGACCCAGCCTACGGTACGGCCGCTACAAGCGATCGCGTAATCGCGAGCGGACAGCGGCATAACCTGTCTCAAAGTACCAGGCCAAAACAATGCGTGCGCTATAGCGTTAGAGGACACGAGGCGCAACTCGCGACGCTGCCAGCCACGCACACTGACCTGCTTGATCAACGCGCTGAAACGTACTTTTCACGCCGAATCTGTCGCACCGGCAAGCCAAATTCCTGCAGCACGGCATAGGCGGCATCGACCATGTTTGGGTTACCGCACAAGTAAGCGATGTCGCGTTCGGCGGTGGGCGCGAGCTCGGCCAGCACGTGTTGTATGTGGCCGCTGCGGTCGGTGAGGCGTGGGACGGCGCGCGGCTGCCGGCTGAGACAGCCGTGGAAGGTGAACTTTGGATGGCTTTGCGCGAAGGCTTCGAATTGTTCGCCGTACAGCAACTCGCCTTCGTTACGCGCGCCGTACAACAACACCACTTCGCGGTCGCCCGTGGCTAGCAATTTTTCTAGTCGCGGCAGCATGGCGCGATACGGCGTGATGCCGGTGCCGGTAGCCAACAACAAATAGCGCTGATTGATGTCGGTGTCTTGCAGGCAAAAGCGGCCGTACGGGCCGCTGGCATCGATGATCCCGCCAATCGGAACCTCGCTAAGCAGGCGCGTGGCGGCGCCCCCATCGACATAGCTGACGGCAATTTCGATGCGCGATACCGGCGAACTGCCGTCGCCAACCGTGGCCACGGAATAGCTGCGTTTGGTCGCGGTGCCGTCGTCGTAGTGGAAATGCACTTGCATGAACTGGCCCGGCACAAACGCCAGCGGCTGGCCATCGACGCGCTCAAACACCAAGTGACGCACGACCGGCGCCAGCATGCTGCTTTCGATAAGACGTAGCTGGAAATGGTCGACCATGAACAGGTTCCAAAGGCAGGAATGAACGCGTGCAATTCACGCGAATAGACAAGGGACTACGCGGCAAAGATTTGGTTACGCCGCCACGGGTTTTCAACCGCCAGACGAATAGCCACTGCCCCATCGCCATGTTGTAGACCGGTGACGCGGCACCACGCAGTAAAAAACCAGGCCGCTACGCGGCCACCCACCATAAGCACGGTAGCAAGCCAGCTATAATAGGTCGCCCAGAGCCGCTGACCAAATATCTGCGTGCTACCCGTCGGCTAACCGGCGCAACCCTTATGGATGCGGCCGGTTTTTCTGCGGCCCCTTTTTAACTGGCGTCGTTCATGACATCAACACCTGCACTTGTCGTCGATAACCTGCGCAAGACCTATGGCAACGGCGTGGAAGCCCTCAAAGGCGTTTCGCTGACCGTCCAGCAAGGCGATTTTTTCGCTTTGCTGGGGCCTAACGGCGCTGGCAAATCCACCCTGATCGGCATTCTCACTTCGTTGGTTAATTCCACCAGCGGCGACGCGCAGGTGTTTGGCGTGTCCATAAATAAGAACCGTAGCGCGGCGATGCAGTTGATTGGCTTGGTGCCGCAGGAAATCAACTTCAACCAATTTGAAAAGCCGTTCGACATTTGCGTGAACGAGGCCGGCTTTTACGGCATACCCCGCAAACTGGCGGCGCAACGAGCGGAAAAATATCTAAACGAGCTGCGTCTGTGGGATAAGGCGCATATGCAGGCGCGCACCTTGTCCGGCGGCATGAAACGCCGTTTGATGATTGCGCGCGCGATGATGAATGAGCCGTCCTTGCTCATTCTGGACGAACCTACCGCCGGCGTGGACATTGAAATCCGCCGCTCCATGTGGCACTTCGTCAGCGCGATCAACGCAGCCGGCACCACCGTTATTCTCACCACGCATTATCTGGAAGAAGCCGAAAATTTGTGCCGCAACATTGCGATCATCGATCACGGCGTCATCGTGAAAAACACCAGCATGAAAGCCCTGCTGGCAACGCTGGATGTGGAAACCTTCGTGCTTGACGTCAATGAAGGTCAGCAGGCGCTGCCGCAGCTCGATGGCGTCCACTTCCGCCGCGTCGATGACCGTACGCTAGAGGCGGAAATGGTGCGTTCGCAGGATCTCAATTCACTATTTGGCGCACTCACCAGCAGTGGCATCACGGTCAACTCGATGCGTACCAAAACCAACCGACTGGAGGAGCTGTTCGTGCGACTGGTCGAGCATGGCCGTGAAGCCAGCACGGGGGACGCCGTATGAAAGCTTCGACTAACCTGATCGCGATGAACACCGTCGCGCGCCGCGAAATCATCCGCATCATGCGGATCTGGACGCAGACGCTGATTCCGCCGGTGATCACGATGACGCTGTATTTCATCATCTTCGGCAAGCTGATCGGCAGCCGCATCGGCAAGATCGAGGGTGACTTCAGCTATATGCAGTACATCGTGCCGGGGTTGGTGATGATGAGCATCATCAACAACAGCTACATGAATATCTCCAGCTCGTTCTACGGCGCCAAGTTCCAACGCTCGGTGGAAGAGATGCTGGTGGCGCCGATGGCCAACTGGGCGATTCTTTACGGCTACGTGATCGGCGCGCTGGTGCGCAGTCTGGTGGTCGGCGCGCTGGTCTTGCTGGTCGCGCTGTTCTTCACTTCGCTGCACGTAGCACACCCATTCATCGCGCTCACCTCGGTCGTCCTGGGCTCGGTTATCTTCGCGCTGGCCGGTTTCATCAACGCGATATTTGCCACCAAATTCGACGATATTGCGCTGGTGCCGACCTTCATCATCACCCCGCTAACCTACCTCGGCGGCGTGTTTTATTCGATCAATATGTTGGGCGAGCCTTGGCGCATGATCTCGCATGCCAACCCGATTCTGTACATGGTCAACGCCTTTCGCTACGGCATCCTCGGTATCAGCGATGTGTCGGTGGGCGGTGCCTTCGCAGTGATGTTGTTGTTTATTGTCGGGCTGACGATCGGGGCGCTGTACTTGCTGCGGCGGGGCGTGGGGCTGAGGAGCTGAGCTAAGCGGCTAGCGGGGAAGGCATGGCGCATCGACCAGGTTCGGCATGCGCCTGAACGCCCTTGCTGAAGGCTGACTCGGACCCAGCTTGTCGCGCTCGCCGTCAATGACGTGCGCTTCGCGACCATCCATTACTCAACCCGGTGGAAGACGCGACTCTCCCACCCCGGCATACGAGACCGAGCGCAAGCCTTTGACCTGACGCAAGCTGTCGACCAAGGTGGCCAGCTGTTCAGTCCGCACGGTGCGCTCGAACAAGATGTCGACGACATCGTCGCCACTGTCCTGACGGCGCAGGATAATCTTGAACGTCGCTAGGTGATGTCGCGACAACACCTCTTCCACCGCTGCCAGCGCCGGCACGCCGCCCAGTCGCGCGGTCACCCGGGGGCGCCGGTTGCGGGTCTGGATAAAACGCCGTTCGATCGGCTTGAGCAGAGCCAGAATCACCCAGATCAGCGCCGTGGCAATGGTCGCCGCCAAAAACAGTCCGCTGCCGGCGGCCAAGCCAATCGCCGAAACCGCCCACAGCCCTGCCGCCGTGGTGAGCCCGCGGATCACCTGTTCGCGCTGCATGAACAAGATCGTGCCAGCACCGAGAAAACCGATACCGCTAATTACCTGCGCGGCGATGCGCGAGGGGTCGAGCACGATGTCGGGGCGCTTCAGCACATCGGCAAAACCGTACGCCGAGACGATCATCGCCAGCGCAGCGCCCACGCTTACCAACATGTGCGTGCGCAAGCCAGCGGCCCATTCCAGTCGGCCGCGATTGGCACCGATCACCGCGCCAAGGACCGCTGCCAGCAGCAGTCGGATCAGAATTTCATAAGGTTGAATCATGCGAGAACACCGCGTGGCCGGTTGCTTCTGCCGATGGTATCAAGCCAGGAGTCTGTCGAATCGTTGGTCGACCGGTCTGCGAATCCGCCGGTGCGGTGCATCTTTGACCCGCTTCGTTGTTGTGAAGCACTTCGCCGATTCTTGGCCCGTAGAACCATTGTGGGCCGGTGAATCGTCGAAAGCCTTCCCTCACACAGCCGAATTCTCGTGTCGACCGCCAACCGCCCGACAGACTCCTAGGCGGCTTACGCCGCCGGCAGGGTTTGCAAATCCCAGCGTGGAGCAACGCGGATGGTGCCATCTTGATGCTGGCCGCTGGCTAGGCGAATAGCACCGGCCAGCGCAATCATGGCGCCGTTATCGGTGCAAAACGCGGGGCGCGGGAAGTAGACGCGGAAGCCGTCCTTTTCAGCCGCAGCCGCTAAATCACGACGCAACCGATGGTTGGCGCTGACACCGCCGGCAATGACCAGGCGCGTCGCGCCAACCGCCTGCAACGCACGACGACATTTGATGATCAGCGTATCGACAATGGCTTCTTCAAAACCGCGCGCAATGTCGTTGCGCGTTTGATCGCTGTGGTCGCTGGCTTGCCAAGCCAACAACACCTGCGTTTTCAAACCGGAGAAACTGAAATCCAGACCGGGCCGGTTGGTCATTGGGCGAGAAAAACGGAACGCGCCCGCACGACCTTGTTCGGCCAGCTTTGCCAGCATTGGTCCACCGGGATACGGCAAACCCATCATCTTGGCGGTTTTGTCGAACGCTTCGCCGGCGGCGTCATCCAACGTGTCGCCGAGAATGCTGTAGTGGCCGATGGCTTTCACTTCAACCAGCATCGAATGGCCGCCGGAAACCAGCAGCGCCACGAACGGCGGCTGCGGCGGATCGTCTTCTAATAACGGTGCCAGCAAGTGCCCTTCCATATGGTGCACGCCGATAGCGGGCACACCTAAGGCCCACGCCAAGGCGCGCCCAGCCGATGCACCCACTAACAGTGCACCCACTAAACCGGGGCCGGCGGTATAAGCCACTCCGCCCAAGTCATGCACGGTCAAGCCGGCTTCGCGTAACGCTTCGCGGATTAAGGGCACCAATTTGCGCACGTGATCGCGGCTGGCCAGCTCGGGTACGACGCCGCCGTAGTCAGCGTGCAGCTTGATCTGGCTGTAAAGCGTGTGCGCCAACAAACCGCGGCCGGGCGCGTCTGGCTCCCAGCGCAAAACGGCCA
>JBDTBF010000111.1:0-3153 GCA_039924175.1 Rhodanobacter sp.
AGCTCCAACTGCCGCTGACGACCTCACCATTTGGTCCAGTCACTGCAATCAGCTTGTCAAACTCTTGCGCTGAAACCAGGATGCGATTGAACTGCAACACCAGCGCAGTGCGCGTGTCGCGCGAATCGGCACTGGCCGAAACCAGAGAGAATTCCTTGCTCGCGGCGGCCGCTTGCGCCGAGGCACTGCTTGCCGGCGTACTCTGCAACACTGGCTTGTCGCCGTCCTTGCCACGGCCGCAGGCGGCCATCGCGGCACACAGCAGCATGACGACGAAGGCGCGCCCCAAGGCGCCGCGCGAAAAGGGCACAGTGGATCGAGGTGACATACGGCTCTCCTGAGTCAAGTCTGGATTATTGCCTAAACCAGACCCACCGCGTTGCCAGCCGGGCAGAGCCAGCTGCGTAGGCCGATACCATCGTCAGCGAAGCACCGCTCTCGACTGGCACGATCCGTGATTGACGGCTACCAGAACGTGATCGTGACAAAGCCGCCTCGCCCACCTTCGACACCCGCCTCGCCATGTTGAACAAACCAGCAAACAGGCGCGGAATCGCATTTCAAAAGCACTGACGCGACTCGTGCTCCATCGGCTCACATCTCATGGCTCGGTAACTCACGGCAGCTTGCGCACGCCGCCGCAGGTACCGTGGTTTCCGACGCGTTGCGACCACGCGTTGAGCACCGCAACGTCGGTCAATGCTCGATAATGCGCAGATCCTTCGTCAACAATTCAAGCTTGTGCTCCATGTGAGCTTGTGGCTGCGTGCCACCCTCGTTGTAGTACGCGGTGAACAGCACTGACGGTGCCTTGCCACCCGCCACCGTGGGTGCAACGACCTTGGCAATCATCATCCGGTCATCGTCGTAGCCTGCCACGCCGTTGTAGGGATATTGACGCTCAGATATTTTTTGCCAAAGGCTGCTTATGTCCTCGTCCAAGCCTGCCGGCGGGGCGACGTAACGGTTGACGTTGATGTGATCAACGTCGTTCGAAGCGGCCGTCTTCCAAAGATCGACATCGCCCACGTCCCACACCGGCTGGCCCTTATCCATGAAAAACCAGAAGCCAAGCCGTAGCCAATTCTCCGGCGTCACGGGCTGCACGTCGGGCGTGTAGGAGAACGCGACGCGCTGCGAGGTATAGCTGAAACGATGCCCGTAATCGAAATCAAGGTGGATATTCTTGAACGCGGCCGGCAATAGTGAAGATTGCTTGAGGAAATCTTTCCACTGCGCCAGCGTGCCGGTATAGGTGGCCTGAATGAAGCTGATGTACTCATTCATATCCAGCTGAATATCATGCTTCAGCGCAACCGGCACCAAGCGCGTCAACATGACGGAACCGTCCGGCACCGGCAACGAATACACCACGAACGTGGCATTCGCATAAGGCAAGGACCAGGTCTCGATGCGCCACGGACGCTGCCAGCGGTCCATGCGCACCGACTCATCGGCTGGCTTGCCCAACGACGTAATCTTGATCTGCTCGCCCGCGACGGCGCGCTGAAACATGCCCGTCTTTGCCAGTAAATCCATGCGCGTCTTCGCGTCACCGTAGAAAGTGGTGGCATCCACGCCATCGGGTCGGCGCAGATGAACTAGCCCATTGCTCCCAACCACACCGACATCGACATAACCGTTGCCCTCCAGCGTGAAGTGCTTCGACGCGTCACCAACGTGCGCCCACTCGCCGTTGCTGCCTCGCGCAATCAGCGAAGGGAAGCTACTGAGCATCGTCTGATGAAACAGCAGCCGTGAAGAACCCTTGCCGTTGGGAAACAGGTTTGCGGATTCTTTCGCCAGCAATGCTTTGAGCTGGCCCTCGGAGTAGATACGTCCTTGCGCCATGTAGGTCGCGAAGAAATTCGCCATGCTCATCGGCAACGCAAACTGCGCCTTGAAAGTGCCGTTCTGGATCGTGCTGAACAAGTCGAACCGATATGGCGCCCGCGCATCGATGACAGCTTGATGCGCCGGTGCATTCAGCACTTCGCTGATCGGCAGCGCGTAGTTGAGATTCTCGCTAGCTGACTTCATCAACACGACGCCGATGACCTTGCCGTCCTTGTCCAGCAACGGGCCGCCACTGTTGCCCGGCGAGGCAGCGGCGGAGAAGCGCATCCACTTCCAGCGGCCGTCCTGCTGCTCCGGCGTGTCAGAGGTATACAAGCCATCGCGAATCACCACGCCGGTACCCAGCGCGTTACCCACGGCATAAACCACCTGATTCAAGGCCGGTTTCGTATTAAGCGTCAGCGCAGCCGTGCCTGGCTGAGCGGCTAGCGAGAAAACCACGAAATCCTTGCGCAGGGAGAACTGTTCGACCTTGTCGATCGCGTATACCTGTCCCTTGGAGTCGCGCAGCGCTGGCGGCCCCCACAAACTACCGACCCCGGCCAGCAACACATGTCCCGCGGTGACGTAGCGATTCTGCCCGACGGAAAACGCGGTACCGATGGAATAATACTTGTCGTTGCGTTCCTGATACGGCAGCAAATCAAGTGGCAGCGGTTTTTCGTAAGCCAGTGGATCAACGGTCGGCTTGGCCTGCACCACTTCGAATGTGGCGGCCTGAATCTGCGGCAGCACGGCCGGGTCCAGACTGGCTGCCTCGGCCGCGCCAATCGTCGTAAAGCCAAGCAATGTCACACACGCCAACCACACACCCCACGCGCGCCAATGAAAATGGCGCCCGACCATATTTCGCTCATCAAACATACGTATCCCCTGCCCCAAAACCGATATGACCTTCCCCGTCGGCGACGACTTACCACACCGAACCGGCATGAATCGTGACACAACAACGCCGCAAGCGCGTTCTGTCTGGCGGCGTAATTTCGTGTGGCTCTGGTCGCGCCACATAACGAACCCGTCACGGTGAAACACGACAACTCGCTGAATGCCGAGTCGCCTGCGGCGCATATGAGCATCAGCGCAGAAGCCTCACGAACCTCAAAAAACCTGAAGTGAAGTGAGCGCCGCTAACTGCGTGCGGATCACGTTTCAGTGCTGCTCAATGTCCAATGTTGTTGGTCTCACCAATGAAGCGCGCCACGTTGTCGTGCAACAACTTCAGCGACGGCTCGTGCGCATACACCATGTGTCCGGACGGATACCAGGAGTAACTGATGTTGCCGTCCAAACTGGCGG
>JBDTBF010000112.1:0-46209 GCA_039924175.1 Rhodanobacter sp.
GCTCGAAGAACATCACCGGATCAGGGTCACGAATGGCGGCCAGCAACAGGCCATAAGCACGCGCTGGCGAGGATGGAAATACCACGCGCAGGCCGGGAATGTTGGTGAACAAGTGCTCGTTCGCTTCAGAGTGATGCTCCGGTGCGCGGATACCGCCGCCCCACGGTGCGCGGAACACCGCTGGCACGGTTAGCCGACCACGCGTGCGGTTACGCATACGGGCAGCGTGGCAAGCAATCTGCTCCATCATCGGGTAGATAAAGCCTTCAAATTGGGCTTCGGCCACTGGCTTCATGCCTTGCACGGCGAGACCGACGGTGACGCCGGCAATGGTGGTTTCGTCCAGCGGCGTATCAAACACGCGCCATTCGCCGAACTTCTCGCTCAGGCCTTGCGTGGCGCGAAACACGCCGCCGTTCACGCCAACGTCTTCGCCTAACACGACGACACTTTCGTCGTGCGCCATTTCGTAGGCCAGCGCCTGAGTAACTGCTTCAATAAGGGTAATTTGTGCCATGACTTAATTCGCCTTTTGTTCAAGCGAGAGGACGTAGTCGCGCTGTTTGGCCAGGTCCGCCGGAACCTCGGCGAAGATGTAATCAAACATCGCAGTGACGGGCTGGGTTTTGGTTTCAAGGTAGGCATCAACCTCCTTGTCCATCCACTCATCACATTCGGCCTTCCACGCTTCTTCTTTGGCGTCGTCCCACACGCCTTGAGCCTCTAACCATTTGCGGGTGCGAATCATCGGCTCGCGTGCCCACGCGTCTTCCACTTCCTTTTTGCCGCGGTAGCGACGCGCATCGTCGGCGGTGGTGTGGTCGCCGAGGCGATAAGTGACTGCTTCAATCACGCTGCCACCCTTACCGCTGCGGGCGCGATCCAGCGCATCTTCCATCGCCTTGCGCACGGCAATGATGTCGTTACCATCGACTTGAATGCAGAACAGGCCGGCCGCGATGCCCTTTTGTGCCAGTGTCGGCGCGCCAGACTGAATCTTGCGCGGTACCGAAATGGCCCACTGGTTATTAACGATAACGGCGACCAACGGCAGGTCGCGCGCACCAGCAATGTTGATGGCGCCCATGAAGTCGCCCTTGGAGGAACCACCATCACCGATGGTGCACACCGCCACGCGCTTCTCGCCACGAATCTTGAAGGCCAACGCGGTGCCGGCAGCGTGCAGGCACTGCGTACCAATCGGCACGGACCAAGCGAAGTCATGCTTTGCCGGTTCTTGCTGATAGTCGTTGCCGCGCTCGTCGCCGCCCCAGTACATGTACACCTCACGCGGCTGCACGCCGCGGTATAGCTGCGCGCCGTATTCGCGGTAGCTGGGTGCAAACACGTCTTCAGGAAGCATGGCGCTGCCGATGCCGACGTGGGCGGCTTCGTGGCCGAGGCAGCTGGCGTAGGTGCCCAGCTTGCCGGTGCGCTGCAGGGCAATCGACTTGGCGTCGAACACTCGCGTGGACACCATTAACTTGTAAAGCTTGACCATGTACTCGAGGTCTTTAGCAAACTTCGGTAGGTCTTTGCGTACCAGCTTGCCCTCGGCATCGAGGTACTGCAGGTATTCAATTTCAAACTTGGCGGCGATGGTCACGACTCGCTCCGGGGTTGAGGGTGGAAAATTCTGTGCGCCGATGGGATCCTGTCGTGCGCAAAATGTCGAACTTGACCGCGCTTGATACCAGTCCAGCATGCTGCGCTGCAAGGTACAGTGCAGCATGCGTGGCCGTATGGAGCGGCCGCTTTTGAGTCTGTACTTAGCGTCGTCAGCAAATTATCGATCGTGGCGACGCTAGCTTCCTAGCGGCTGATTGTTGGCCACGAGCGCTGCTGTGTTCTTGTCTTCCATCAAGGTTTGTTGTTTTTCTAGCCGTTACCATCTTGCTAGTTTATGTTCTAGCGCAAGACTCAAGACGCACGTTAATGGGAGAGGGAACGAGTGAGAATCGGGCATGAGTGAAAATAAGCGTGAGATTGAAGCGGGTGTGCAGACTGATCTGAAAGGGCAGATCACCTACGGCGGCTATCTACATTTGGACATTTTGCTGTCCGCGCAGCAGCCGTTGAGTCAGCACCATGACGAAATGTTGTTCATCGTGCAGCACCACGTGGCCGAATTGTGGATGAAGCTGCTGTTGCATGAGCTGAACGCGGCGGTGCGCTACTTGCGTGCCGACGATGTCAACGAGTGTTTGAAAACGTTGGCGCGCATCAAGAAAATTCAGACGCAGTTGTTTGAAGAGTGGTCGGTGCTGGAAACGCTAACGCCGTCGGAATATCTGGAATTCCGCGGTGTGTTGGGTCCGTCTTCGGGCTTCCAGTCGCTGCAATACCGCAAGATCGAATTCACCCTGGGCAACAAGAACGCCGATATGTTGAAGGTGTTTGCCCACGACCCAGCCGCGCAGGCCGAGCTGGATGCGGTGTTGCGCGCGCCCAGTCTGTACGACGAATTTCTCAGTTACTTGGCCCGTCGTGGTCATGCCGTGCCGGCGGACTTGCTGACACGCGACTGGACCCAACCACACCATCGCCATGAAGGTTTGATACCGATCTTCAAGCGCATCTACGAAGATCGCGCCCAATTTTGGGCCGAATATCACATGTGCGAACAGTTGGTGGATGTGGAAGAAAGCTTCCAGCTGTGGCGCTTCCGCCATATGAAGACGGTGGAGCGCATCATCGGCCATCGCCGTGGTACCGGCGGCTCGTCGGGTGTGGATTTCCTCAAGCGCGCGCTTGATCTGGAATTCTTCCCCGAACTGCTGGATGTGCGCACCGTATTGGAGTGAATTGAACGTTTGCCCGGTGACGCTATCTGAACGGTATCCATTCAGGTCACAAAGGCAACGCACGTGAGCAGTGTTATCGCAGTTGGCCGGATGGACCCCCACACGGATGATCGCTGGGGCCAGCCGCGCCAGTTGTGGATGTTGCTGGCCGTTACCGTCGGGCTGAATTTCGCCTTCTACGGCTTTCGCGCTTTTCTTGCGCCGTACATCGCGCAGCAATTCTTCAGTCAATTAGGCGCCTCCGGCGCCGCGCGCCAAGCGGATTTATTGACCAGCGGCTTTCTTGCGCTGATGTACGCCACGCCGATCGTTGGTGGTTATGTGGCCGACAAAATTCTTGGTGAAACGCGTGCGCTGGCCATGTCGTTATGGCTGGGTACGTTGGCGTTGTTATTGATGGCGTTGCCAACCTTGTTTGGTTTTGAGCTGGGCATGGCGCTGTTTGCGCTGGCAGCCGGGCTCGGCATCCCGCTCACCGTGTTGATCGGGCGCAATTACGCCGCTGACGATACGCGGCGCGAAGCCGGCTATACGCTTTTTTACCTGGCCATTAATCTCGGTTCTTTCATCACGCCCTTCATCTGCGCCGACCTGATCGGCAGCCGCTTCGGTTACCGCTGGGGCTTCGTCGCCGCGGCCGTAGGCATGGCGCTGGCCGCGCTGCTGTTCCAATGGCGCAAGCACAAACTGGATCCGTTGTTGCCCGACGGCAGCCATCTGCGTGGCGCGATGGCCATTGTCTGGGTGCTGCTGGCAGTTGCGCTACTGCTTTACCCAACCACCATCTTGCTGGCATTTCCGACGGTGTTGCGTTGGATAATGTACGCGTTGATGGCGCTGCTGGTGCTGTATTTCGTCATTAGTTGCGTGCGCCGCGGCGACCCTGTGCAGACCCACCGCTATCTCGCGTTGTTGCTGCTGTTTGTGGCGCTGGTGGTGTTCTGGGCGTTCAGCCTGCAGGGCGTGACCTCGCTCAATTTCCTGGCCCGTGATCATGTCGATGCACCGTTCAATTACGTCGTGTTCCAGTCGGCCAATCCGCTCTATATCCTGATATTTGCACCGCTTCTGGCGATGCTGTGGCCGTGGCTGGAGCGGCATCATCGTGACCCGTCGACGCCACGCAAGTTTGGCATCGGTCTACTGCTGGTGGCACTGAGTTACGGCGTGCTGGTGTACGCCCTCAGCCACTTTCAACATGCCGACGGGCGTATCGGCTGGTGGCCGCTGGCGCTGTGTTACCTGCTGCAGACCTTAGGCGAGTTGGCGTTGATGCCGATTGGCTATGCGCTAGTGGGGCAATTGGCGGCGCCCGAGGAAGCATCGCTGGCGATGGGTGGGTGGTTCTTCGGCGTGGCTTTGGCCTACCAGTTAGCTGGCTGGATCGCCACGTTGACCATTCAGACACCGAGCGCCGGATCGGTGGCCTCGGGCATGGCCGACTACGTGCAGGTCTACGGGCAACTATTTGGTTGGGGCGTCGGCGTGGCGCTGTTATTTCTGCTTAGCGCACCGTGGATACGCCGCCTGATGCATGGGTTGCATTGATCTCTACAGCGCAATGGCAGTTGAAATAACTTTTTAATTCGCGCCAAAACACATGGTTTCATGATGCACCGCAGTTGACGGCCGGCGCCCCGCCGGGTAAATGTGCGCATTCGTAATATTTTGCGACAAGCCACCCAAGGGGACTGCATGAGCCACATCACTAGCGCCAGCGATGCCACTCCTGTGCCGAATTATCCGCAAATGCTCGGTCATCCGAAGCCATTGTGGATGCTGTTCATGGCCGAGTTCTGGGAACGTTTTGCGTTCTACGGCATGCGCTGGGCGCTCACGTTGTATATCGTCTCGCAGTTTTTCGGTGGCGATGAAGCGGGGCAGGCTTCGGCCGCGCGCACCTACGGCGCGTATTTGGCGCTGGTCTATGCCACCGCCGTGTTTGGTGGCTATATCGCCGACAAGGTCATTGGCTACCAACGTTCCATTTTGCTTGGTGCGGCGGTGATGGCGGCCGGCCTGTTCATGGTGATGGTGCCGCAGCATGAGATCTTTATGCTCGGCTTGGCCACCATCATCGTCGGCAACGGTCTGTTCAAGCCCAATATTTCCTCGATGGTGGGGCAGTTGTATGCGCCGGGTGATTCGCGCCGCGACCGTGGCTTTACCTTGTTCTACATGGGTATTAATGCCGGTGCGTTGATCGCTCCCATCTTGACCAGCTACCTGGCCGAGCAGGTCTTCGGTACGCCGCAACATGACAACTACCACGTGGTGTTTGCGGCGTCGGGCGTGGGCATGCTGATCAGCTTGGTGTGGTTTTGGTTCGGCCGCCGTCAGCTTGGCCCGGTCGGTAAGCCGGCACCGGAAATCGCCAACCCGATGCGCGTGGTGTACGTGGCGATTGGCGTGCTGGTGGCTATTCCGCTGGTCTACCTGTTGATGGATCGCGCCGGCGCGGTGGTGCTGCAGTGGCTGCTGACGGCGTTGTTTATCGGTGTCGGCCTGATGCTGGTGCTCGAGGCGGTGCGCACCGGCCGGGTGCAGACTCAGCGCGTCATCGCGATGTTGATCATTTTCGCGTTCAACGTGCTGTTCTGGATGTTCTTCGAGCAGGCCGGTAGTTCGTTCAACTTCCTCGCCCAGCACATCGTCGATCGCGATCTAAGCGGTTGGGAATTCCCGATTGGCTGGTTCCAGTCGGTGAATCCGATTGCCATCGTGACCTTGGCACCGCTGGTGGCGCTGCTCTGGGGCTGGTTGGATAAACACCGTATTGAGCCCTCTATTCCGCGCAAGTTCGGGCTGGGCCTCATCGGCAATGCGCTCGGCTTCGCCGTGTTGATGTATGCCTTATCCAGCCTGGTTGGTGCTGACGGCATGATTCCGCTGTGGACACTGGTGCTGTGCTACGTGCTGCAAACCATGGGCGAGCTGTGCTTGTCGCCGATCGGTTTGTCGATGGTGACCAAGCTGGCGCCAGTGCGCCTGGTTGGCCTGGGAATGGGCGGCTGGTTTCTCTCCACCGCCATCGGCAACAACCTAGCGGGTCTGTTTGCCGCCAGCGTCAGTGGTGAGGGCGGCATGACGGTGGAGTCCGCACTATCGGGCTACACCATGGGCTTCTGGATTCTGCTGGGTGGTGGCGTGCTGCTGTTCCTGATCGCCCCGCTCATCAACAAGCTGATGCACGGCGTGCGCTAGAAAATCCGAAGCTGGGACTCGCGAGCCCGTCGCATGGTCCGCTGCCAGTGCAGCACCATGTGCGGGCGGACCTGGTGGTCCGTTGCCGCGTGCGGTGACGGCTGACACGATGGCTGCCCCGACTTAAGTGAGACCTGTCCTTGCATCTGCAGGACTCAGCCCGGCAAGAAAATCGCCGAGATCAAGCTATTGATCTAGCTACGGAGCCGATGACAACGGGCTGCGCCGCCTGCGCGTGCTCGCCGTGAACACCAAGAAGTAACACCGGTCGAGCTAGCCTATCGTGGTGTTAATGATCGCTGGGCTGCTATGACGCTGTTCTGGCACACGAAGCCGGGCTTGCGCATCACCCTAAAAGACTATGTGTGCGGCAACCGAGCGAAACTTGTGGGCTCGGTCATGGTCGATCTGATGCGCGCAGTTCGGATGGAAATCGGCATGTTCATCCGCGTATACCTAGCCTCCCACTAACCTATGCGTCATCGTTGATTGCCGGAAAAATGAACCGACGAGTGGCGTGTTCCATGCTCGACGAGGAAATGTCATGAACAGCAACAGCTTTGGCACGCGCGACCAGTTGACGGTCGATGACACTAGCTATCAGATCTACCGGCTCGATCGGATCAAGACCGCGCACCGTCTCCCGTACAGCCTCAAGGTGTTGCTGGAAAACCTTTTGCGCAATGAAGATGGCAATCTGGTCACCGCCGAACAAGTTCAGGCCCTGGCGGACTGGCAGCCGCAAGCCACGCAGCAGAGTGAAATTCAGTACACGCCGGCGCGCGTGCTGATGCAGGATTTCACCGGTGTGCCCTGCGTGGTGGACTTGGTCGCGATGCGCGACGCGATCATCGCTCTGGGCGGTGATCCCAAGCGTATTAATCCATTGATCCCCGGCGAACTAGTGATCGACCACTCGGTGATTGCCGACGCCTTTGGTACTGGCGACGCGTTCGCCACTAACGCCAAGCTGGAATTTGAGCGCAACGTCGAGCGCTACCAGCTACTGCGCTGGGCCCAGCAAGCGTTCACCAACTTCAAGGTAGTGCCGCCCGATACCGGCATCTGCCATCAGGTGAATCTGGAATATCTGGCGCGCGTGGTCTTTACCCGCGAAGGGCCGGACGGAATGCTGGCTTATCCGGACACCTTGATCGGTACCGATTCGCACACACCAATGGTCAATGGACTGGGCGTGCTGGGCTGGGGCGTGGGCGGCATCGAGGCCGAGGCGGCCATGCTCGGCCAACCGATGAGCATGCTGATTCCGCAAGTGGTTGGCCTCAAGTTGACCGGTGAATTCCCGCCCGGCACGACCGCCACCGACTTGGTGCTGACCGTGGCTGAATTGCTGCGGCGCACCGGTGTCGTTGGCAAATTCGTTGAGTTCTTCGGCCCCGGCATCGCCAACATTCCGTTGGCCAACCGCGCCACCCTTGGCAACATGAGTCCGGAATACGGCGCCACCTGCGCCATCTTCCCGGTCGACGCCGAAACCCTTGCCTACCTGCGCCTGACCGGCCGCTCCGAGCATCAGATTCGTCTGGTCGAGGCCTATGCCAAGGAACAGGGCATGTGGTACGACCCGGACAATGAGCCCGAGTTTTCGCAAATCGTGGAGCTGGATCTGGGCACGCTGGAACCGTCCATTGCTGGCCCGAAGCGTCCGCAAGATCGTATTCCGGTGCGGATCGCTCCCAGTGCCGTCGGCGCGTTGCTCGTGGGTCAGCCCTACGAGAAGGCGATTATGGGCTGTCTGGACGAAGCCATCGACGAGTCATTCCCGGCCAGTGACCCGGTGTCGATCACGGGTGATTGCGCCAAAGACTCGCCGCATCTCCCGGGTCACTGCAACGTCAAACACGATTGGCCACACGCCCCGGTGGACGTGAAGCTAGCCAACGGCACCAGCACCCAACTGGACAATGGCCACATCGTGATCGCGGCCATCACCTCGTGCACCAACACCTCCAATCCGTTGGTGATGATTGGTGCCGGCTTGGTCGCCAAGCGGGCGGTAGAAAAAGGTCTCACCCAAAAACCGTGGGTAAAGACCTCGCTGGCACCCGGCTCGCGCGTGGTCACCGACTATTACGATCGTGCCGGTCTCACCCAGTATCTGGATCAGCTCGGCTTTAACCTGGTCGGCTACGGCTGCACCACCTGCATCGGTAATTCCGGCGCGTTGATTCCCGAAGTCGCCGCGGCCGTTGACGAACACCAGCTCAATGTTTCTTCGGTGCTGTCGGGCAACCGGAACTTCGAGGGGCGCATCCATCCGCAAACGCAAATGAACTTCCTGATGTCGCCGATGTTAGTGGTGGCCTATGCGCTGGTCGGCACCATGCACACCAACTTGCTCAAGGATCCGCTAGGTATCGGCAGCGATGGCAAGCCGGTCTACCTGAAGGACATCTGGCCGACGAACCGGGAGATTCAGGACGTCATCGATGGCTGCGTGCACGCGGATATGTTCGCCAAGGGCTATGCCAACGTGTTCAAAGGCGACGACAACTGGCGCAACCTGCATGTGCCGGAAAGTGATGCGTTCCAGTGGAATACCGATTCCACCTACGTGCGGCAGCCGCCGTATTTCGACGGCGTGGGGCGTGAGCCAGCGCCGTTGACTGACATTATTGGCGCACGCGTGCTGGCCAAGTTGGGTGACTCGGTTACCACCGACCACATCAGTCCGGCTGGCGCGATCAAGGCCGACTCACCTGCTGGCAAGTACCTCACCGAGCACGGCGTCGAGCGCAAGAGTTTCAACTCCTACGGCTCGCGCCGCGGTAACCATGAGGTAATGATCCGCGGCACCTTCGCTAACATCCGCCTGCGCAATCAGTTGGCTCCGGGCACCGAAGGCGGCTTCACCCGCGACTTCACCCAAGCCGGTTCGCCGGTCTCCACCATTTACGATGCGTCGGTGAACTACATCAAGGCTGGTATCCCGCTGGTGATTCTGGCTGGCAAGGAATACGGCTCTGGCTCATCGCGTGACTGGGCGGCCAAGGGCACCGGCCTGCTGGGCGTGCGTGTGGTCATCGCCAAATCGTACGAGCGCATTCACCGTTCCAACTTGATCGACATGGGCGTGTTGCCGCTGCAATACAAGGATGGGCAGGATGCCGACGCACTGGGTCTGACCGGCGAAGAGACCTTCGAGATCGGCGGCTTGGCTGGCACCGACGCCAGCATGAGCAGCGTGACCGTCCATGTCACCGATGCGCACGGAAAGAAGCAGCAGTTCGAGGCGGACGTGCGTATCGATACGCCAGCGGAGGCAGCGTATTACTTCCACGGCGGCATCCTGCCGTATGTGCTGCGCCAGTTGCTGGACGCCTAGCCGGCTTCGGTCAGGCTCTGAGTTATCGCATCCTGGCCGTGTCGCTATCGGTCAGGATGCGTTGCTGCTAACTATGTCGGGTTAGGTGCTGCTGGTTGGCTGTCGTCAGCCAGCAACTTGTCCAGAATCCGGGTCAACCAAGCACGCTCTTCCGTATCCAGTTTCGCCAGCAGGGCGCGTTCGCGTGTCCGTGCCATCGGCGCGACTTCGTCGTGGATCAACCAACCGGCGGCGCTAAGGCGCAGCACTGAACGTCGTTTGTCGTTGTCGTGGACACTACGATGCACCCGGCCAGCGACCATCAGTCGCGCCACGGCGCGGCTCACCGCCACTTTGTCCATCGCCGTGCGCTCGGCGACTTCGCGCGCAGAGATCCGCTCAAAGCGGGCTAGTACGGCCATCACGCGCCACTCGGTAACACTCAGATCAAACCGTTGCTGGTAATCGCTAGCGATGGCCTGACTGACCGTGTTGGAAACGATCGACAGTCGATACGGCAAAAAACTTTCCAGCCGTAACGGTGCTCGCTCGCTCGCTGTAGTGCGCGGGGCAGTGGGCTTCCCTGGCGGAGTCACCGGTTTGCGACTGTTAGGCATGCTGCACGGTTCCTTGCAAATAGTTACACTTGTAACTATAACACTAGGGTTGATAAGCTCAACCAGTCCTTCTTTATCTACGCATTGTCAGGAGACAAGCCATGAGCGTCGCCCAACCTAATCTCGGCATGCAGGTCACCACCTTCGAAAACCCCATGGGTATCGATGGTTTCGAATTTGTTGAATTTGCCGCGCCAGCCGGTCGTGCCGGCGAGCTGCGCAGCTTGTTTGAAAAAATGGGTTTCAGCGCCGTGCTGAAACACAAGTCGCGCGCGATCACCATCTTTCGCCAGAACGGTGTGAACTTCCTGCTTAACGAAGAGCCGAATTCGTTCGCCGCCGACTTCGCCGCAAAGCACGGCCCCAGCGCTTGTGGTTTTGCCATCCGCTTTAAAAAGCCCGCCGCTGACGTGTTGAAATCGGTGCTGGGTAATGGTGCCGAAGTGGCCACCGAGAAGGCGGACAGCAAGGCCGTATCGGCCCCCGTGATCAAGGGCATTGGCGACTGCATGCTGTATCTGGTGGACCGCTACGGTAACGCCGGCAGCATCTATGACACCGACTACGAGGCGATTGCTGGCGTCGACCAAAACCCGAAGGGCTTTGGTCTGACCTTCATCGACCACCTCACGCACAACTTGTATTTGGGCAACATGCAAAAGTGGTCCGAGTACTACGAGAAGCTGTTCAACTTTCGCGAGATTCGCTACTTCGACATCAAGGGTTTGAAGACCGGTCTGGTCTCCAAAGCGATGACGGCGCCCGATGGCGTGGTGCGCATTCCGCTGAATGAATCGGACAACCCGAAGTCGCAGATCAACGAATACCTGGATGCGTATCACGGCGAAGGTATTCAGCACATTGCTTGTTTCACCGACGATATTTACGCCACGGTGGAAGGCATGCGCGCGGCCGGTGTCGAGTTTCTCGATACGCCGGATAGCTATTTCGACGTGATCGATCAGCGCATCCCGAACAACGGCGAAGACGTGCCGCGCCTGCGCAAAAACAGCATCCTGATTGATGCCGATCCGGAAACTCACCAGCGCAAATTGCTGCAAATCTTTACCTTGAATGTGATCGGGCCGATCTTCTTCGAGATCATTCAGCGCAAGGGCAATGAAGGCTTTGGTGAAGGTAATTTCCAGGCGCTGTTCGAGAGTATCGAGCGCGACCAAATGAAACGCGGCGTGTTGTAAGGAGCCCGACCATGAGTGTGTCGAGTTATCAGTCTGGATTCGGCAACGAGTTTGCCAGTGAGGCCGTCGTCGGTGCGCTACCGGTTGGACAAAACTCGCCGCAACGCGTGGCCTTCGGGTTGTATGCCGAGCAACTGTCCGGCACTGCGTTTACGGCGCCGCGCCATCTTGGGCGGCGCAGTTGGCTGTATCGGATTCGTCCGGCGGCGGTGCATCAGCCGTTTCAGCCGCGCGCCCACGCCACCTTCCATAACCGTTTCGACGAAGCGCCGGCGACGCCGAATCAGTTGCGTTGGGATCCGACGCCGCTAGCTAGCACGCCAACCGACTTCGTTGATGGTCTGGTGACCATGGCCGGTAATGGCGGCGCGGCGGAACAGGCCGGTATCGGTATCCACGTCTATACGGCTAATCGTTCGATGCAGGGGCGCTTCTTCTACGACGCTGATGCCGAGTTATTGTTCGTGCCGCAACAAGGTCGGCTGCGCTTAGCGACTGAGCTGGGCGTGCTGGATATTGAGCCGCAAGAGATTGCCGTTATTCCGCGTGGTGTGCGTTTCCGGGTGGAATTACTCGACGACACAGCGCGCGGTTATGTCTGCGAAAACTTTGGTGCCTTGTTGCGTTTGCCGGAACTCGGCCCGATTGGTTCCAATGGCCTGGCTAACGCGCGCGACTTTCTCACGCCGGTGGCGGCGTATGAAGACATCGATGGCGCGTTTGAGTTGATCGGTAAATTCCAGGGTTCGTTGTGGACCGCGCAGATGAATCATTCACCGCTGGATGTGGTGGCGTGGCACGGTAATTACGTGCCGTACAAATATGATTTGCGCCGCTTCAGTCCGATTGGTTCAATCAGCTACGATCATCCCGATCCGTGCATTTTCACCGTGCTGACTTCAGGCAGTGACACGCCGGGAACGGCGAATATGGACTTCGCTATTTTCCCGCCGCGCTGGCTAGTGGCGCAGCATACGTTCCGTCCACCATGGTTCCATCGCAACGTCGCCAGTGAATTCATGGGCCTGATCGCCGGTGTCTACGACGCCAAAGCGGAAGGCTTTTTGCCCGGTGGTGCGTCGCTGCATAACTGCATGACCGCGCATGGGCCAGACGCCGCAACGTTCGAAAAGGCGTCGGCAGCCGATCCGGTCAAGCCGGACGTCATCGACGGCACCATGGCTTTCATGTTCGAGACGCGCAAGGTGATTCGGCCGACGCAACAAGCGTTGGCTTCGCCGCTGCTACAGCAAAATTATTCCGATTGCTGGCAGGGCATCGCCAAACATTTCAACCCGTCGCAGGCGTAAGTCGCCGCACAAAAATTGTTGGGAGAACTACATGAAGTTGGGAAGTCTCAAGGAAGGCGGCCGCGACGGCACGCTGATCGTGGTCAGCCGTGATTTGAAACGCGCGGTGAAAGCGGTTGCGATCGCGTCGACGTTGCAATTGGCGCTAGATGATTGGTCCAACGCCGCGCCGCGGTTGAATGCGTTGTATGGCGAATTGAACGAAGGCAACGCTACGGGCGCCTTCGCGCTGGAGATGACGGCGCTCGCATCGCCGCTGCCGCGTGCGTATGAATTTGTCGATGGCAGTGCCTATTTGCCGCATGTTGAACGCGTGCGCAAAGCGCGCGGTGCCAGCGTGCCGGAAAGTTTCTACACCGACCCGTTGATGTATCAGGCGACCAGTGCGGGCTTTCTCGGCCCGCGCGACCCGGTCGTCGTGCCCAGCGAAGACTATGGCATCGATCTGGAAGCTGAAGTCGTCGTGGTGACTGACGACGTGCCGATGGCGGTGACGCCCGCACAAGCATCTGAGCACATTCAGCTGGTCGGCCTGATCAACGACGTGAGCTTGCGTGGTTTGATTCCCGGCGAGCTAGCCAAGGGCTTCGGTTTTCTGCAATCCAAACCGCGTTCTGCGTTGTCGCCCGTGCTGGTGACGCCGGATGAGTTGGGCGATGCGTGGCACGATGACAAGCTGCATTTGCCGATGCGCACGTGGTTGAACGAGCAGTGGTTCGGCGAAGCCGAATGCGGCGTCGACATGCAATTCAGCTTCGCGCAGCTAGTGGCGCACGTCGCCAAAACGCGCCCGCTAACGGCTGGCACCATCATCGGCTCTGGCACCATTGCCAATCAGGACACCAGCAAAGGCGCTTCCTGTCTGGCCGAGCAGCGCACGGTTGAAAAGCTGCGCGATGGTCAGCCGAGCACGCCGTTTATGAAGTTTGGTGACCGCCTGCGTATCGAGATTACGGACGCCACCGGTGCGTCGATCTTCGGTTCCATTGAGCAGACGATTCAACCGTACGAAGCGTAGGGCCGGTCTGAATAAATCGCTGTTCGTCATTCCAGCGGAGCTCAACAGCCGAAGGGTTGATCAAGCTAGGTTTCCAACCGGCGACTGTTTGGTCACCCAACGGCTCTCAATAGCCGCCTGTCGATCAAGCTGAAACCGACTGCTCGTCACTCCAGCGAACGCTGGAGCCCAGTGACTTCAAGTGTTGAATGAGTCGCTAGGCCCCAGCGTTCGCTGGGGTGACGGCGTGCTGTGACACTCTTCGGTGGTGGTTTGATCCGTCGTTCTAGATGTCTCCATCGGCCAGAGCCCGGGCAGTCCGAGATCCGCGGTTCGTCATTACAGCGGCTCTCAATATCCGCCTGTCGATCAAGCTGAAACCGACTGCTCGTCACTCCAGCGAACGCTGGAGCCCAGTGACTTCAAGTGTTGATGAGTCGCTAGGCCCCAGCGTTCGCTGGGGTGACGGCGTGCTCTGACACTCTTCGGCGATGGTTTGATCCGTCGTCGCAGCTGTCTTCATCGACCGGAGCCCGGGCAGGCCGAGATCCGCTGTTCGTCATTGCAGCGACTCTCAATTACCGCCTGTCGATCAAACTGAAACCGACTGCTCGTCACTCCAGCGAACGCTGGAGCCCAGTGACTTCAATCGCTTGATAAGTCGCTTGGCCCCAGCTTTCGCTGGGGTGACGGCGTGCTCTGACACTCTTCGGTGATAGTTTGATCCGTCGTTCTAGATGTCTTCATCGACCGGAGCCCGGGCAGGCCGAGATCCGCTGTTCGTCATGACAGCGGCTCTCAATATCCGCCTGTCGATCAAGCTGAAACCGACTGCTCGTCACTCCAGCGAACGCTGGAGCCTAGTGACTCCAAGTGTTGAATGAGTCGCTGGGCCCCAGCGTTCGCTGGGGTGACGGCGTGCTCTGACACTCTTCGGTGATGGTTTGAGGCGTCGTCGCAGCTGTCTTCATCGGCCGGAGCCCGGGCAGGCCGATATCCGCTGCTCGTCATTACAGCGGCTCTCAATAGCCGCCTGTCGATCAAACTGAAACCGACTGCTCGTCACCCCAGCGAATGCTGGAGCCCAGTGACTTCAAGTGTTGAATGAGTCGCTGGGCCCCAGCTTTTGCTGGGGTGACGGCGTGCTCTGACACTCTTCGGCGATGGTCTGATCCGTCGTTCTAGATGTCTTCATCGGCCGGAGCCCGGGTAAGCCGAGATCTGCTTTTCGTCACCTCAGCGGCTCTCAATAGGTGAACTGATTGGTCCGCAGTGTCGATGCGCCAGACGATTTTCCCAGCGCATCGATCAACCCATCACGGCATCACGGGTGGCACGTAGGTCAGCGTCAGCCCGAGCAACCAGAGCAAACCCAGCACCAGTGGCACGTGCACCAACAGTTGCATAAAGGTGTAGCCGACGACGTCGCGTGCCTTCAAGCCGAGTACGCCAAGCAACGGCAGCATCCAGAACGGGTTGATCAAATTAGGGATGGCTTCCGCCGCATTATAAACCTGCACCGCCCAGCCTAGATGCACGTGCAGGTCATTTGCCGCCTGCATCACATAGGGCGCCTCAACTAACCATTTTCCGCCGCCGGATGGCACAAAGAAGCCGAGCACAGCGGAGTAGGCGCCCATCACCACCGGGAACGTATCGGTGGTTGCCACATGCACAAACAGGTTGGATAACCGATGCGCCAGTGTTTGTCCGCCGAAGCCGGGTGTCTGTGTGAGCAGCGCAGCGATGCCGCCGTATAGCGGGAACTGAATCAGTACGCCAGTGGTGCTGGGAACGGCACGAGTGACAGCATCCAGAAAACTGCGCGGGCGCCAGTGCAGCAAAATGCCCAGCGTCAAAAACAGGAAGTTGTACGTGTTCAAGTTTGCGATGGCGCTGAGCGCGGGTTTGCTGGCAAATTCGTGACCGAGCCAGCCCAAACCAAGCAAACCAATAGCAAGTGAAAGCAGCGGGCTATATTCCAGCCACTCGCCCGGGCGCGTGCGCGGTGGAAGGGTAGGCGTCGCGGTATCGGAAATGTCGAAATCTTTCGCGGTACGGGCGTTGGCATCGGCCGGCGCTGTGAACCAGCAAATCAGCAGGGACACGGTAATCAAGCAGGCCGTCAAAATCAGTGACTGCGGCAGAAAAATAGTTTCACTGAAAGGCAGTACGCCGGTGATGGCGACCAGCCCCGGCGGCATGCTGGCCGGGTTCGCCTGCAACTGTGCCGCCGACGACGACAAGCCCATCGCCCAGATCGCACCCAAGCCAAGGTAGGCCGCGGCCCCGGCTGCGCGGTAATCCATGCGTAAGTCCGTTCGGCGTGCCAGTGCGCGCACCAGCAAGCCTCCAAACACCAGCGAGAAACCCCAACTGAGCAGCGAAGCCAGCATGCTCACTAGTGCGACGTACACGATTGCGCCGCGTCCGCTGCGTGGTGCGCGCGCAAGCACATCGATGAAGCGCGCCACGATCGGCGCCGTTGCCAGCACGTAGCCACCGATCACCACAAACGCCATCTGCATGGTGAAGGGGATCAAGCTCCAAAAGCCGTTACCAAAGGCGTTCATTGTCGCAACGGGACTGGCGCCAAAACCCAGTGCGGCCACCGTCACTACCAGCACGCCGAGCGCTGCAAACACCCACGCGTCAGGGAACCAGCGCTCTGACCATGCGGCACAGCGCAGGGCTGCACGCGCCATCCAGCCGTTTTTTGTTGCGTTCATGCGGACTCCACTAGTGTCCGTTCATAGTCGCCCGCGATTTGCCAAATTGGCAAGCCAGACTTTAGTGGCGCTTCGGTAAATGGCCGCTCCACACTTGTGTGGATCGCGCAGCGCGGAGCCCGCCAGCGAGCTCCTACAAAACGGCACCGGTTCGCTGCGCTCTTGTGGGAGGGGCTTCAGCCCCGATGCTGTTCGGTCTCAGCATCAAAACAGAAGCATCGCGGCTGAAGCCGCTCCTACAAAAAAGCATGCTGCGCGGGGTATCGAATTCAATCGGCGCTGGCGTCCGATGGCACTTGTAGCAGGGGCTTCAGCCCCGATGCTCTTCGGTGCCAGCATCAAAACAGAAGCATCGCGGCTAAAGCCGCTCCTACAAAAAAGCATGCCGCGCGCGGTGCCGACTTCGATCGGCGCTGGCGTCCGATGGCTCTGGTAGGAGGGGCTTTAGCCCCGATGCTTTTCAATGTCAGCATTAAAACAGAAGCATCGCGGCTGAAGCCGCTCCTACAACTCTACGATGGGATGCTTCTGATTTTTCGCATCAAAACAGGAGCATCGCGGCTGAAGCCGCTCCTACAAAACCTCCCGAGGTTCGTTGTTTTTGCCTGGCGGCCGGGTTAATGGGTGGTGTGGCGCTCTGACTGAATCACCACGAACTCGCCTTCCAATACATCTCCGGACTGAGGGGCATGAGGCTTCGTTGAAGTCGCCCCGGCAGGCATCCGGCGCAGCTTCCATTGGCGCCAGATCAGCAACACGGCGCCGCCGACCAACAACACGCCCGCCACCGCCAGACCGAACAGCAACAGCAAGCCGACCAGCGCCGCGCCAATCAGCAGCGACAACACCCGTACCAAGGGATGGCGAGAACGGCGCGTCAATGGCATGGAAACGTACATATGTTAAAAACCTGTGTGTTAAAATCAATCACTTAGGCCAGTTACCATGCGGCCAACCAGCTTGTGAGACAAGTGCCGATGGATATTGCCGTTACTATTCAACAGCTATGTCAGCTTGATGACATTCCCGATGGTGGTGCTACTGCGGTGGATGCCGTGTTGGCCGATGGTGCCGATAGCTTGATTCTGCTGCGCACCGGCCAGAATGTTCGCGGCTATCTTAATGTGTGCCCGCACGCGGGGCGCCGGCTGGACTATGCGCCGGGAAAATTTCTGATGAAAAACGACACTCTGACATGCGCTGTTCATGGCGCTACGTTCAAGCAGGCTACTGGCGTGTGCGTCGGTGGCCCGTGTTGTGGTGATCAATTGCGTGAAGTGGCGGTTTACGTGCGAGAAGACGGTGCGGTGTGCTTGATGCCGGGCGAGTAGCTCACAACGCTGAGCCAAGCTGAATTAGTGGTTTGGCGCGCGCTGGTCGACGTCGCGGGGCCCAATCCGTGCGGTCATTTGGGTGATCTGAAGCTTCGCGTACCCACCGCCTGCGGAGATCCTAGTCTCGGCGTAATGGCCTGCAACGGCGGGAATGTTAAGGGAATTGGCCCTTATCGGCGAAGTTGCAGCCGGAAAGATCTATCGATACACACTTGCTTCATGTATTTTGTAGCTATACTGTTAAATCGAGAATTCTCGAACCCTGACCGCATGGAGTTGTATATGAAAATGATGATTGCCGCTTTGTTGACTGCCGGCCTGATGGGTTCGGCTTTCGCTGCCACACCTGCAAACAGCAACATGCAGCCGCAGGTAACGCCGCCGGCGACTACCGCTCCTGCTGACAATACAGCGACCGTGCCGGGCGCGACCACCGCATCCACCACGTCGTCGGGTGGTATCTCGACCGCAGGATGGGTCGGCATTGGTCTTGGTATTGCGACCGTTGGTGCACTTGCTACTGCCGGCGGCGCTGCGCAGAGCCAGACCAACAGCTCCGGTGGCACCACCGGTACTACCGGTACTCACTAAGTTATCTGTGTGTAGAAAAACGTGCTGAGGTAACTCGGCACGTTTTTTGTGTCTGCTGTTTTCTGCTTAGAAACTGAGTTGCGATCCTTTGAAAATACTCTCCGCGTTGACACTTCTTGCCTGCTCCGCACTTCTACATGGGTGTGTTTGGGCGCCAGGTCAGCACATGTCTACTGGCAGCATGGTTCGCGGAGACTCAGCAGATAACAGTCAAGTTGAACTCATTCCCATCACGCCAAAATTGTTGGCGATGGATCGCGCCGCCGCTCAGACGGTGGCCATTCCACCCGCGTTGCTGGCGTATCAGCCGCAGTCGTATGAGATCGGCGCCGGTGACACGCTGTTCATCACCGTGTGGGATCACCCCGAGTTGACTTCGCCGGCCGGCACGCAACAGCAGACGTCCGCGAACGGGCGATTAGTTCGCTCGGATGGAACCTTGTTCTATCCCTACGTGGGCACGCTAAAAGTTGCCGGCATGACCATCGAGCAGCTGCGCGAAGCGATCAGCAGCAAATTAGCGGCTTACGTAGAAAAGCCGCAGGTCGACGTTAGCGTGATCGGTTATGGCAGTCAGCGCGTCTTTCTGCAGGGCGCGTTTTTGAAAACCGATCCACAGCCGATCACGGCGGTGCCGTTGACGTTGGCACAAGTGTTGGGCACTGCCACGGTCAATACGGAACAGGCCAATCTTTCTGGTCTGGTGTTGATTCGAGATGGCCATAATTATCATTTGGATCTGGATGCGCTGAATCGCAATCACGTCGCGAGCGATATTTATCTAAAGCCAGGCGATCGTTTGTTCTTGCCGTATAACGATCGCCAAGAGGTCTATGTTGTGGGCGAAGTGGTCAAGCCCATGGCGATCACTTTCAAGACTTCCAGCTTGACCTTGACGCAAGCGTTGGGCCGTGCCGGTGGCCTTAACGCCACGACCTCCAAGGGCAAGGCCGTCTATGTGATTCGCGGTGTGGAAGATCTGGAAAAAGCGCCTGCGAAGGTGTTTCAGCTGGATGCGCGTTCGCCTGCCGCGTTTGCGTTGGCGGATAACTTCCAGGTCAAACCCGGCGACGTCGTCTTTGTTGGGCCGGCGGGTGTCACGCGTTGGAACCGCTTCCTGAGCCAGTTGTTGCCGCTGTCCGGTTTAATCAGTAATGCGGCTAGCGCAAACTACAACGTCGGTCGCTGACTTTGCATCTGTAAGCGCTTTTCGTAGGAGCGCACCCTGTGCGCGAAGCGCGTCCATGTTGGAATGTCTTTTTCGCGCACAGGGTGCGCTCCTACGGCTACGGCCGGCGGTGCCGCGAAATTTAGACATCGCGTGAGCGGTGCTGCGTAATCCATACGCGATTGAAATGAGGGATAGCGCTTGCAACTGGACCAGCCGATAACCGTCACGCGCCTTGCGGCACCCTTGGCGCCGCGAACGCCTCCGCGCTCGTCGGCTAAGTGGCGTTTGTGGTTGTTGCCGCTCATCAGCCTGCTGTGTCTGTCGGGTTTGAGTGGCTGCAGCGATCTGTCGCGTTCGTCGGTCGACACCATAAAACTGGCCATACACAAACCGAAGCCGATTGCGCCCACCGCGGCTGAAGTGGCCGCCAAGCCATACTTTCAGTTGCAGGCGACCAGTCCGCAGGGCACCGCGGTATTGATTCTCGGCAACGTCGATGGTGCGCGCCAGGCGTGGTACGGCAGCCATCAGGTGATCCTGTTTATCGAGCACGGTCGAGTGGTGCAGACGGCTGGTCTCGCACAAAATCTGGCCGGGTTCCAGCTACCCGCCGCCGACCCGTTTAAGCATGGCCTGCAGCTGATTACAGCGCCCGTCAGTTATAAATTCACGGCAGACTGGTCGCCCGGCTATCGTTTCGGCGTGCCAGTAGAAGCCACCTTGACGCCCGCTGGCGCCACGCAGATCACGATACTCGGCAAGGTTCACCAAGTGCTGCGCTACGACGAACAATTAAGCGCGCCATTGGCGAACTACTACGCCACCAATCATTATTGGGTAGATCCCAGCGATGGTTTTGTGTGGCAAAGCGAGCAGAGCGTAGCGCCCGGGCTTTCTCTCAAGCTAATGCAATTGCGGCCTTACCGTAAGGCTCAGCCATGAAGGTCGTGCAACAAGCATCAAGGCTGATTGGTGCCACGCCAGCGTTGGTCCTTCGTTTGTTATTTCTGCGAACTCTCGGCAGGCATCCAGGGTCTTTTCCCTCGATCCGCGGAGCTTCCAGGTCGAACCCATCGAACGTCCAACACCTGTCGTTAAAGTGCACTTCTAGTTCGTCCAGCGTCATTGCCAAAAATGTACTTCGCGGGAATAGCCGTCTGAATTCGCACGCAAGCCAAACGACAAAATGGCATAACGTACTGGCTGCATGTCTCGTCGGATTACTGCTAGCACCACTGGCTGCCACGGCCGCGCCGGTGCAAGTAGAAGTATCTGGCGCAGTCGCGGCGACTAGTCCACAAATGCTTAAGGATGGCGCGCGCCTTAGCGATGCGGCGCTCGCCGCGCAGCCCTCAGCGCAGGCATATATGGTTGGCGCGGCGTGGTTGCGCCCAAGCCTGCTGGTATCGCAAGAGCGCCTTAAAGCCGGCGTGTTGTTTGATTTATCCAGTCTGCAACAGCGCGCACGGCAGCGCGAGAAGCCTGACATGGCCGCCCTGGCAGAACGGCTGGCGAGTGCGATCAAAGCCATGCCAGTCACCGGCCGGAGAACCGCCGCTTTGATCGATCCGCGCGCCGTTGAAGTGAACGCGCCAGAAAACCACCCAGTGGCCGCTGGCGATAAGTTGTATTACCCGCTGCGGCCAACGACGGTACGCATTGTGGGGGCGGTGCAGCAGGTATGTCAGTTACCGTTGGTGCCGCTGCAAGACGCCGTGCGTTATTTGGCCAGTTGTGTCGTTGCCGCTGAAGCCGATCGCGACACTATTTATGTGATTGAGCCGGACGGCCGCGTCTTCGTGCAGGGCATCGCCCTGTGGAATCGAACCGCACCTATCGTGTTGGCACCGGGTGCCGTGGTCTATGTGCCGTTCCGTGCAAGCGCGGCGAAGAAAATCGACCCAGCACTCAACAGCGACGTCGCAGCCTTCCTCGCCACCCAGTTGTTACCCGGGCCGGGAGCGCAGTGATGGTTCTTCGCCAACGTCACAACCCCCTCCCAGCGCCCCGCGAGCAGCGGGAGGGGCAAGCTGTTCTCCCTCCCCTGAGCACAGGGGAGGGCTGGGGTGGGGTAGTTCTTGATCTTGCTTCCGCCGTCACTGCCAAATCCAGCAACCCCCTCCCAACCTCCCCCTGCGAGCAGAGGGAGGAGCAAGCGGTGCTCCCTCCCCTGAGCACAGGGGAGGGTTGGGGTGGGGTAGGTTTTGATCTTGCTTTTGATGCCATTGCCAAATTCAGCAACCCCCTCCCAACCTCCCGCTGCACGCAGAGGGAGGAGCAAGCGGTGCTCCCTCCCCTGAGCACGGGGGCGGGCTGGGGTGGGGTAGCTTTTGATCTTGCTTCCGCCGTCACTGCCAAATCCAGCAACCCCCTCCCAACCTCCCGCTGCACGCAGAGGGAGGGGCAAAAGCAGTCTGCCGTTCGTCCACGCCGCCGTGGACAGAAGCACTCAGCTGTTCTCCGATGCCTGCGTCCGCAGCGTCCGCTTGCTGTTCCCCGGCGCGGACGTAGGCAAGGGCAGCAAGCTGTGCTCCCTCCCCTGAGCACAGGGGAGGGTTGGGGTGGGGTCGCTTTTGATCTTGCTGTCACACCGCCACACAGGAACGCATCGGTTTGAACGTCATGCTTCAACGTCTGCGCCGTCGTTGCACGTGCCTGTTGCCATTGGCGGGAACGTTAATGGCCTGTGCTGTGCATGCGCAAAGCGCACCCACGCAAGGTGACTTTGGTGGCGCGGGGTTGTGGCAAACGCCTACCGCGCGCATGGCTGACGAGGGCGAGGTGGCGCTTACGGCGAGCCGTACCAGCCCCTACACGCGTTACAACTTCACCCTGCAGCCGTTGCCTTGGCTGGAAGGGATCTTCCGCTATATCAACGTCGGCAACCTTCGTTATGGGCCGGCCAACCTTAGTGGAAGCCAAAGCCTGAAAGACAAGTCCATCGATGCCAAGGTGCGTTTGTGGCAAGAAAGCCACTACCTTCCGACCGTCGCGCTAGGCGTGCGTGACCTTGGTGGTACCGGCTTGTTTTCCAGCGAGTACGTTGTAGCCAACAAACGCTTTGGCGCCATCGATGCGAGTCTTGGCTTGGCATGGGGCTATATGGGTAGCCGTGGCGATATCCGCAACCCACTTTCCATTATCAGTGACCGGTTCAATACACGGCCACGCCCCGATGTTGGCTCGGGCGGTACACCTAACAGCAATAATTACTTTCGCGGTCGCCCGTCGTTCTTTGGCGGTATTAGTTATCAAACGCCATGGCAGCCACTGCTGTTGAAGGCAGAGTACGAAGGCAACAATTACCAACACGAGCCGAAAAACAATAATCAACGGCAGCGCACGCCAGTCAACGTCGGCTTCGTTTACCGGCTAAACCCCAGTGTTGATATCAGCGTCGCCTACGAGCGCGGCACCACGGCGATGTTCGGGTTCACGCTGCACACAAATTTGGCCGCCAGTGCCGGGCCGACCAAAGTACTTGATCCGCCACCACCGCCACGTCCGGTTACGCCCTCAGTGGCGTCACCGCAGCAGGTCAATTGGTCGGCGGTTACTACGGAGTTGGGCAACAACGCAGGCCTGCAGGTTTCTCGCGTAACTCAGCGTGGCCGTGAGTTAGTCGTTACCGGCGAGCAGACGCGCTACTTCTACCCGGCCAAGGCCTTGGGTCGCATGTCGCGCGTGTTGGACAATCAACTGGGTCCCACGATTGATTGGTTCACCATGGTCACCACGCATGAAGGCATGCCGATGGTAGCCACCAGTGTGCATCGACAGCGCTTTGACGACCTGCTTGATTACAACATCGATCTATCGGCGTTCCGTCGTAGCGTGCAGCAAGAAGTACCCTTGCCGCAGCATGAAACGGTTTTGTACCAGCAGACGCCGCCGAAGTTTACCGGTGGTTTTGCACTGACTTATGGTCAGTCGTTAGGCGGCCCTGATGCCTTTGTTCTATACAACATCAGCGCCAATTACGATGCGGATTTCCATTTCACGCCAAGCCTGTGGTGGAGCGGTAACTTCAGCGCAAACTTGGTCAACAACTACGATAAGTTCAAATACGACGCGCCCAGTAACTTGCCGCGTGTACGCACCTACGTGCGCGAATACCTGACGAGTTCGCGCTTCACCGTGCCCGTGTTTCAGCTAACCACCGCCAAGCGTCTGGGCCCAGATCTTTACGGCATCGCCTATGCGGGCTTGCTGGAAAGTATGTATGGCGGCGTCGGCGGTGAAGTGCTGTACCGCCCCATGGGCGAACGCTGGGCCTTGGGAGCGGATGTTAACTGGGTGCGGCAGCGCGGTTTCGATCAGGACTTCTCGTTCCGTCGTTATCAGGTCGCCACCGGTCACATCACCGCGTATATGAATCTCGGTTACAAAGACCTTACGTTGAAACTCAGCGGCGGTCGTTACTTGGCCGGCGACTGGGGTAGCACCATCGACCTGTCGCGTGAGTTCAGCAACGGTGTTCGTATGGGTGCCTACGCGACGTTCACCAACGTATCGTCCAAACAGTTCGGTGAAGGCAGCTTCGATAAAGGCATTTACTTGTCCATTCCATTCGATCTGATGATGCCGCGTTCGCAAACCAGCAGCGCTTTGATTTTGTGGCAGCCGCTGTTGCGTGACGGTGGCGCCAAGTTGAACAAGCGCTACAACCTATACGACCTGACCAACGACCGCGACACCGACAACTTCAACAACAATCTGCAAAAGATTACCGAATAGTCGCGTCATCGGGTTGGGTTTGCCGGCATGCCCACGGCGATTGGATGGATGTGTTCCTCCGGTGCCCGCAGAGTGATGGGTAAGGACGCACCGAGTCAGCATTTCAAATGGTGCGGGCCCACCGTGGTGTCCGCAATGATGTCGCCGCAGCCGCGTCAGGCTTGGAGCGATGTGCTCCTCCCCCTGCGCTCAGGGGGAGGTTGGGAGGGGGTAGCTTTTGACCTTGGCTTGAAAATCAAAAGCCAACCCCACCCCAACCCTCCCCTGTGCGCAGGGGAGGGAGAACGGCAGTTATGTGAAATAGCATGCGCCCCATTAGCGCTGCCAATAATGCCAGCAGCGCGAAAGCTGACTGCGTAGCTAATACCGACGCGAGAAACGCATTGTCTTCATGCGTCTCTACCTGAAGCGATCCTACCGCCACGCCTTCTGAACATCGTCAGAGGGGCAGTAATCGGCTACCATATACCGTTTTCCGAGACTTGTGCGGCTTACGGTGTTGCCTGCAAGGGGGCGTGGCAGCACGGTAGAAGTTAATGTGGCGCGCCGTCTTTATGCGGTCGTTGTGTCGCGGAAAGCAGGTGTTCAGTGCCTTTCTAATAGGGTTACCGACGCCAAGAAAATTGATGTGAGTTTACGTGTTGTATGGGTGATGGCCTGAGTCGCCGGATGCTGTCTGCTGTTTGGCCGGTGAGCTGCTGGCTGATCTAGTCGTCTGTTATGCCTGGATCTACTGAAAATTGATTAGAAATATCTACGTCAATTAGCGGTTTTTCTTCGCCCCCTTTTTGAGCTAGAGGAGTGCTTTGTCAAAGTGTTCAAACGGATCTTGACCGTCTGCATTGGCAACATTTGTCGTAGCCCGACGGCTGAGTATCTGTTCCGACAGCACTTGGCGTCGCGCGACATTGAAGTTACCAGTGCAGGCTTGGGCGCAATAGTGGGTAGTCCCATGGAACCCACAGCGCTTCAACTATTGACCGAACATCGTCTTGATGGATCCGCTCACTGCGCCAGGCAACTCACGCCGGCCATGTTGCGCCAGGCTGATTTGGTACTGGGTATGGAACAAAACCATGTGCTGCGTATGAAGCGTCTTGCCCCCGAAGCCAGTGGCAAGATCTTTCTATTGGACAAGTGGGGCCAGGGGCAAGACATTCCAGATCCCTATCGCCAGCAACGCCCCGCGTTTGAACATGTTTACGCGATGATTACCGGCGCCGTCGATGGCTGGATGCCGTATTTGTGATCCGTGCTCTACCCTATTAAGGAACGACTGTCTCAATGACCGATACGCAGACTCCGTCGCAAAGCGACGATGAAATTGATCTCGGCGAGTTGCTCGGTACGCTGGTTGATCACAAGTGGCTTATTGCCATTGTTACCGGTGCTTTCATGTTGGTCAGCGTGGCGTACGCGCTGCTGGCCACCCCGATTTACCAAGCCAATGCCATTGTGCAGGTTGAGCAGAAGGTTCCTAATTTGCCGGGGCTGACTGCAATTTCGCAGACGCTAGGCGCATCTAGTTCTGAAGCCACGACGGAAATTGCGTTGATTACGTCGCGCTCGGTGATCGGGCAGGCGGTAACCAATCTCCATCTCGCCGTTGCAGTTCACCCGGTGCGCTTCCCGCTGATCGGTGAGTTTATTGCGCGTCGTTATGTGCCGGCTGAGCCCGATGCAGTCGCGCCACCACGCTTTGGTTTCAGCCGCTACAACTGGGGTGGAGCCGAGTTGGATATTTTCCAGCTGGATGTGCCAAATGCTCTTTTAAACAAGCAGCTGACGCTTGTCGCTGGCAAAAGTGGCGCCTACACCCTCCTCGATGACGATGGCAAAACCTTGGTCGCAGGCCAAGTCGGCCAGTCGGCCAGTGGCCACGGCGTCACCATGCAGGTAAAAACGCTACACGCCAACGTCGGTGCGCACTTCGATGTGACGCGCAGCCGCGATTTGGCCGTTATTACCAAGCTGCAGCAAGACGTAAATGCCAGCGAGCAGGGTAAAGACTCCGGCATCATCGCGCTGACCTACAACAACGCCGATCCTGTATTAGCCGCCAAGTTGCTCGATCAAGTTAGCGACATCTATGTGCGCAACAATGTAGATCGCAACTCCGCTGAAGCGGCTAACAGCCTGAAGTTCGTCAAGGAACAACTACCCAACGTACGTCGTGACTTGGAAAAAGCCACAGCGGCGCTAAATGCCTATCAGACCGAAGCCCATTCGGTCGATATCACCATGCAGACCAAGGCACTGCTTGATCAAGAAGTGGCCGTTGAAAGCAGCATTCAGCAGTTGCGCTTGCAGCAAGCTGATATGGAACGCAAGTTCACGCCAGAACACCCCGCATACAAAGCGCTAATGTCGCAAATTGGCCAACTACAAGCGCAAAAGGCAGGGATGGAAAAGCAGGTGGGTAGCCTGCCAGATACTCAGCAAGAGTTGCTACGCCTGACCCGTGACGTACAAGTCAGTAATCAAACCTACACCAGCTTGCTCAACCAGGCACAGCAGTTAGATATTGCGCGCGCCGGCACCGTCGGGAACGTGCGCGTGATCGACAAAGCGGCGGCAGACGTCACAGCACCGGTGAAGCCGAAGAAGGCGATTGTGGTGTTGGGTGGCACTTTTCTGGGTGGCTTCCTAGCCATTGCGTTCATCTTTCTGCGGCAGATGCTTAACCGGGGCGTGGAAGACCCGGCAGCCATTGAGCAGCTAGGGCTGCCGGTTTACGCGTCTATCCCCGCCAGTGAGCAAGAGCAATCGTTCTCGCTGCGCGATAACCACATGCATGGCGCCAGTAGGCAACGCTTGTTGGTGGTCACCTCACCTGCTGATCTAGCGACCGAGGCGTTGCGCAGCCTACGCACCAGCCTGCACTTCGCACGGCTGGAAGCCAAAAACAACGTGCTAATGATTTCCGGCTCCAGTCCGAACGCCGGTAAAACCTTCGTCTCGGCCAACTTGGCCGCGGTCATCGCCCAAAGTGGTCAGCGCGTGTTACTGATCGACGCCGATATGCGTAAAGGCACCTCGCACAAGGTCGTCGGTGGCAAGGCAGAAAATGGGCTGTCCGAATTAATCGCGGGTCAAATTGATCTCGCCACAGCCACTCGCCAGATCGAAGCCGTCGAAAACCTCCACTTCATCTCCCACGGCAAGGTTCCGCCAAATCCGTCCGAGCTACTGATGAACGAGCGTTTCACTGCGTTGATTGAGCAGCTGAAGCCGCTGTATGACCTGATCATCATCGACACCCCGCCGATTCTGGCTGTCACGGACGCCGCCATCATTGGCCACCACGCGGGCACCAGCTTGCTGGTCGTACGTTTTGGCCTTAACCAAGCGCGTGAGATTGCCCTCGCCAAGCAGCGTTTCGAACAGAACGGTGTCGAGATCAAGGGCGCCATCTTCAACGCAGTGGAGCGCCGCAGCGGTGGCTATTACTCCTATGGGTATTACGAGTACGGCAGCAGCAAAAAGGCGTAGTGACGTGTTCATGAACCACCCTTTGCCGCTGAAAGGGGAATCGGCTTGCCTCGCTCGCTGGAAGGAAAAAACCGAGAGTGTGCCCCCCCCATCGCGACCGGAAAGCGACCAAGGCCGCCCCCTCCCTGCGCGCGGAAGAAAGTTGGAATGCGAATTGCGGGGCGATCAGTGAATCGCGCTAAAGTCTTCGCGTTCGCGCTTGGCCCTCTTGGTGCTGGCTTGTTCGGGTTCGCTACTCTGCCGCTGCTGACGTGGGTGTTCCCTCCGGCGGACATCGGGCGGTTGTCGATGCTACAGGTTGCTGTAGCACTAGGATCTGTGCTCTTTAGTCTGGGCCTCGATCAGTCTTACGCGCGCGAGTTTTACGAGGCTGAGGACAGTGCCAGTGTGTTACGAGCCGCCTTGGTCCCAGTCCTAGTTGCGTTGTTGATTGGTGGCGCGGCTGTGTATTTGGTCTCACCAGCGCTTATATCGAAGATCCTCTTCGATATTGACTCCAGTTGGCTGAGCTTGGGCGTCGTTGGCTGCCTTGTCGCAACGCTGCTAACCCGCTTTCTGGCGGTGACGCTACGAATGCAGGAGCGCGGCATCGCCTACTCGATAGCACAAGTTGCGCCAAAGCTGCTTTTCCTTGCTTTCATAGGTTTAGCGCTAACGCTTCGGATGAACAAGTCCTTCGATATCATTTTGGTCGCACAGCTCGCCGGGGTGGCGTTGACGCTCGGGGTCGCAGTGTGGCTAACCCGCGGCGACTGCCTTCGCGCGTTGCGGTCAGGGGCAGACAAGAAACGTACCCGCGCGATGCTTGCCTTTGGTGTGCCCTTGGTAGTTGGCGGCATGATGTCGTGGGCGCTCTTTATGATGGATCGGGTGATGCTGCGGGCGCTGGCTGGCTATGACGAATTGGCGCTGTATTCAGTTGCAGCAAGCATGGCATCGGGAGTTACTCTTTTTGCGAGTGTGTTTTGCACCCTTTGGTGGCCTCAGGTTTATAAATGGGTTGCGGATGGGGTGGACCTAGCGGTAGCAGACATCGTTGCTGATCAAGTTCTTGCCGCATGCGTCGTGGTATTTGGATTGACCGGCCTCTGTTCACCGTTACTGGCTTTTGTCTTGCCCGCCACATATGCCATGGTTCCGTACCTATTAATAGGGTGTACGGTTGCGCCTATTTTCTATCTGTTGTCGGAGGTGACGGTTGTCGGCATCAACATCTCGCGGCGTACGGGGTATGCTATGCTCGCGTCCGCACTTGCTGGCCTGCTGAATTTGCTCGGCAACTATTTGCTCGTCCCCCGGTTTGGTGCTGGAGGCGCTGTGATCGCAACGATGGTCACTTTCCTCGTCTTTCTTATAGCGAGGACCGAGCTCTCTAGGATCCTATATCGGAAGTTCGATCGGGCAAAGATTTACTTTTGGTCTGTTTTATTAATTTGCTGCGCCGGTACGTATTTGGCGATAGGGATCAAACAGCCACTGGTGTCCGTGATGGGTTGGTGCATATTTTTACTTGCATCTATTTATTACTTTCGAGCGCAGCTATTCGGTATATATTTTTTTGCACGACATGGCCATCACATTGGGGCTTGATTCGTGCAAACGACCCGATGCTGTCCGCTTCGAGCTGGTTGAGAGTATGCGAACTATGCAAGATCGCGGCAGTCATTGGATCAACCCTCGAGCTTGGCAGTTGCTGGCCAACCTGTGGTCGATTGTTACACGCGAAGGATTTTATTCGCTAGGTTGGGTGCGTGCGTCCTTACTCGGTGTTCGGCTCGGTCGTGGCGCAAGAGTCAGTCCGCATGCGTGCTTGGATCGGGTGGCATACCTTGGGAATGTAGAAGTTGGCAGTGACGTCACTATCGGTGAAGGCACATACATAAATGCTGGAATTATCGGATCAGGACGGATTGGGTCCTTTTGCTCAATCGCATATGGTGTGCTGATTGGTCCTACCGAACATCGTCTCGATCGCTGGACGATGTCTCCTTTTGAGGCAAGGGCGGCGAGTGAGGTGAGCGATTTCACAACTCGTAATGTGCCGCCTCCTGTGATTGGCGATGGGGTTTGGATTGGGGCGCACGCTGTCATATTACGGGGAGTTCAGATTGGTGACTGTGCCGTTGTCGCAGCGGGGGCAGTAGTGACACGTAATGTTCCCGCGCGTGAAATATGGGGTGGCGTGCCAGCCCGGCGAATTGGTGTGCGCCCTGCGATTACCGAGACCGCAAGTGTTTGAGGCTGCTCTCTTCGCAAGTATCGTAACCGTCGTCGTCTCCACGATATGGTCCATTGTTTACATTCATCGAATACGCATTGCTGGAGTTCATGACGACAGAAACGGATTAGCTTTGCGTCTTCCAGCGATCACGTTTATTTTGGCCAACCTTTTGTATGTGTTGCCGCTACCAATTCGACTTTTGTTTACGAAGGAAGCAGGTAACGGGATAGCGTCAGATCTGCTTCAATTTGTTGAATACTTCCCAGCTGCGATAATTCTAGATGCGTTATTTTTAGTGTTGTTTGCGTTTGTATTTCGACTGACAGCGGTGGGATCTAGGCTTCGCCTATCAGTTCCGATACGTATCCGCCATCTGTCAATGGGGGCTTTCGTCTTTTTGTGGATACCATTAGCGACCACCTGTGCCGTACTTATTGTTGGGTTGGCGAAGTCTGCGGGTGGTGTTTTATCGCTAGTTTTGATGGGTTACGGCGCCACTAGCATATTTATAGGTAACGGATTGTATGCAATTGGCATTCCGTGGTTAATGAGTCTGTCTGTATTGCTACTTGTATATATGCGGATGAGGAATTCTCGTTTCGGCCAGTTGGCCGCAATGGCTCTGATTGCTATTGAGATTGGCGCCTTAATTTTGATGGCGCGAAGGGGCGCGTTAGTCGGTTTTGGAATTAGCTTATTGGTCGTGTGGCACTTTCTATTCCGCCGATTTACCTTAAAATCGCTAGCCTTGATTCTATTTTCAGGTTTCTTGGCGATGAATTTACTTGGCCTTTTACGTGGTTCGTCGTACACAAGTATTTCCAATGCATTGGAGTCACTCAATGCAAAGGGTGATAGTGTTTCGAGTGACGGCCAGCTTAAATGGTTTTATACGTTAACCAGCGGAAATTTTGTCGTTCCATTTCAGACCATGCCAAGTATTATGTCGCATGTCGGGAGCGATATTCAGCTTCAATTTGGTGCTACTACCGTGCGTGCCGTTGCACTTGTGGTTCCCCGAGCGTTATGGGCAGATCGCCCTGAGCCACTCGCAAACTGGTATATGCGGAAATTTGTCGACCATAACGCACAAGATAACGAGGGTATTCAGTTCTTCTTCCTAAGCGGATCGTATCTTAATTTCTGGATATTTGGCCCCATTCTGTGGGCGATCCTTTATGGGACAGTAATGGGATGGCTTTGTATCTGGTTCAGCAGAAGATTAGATAGTGCGATCCACCTTTCGCTGTTTGCACTAGTTGTCGGTAATACTCTAAATGCAATAGCGTCAGATACCTTCGGTGGGGCTGTGACCTTCACTCGAGTTATAGCTGCGCCATGTCTCTTGTTTCTCGCTGTCTCTATTATTGGTCATTATCGGCGGCCGGGACGGTGAAGAAAGCCTTCGACATTTGTTATATGACAGCGTCGTACCCGTTCGGTAACGGTGAGACCTTTATTGGGCCGGAGGTGAACGAGTGGGTGCGTCGAGGATATTTGGTGCGAGTGATCCCACTGCGTCCTCGTGGGGCGCTCAGATCATCTTGTGTCGCGGACGCGGTGTTGATGCCATTGTTTCGATTCGTTTATTTGTTTTGCGTTGTGAAGTGGCTGCTTCGCGCTCCAAGTGCGTCGCTGGGCGCTATTCGGGACATCCTCAGAAGCCCTGGGAAGTTACCCAAGAATTTCATTGCCTGTATGAAGGCGTTTGCGGTGGCGGACACGCTCGTTGGTAGCTCGGTCGGTCACATTCACGCGCACTGGGGTGGGACCAGTTCTACGATGGCTATGGTTGTATCGCGTCTAACGGGTATTCCGTGGAGCCTGACGTGTCACCGTTGGGATATCTATGAGAACAATTTGCTCGCAATTAAATCTAAGCGAGCCGTGTTCGTAAGGTTTATCTCAGAGTGTGGGAAGGTTGATGCCGTTTCACTCGGGGCTTGGCCAGATAGGAGTGTTGTTATTCATATGGGAGTCGACCTTCCCGTGTCCCAACACGTTGCGCGAAAGGCGCGGGAGTGCCCGCGCCTTGTTTGCGCGGCAAATTTAGTCGAAGTCAAAGGGCATCGTTATCTTATCGACGCATTGAATCTTTTACGGGCGAATGGGCTGAACGCAACGCTAGATTTGTGTGGTGATGGCCCAGAGTTGCATGCCCTGGTCGCGCAGTGTGATGCATTGGGTTTAAATGACATTGTATCGTTCAAGGGGCGTGTACCGCATCAACAACTGCTGGATGCGTTGGGTAATGGAGAGTACGACCTATTTGTGTTGCCAAGCATCCAAATTTCAGCGTCGGTGCACGAGGGGATACCAGTTTCACTTTTGGAGGCAATGGGCTATGGAGTGCCAGTTGTTTCGACCAACACTGGCTCAATTGGTGAGTTGTTACCGGCGAGCCTCGGCCTGACTGTCCCAGATAGGAATCCGAGTGCGCTTGCGGCAGCGATACGTGAGGTGCTGTGCGATAGCTCACGCTACGCGGACCTTTCTAAAGCGCTTCAGCGGATGGTCATGGACGACTGGCAGATATCGCCGATGGTAGATAAGTTGGAGAAGCTCATTGTAGGTGTGTGAGAAAGCTTGTGCTAGGTATGATCTTGCAGTTGGAGTGGTGTGCTCATGATAGCTATGGCGATGTGTGACACGCCCGAGTAGGGTCGAAGAGTTTCGCCCTCAATACCTGCTAGCAGTGATTATTCTTATGCCTAATCCTTGGTGGCACTGATTTGAGTCAAGCGGAGATGACTCGGGCGGCCGGGCTTCATTGGCGAAGTGGGATTTACTCATCTTTTGCGTGATCTATGAACCTAAGCATTACTGTTCCGCAAATCGCACTAAGTACTAACGTGCTTACTAGAATTAATAACATCGTTTCTGGGAGTTAATCAAAGCTATGGAAGTAACCATTTTCGGGACCGGTTATGTCGGTCTAGTCACCGGTGCTTGTCTCGCCGAAATGGGCAACCGTGTGATTTGTGTCGATATCGATGCGGACAAAGTTGCACGATTGGAGCGTGGTGAGATCCCGATTTACGAGCCGGGCCTAGAGCAGGTTGTCACTCGTAACCACGCGAGTGGGCAGTTGGCCTTCACGGTTGATCCGGTGCCAGCCATCGCACATGCACAGATCGTGTTCATCGCTGTCGGCACGCCGCCGGATGAAGATGGTAGTGCTGATCTTCAGTATGTGTTGGCTGTGGCAAGGACAATCGGACGACATATAGATCGATACACCGTAGTGGTGAATAAATCGACCGTCCCCGTTGGTACTGCCGATCGGGTGCGCGAGGCGATCTCCGCAGAACTAGTCACACGTAATGTTGTGGTTGAATTCGATGTGGTGTCCAACCCCGAATTTCTCAAGGAAGGCGACGCGGTGAATGATTGCCTGCGTCCGGATCGCATCGTAGTGGGTAGTTCTAGTGCGCGTGCTATCGAGGTGCTCCGCAAGTTGTATGCGCCGTTTAACCGCAACCATGATCGAATGGTGGTGATGGATGAGCGTTCGGCCGAGCTGACCAAGTACGCCGCCAACGCGATGCTCGCGACGAAAATTAGCTTTATGAATGAGATTGCTAACATCGCTGAGCGGGTGGGGGCTGACGTTGAGTTGGTCCGGCATGGTATTGGTGCAGATCCCCGGATTGGCTACCACTTCATCTACCCTGGTGCAGGCTACGGCGGCTCGTGCTTTCCGAAGGATGTGCAGGCACTTGAACGTGCTGCGCGCGGTGTCGGTTACGAAGCACGCTTGTTAGGCGCAGTGGAGGCGGTCAACCACGACCAGAAGATCAAACTGTTTGAGCTGATCTCACGCCACTTCGGTGGAAGCCTGGAAGGTAAGACCATTGCTTTGTGGGGCTTAGCCTTCAAACCAAACACGGATGACATGCGTGAGGCGCCGAGTCGGCGCTTAGCCGAGGCGCTGTGGCAAGCGGGTGCCAAGGTGCGCGCCTATGATCCAGAGGCGAGCGAAGAGGCTCGACGCATTTTCGGAGACCGCGCAGACCTAGTGCTGTGCGATCAGCCTTACCAAGCGTTGGAAGGGGCCGATTCGCTGGCCATCGTCACTGAATGGAAGGTGTTTCGTAGCCCGGATTTTGGCACCATTTGCACCGCGCTCAAGGAACCTGCCATTTTCGATGGCAGAAATCTTTACGACCCAGCCACCGTCGAAGCGGCCGGAATTGCATATTACGGAATTGGTCGCGGTCGCAGTTTGGCGGCGCGTGATAGCTATCACCGCGGTGCGAATGAGGCGTTATGAAGATACTTTATCTTCATCAGTATTTTGTGACACCCAATATGGCCGGGGGAACGCGCTCCTATGAAATGGCACGCAGGCTAGTTGCTCGTGGACACGAAGTGCACATGATTACGACGTGGTTCGACGGCCCGCCGCCAACAGAGGTGACGGGTTGGTTCACTGATGTTGTGGATGGTATCCATGTGCACTGGCTGCCAGTTCCGTATTCGAACAAGCTGAGCTACTTGCGGCGCGTCCTCGCATTCCTTCATTTTGCATGGAGTGCTGCGCGTCGCGCGACCAACATAGGCGGCGACGTGGTATTTGCCACGAGTACGCCGTTGACGATCGCCATTCCTGCCATTCGCGTCAAAAACCAACTTCGAGTACCGATGGTGTTCGAGGTGCGTGACTTGTGGCCTGAGTTGCCGATTGCTATTGGGGCACTACGGAGTCGCGTGTTGATTCGCCTTGCGAGGTGGCTCGAGCACCGTGCTTATCGGAATGCCGCGCGAGTGGTTGCGCTATCGCCTGGTATGGCGGCGGGTGTTGAGCGCGCAGGATACGACGCTGCTCGAATATCCGTCATTCCAAATAGCGCGGATTTGGATCTCTTCGATCCAAAACAGGTGTCGTCGGAACCGTTCTTGGATGGTCATCCTGAACTTCGTGGTCGCCCAGTTGTGCTTTACCCGGGTACATTAGGGAAGATTAATGGAGTGGCATGGTTTGCTGAACTTGCTGCTGTAGTACAGGCCAGTCGACCTGATGTTTGTTTCGTCGTCATTGGTGACGGCATGGAGCGTGACCATGTAGAGGCTCGCGCTCGCGCCTTGGGTGTTTTCGGGAAGAATTTCTACATGCTGCCGAGATTAGCAAAGCGCTCCATTGTTTCTGCGTACGCGTGCGCTGCGATTGTCGTTTCACTTTTTATCGATTTGCCAGAAATGCAGGCCAACTCGGCCAATAAGTTCTTTGATGCACTAGCGGCTGGTAAGCCAGTTGCCATTAACTACGGTGGTTGGCAGGAGTCTTTGTTGGATGAGACTGGCGCAGGCGTTGCCATGGGACCGGATGTGAATCGTGCCGCTGAAGCGCTGCTGACGTTACTGGCATCGGAAGATAGATTGTTACTTGCGGGCCGTGCCGCTCGCTTGCTGGCGGAAGCGCGTTTTTCTCGTGATCGACTTGCGCTGCAGCTTGAGGACGTATTGAAGTCGGCGGTTGCTGATGTTGGCGACAACCGTGTCAAAAAGAACACTAATTAGGACATCTGTTCAGTGAATACGAAGCAATTTCCGAAGGTGCTTGAATTTGTACGATCCATCTACGGCGATGGATTTATTCCGCTGCACCGCCCGGTGTTCGAAGGCAATGAGAAGCAGTATTTGATCGATTGCATCGACTCCAATTTCGTATCCTCGGTGGGAAAACGGGTCGTAGAGTTTGAGCAGAAGGTTGCCGCATTCACTGGCGCAAAGCACGCCGTGGCAACCGTCAACGGCACGGCGGCGTTGCATGCGGCGTTGCAGCTAGCTGGCGTGGAACGTGGTGATGAAGTAATCACCCAGGCTTTGACGTTTATCGCCACTTGCAACGCGCTCAGCTATACCGGCGCGCGGCCCGTGTTTGTGGATGTCGATCGCGACACGATGGGCATGAGTGCGGATGCACTACGCAAGTTTCTCACCACCGGTGTTGAACGACGTAACGGCCAGGTATTCAACAAGACGACAGGTAAGCGCCTAGCGGCATGCTTGCCGATGCATACGTTTGGCCATCCGTGCCGTATCGACGAGATTGTGGCCTTGTGCGATGACTACGGTATTCCCGTGGTGGAAGACGCGGCTGAATCGTTAGGCAGTTATCGCAACGGTCGTCACACAGGTACGTTCGGCAAGTTAGCCACACTAAGTTTCAATGGCAACAAGGTCATCACCACCGGCGGTGGCGGCATGATTCTTACCGACGACGACGAGTTGGCGGTCAAGGCGAAGCACCTGACCACCACGGCGAAGATTCCGCACCCGTACGAATTTGTGCACGACATGATTGCCTACAACTATCGGCTACCCAACCTCAATGCGGCGCTTGGTTGCGCGCAGATGGAGAAGCTGCCGGAGTTTCTGACGATCAAAGCCGATGTTGCACGGCGCTATGCGGAGTTCTTTGCGGAGCAGGGCATTGCTTATGCGGCGGCTCCGAAAGACACCGTTTCCAACTACTGGCTCAATGCCATCGTGCTTGACTCGTTGGAGCAACGGGATGAATTCCTGAAGTATGCCAACAGTAAAGATGTGATGTGTCGGCCGATCTGGCGTTTGATGACGCGGCAGGAAATGTACGCGGACTGCCAAAATGACGGCTTGTCCAATTCGCGTTGGTTGGAAGAACGTGTGGTCAACTTGCCATCCAGTGTGCCGGATAGCGCAGTACATGCTGCTTGATCCCGCTTTGTCTTACATAGGTTTGTGATGAATATTCTTGAGATTGTGGGCCGGAAACGGCCCTTGTTTGATACGGACGTACAGGCGCATGAGGCCGAGCTTTCGGCCAAGGTAGCGGCTAGCCGCTTTCTGGTGATCGGTGGTGCGGGCACGATCGGCCAGGCGGTAACGCGGGAAATCTTCAAGCGCCACCCGAAGGTGTTGCACGTGGTGGATTTGAGCGAAAACAATATGGTCGAACTGGTGCGCGATCTTCGCAGCACGCTCGGCTATATCGATGGCGATTTCCGCACTTTTGCCATCGACTGCGGTAGCCGCGAGTTCGATGCGCTGATGCAAGGTGGTGAGGGCTACGACTACGTATTAAATACGTCGGCGCTCAAACACGTGCGTAGTGAAAAAGACCCCTTCACCTTGATGCGCATGGTCGAGGTGAACGTGCTCAACACCATCAAGACGATCGAGCAGGCCAAGGCGGCCGGTGCCCGCAAATACTTCTGTGTCTCCACCGACAAGGCGGCTAACCCGGTCAACATGATGGGGGCGAGCAAGCGCATCATGGAAATGTTTCTGATGCGCGCCAGTGAGCAGTTGCCAATTTCTACGGCACGCTTCGCTAACGTGGCTTTCTCTGACGGGTCGTTGCTACACGGCTTCAATCAACGCTTTGCCAAGCATCAGCCCATCTCTGCTCCTAACGATGTCAGGCGCTACTTTGTAACGCCGCAGGAAGCTGGTGAGTTGTGTCTGACGTCGTGCATGCTGGGTGAGAATCGAGACATCTTTTTCCCGAAGTTGAGTGAGGCGCTCGACCTCACGCGCTTCTCGGATATTGCGGTGCGTTATCTAGCTGCCCTAGGTTTCGAAGCGCATGAGTGCGCCAGCGAGGAAGAAGCACGCCAGCGGGCACCGGAGCTGATCGCCAAAAAGCAGTGGCCGTGCTATTTCTTCGCCAGCGACACCACCGGCGAAAAGGATTTTGAAGAGTTCTTTACCGACGGTGAGACGCTGGACATGCAGCGCTTCGCCAATCTCGGTGTTATCAAGAATGCGCCCGCTTATGATCAAGCCCGCCTTGAGCATTTTCTGATCACGCTTGAGAGCATTCGCGCCGAACCTACTTGGCAGAAGGCACCGATCATTGACTTGTTCAACTATATGATTCCGGATTTCGCACATAAAGAAACCGGCAAATATCTCGACGGCAGGATGTAATTCATGCAGCGATTGCTTGACATATTGTTGTCGGTACTAGCGCTGCTAGTCCTTTCGCCGCTATTGGTGCCAATCGCGATCGCGTTGCGATTCAGTGGCGAGGGCGAGATATTCTTTCTGCAGAACCGTATCGGTAAAGACGGCCGGATCTTCAAGTTATATAAGTTTGCCACGATGCTCAAGAACAGCCCGAGCTTGGGTACGGGTACGGTTACGGTCAAGAACGATCCGCGCATCCTTCCTATGGGCGGCTTCCTACGCAAAACCAAGATCAACGAGCTCCCGCAGCTACTGAACATTCTCAAGGGTGACATGAGTATTGTCGGGCCGAGGCCGCAGACGCAGCGCTGTTTTGATGCATTTCCACAGCGTTCTCAACAAGCGATTGTGCAAGTGCGGCCAGGCTTGTCAGGTATTGGATCTATCGTCTTTCGTGATGAAGAAGAGCTGATGCAGGGCCATGTCGACGCCGCGGCCTTCTATGACGACGTGATCGCGCCATATAAAGGCGCGCTGGAAGAGTGGTACGTTACCAATCAGGGGCTGAGGACGTACTTTTTGTTGATCAGTATGACCGCTTGGGTTGTGTTGAAGCCGCGGTCGCCCGTGGTGTGGCGTGCATTCGGCAATTTGCCGAAACCACCGGCGCAGCTCGCGCCGCTACTGAGTTGATTGGATCGTCATGACGAGAAGCGCCGATTATTATCGTCAGGTAGCGCAGCTGCATATCCAGAATATCGACCAAGGCTTCTTGTCCACGTTAGGTATCAACTTTGTATCGCTTATGTATCGGGCAATAGATGAAGTTGACAGTAGTGTGTTATTGACCAAAGAGGTTGATGGTCGAGTGATTGGTTTTATCTCAGGCGCTGAAGGAATGGGTGCGATCTATCGTAGAATGTTGCATTACTTCCCTCGGCTGCTTCTGGCACTCTTCCCTGTACTGGCGTCTCCGCGCAAATTGCGGCGAATTTTCGAAATTTTACGTTATAGCAGGTCCAGTGGGGCTCACTCCGCTGCAGACTTTTCTAATGTGGAATTGCTGAGTATTGCTGTGGGCCCATCGTATCGGGGGACAGGCTATTCCTCAGCTCTGTATGGCGAACTCAAGGATTACTTCGCGCGTCGCGGTGTTGCAGCTTTCAAGATCGTCGTAGGTGAAGAGCTTGGCCCCGCGCACAAGTTCTATCGCAGAATGGGCGCCCAGCCGATGTCGACTATCGAAGTTCATGAGGGCGAAAAATCTACAGTTTACGTTCAGTGCCTAGGCACTGTGAATCGTAGTTCTTGATGTCTATCCGGCAGGGGAAAACCGTCGTAGCCTACGGTAATGTTTAGTTACATCGATACGTCGGATTCAATTGATAAGGCTAACGTGCAAAATGAGCCGTAGTCATCTATTAGGCTCTTCATTCCTCGCAATCTATGCGACTGACGCCAATAGTCGGCGAAGCTCATTAGACAAATTTTTGTGGCGGTGTCCTTCGGTAGGGACCAGCGCAAGACGCCGTTGTTGTCATTATTTGATGGCATGAAGTGGCGGCAGTCTATTATTCGGGGTATCCGTTTGGGTTCTCCTTTTGCCACCGCCATTGATCTGCACACATGGCAGTCAAGTTTCGTGTGGCGTACCAACCAAGCAGCGTATTAGCCTGTGTTGGATCAGCGTAGCAAGTGGCGATATCGCCGCCACGTCGACTCGTGACGACGTAGGGGATGCTGCGCCCCGAAACATCGCAAAACGCACTAACCATTTCTAAGACACTGTATCCTCGCCCGGTGCCGAGATTAGCGATGATCTTTCCCCCTCTGCTATGCAGTGCATCCAGTGCTGCGAGATGCCCTTGTGCTAGATCTACCACGTGGATGTAGTCACGTACGCCTGTGCCGTCGACGGTGTCATAGTCGTTTCCGAACACCTGCAATTGAGGGCGCTTGCCGATTGCAACCTGCGAAATGTAAGGCATTAAATTATTGGGCACGCCGGTTGAATCTTCGCCAATCAACCCGCTTTCGTGCGCACCAACTGGGTTGAAATAGCGCAATATCGCAATACGCCACCGATTGTCGGCACGGTACACATCGCCGAGAATGTCTTCGGCATGAACCTTCGTGGCACCGTATGGATTGGTTGGCCGCAAGGGCGCAGCTTCCGTGATGGGTACTTTGCTTGGCTTTCCATAGACCGTCGCGGAAGAACTGAAAACAAGCGTACGTATGGCGGCACGATCCATGGCCTCAATTAAACGGAGGGTGCCCGTCACGTTGTTGTCGTAATAGCGTATGGGCTCGCTGACCGATTCGCCCACAGCCTTGAGCCCCGCAAAATGAATCACTGCACCAATGTCGTGTGCGCGAAATACTTCGTTCAGAGCATCACGATCACGTACATCGGCATTGACGAGCGGCACGGCCTTGCCGGTGATCTGCGCAACTCTGGCAAGTGCTGCCGCTTTGCTATTGGACAGGTTGTCTAAAGCCAACACGGGGTAGCCGGCTTGTTGTAACAGTACGAGCGTGTGCGAGCCAATATAGCCCGCGCCGCCGGTTACCAATATGGTTTGCATTCTGCGGTGTTCCTTGGTTACGGTGAGGCCATATGATAACGGCAGGTGGTAACGGCAGGGCTACTGCAAGGTAATTAGGGGACTTTCGTTTGAGCTCATCTGGTCTTCCTGGTCACTGTGCGCTGAATATATGGTGACCGTTCCTACCACAAGACCACATTGTCATTGAGTATTGGCGTAGCCTCGCTGATTGGTAGTACAAGTCATACAACGTAATGGTTGCTTTAGGGTTTGCCGGTAGCCGGGTCGCACTATGAATAAAATGACGTACGCTTTGTGCTCTGTATTCGCCTTTTTGACCATGCCTGCGGCGGCAGGTGTCTTAAAAGCGGCACCGTTCGACGTGTTGAGTATGCCCTCATTTTCCGTCGAGCTTTCACGAGGAGGAGGGCTTGTAATACAAAATGGGGGCGACCGTTATAACCTAGAGTCTAGGTTTTCATATCCCTATATGAAACCGAACAAGTGGAACGAGCTAATAGTCGGAGATAAGGCAGATACAGGAGGTGAGTGGCACTGGGAAGCCGCGCGAAATGGTAATGTACTTGAGATCACTGGTGTCAGTGCACGTTATCAATTGCACAGAAAAATCGGCTTATCAACGGGTCGCGTCGTGATCACCGACACGTTTACCAATACGTCGCATGATGATATCGCAGTGGTGTTTAACAATACGGTAAGTCCACAACAGGCCCCGCGAGAAATGTATGTAGCGGGAGTGTCTGGAACGTCGCTATTGCCGAACGACTCGGAAGCACCATCGACAAACCCGAGCCTATTCTATCAGGGGGCAACCTCTGGCTTTGGTATGGTGGCATTAGATGACTTCTTTAGACTGCAACTTTCGATCAGAAGAGACGGCAACAAGGGGGTGTTCGCGGATAAGAACTTCGGGCTACCGCCAGGCGGAAGCTATTCGTTCAGTTGGGCGATTTATCCAACACATACTGCAAATTACTACGACTTTGTAAATGCTGTGCGACATGACTATGTAGCGGCCACACGCGTTGAGGGTGGACTCGCGTTCATGCCTTACGATTTCGTAACTAGTCAGTCGAGGGAGGTTGTGGCTAAGTGGCTCGCTATGCGAAGCGCAAAAGTGATTATTTTCACCGGTCCCTACAGTGGATTTCCATGGCTGGGTGGATACGGCCATTATCTTTTCAGTATGCCAAAAACCCTTAACGAGAAGAGCTATCTGGACAGTATTAAGGCTGCTGTCTCCGTGATCAGGTCAATTGACCCCACGATAAAGTGCTTGGTGCCCTTTGAGACTGCGTTGACACCTGACCAACCAGCTGGTTCAGAAAAGCCTGTTTTTCTTGACAGTGTGGCTATCGGTTCTGACGGAACGCCGATGGGCTACCGCTTCCCAAAAACTACGATGGCTCGTGAGGCCTATATTCGAAATAAGGCGCATAGTTTTATTTATTACCCGACGCTTTCAAACTCCTACTACAAGTCAATGCGACGGATCATTGGTGAGGCGCTTAACACTACCGGAGTAGATGGAATCTACTTTGACGTTTCGACGTATACGAAGCCCGGGTTTCGATGGACTTATGATCGCTGGGATCAGCGTACGGTCGACGTAGATTTGACAAACTACACGATAAGAAGAAAGAAATCAGATTTAGCGAAGGTTTCCGAGGATGCAAGGGCTGCCATTATTCAAATGGTCTTGAGCTCTAAGGCGGGCAATGTGGTTGTTACAAATGGGATACCTCTTGATAGTAAGGGACGCGCTTTGCCAGTCATGCATTTCATCGAAACAGCCATGAATTATGGCTACGCGCAGACACAGCTTGCGTCCACTCCAATCGTCCTTGGATGGACCAATGGTTACAGGACCGACGCGCTGAGGGTGGGGAAGAAAGGTACATGGTGGAAGGGTTGGAGTTCTGACGCGGATTATTTCGCCGACATCAGGGAGAAGATTGCGTCAGGCAATTTGTATTTCACCTACTGGGCGCCGCCCGGCCAGATGTACAAATCAAGCCTTACTCGCCCAACGATCCTGGCGCATATGTTCCCCATCACGATTACTAAGCTGGGGAGTGGCACCATCGTTGGTCAGGAGCGAATCATTACGTTACATTCAGGCACCTACTCTTGGGGCGATAAGGCAGCAGCCAAGGCCTATTTCTACGACGGCCAAGGGCAGGAGATTTCTGGAAAAATGACTGTCGGCAATGCTAGCGGCGGACCGAGTACGTTTGGGATTGAGGTGCCAAGTGGTGGCGCTGCAATTATTGAGAGGCGTCCTTAGTCATAAAAGCTGATGTTTCCGAACTGCCGCGTCACATGGTAGGAGGGAATTGGAGTTTCTTGGATTTTTAAGATGTCGATCGACGTTGATCATCATGCATTCGTCTCGATCGGCGGGAAACTGTTGCGCGTTGATCAAGACCATCTACGGTTGTCAGCGGCACGACGGAAGTGGGCGTCGGAGCCTATGCTTGACCACGAATTTTGTAGACAACTAGCCCGATGTATTCGTGCAGTACGCCGCTGCTGATTTGCAGGACGGCGCGCCGCGGCGACCAAGGGTTGCGTGTATCCAACGTCGAATGCCTGTCATTTGATGGCGCTGGAATGACGTACAACCCTTGCTCATCGAAACTCGCCATCGCACGCGGCATATGATCCGGTGACGTGACCAGCAGAATATGGTTCCGGCCTTCCGTTTTGAGGATGGCTGCGGAAAGTTCTGCGTTTTGGTAGGTGTTGGCGCTGTGGCTTTCGATACGTATTGCTGAAGTTGGCGCACCGAACTCAACTAGCCTGCGGCTCATGGCGATAGCCGAGCCGTCGCCTCCGGAAACAAGGATGAGTGGCGCGCGACCGGCTTTGTATAAAAGCCATGCGAAGCCAAGCCGCGTGTGGGCAAGTTGCGGCGCGTTGTTGGCTGCACGAAGTGGCGGGAGTGGGCCGCCACCCAGCACAACGATGGCGTCTGCGGTGGGGTAGGCCATGGCCGTTTGTGCCGGATATTGACTCTCTAGCCCGTAGCGCAGAAAGCCGGCAAAAGCGGGTGTGGCACACGCCGTTACCCACAGCGCACCAAATGCGATAAATGCGAGGCCCGTGCGATAACGTCGGAATGCTATCCACAGCAATCCAAAGATGGCGATCAGCAGTGCTTGAGTGACAGGGTCGCTGATTCGAAATAGATGCGAGTAAATAACCATGTCGTCCGAGGAAGTGGGTTCTCGCATGGGTGAACAGTGAGTAAAACTCTGCTTGCTACTTCAGCGGTTTACGGGGCCGTATCTTGTACGCAGAGGGGCGCAGGATACGTATTACCCACCTTCGCTAATTCGCTAAGGATGTAGCTTGCCGGAGGCGTGGTGCGGGGCTTTCTATTCGACTGTGCGTGGTAGCTGAGGTGTGTTCGCGCACAGGGTGCGCTCCTACGGGCGTGTTGCTGTGTGACGCATTTTGTCTTTGTTAAGGTGCGTGACCAGATTTGTTAATCAGCTGCACCGGACCCTTCGCGCGCGTCGACTTGCTGTGTAGCTTTCTGTGCGGTCTGTGCTTGTGCGGCCCGTTTGCCGACCATGGACAAGACGTTGCTAACCGGCGCGGCTTGTGATGTCGCTTCTATTACTAGTATCGCTTCGCGCGCTTTCTGCCGTCCCCAGATTCGGGTGACGGTAATGATATATAGGCCCGCGAAAAGACAGAACGCGACAAGGTTGGAGCCGGGGCCGGCGCCAAGCGAATGGGCTACGTTGCCTAAGAACGCGATGGAGGCAGCTAGCGCGATTAATGCCACCAAGGTCGCCCGCTGGCTTAGGCCCATGCCCATCAGGATGTGGTGAATATGCCCACGGTCTGGCTTGAAGGGGGACTTACCTTGGCGCAAACGACGGTACATGACCGCGATGGTGTCCAGTGCGGGTAACGCGACGCACCACAAGACATCGACCGGTGACAAGTGTGTGCCGGGCTCTTGACTCAAGCGAATCAAGGTCCATGCCAGCACGTAGCCAATGAGCATGCTACCGGCGTCGCCCAAGAAAATCTTGCGCCCCATGAAGCCTACGTTGCAGGCGAGATACGGCAGTAACGCCGCGCCGAGCAAGCCGATGAGTACCATAGCGCCAGGTAGCGAAGTACGGCCGGTGAATAAGAAGATGGCGGCGATGCTGACTAGGGTCAGGCTGCCGGCTAGCCCATCGATACCATCCATCATATTGAACGCGTTCAACAAACCAATGACGGCGATAACCGTTAGGGGAATGCCGGCCCAGCCTAAGGTCACGTCGCGGCCGAAGAGGTGACCCAGTGTGTGTATATAGATGCCGGTGCTGGCGATGACGGCAAGGACAGCTATGGTCTGGACCAATAAGCGAATGCTGACGCTGAGATCAAACCGATCGTCGATTGCGCCTAATACCGTGATGGCGGCAGCGGTGGCCAGCAAGACGTAGGTGAACGGGACGAATTGCTCGTAATAGAACGCGCCCACCAGTACGCCAATAAAGGCGGCTAAACCGCCAATGAGTGGGATGTTGCCTACGTGTAGCTTGCGCTTGTTTGGGCGGTCGACCAAGCCTACGCGCACGGCAAGGGGAGACAAGACTGCAATCGCGACCGCTGCCATGCCAGCAGCCAACGCGCAGGCGATAATCATCCGTGTATCAAGCATCGAACCTCTGTCCTTATGAATAGCGCCCAGCGGTTATTAGCTGAGCGCGGTATTAGATTACTCGGGCCGAAGCGTGGATGCTGCTGCACGACATTTCTACAAGCGCCATTTGCCAACTAGTCCTTAAGCCTGACGGGCCTCGCTGCATCCCTTATGCAGCATCAAGCGGATGTGGAGAATATCACGCAACACCTTACGGCAACTTAAATTCAAGCCGGTGACGAGCTCATTACATGATTGTTTCCGGTACAGTTTTTTCGTGTCCGACATTCGGTGAAACGTACGCCGGCGAATGTGTGGGGATTGGCGAGTAGACGGCTGTGGTCGCGATCTTTCGGCTGCTGGCGCCGTTGTGTTTATAACCGATGGACTCGCCGAGTTATGCAGCTTGGGTAGTGGCGATCCGGTGGACACACGGATTGACTTGCATCGAAATTACATTCCGTCTTGATCTACTCGCGCACTGAAGGGACCGCGTGAAGCGGACGGTGTGTTGCTTTCCTTTCCGCGGTCTAGAAAGCAGTTGAATCTATAGACGCGAACGAATAGTGGAGTAGCACCGCACGCAGGCCGCAGCACGTCATTCGTATCCTGATCAGGTGTGCGCTAGAGCTTGGCCGAGGATCTTGCCGTTTTCAGCGGCTATGCGGCGAAAGTCCGCCTGTAGTTGATCGGTGTCGGCAAGTGTCTGCCAGTATGTCACTGCGATGGCCGCGGCTGAAACCCAGACATCATGTTCGGCGGGCAATGACATGGGTGGTGGGGCTAGTGGTTGCGTATGCATGGCGCCGCTGCTACCGGGTGCGTAGCACATGGGCAGCATGTCGTAGCAGGGCGCCAGTTACAGTGGCAGACGGTCGTCAAGATAAAACGCCAGATTGCCGAAGTGCATGTCGGTGTTGCCAATCAGCCGTCCAAACCACCAGCGCAGACGGATCTGTTGGAGGGTGTCCGCACTGATCCATTGGTTGGCTTGCATGCGTTTGGCGGCGGCTGCCCAGTTGTCACGTAGGCCATCGTGAGCGTCGCTCCAAGCGGCCAGCATGATGGTGCCGCGGCGACCGTAATGGCCGATGCGGTCGAAGCGTGTGGATTCCAGACAAAGGCGTTCGTTGGATGCAATGAGTTCGGTGTACGCACTTGCATGGCCGTGTGCAGTGAGCACTTGCGTAGCAACGTGCTCGGCAGCCAGCAGGTCAGCCCAGCGCTGCGCTACCGGATGCCATCGCGCACAGGGTGCGCTCCTACAAAAAGGCATGGACGCTTGATGTTGTTGTGGGAGCGGCTTTAGCCAAAGCAAGCCCCTGTCGCGCAGCACCTCGTAGGAGCGCACCCTGTGCGCG
>JBDTBF010000113.1:0-2832 GCA_039924175.1 Rhodanobacter sp.
TTGACGGAATGCGACGGCAATATTTCCGAAACCGCCCGTCAACTCGGCATGCATCGGCGCACCTTGCAACGAAAGCTGAGCAAGCATCCCGTCCGCGAACGCCCGCTGCGCGACGAATAAGCACCCCACCTCGTCTAGGCACACCGCGGAGTTGCAGGGGCCTCAGCCCCGATGCTTTTCAGGATCAGCATCAAAACAAGAGCATCGCGGCTGAAGCCGCTCCCAAAAAAAGACAGATGCATCGCGGTGATGTGGAAGATGTCGGGTTGTTGTAGGAGGGGTTTCAACCCCGATGCTTTCCGATCTCGACATCAAAACAAGAGCATCGCGGCTCAAGCCGCTCCCACAAAGAGAACCAGTACCGATTGAGCGTTCGTGGTCACTTCCTTTCCTCGTGAAAAGTCTCTGCGGGAAAACAATATCCATGACCACATGTCAGTTCGGCGTCGCCCCTCGGCTAAGCGGGCACTTTTGCTTTGCCCGCGCATCCCATCTGTGTAGCCGGCGCAGCAAATGAACTGCGGCTGCGACAACGCGCCATCTGGCGTACGACGTCCGGCGGATTACGCTGGTAACCTTAGATCCGCATCCAGAGTATGTTTTGAATAGACGTTTATGCCTTCCCTGTGCCGTTGCACTGGCGCTTTGCAGCGGTTCCTTGCTGGCCGACGACACGGTACCGCCGACCACCACATTGACGCCGGTATCGGTGCACGCCAGCGATACCGCGGTAACAGAAACGCCCAGTGTGCAAGTTCGGGTAACGCGACAACAACTGCAAGTACAAAACGTGACGGAAAGCGCCGACGCCCTGAAATACGCGCCCAACATGATGGTGCGCAAACGCTACGTTGGTGATCCCAATGCCGTGATCAGCGGCCGCAACGCGGGTACCTTGCAGAGTGCGCGCAGTCTGGTTTATGCCGACGGTCTGCTGCTGTCCAACTTGATGACCAATGGCTACGACGGCGCACCGCGCTGGGGCATGGTGGTGCCGCAGGAAATTGGTGCCGTCGATATTTTGTACGGGCCGTATTCCGCGCTGTATCCCGGCAATTCACTCGGCACCACGGTGCTGATTCACACGTTATTGCCGCAGCGCTGGGTCGCCAGTGTCAGCAGCCAATTTTTCAGCCAAGATTACCACGATGCCTACGGCGCCGGCGGCCATTTCAACGGCCACCAAGTTGCTGCCACGTTGGGTGACAAGCAGGGCCGTTGGAGCTGGTTGCTGGAACTGAGCCAACTCGATAACGATGGCCAGCCCATGCAATACGCCACGGCCAGGACGGGTGGCAACCCGGCGCTGGCCGTACCCGTGACTGGCGCCACGCTGGATCGCAACCCGAACGGCACGCCGCGACTGGTGTACGGCGCCAACAGCATCGAACACACCGTGCAGACGCAGGGCAAGCTGAAGGTTGGCGTTGACGTCACTGATCAAATCGCAGCGCTGTTCACCGTCGGCTGGTGGCGCAACCGTGCCGAAGATCGCACGCGCAGCCTGCTGCACGACGACGCCGGACAGACCGTCAGTAGTGGCACCATCAGCAGCGGCGGACAGACCTGGACCTTACCCGCGAGCGGTCTGGCACCTACTTCCGCCAAGGACACTCATATTCTTTATGGCGCCGAGTTGAACGGCCATCTGGACAACGGTTGGTATTGGACTGCGGTCGCCAGCCATTACGACTTCCTGCGCTCCCAAGCTGCCACCGCTGCACTGCCTGAGCCGGGCGCGCCACTTGGTGGCCCCGGCTCCATCGCAAATCGAAGCGGCTCCGGTTGGGACACCTTCGACCTGCGCAGTTCGGGTCCGCTTGGCAATCAACACATGCTGTACGCCGGTATCCACGGCGACCGTTATGTACTGAATACACGCGTACGCAACGCCAGTAACTGGTTGGGCGGCGCGGACGGCACACCGATCAGCGCGTTCGCCGGTCGCACGCAAACCCGCGCAGCTTATCTGCAAGACGTTTGGAGTTTTGCTGACACATGGGCATTGACCACCGGTGGACGGCTGGAACAGTGGCGCGCGTATGGCGGGCTGCTCGCCAACGCCAGCAGCACGCTGCATTACGGCGACCGAAAGCGCACCGACTTTTCGCCCAAGGCAGCATTGAACTGGGACCTGGCGGACGACTGGGAGTTGCGCCTGGCGTATGGCAAGGCCGTGCGCTATCCGACCGTCGCTGAGCTATTTCAAGGCACTATTTCAGCTAACGCGATCATCAACAACAATCCTGCGCTGAAACCCGAGATCGACGAATCCAACGACCTGACGCTTACGCGCCACTTGGATAACGGCCATTGGCGCGTTTCGCTGTACCAGGACCGCATCAGCGATTCGCTGTACTCGCAGACCGACATCACAGTGACGCCGACGGTTACCAGCGTGCAGAACATCGATCGCATGCGCAGCCGCGGCATCGAAGGCGAAATCAAGCTGACGGACGTCTGGACGTCTGGGCTCGATCTACAGGCCAGTATCGCGTTCAACCATGCCAAAACCCTGCAAGATCGCCAGTACCCGCTTGCCAACGGCAAGTATTTTCCACGCATTCCGAAAATACGCGCCAGCATGCTGGCCGATTATCACTTCACGCCACAGTGGGATGCTTCGCTCGGCATACGTCATTCGGGACGTCAGTACGGCACCCTCAACAACAATGATTTCGTCAACACTTACGGCGCCGTGAGCACGTTTACCGTGGCCGATGCCAAGCTGCGCTGGAAGTTCGCACCGCAATGGGTGGCGTCCGTTGGCGTGGACAATCTGACCAACAAGCAATACTGGGTCTACCATCCTTATGCGGGTCGCACGTGGTT
>JBDTBF010000114.1:0-6489 GCA_039924175.1 Rhodanobacter sp.
GGAGTCCGCACTTACACTCAAACGGTGAAGATCGCCACTCGAAGCGCGTTTCCCAGTCCCCGAAGTCTTTGTCTGAATGAGTCCGCGGAGGTTAGCGGCAACGTCGAAGAATTCGGTGAGACATGGACACGTGATCCAGTTCGGGTGGCGCTCTATTCGTGGGTAGCTCACGAACTCGTGTAACTGATGGTACGCGGCAGGCCGCTACCCGCCATCAGCTCACAGTCCGCTTGCGGCCAGGAACGGACCGTCGAGGCCGCGAACTGCCTACCCCCAAGGGGACATTCGGCTCCCCTCGGTGTGAGAAGCCTGTTGAATCGTGCCGCCAGCGCCCCGCGTCAGCGTCGAACGCGGCAGTCTTCAGATCGCTTACAACGCATCCCGCCGCACGCAGCATGTGCGACGCTTGAGTTCAGCGAAAAGCGAAGGCTTCGCCCTCACAGCATCGCCTTCGCGTTGGTGGTGGTTGGCAAGCCGACCTTCTGGCAGAACGCGGCGAAGCGCGGGTCGTGCTGGTAGCGCAGGATGAACGGGTCGTAGAGCAAATACGCCAGACCGGGATCGCGGCTGGCCCAAGTGTGATCCAGCCACTCGAACATCTTGTCGGGCTCCTTGCGCAGCGCGTAGACCTCGGCGATTTGGTACGGCGCGCCATCGGTGTATTTGTCGATCAGGCGCTTGAGCGCCACGTCCGCTGCAGCATGGTCGGGGCCAATTTGCCGTGCGAACGCCAGCGCGATCTCCTGCCAACCACCCTTCGCGGGTTCCGCCTGCGCGGCGGCCAGTGCCGCCTTGGCATTACCGAGCAGCGTTTCGACGACGGCCAATTGCTCGTGAAAGCCCGCGGCCGTGGGTTGCAGCTCGATCGCCTTGCGAGCGGCCGCCGCCGCTTCGTCGAAGCGGCCGAGGCCGGACAGGTAATAGGCCATCCAGTTGTACCAGTTTGCGTGCAGCGGATCGATGGCCAGAGCTCGCTTGGTGAGTTCGACGGCTTGATCAGGGCGTCCAAGGGTCGCCGACATCTGGCCCAGGAAGAACAAGCTCAGGCTGTCATTTGGCGCAAGCTGCAGCGCTTGCCGATACTCCGTTTGCGCACCAGTCCAGTCGAAATCGGCGTTGAGCAGGACATAGCCATGAGCCCCATGCGCCGCTGCCAGATTCGGGTTGAGTGCCAGTGCCGAGTTGGCCGCCGTACGCGCCTTCGCATATGCGTTCTGTGCGGGTGTACCTTCCAGAAACGCAATGGCCAGACCGGTCCAGGCCCGTGACGATTCGGCATAGGCCAGTGCGTAGCGGGGGTCATCCTTGATGGCCACCTCGTACTGCTCAATCGCGTGGCGGACGTCGACCGCATTACCGCGCCCATGGTAGAAGCGACCTTGTAGAAAGGCGGTATAAGCGGCCAGGTTGCCGCTGGGCGGACGGTCGCTTTGCGGCGCGGCAACGGCGTTGTTCAGTAGCTTGGCCTGCAAGGCGTTGGCCACCGTTTGGGTGATCTCGTCCTGTAGCGCGAACAAGTCTTTGTAGGGCCGATCGTAATGTTGCGACCACAGCGTGCTGGCGTCGCGGGTGCTGATCAGCTCAGCGCTGATGCGTACTTCATCGCCCTGTCGACGCACACTGCCTTCCAGTAGATGCGCCACGCCGAGTTTCGCGCCGATGGTTTGCGCGTCGTCCTTGGAGTTACGGAACTGGAACGAAGAGTTGCGGCCGATCACTTTCAAACCTGCGAATTGCGACAGCGCGGTGATGAAGTCCTCGGACAGGCCATCGGAGAAGTATTGCTGTTTTGGATCGCCACCTTCGTTGATGAGCGGCAGCACGGCGACGGATTTGCCAGGCAGCTTGGCCAGCGTAGCGGCGACTGCCTCGGCGTTTGCCACGTTTGCGGTGCTGGTGGCGTCGCGGCGCAGCACGAACGTATTGGTGACCAGTAACACCACGACGACAGCAAGAACGCCGATAATCCAGAAGTCCAGCTTGCGGCCGGTGTGCGCCGTGATCGAATCGGCCGGGTCAATCTCGCTTTCGCGCTTGAGACCAGTCGGGGTGAACTCGTAGAACCACGCGAACGCCAGCCAGAACGGGAAGCCGACAACAGTGGCAATCACCAGCCACCGAGTGACCCAGTCCGGTGCACCGAACACTGGCAACAACTGTGCACCACCTTGCGCCAGCGCCCATGCCGCGGCCGCGTACAATGCCCCCGCACGCAGCACGTTGCGGCGCTTGAGTTCGGCAAAGAAGGATGGCTTGGCGCTCATGGCTTAGTCGCAGCGGCCTCGGTGGCTGTGGCCTAGGGTACGCCGGATCCAGTGTGTGCAGGAGTTGGCAACACCTGCCCCGGCAGCGGCAAGCCGATCTGCTTGCACAAGGCGGCAAAGCGCGGGTCGTGCTGGTAGGCCAGCGTGAGGGGATCGCTGAGAGGGCCACCGAACAGCACACCGCTGGTCAAGCTTTGATCGCGCTGCGTCACGGCGCGTTGCAGCCACGCGAACATGTCATCCGGTTGCTTGCGCACCGTGTACAACTCGGCGACGGCATAGGGCTGATCTTTGCCCTACTTGACGATGTAATCGCGCAAAGCGGTGTCGGCTTGCTGGCGATCCCGGCCGATCTGCTGCGCCGCGACCCGTATCGTCGGCCCCAGCAGCGGATCGGTTTCCTGCTTGGCGTCACGCACTGCCGCGGCGGCGTCTCCGCGCAGGATGTTGATTCCGGCCAGGGCCGAATACAGCCCTGGAAAATCTGGCTGCAAAGCCAGCGCCTTGCGGGTCGCCTGCTCGGCAGCATCGAGCTGGCCTTGCGCCGCCAGGACGAAGGCCAGGCTGTTATACCAGCTGGCGCGCAGCGGATCGGTGGCGATCGCTTTGCGGAACAAGTCGGCTGCCGGCTGCAGTTGCCCGAGGTTGTCCAGTCCGTAGGCCAGAAAAGACATGGCGGTGCCATCGTTCGGCGCCCGCGCGTACGCCCGTTGGTACTCGGCCAGCGCACCCACCGCGTCGTTCTCGACCTGTGACAACAGATAACCGTGAGTTATGGAGGTACTCGCCGCGTCCGGCGCCAGCACCTGCTGCTTGTCCTGTGCCACGTGGGTTTGCGCGTACGCCTGTTGCTGCGCATCGCCGGTCAGAACCTGCCCCAGATTGACCCAGACATTGGACAGCGTGCCCCAGACATAGGCGTAGTTCGGATCGAGCTTCAGCGCCTGCTGGTACAGCGCGATACCTTGGCGAAAGCCGGCTTCGGTGCCGCGCCGACTGAGCGCGCGCCCTTGCAGCATCGACTGGTATGCCTCGACATTGCCGCTGGGCGGCTTGTCGGTCGAGACGATCGCGTTGCCGAGCAGCTGGATCTTCAGCGCACTGGCCACGGCCTGGCCGATCTTGGTCTGGATCGCGAACACGTCCTTGAGCTGTTCGTCGTAGCTGTGCGACCACACGAAAGCGCCGTCTTTTGCGCCGATCAGCGTCACCATTACGCGCAGGTTGTCGCCTTGCTGCCGGACCGACCCCTGGATCAAATGAGCGGCACCCAGCGCGGCCCCGATCTGCGCCGGGCTGTCCTTGGAATCACGGAACTTGAAGCTGGAATACTTGCCGATCACCTTCAGCCCGTTGATCTGGGCGAGATCGGAGATCAATTCTTCTGACAGGCCATCGGAGAAGTATTGCTGCTTGGGGTCGCCGCTTTCATTGGCCAGTGGCAACACAGCGACGGATTTATTGGGCACTTGCGCCAGAGTTGCAGCAATAGCTTTGGCATCGACTGTATTCGCCGTGCTGGTGGCATCCCGGTGCAGCACGAACTGGTTGGTGACCTGCAGGATGATGGCCACGGCCATCACTGCGAAGATCCAGCGGTCGAACTTCTTGCCGGTGTGTTGCGCGATAGAATCGTCCGGCGCAATCTCACTCTCACGCTTCAGGCCACTCGGCGTGAACTCGTAGAACCACGCGAACGCCAGCCAGAACGGAAAGCCGATGATACCGGCGATCACGAGCCACTGAGTCAGCCAGTTTGGAGCATTGAACACCGGCAGCAATTGCGCCAGGCCTTGTGCCAGCGCCCATACCGCGGCGGCGTACAGCGCGCCCGCCCGCAACACGTTGCGGCACTTGAGTTCGGAGAACAGTGACCGTGATTTCAAACGGGCGCCCCTGCGTCGAGAATCTCCAGCCCCTTTGAAGCTTTGCCTCCCATGACGCTTTCCGCAAGTAAACATGGTCTGGTCTAGGGTAGGGGCGAACCGTACGATCACGCGCGGCGCTCAGCGGTAGGTGGTCGTCGCCAAGGCCGTGGAGGGTAGTTGCGTACGTGCGGAACTCGTGGAAAGTGTCCGCGCGCTGCGCTGTGGGCGTCAGGCCGCGCGCAGAGGGGCCACCGCTGACTGGATTTGGGACGGGATTTGGGCCGCGCATGAGCTTGGCGGTGCCCCGGAAACCGCCGCGGTGGAAGCTTGCGGCGCGCGTGATCTGGTCACTCTGCATGGCACACAGGCTCAAGCCGACCCGCGGGGTAAAGCCCGCTGACGCGTACGACCAGCGGTATGCCGATGCTGGCAACAAAACCTGTGCTGTGGTGACGTCTGCTTGACCTCGCGATGGACTGGGTGCGTCCAATTGACGCGCAGGCCGCGACGGGCATACGCTTCGAACCTTCTCCCGCATGTGAATCATTTCGATGAGTATGGATATCTGCATTACCTTGAGCGACGCGGATCTGACCCACTTTGTGGACTCAATGAAGGCGGCGCAGAAGGAGGTCGATATATCGGATGCCGCTAGCGTTATTGCTGCGGCCAAGGCGTCGCTGGCGGGGACCAAGCTGGATGAGTTGCCGGACTTCATTGCCACGCGATTAAAGAGTGTGGAGACAATGTTGGCGATGGTAGAGGACGTCGGCTTTGACCTGCCGGAGGCGAATCGAGCCAATGTACTGGCCGCATTGAGCTACTTTGCGACGGCGGATGATTCCATCCCGGACGACGTGCCGGTGATCGGCTTTCTTGACGATGCGATCATGATCGAGCTTTGTGTGCGCGACCTGACCCACGAGATTTCGGCCTATAACGAATTCCGCCTGTGGCGCGGAGACGAAGCCAGGCGCCGCGGGATCGATGTCAGCACGTTGGTGGTGACTCACGTTGAGTGGGCCGAAGCACGTCGCCTCGAGGTACTTGAGCGCATGCATCGGCAACGTCGGGAGTCCTATAGCAGTGGCGCCTGGCGGCCGGTACTGTTCCGCGTGCACTGATTCGCGTCGTTGTATTTGCGCTGGACGAAGGGCACTGCGGTGCCCTTCGTCGTGTCTGTGCCTTGGTCCGCCTTTGGGCATTGGACGGATGACAGGAAACACTGGCGATTGGTGATTGCACCCCGCTCAATCGCTGACATGGCAAAGGACGCTAAGAGTGGCCAACGGACTCAAGTTTCAGGAGCCGGCCGCCCATGTGGCCAATTGATGCACGTTTAAGTGCGGTCGAAGTCAGGCGTCTGCTCATCCGGAATGGTCTTCGGGCTCGTTTCGGCTTGGCGTCACCGGGCGGTAAATGACGCGGATCTGGCTACATCGTTCCTGCCGTGCCGCACGACGGATGGCCTAGAGGCGTAGCTTCATGAACAGTGACGGCCCTTTGAGGCGCATGTCCAGACTGTCGTTGAAGGCATGGCGACGCTGATCGAGTTTGATTTGCGTGTAGCCGTATTCCGCGCCGAGGCCGAGGTTGCCCCACGGGTACCATTCCAGACCCATATTGGCGTGGTAGATATGGCCGTATAAACGACCGCCGCTTTTTTTGACGCCGGAGACATCGGCATACATTCGCCACTGATTATTGAAAGCGTGGCGCCAGCCTAGTTGCAGTTCCGGTGCCCACGCGTGCACGCCTGTGGCTGTGGACGCTTCCCCCATGTTGCTGCCATCCACAGCCAGGCTTCCACCAACTCTCGCTCGAATCCGATACCACGCACCGCCGAGGCCCAGCCCGAACACGTTGCTGCCTGCTCCGAACCACCAGCGGTAAGCCACGCTAGCGGAATCGAAATCCAGCTTGCCGTGTACGTTAGCGGTAACGTCGTAATGGTTTCCACCGTAGTCGAACGCTCTCTCGACTACTCGTCGGCGCGATCGATTCACGCTGAAGTAATCAAACGAGAAGCCTTGGCTGTCACCGATCAAAACATTCAAATGCACGCGTGGCACTGCCTTGCGTTGTCTGAAGCCCAAGTCGTCTTCAAGGTTGAACCGGCCGCGAAGCCCAGCGTTGGGTGTGCTGGCACCGAGCGTGGTACGGGTGCTGGCGTAATGGCCGCCCAGCGAAAAATCAACGCGGTTCAGCGCGGGCAACTGCGACGCATAAACTGCGCTGCTGGAGCCGACCAACAGAACGATGGGGGCGAAGACGTGATGAAGATGTCGGCGTTGGCGTGAGGGTGGTTGGCTCATCTGGCGATTCTCGGGGAGTCGTCGTGAAGGCAGCATGGGAAC
>JBDTBF010000115.1:0-53169 GCA_039924175.1 Rhodanobacter sp.
GCCTGCCCCGCCGCGAGGCGCTTCTGGTTCTGTCGGGCTGCATCAAGGCGAGCTTGCGCATCGTCAAATGCCGCATGCAACGAACGCGTATGGCCGTCCACGGCATCGATCAATGGCTTGGCCGCAAGCAAGGCTTGGTGAGCTTGCGCATGTAGGGCTTCGGCTTCCCACGGCAATTCCGCATCGCCCGGCAGCGCCACCAACGTGTCGTACCAGCCATGCCAAAGCGACTGAGCACGGGCCAGCATGGTGGCATCCACCGTTGGTAGATCCAACTTTTCGATGGCTGAAAATTGTTCGCGCACAAAGTTGATCTCGCGCAGCAGATCTTTTTTTAATCGCGCCAGTTCGTGCCGATCACGTCCGGCCAGCTCATCGAACTGAGCCTGCTCGCCATAACCTTGACTGCCTTGTAAACGCGCATTGGCTTGCGCGTGGGCATCTTCAGCCGATTGTTGTTCGAGGTTAGCTTCCTGCAGCGCGCGCCGCGTGGCGGCAAGTTTTTCACTGGCCTGTCCGCTGGAAAGCTCGGCCTGATCCACCTGCTCAGCCAGTAAGTCGCGAGCGTATTCGGCCGCCAGCGCGCGGCACGAGGCCGCGCGAGTCACTTGCGCGGCAATCTTCGCGTATTGCTGCTCAACGCCTTCGGCCGCCCCGATACGTTGCACCACTTGCTCAATTTTTTCTTTTAGCTGGCGAAAGGATTCCAGCAGTGCGCGGAAGCGGGCAACGTCGGTGGGGCGATCTTCGGCCACCAAGGTGCGCACGAACAAATCCACATCTTCGACTCGCTGCAAGTTGAGCGCGTTCTGAAACGCCTTGCGATAAGCGGCAACATCCGGATGCGCCGTAGGTGAAGCGCGCAAACGAAACAGCAGGTCCTTGACGAAGCGTTCGCTGGTCGAGTGCAACTCCAGTTTACTGTTCGCCTCGCGGCAACGACGTACCGCCAGTTCGCGAAACGCGGCCCACTCCAACGGGAGTTCGCGACCCTTGCTGCGCTCGAGGTGATCTTCCAAGTCCAACGCCACACCGGGTAACAAGTACTGACCGTATAGGCGGTGTTCGGTTTCGTCGACCGAAGCACCCAACGCGATACCAGCCGTTAGCGGCATACCGCTTTCCTGATCACGAAATACCAGGCTGATATAAGTGGTGGCCGTGCGTCGCTTGCGACCTTCTTCGCCGCTGCGGAATACGCCTAGGCAGTAATCACGGATACTGCGCGCGCGGGCACTGCCGCCGGCCTGCGCATTAAAGCGGATGCGGCTGCGATCACCACCCAGCAACACGATTTGCAGGGCATCCAACAACGCACTCTTGCCGGCCCCGTTCGGCGCGATGATCGCACTGGTGGCATCCAGCGTCAGGGTTTGCGCCTCAAACAGAAAAAACTGTACCAGGTGCACGCGCTCAAGCAGTTGCATCGTCGTCCTCCGCGACTTCGTCGCCCGCTTCATCGTCGCGGTTGTGTTGATCTAATCGTTGCAACCATTGCTCGCCGACGATCTCCACAATCGCCGGACGTATACGCAAATGAAACGGCTGTGGATCGCCACCTTCAGAATCAACTGGTCGACATACACCCCAGCGCTTGAGCGTACGAATCAAGCTACGCAGCGTACCGACCTCAGGCATCGGACGGCCGGCGAGTGCCGGGTAGGCTTCCTGCAATTCCGGTAATTCGAGCACCACCTCGCCCTGATCCTCAACCAGACCTTGCCGCATGGCCTCGTCATATCGCTGACGCAACACCAGCAGCAACAAGGTTTCATCCAGCGTCACCGGTGCACCCTCGCCGTGTGTCGGCAGCGCGACGATGTAGCGGAAATGCGCATTGCGTTCCAGCCGAATACCCAGCGGCGCCAACGCGCCGAGGTAGTCATCGAAGTGATCTTCAATCAGGTGGTACGCCGTGCGCGCGTTGCGGTCGCTGACATACAGCACCTGCTCGGTCACCAAGCGATAGGCCGCACGTTCAAAGTCCTGCACCGTATAAATGCCATTGGACTGTTGGCTAAGCTGGCTCCAACTACGTTTCATGCACTCTTCCGTAATCGATGGATGGCGAAGCGCGGCGCGCTCAGATATCCGTTGTCATCCGTTTCACCGGCGTCAAGTAATTCCACGCGGAAGCCGCGCAGCAGACGACTCAGCGGATCCTCACGACGCAGGCCGCCAACGCGGTGACTGCGCAGCGCCAGAGTAAGCAGGGTTTGATAGGCGCGAAAATCTTCGATCGAGGTGATCACCAAGTGGGCGGAGTCGATGCCACCGTCGGGAGGCAGATGGCGTGCCACGTAGCGCGCCATATCCTCCGGTGTTACCAGTCGCGCGCGTTTTATCCGTCGCAGCAAACCAAGCCGCGCCAGTTGTTCGGGCGTGGGCTGCTGCATGGTATTTGCGCTGCGCGGGATCGGCTGCGGCTTGCGTCGTGGCGGGCGTAATTGCATATCGTCCATTAACACACCCGGCGCCACCGGCAGGCGCAGCGCTTCTTCCGGTGCGTGCAACACACCGCGACACGCACGGCGCAGCAGTACGTCTAATTTGTCCGGTGCACGCAGGCGGTAATCGAGAAACGCCAGCGCGCGACGGTTAGCCTGACGGATATCCTCATCCAGTCGGCCTAAGTATTCATCAATGCGATCGAGCTCATGCAAGCGGCGCAGGCTGCGCTGCAGACGCAACTCGGCACGTTCGGCATCGCCGCCGGTGAGGTGCTCGCGATACCAAGCCAGCATGACTTCATGCAGCGCACTGTCTTCGATCTGTCGCGCCATCGACAAGATCGCGCTGCGCCGTGCCAACGGGTGTTCGGCCTTGTGCAGGTCAGCGTAATCACCCACAAAGAAGCTACTCACGTAACGCTCGAACCACTGCCGCGCGAACTGCGCGGTGGTTTCCGAGCGACTCAGCTCGGGCATCAAGTCGCGCACTTTCAAACTCATCGAGGACAACGACACCAGCAAGCGGCGTGCCTGATCGGCCGCCTCATCAAGCGCATCGCCGAACGCCTTGCCCTCAACCACTTGCTGCAATTGCAGCTCGATCGAACGCACTTTGGCCGAAACAAAGGTGGGGCCGTGCTCGGCAAACTCGACCAGGGTAGAAAGGAATTGCGAGATCAACGGCATCATTGAAACCATTTCGCGCGCGCCGACGCGCTCCTGGCGCAACCAACCGGTGGAGCGGAAACGTTCGTGGATAGCGTTGGCACGATCTTGCAGCGAGGCACCGGGCACGTCGCCTTCCTCGCTTTCCCAGGGATCATCCGTGAGCAGATAGCGCTCGATCGCGGCAGTGATCTCGCGGCGCTGGAAACCAGTGCTCGGCGGCAACGGCGCATCGGGGCCAAAAAACTCGTCGAACAGACGGCACAGCAATTCCCAATAGCGCTCGCGATTAGCCCCGGCTAGCGGACCGAATAAGCCAGCAGGCAGCACCGCAAACAGCGGTGCGGTGGGTGCTTGGGATTCTGTGGAAAACGCATTCATAACGAGGATTATGCGGCAAGAGCGCGCCAGCGCCGACCTTGCGGCAAGGCCAGCGGGCCAAGGTAGGTCTTGTACGTGGGACGCTGGCATAAGTTTCGCGTTCGAACGGAGCGCGCCGGCGGCATGCAGCGCAGCAGCGCGGGCCAAATGACCCGTCAGTCGACCAACACAAAGCGGACGAACGCACCGTTCCAGCCTCACTCCAACGCCGCCTGCGGCCAGCGAGTCTACATGCGACTAGCACCGCAATCGGGCACGCGGGGACCGAGAAGCCGCGACCTGGCGATTGCAAGCAGTTCACCAGCGTTACATCGCTCAGACAAAAACGCATCAACATGTGTGTGCGACCGTCATGTTTGTTCCGCAGACGACTCCCATACACCATCAACGAAACAGCATCATCTCGACCATCGACTACAGCCCACACATCGCACCACTGGCGAGCAAATAAAAGGCTTATGCACAACACTAACAAACGCGGTGCCGGACGCTTAAGTCGCCGCTGGTCCAGTCTGTTCGAGCGCCAACAAGTTGTCTTTCATGCGAGTGAGAACATCCATGGCTTGCTGCAATTCCGCAACGTCGATACCGGTCGCTGCATCTTTGCGTAAGCCGCGCGCAATCAATTCCATGTCATCGATCACGCCGCGCGCCTGCTCGGTGGTATGCAGACGCCACGCGCGACGGTCTTTCGGATCAGCACGACGCTCGACGAAACCAGCCGCTTGCAAGCGATCGATCACGCGACCGACGGCAATCGGCTCCATCTCCAGGAAATCCGCCAACTCGGTTTGCCGCAAACCCGGGCGGTGATACAACACCTTGGTTGCGCGCCACTGCGCGCGCGTCAATCCGAACTTCACCGCACGCCGATCAAAGTGCTTGCGAATCAGCAAGGTGACATCACTGAGCAAATACCCAAAAGACAAGTCTTCTGATTGAATCATGATCTACGACTCCTCCTTCTGGCCCCCTTAACCGCCGTTAGCATACGGCCCAACTACCATTGAAGCCATGCCCATCCACACGCTATGCGCCGACATCACTACCGTACACGCGGACGCCATTGTCAATGCCGCTACCCCCAGTTTGCTTGGCGGAGGCGGCGTCGACGGTGCCATTCATCATGCCGCCGGCGCACAACTGTTGGCTGCTTGCCGCGCGTTACCGCAAAGCGCGCCAGGCATCCGCTGCACTACCGGCGAAGCACGTTTGACACCTGCGTTTGCACTGCCAGCGCGCTGGGTGATTCATACCGTTGGCCCAATCTGGCGTGGCGGCGACGCGCACGAAGCCGAGATGCTGGAACGCTGTTATCGCAATGCATGCCGGCTACTGCGTGAACACGGTGGGCGAAGCATTGTGTTTCCCGCCATCAGTTGCGGCGTTTATGGTTATCCCGCGTCACCGGCAGCGGCGATTGCCAGTGCCACGCTATGCGATGAGCTGCAGCGCGACGCGTCACTCGACATTACGCTGTGTTGCTTCAACGCCGGCATGCAGACCATCGTGCAAGGTGCAGTCGACGTTGCTGTTGCAGCGGCGTCGCACACGCGCTGAGTTCGTCACCAATCACGCCTATCTGGCGCGTCAGCTCGCATGGCTACCCACGCATCGCGACCCCACGCGCGGTAGCTACTTCGCTAGTCAGACTTCAAATCAAACGGGTACAGCGGCGCTAAATACGGATCCATGTTTGGTACATCCGTATCTCGCCAAATCAATCCGCGCTGAAACACCGAAGCCAGTGACGGAGCGTTTCCAATGGCGGTCGCGCCGGCATAGTGCTGACGCTGAAGTGTGGCCACGGCGGCAATCTGTCGAGCATCTCCCAAGGCCGTGGCCAACTCGCCAAGGTGCTGCAAACCGGGACGCTCGGCACGCGCCCACGCCAGTAACGTGCGCACCTGTGCCGCCACATCGCCACCATTTGCAGCACGCAAGAACGCCTCCTTATGTTGACGCAGCGAGCGCGGCCTAGCCGAGGGCGTCACAACGCGCGTCGGGCGCCGACGCCACCACCACCATGTCAGCAAGCTAAGTAGCCAGAGGCCCACACTACCTATCGCGAGCCAGCGCCAGATGGCGGTAGCTGTACTTGGTTGAACAGCAGCGACACCGGTAACGGTAGCGCCCGCCGTGGATGGCGCCACAGGGGGAGCACTCGGTGCAGCAGCGCTTCCTCCAACCGCGGGTAAAATGGTGAGCGTTCGCGCCGGAACCTGCGCGACTTCCGCATGGTTAGTCAGCACGTTCCACCACGTTACCGTGGTGGCCGGCAAGGTCAATTCACCGGCGCGATTCGGAACAATGGCGAACTTTTGCTGCCGCTGTCCGACCAGCCACGGGCCATCAACGCGCGTGCTGCTGACCGACTTGTCCGGGTACACTGTCGCCCCATCAAGCGTTGCCAGGCTGAGCGCCGGAAGAGCGGCAGCAGGTATCCCCGTCGCCTGCAAGGTCATCGTGATATTGATCGGTTGACCGACGCGCAACGACGTCGTCGAAGACGGCAAGCCATCCAAGGTCAGACTCAGCTGCCGTGCTGGCAGCCACGTTGCACTGCTATCGCTCAACGGCGGCACCGCTTGCACTTCGACGGCCAGCGCCGGAGCACTGGCTGATACCGGTGTACTGGCACCGAAGAAGCTGTTCGGGTCATTCGGATCGGATACTTCGCCGTCGAAGCGCAATGCTGGAATCGCGAGATGGCCGGCCTGTTGTGGCACCACCGCATAGCGACGTTCCAACACGCGATATTGCCGGCCGCCGCGCTGCGTCGTGTATTTCAGGTCGTCGCCTACTTGGGTGACCTGCGCACCAGTTACTTGTGGCGCGTCCAGCGAACCACTGATATCTACCGCGTAATACAGCTTCACGACGTAACTCAACTGCTGCCCGACATAAACCTGTGCGGGCGCGATTTGCGCCTCCATGAAGACATCTTGTTGGCTGTCTGCGGCGGTATTGGGATCTGGCGCGGTCACTTGCAACGTCAGCGCGGCCGTCTGCGCACCATCCACCGTCAGGGCGGGAACCTGCAGCGAGCCGGCATGTTTCGGCCGTAGCGCTACGCCGATGGTGAACTGCGCATGGCGTACGCCGTTAACGATACTCAGGCTGCGATTTTGCGAAGTACCCAGCACGTCGAAGTCCTGACTCAGCGCACTGAGATCAGGCACGCCGACTTGGCTGCTGGCGCCTTCAACGCGTAAATTTAGCGTCACCGTGTCACCCAGCGACGCAGTGTTGCGATCAAGGCTGGCGTGGACTTCCACCGCATGACCAAGCGCTGGCAACAACAGCAGTGCTAAGACACACAGACAACGACGAAACATCATGGCTGTACCTCATCATTGGGCGCGCTGCCGTGGCGCAGCTGGTACTCGCGCTTGAACTTTCGCCGCAACAACGCACCCGGATCATCCACCACGCCCTGCAATGTGTGCCGCAAATCGGCCGGCATCGTCTTTGGTAAGCCGTCCTGTGGCATCGCACCCAGCTGATGCGGCTGCGCCGTTTTATCGGCGGCCTTCGAAGATGGCTCGCCCAGCGCTTGATCCATTTGCTGCTGCAGCGCTTTCTGCGCCTGCTCGGTGCGTTGCTTCTGCGCCGCTGCCTGTTGCGCCGTCGGCGGTGGTTGCGCCGAGCTGGCTTGAGCTGGGTTCGGCTGTGCTGAATCAGAGTTCTTCTGACCACTCTGGCCCTGGTTATTTTGATCAGGCCCGCTTGGCTCGGGCTTGTTTTGGTCAGGCTTGTTCTGGTCGGGCTTGGACGGGTTGTTACCCTGCCCAGGTTTGCTCGACGCTTGCGACTTGGCGTCATCGGATGGCGGCGATTTGTCCTTCCCGCCGGCACTGTCAGACGGCGACTTGCCTTGGTCGCCTTGCTGACCCGGTTGCTTTTTTGACTCGCCGGCTTTCTTATCTTGCGACGATTCAGGTGGTGACTTTTTCTTTTGTTGCTTCAGCCAATCTTCAACTGCCTTGCGATTGGCCGTAGCATCCGCATTAGTCGGCGCTAACTTTAACGCGCGGTCATACGCCTTAATCGCTTCCTCGTATTTGCCTTGCCGTGCTAACGCATTGCCAAGGTTGTAAGCGGCATCGGTACCGCTGGATTTCTGTAGCGCCTGTTCCGCGGCCGCGTAGTCACCCGCGCGATAATCGGCCGCGCCACGCCACGCCGGGTCACGCGCCAATTTTTGCGCTTGCGCGGCATCACCTGCGCGCAACGCTTGCGCCGCTTGTTGATCGGGTCGCTGCCACAAATTAGTCCACGTTCCGGCGAGAGCCGGCGCCGGCCACAATGGCAGCAACACCAACGGCAGCAACAATAGCCAGCCACGTCGGAAGCCAAGGGCCACGATCAGCAGTAGCGGCAACAACAACCATGGACCTTGATCCTGCCACTCATCCCCCACTTGGCCTTTCACCTTGGAAGTTGATCCAGCGCGCAGCTGAGCATGTAGCGCGTCAATATCGCCGTGGCCAAGCTGCATCGGCACATAGACACCACCACCAGCTCGCGCTACGGCGGACAACGCGGCGTCATCACGACCAACCAATGCAATGTTGCCGCGCGCGTCATGCAAGAAACCACCGCCGGGCTCGGGCACTGGACCACCACCCGGTGTACCCACGCCAAGCACCGACACACGTACGCCAGCGGCCTTGGCGTTGCGCGCGGCAGCGACAGCCGCCGCGTCAGCTTGATCGGTGATCAAGACCAGCGAGCCCGAGCTCACTTTGGCGTCATGGATAAGCGTCACGCCACGTTTGATCGCCAACGCTGCGTCGTTGCCATCTAACGGCATTGTGTCTGGTGTCAGCGAGTCCAGTAGATCGCTCAAGCTATGCGCGTCCGTAGTCAATGGAGCGACGACAAACGCCTCGCCCGCATAAGCCACTAGCGCATTCAAACCGTCGCGATTGCTATCTAATAGGGCGTGAGTTTTGAGACGTGCGCGAGCGAGCCGGCTCGGTGCCACATCACGCGCCAACATGTGTTGCGACAACGACAAAGCGACCACTTGCGCGCCGCGACTGGCGTACAGCGGCTGTGCCACACGACTCCACGTGGGTCCGGCCAAGGCCAAACTGGCCAGCATCCAACCTAGCGTAAACAGCCACACGGATTGATGCCCGCTGGCGGCCCGTCCACGCAGTAACAATGGCAACAGCTCGGCGTCGACCAGCCGTGACAGCTGTACTTGTGCGCCGCTACGCCGCACCCCCAGCCACCACCACAAGGGCAACAGCACCAAGGCAAGCAGCCACCAGGGACGTAAGAAATGAAATTGCTGCAGAGCCTCCATCATGCCGGCCGCCTCACGGCACCGCGCCGCATGACGCGCGGCAACAGCGCTAGCAACAGCAAGGCGATGGTGGCCAGCAGCGGCCAGCGAAATAGTTCATGTCGCGGCCGTAGGGTCGGACCTTGTTGCGGCATCGGCTCCAGCGCCGCAATAGCACGATAGGCATCGGCCAATTCGGCACTATCGGTCGCGCGGAAGAAGCGGCCACCGGTTTCCGTCGCCATGGAAGTCAACATCTTGGCATCCAGATCGGCCGACGGATTGACCATTTGGCTACCGAAAAATCCTGGAACACGCATTCGGTTAGCACCGATGCCAATGGTGTAAATACGCACACCAGCCGCCTTCGCCGCCCGCGCTGCGTCTTGCGGTGTGATGCTGCCCGCGTTGTTGACGCCATCGGTAAGCAACACCACCACGCGCGCTTGTTGCGGCAGCGCGGCTAATCGTTTCACCGCGACAGCAATCGCATCGCCTATCGCGGTTTCGGTGCCCGCCAGCCCCACCGCGGCCCCTTCTAACTGCGCGCGTACCGCCGACAAATCGTAGGTCAGCGGCGTGACTAAAAACGCCTGACTACCAAACAAGATCAACCCCATTTCATCACCGCTGCGACGACTGATAAAGTCGCCCGCAATCGCCTCTACCGCGGTAAAGCGGTCGACCGATTGGCCGCCCAATTCCATGTCTGGCGTGCGCATGCTGCCGGAAAGATCCACCGCCAGCAGCATCGCGCGACCGCTACGTTGCTGCGCTTGTGGCGGCCCGATCCATTGCGGTCGCGCCGCCGCGGCCAGCAGACACACCCACGCCAGCGCTAGCAACCACGGCGTGACGGTACGTGCCGACGAACTGTTTTGCATTTCCGTCAAAGCCAACCCGGGCTGCGGCAAATACAACGCTTGCCCCGGCGCCACTGGGCGCAACCAACGACGTAGCAGCCACGGCAACGGCAGCAATAAAATCACCCACGGCCAAGCGAACTCAGGCACGTCGCGCACCCTCCACGATAGGCTTCCACGAGCGCGCGCTCGAAGCGCGCTGCAACCAGCGCCGCGCGGCGCTCACGGTTGCCGTAACATCCAAATTCGACTGCTCGCGATAGATGGCATCGTCCAGCGCCAATAGCTGGTGCAGCGTCGCCGCATCCACCGGCACGCGGGCCAACGTCTCTCGCCACGCCTGACCACGTTGCTGCGTAGCCGTCGGATCGTGGCGGCGTGCAACCCGACGTAGCAACTGATGCACGCCGCCCGCGAGCGCGGCGCTATTTCGGTCACGCGTGTAACTCGACGCCAGCTGATCCAGCTCGGTTATAAGCTGCTGCCGATGGCGCCGGCGTGTCTGGTAATGCCGGCCTGCCCACCAAACCACGACAAGCATCAACAACACCACGAGACCGAGAATCCACCAGCCTGGCGCCGGCGGCCACCACAAAGGATCCGGCGGCAGGTGAATATCCCGCAAAACCGGACCCGGAGCGGCAGTCGCAGAAACGGGAGGCGTGGTCGTCACCGGCATGTCGCTGGCCTACGCACGCCAAGCGCTGCCGTCACCGCATCAAACGGATCGACCACGGTATCTACCTCGACGCAGCGCACACGTAGCGAGGCCGCCAGGTCGATAAGCTTTTGTGCACCAGCGCCGAGTGCGCGCTGAAAATCTTCTCTTTGTCGCTCAGACTCCAGCGGAATGTCCGCACGCTGGCCGGCATGTTCCACCGGGTAGCGGCCAGCTGGAGGCAAGCCACGCTCAAGCGCGTCGCGCACCAGCACGATGCCGACGCTGGTGCGCGCGGTGAGATCAAGCAAATGCGTGCGAGCTGCCGCATCACAACTAAATCCATCGCTAACCAACAGGATCCGTGTCGCTCCATGCAGCGCGCGCCTGCCACGCTGCAACGCCTGCGATAGCGCAGAAGTTGCCATGTCTGTTACCGACGCCGGTGACTGCGCGAGAACGCCACAAATGGCTAACGCTGCGCGATCACCTCGTTGTGGACGCAGCAGTTGCTCAGCACGGCCGAAGGTCATGGCGCCGACGCGTTCGCCCGCACGCACCGCATACCACGCGGCCACAGCGGCGACACGTGCCGCCTGCACCGACTTAAAGCGCCGCCGTGTACCAAAACGCATGCTGGCATGCGTATCCAGCAGGATCAGCAGACTACCTTCGCGATCCTCTTCAAATAGCTTGGTGTGCAACTTGCCACTGCGCGCCGTCAGCCGCCAATCCATTCTGCGTACATCATCGCCAGCCTGGTAAACACGTGATTCGGCATAGTCCATACCTCGGCCGTATAGACGGCTGGAGTGACCACCACTGCGCATAGCACGACTGGCCAGGGATGGCAGCCGCGCGTGCGCTACTTTGGCCCGCAGGGCAATGAGTTCGGCCAACGACACCTGACTGCGGCCATCGCCATCCGTATGTTGATGCTCGTTGATGCTCACGGCAGCGGCACAAGATCCAGCAGGCGGTCAATGACCTGATCCGAACGGACGCCTTCAGCCTCCGCCTCGTACGTCAGCAATACGCGATGGCGCAGCACTTCATGCGCAATGCCATGAACGTCTTCGGGCAGTACATAATCGCGCCCAGCGAGCCACGCCGCAGCGCGTGAACAACGGTCGAGCGCGATCGTGGCACGCGGGCTCGCGCCCCACGCGATCCAACGCTTCAATTCAGCGCCATAACGTCCAGCATCGCGGGTGGCCAACACCAACTGAGTGAGGTACTCCTCCAAGGCCGGCGCCATATGCACAGCCATGGCCGAATCGCGCGCGGCAAACACGTCGGCCTGACTCAAACGGGTGTGAGATATAGGCGGTGTCGACGCCGCGTGCGCACGTTGACGTGCCTGCTCGCGGGCCAGCCGCAGAATTGCCAGCTCGGATGCTGCGTCAGGATAACCAATGGTGACGTACAGTAGAAAGCGATCAAGCTGCGCCTCCGGCAACGCAAACGTACCCTCCTGCTCAATCGGGTTTTGCGTCGCCATCACCATGAACAAGGGCGGCAAGGCTCGAGTGGTACGCCCGACGGTAATTTGTTGTTCGCCCATCGCTTCCAACAATGCCGATTGCACCTTGGCCGGCGCACGGTTGATTTCGTCGGCCAGCACGATGTTGTGAAACAGTGGGCCGCGCTCAAATTCAAAGCTACCGGTTTGCGGGCGAAATACGTCGGTACCGGTGAGATCAGCTGGCAACAAATCCGGCGTGAATTGAACGCGGTGGAAGTCAGCCTCAATACGGGCCGCCAGCGCTTTCACCGCGGTGGTTTTGGCCAGCCCGGGCGCACCTTCCACCAACAAATGACCATCGGCAAGTAGCGCGATCAGCAGGCAGTCAATCAAATGAGGCTGGCCGATGACGCATCGTTGCAGGTCTTCGCGCAGACGTGCAAACGACTGCTGCAGTTGGGTCGCTGGTGACGTTTCAGACATATCCATGAACAATTTCCGAAGCTAATGGTGTCGAGGTAAAGAGCGCGCGGCAGAAATGGCCGTAACGCACGCTCGCGGTTCAGAGACCATAAGTGTCGCCAGAAGTTTAATCGGCAAGCTGTCGCCGGAACTAATTACCTCTGCGCGCAACCACGTTCGGATGCGTATTGCTTCTACCGCTAGTAGCGCTTCGCTCCCATCGGGCCGCATCTCCGTCGCATTCCCGACGGGTCTTATTAACGCGGCCAGTACTGCCCGGAAGCGTCCAGATCTCAGTTGGACCCAAGAAAAAGGCGGCCGAAGCCGCCTCTTTCAATAACTTTGTCGCGTAACGGCTACTTCAGTGAATCACTGAGAATCCGCGGCGTCACGAAGATTAATAGCTCGGCCTTGGTATCCGTACGCGTCGTCCGGCGGAACAGCGCACCAACGCCGGGGATGTCGCCTAAGCCGGGAACCTTGGTGATCGAGTTGTTCTTGTTCACCTCGTAGATACCGCCCAACACGACGGTCTGTCCGTTATCAACCAACACTGACGTATTGATCTCGCGGGTGTCGATCTGCGGCACCTGACCATTCGGCGTGATAAGGAACTTGGCGAGCGCATCCTTTTTGACATTGATCGCCAAATAAACTCGGTTGTCGGCCGTGATGGTCGGCGTCACCTTTAGCTCCAGAACGGCGTCCTTGAATTGCACCGAAGCCGTCGGCGCTGCACCACCACCGACACCGCCTTGATAGGTGACGTAACCGATTTCCTGACCTTGGCGAATCACTGCTTGCTGCTGGTTGGCGGTAATCACCCGTGGACTGGAGATCACTTCGCCACGGCCTTCCGTTTGCGCAGCTGACAGCTCCAGATCAATCGCGTAATTAGCTCCAAGGATAGCCAGGCCGAAGCTGCCGGACGGGCTGCTCGCAGGAAGATTCACGTTGAGCCCACCAGCGCCCAGGCTTGTCGCGGTGCCATTGGGACCAATGTTACCGCCTAGCTGGATCTGCTGACCGCTCGGGTTGACACGATTGCCACTGATACCGAACTTGGTCCCCAAATCCCGCGCGAAGTCATCCGTCGCAATGACAATGCGCGACTCAATCAAGACCTGCTGTACCGGCTTGTCCAACACCGCGACCAACTCGCGCAGCTGCTTGATCTTCTCGGGCGTGTCATTTAGCAGCAGGGTGTTCGTGCGGACATCGAAGGAAACGCTGCCGCGCGGTGACAGGAATCCGCGAGACGTGCTACCCGCACCACCGCCCGCACCCGCGCCGCCTGCACCCTGCAAACTACCGCTGGTCAGGAGCTTGGCGATGTCGGCTGCCTTGCCATAGCTGATCGGCACATAGTCCGTAACCAGTTCTGCCGTGTCCAATGCCTTCAGTTTGGCATCAGCAATATCTTGCTCGTACTTGGCCAGCTCCGCTTGCGGCGCCACCCAAATGACGTTGCCATTGCGACGCTTGTCCAGGCTCTTGGAACGTAAGATCACGTCCAGTGCCTGATCCCATGGCACGTTGACCAAGCGCAAGGTAAGGCTGCCGCCGACACTGTCCGACGCAACTAGGTTGAGCTTGGAGACATCGGCGATCAGCTGCAGGACGGAACGAACCGGAATGTCCTGGAAGTTGAAAGTAACGCGGGTGCCGTTATAGCTCGGCCCCTTTTCGGCCTTGGCAAGGTTGCTCGTTTGGGCGGCTGCCTTCTTGGGCGAGACCTCAACCACGTACTGCTCACCCGTCTGATAGGACGATGTATCAACACTGCCCTTGACCGCAATCTCCATGCGTACGCCAGTGCCCGTCGCTCGCGTGGTAATCGACTGCACCGGGGTAGCAAAGTCCAGCGTATTCAACCGCTGCGCTAAGTTTGCCGGCAAGCTGGCATGTCGAATATTGACGATGACCTTGTCACCTTCGTGAGTCATTTCTGCGTCAGCACCGGCGCCGTTGAAGCTGATCAGCACGCGGCCTTCACCGTTCGGACCACGACGGAAGTCAATATTGGAGACAGCTGGTCCCCCAGTGGCCGATGGAAGCATCTTGGTGGGATCAATGGTTGCGGCCGTGGTTATAGCTTGGTCGGCCGTACCGTTATTGACGGTCAACACCAAACTGTTGCCCGATATATGTGAGCGGTAAGTCGACTCCCGCATCAGCTCCACCACAACCCGGGTACGACCACCGGCTTGCACCGCCGACACACCGGAAGTCGAACCTTTTCCAATGGCCAGATGACGCCCTGCCGTACTGGCAGTATCGGCGAAGTCCACGGCGATGCGCGGCGGATTACTGGTGGTAAATATTTTCGGTTGCGGCACTGCACTGCCGGCAAAGTTCATGTGCAGCTCAACACTGCCGCTGGGCAACGTGTTGTAGGTAACGCTCTGCAACGTGTTAGTCGCCGCCATTGCTGCGCTGGCCCACGTGGTACCGACGACCAGCAGCCCCATCAGCAAGTAATGGCTTGCATGACGCAGGAAACGGTCGCGAACAATTTGAATTTGGTTGGTCATTGCATCAGCCCCTGTATTTCCTATTTCTCGCCGAGCGCGATGCTGGCAGGACGTTCCATCCAGCCACCATTACCGTTGGATACCAACTCGACCAGGTCAATGTGGTCATCGCTGACAGCGGTGACGTGCCCGTAGTTTTGACCCATGTATTCGCCCCGGTGTACGCGATGAATAATGCCGCCAGGATCTTTAATTAACACTTCCATCCCCGCCCCAGCGCCAAGTGTTCCAACCATCTTCAAGCTATCCAAGGGAAACATTTCGAGCGGCTCCTTGGCGCGGTTGGCATCTGGCCGCGGGCCGTTAGTGGTGGCGCCCGTCGACTGTGACTCAGCCACACTCGGGCTAAACGGATCGCGTCGGTCTTGATCATCGTATTTGAAGGTCTCAAAAGTCTTGATCACCGGCAGCGGCTCAATCGGAGCACCTTTTTTTGCCTTTTCCTGCGCCACCCACGTATGCAGGTCGGACACGCCGCGAGTACACCCCACCAAGATCAATGCGGTGCCCAACAGTGCGAGCAACCGAATCATTGACGCTGGCTTGATGGCAATAAATTTACTCATTTCTTCGCCCCCGCCTTGGCCGCGCCAGCTGTCGCCGCCGCCGCTTCCTCGTCATCCAGGTAGCGATAGGTTTTCACGGTGCCTTGTAAAACCAGCTGACCATCCGAAGCCGCATCACCTTTGACCGGCGTCTTCGGGGTAAGCGAAACGTCGTGCAGGGTAAGGATGACCACGCGTGGTAAGGAGGCGACACTGCTGATGAACGCACCAAACTGGTGGTAAGTACCGGTCAAACGCAAGGTGATGGGTTTTTCAGCGTAAAAATCTTTCGGCACTTCTTGCCCTGGCTGAAACAACTCTGGGTTCAAGCCAGCCGCTTGCGCCGCCTGTGAAATGTCCACCAGCAACTCAGGCATCTCGGTCTTGCTCGGTAGCTGACGCAGCAACTGACGCAGCATGTCCTGCATCTCGTCTAGCTGTTGCCGCAACGCTTCCAAATTGACGGACTTTTCCTGCTTTGTAACGAACTCTTGTTTGAGTTGTACTTCCTTGCCAGTCTGCGTAGCCAGTTCATCTTGCTGGGTACTGACGAGAAAATACCAGCCGATCAGCAGCACTGCCGCAAACATGAGTACCGTGAAAAACACCTTAACGGACTGTGGCCAGCCACCAATATTATTGCGATCGAGACTACGAATATCATCGAGGAACTTCATGGCTTGGCCCCTCCTGCGGCTGGGGCTTGCGGCGCTTTGACGGCCGACGAAGGCAGCGCTTTCGCTGGCGGCACGGTTGTAGCCTTTTGTACCGCTGCACCGAGTGCGGCCGGTACGGCAACCGTACTCGTGCTAGCCGGTGCCAACGTAGCGTCGTCGGCGTCGCCATTGGCGGCCGCTTCGTCAGCTTTCGGGCGGCGCAACGTGACATTCAAGCCGAACGTATAAGGCATACGCGTCGAGTTATGCGTGTTTTCCGTCTTTCTCAGATCGGCATGGCCCATCCACGGCGATACCTCAATGTTGCGCATGTACTCGGCCACACTGGCGTTGGACTGCGCAACACCATCAAGTGTCATTGAATCCCCCGCCTGTTTAAGCCCGGTCAAACGCGCGCTGGACGGCGTCGTCTTCACCAGCTCATCAAACAAATGCACCATCTGCGAACGATCCGCCTGCAATTCCTCGATAATCTGCTTGCGTGCCAGCAAATGCTCGCGCGTTTTTTCCAGATCTTTGATCTGGGCAATGCGAACGTCGAGCTGCTTTATTTCGGTCTGCAGATACGCATTGCGGTCATTCTGGTTGTCGATGCGCTGCCCCATCCAGAAGTACCACAGCAGCAACGCCGCCAGGCCAATGGCAAAGGCCGCCGCCAACTGCATGAAGAACTCACGCTCACGCTGTTTGCGCCGTTCGGCACGCCACGGAAGTAGGTTGACATGGGCCATCAGTCAAAGCTCCTCAAAGCGAGGCCGACGGCAACCATCAGCGACGGCGCGTCCTCAGCGAGCGCCTGTGCTTGCACCCGCGACGATAGCGACATGCGCGCCAACGGGTTGGCAACGACACAGGAAACGCCTAGCTGCTCTTCCAGCATGGCGCCTAACCCCTCAATGGAAGCGCAACCGCCGGCCAGTACGACCTGATCCACTTTGCTGTATTCGCTGCCGGCATAGAAGAACTGCAACAGACGACTGACCTGCTGCACCAACGAAGTTTTGAATGGCGCCAGCGCCTCGGTCTCATAGGACTCTGGCAAACCACCTTTACGCTTGGCGCGTGCCGCTTCATCGTAGGACAGGCCGAAGCGACGCATGATGTCATCGGTCAGTTGCTTGCCACCAAACACCTGCTCACGCGAGTAGATGGTGCGTTGATTACGCAACACCGACAGCGTGGTCATGGTGGCGCCGATATCAAACACGGCCACCAAAGCATCGCGTCCAACGCTGAGCTGGTCGGAAACCATCGCGAACGCGTTTTCCATGGCGAATGCTTCGACGTCGATGGCGCTCGCCGTAAGGCCGCCCAAATCGAGTGCGGCGACCCGCATATCGACGTTTTCGGTACGCGACGCGGCCAGCAACACATTGTTCATGTCGGGGTTGTCGCGGACCGGCCCCAGCACTTCGTAATCCAGACTCACTTCGTCAATGGGGTACGGAATGTACTGGTTCGCCTCAACCTGAATCTGACCCTCGAGGTCGTCATCAGAAAGCTCGCTAGACATCGGGATGATGCGCGTGATCACGGCCGATCCCGCTACCGCAGCCGCTGCATGCTTGAGCTTGGAGCCCGAGCGCGCCAAGGCGCGACGAATCGCGTCCCCTACAGCCTCGACCTCAACAATATTCTTTTCAACAACGGCATTCGGCGGTAATGGTTCAACCGCGTAATGCTCTACGCGATAACGGCCGCCCGCCTGACTTAGCTGCAGCAATTTGACCGCCGTCGAACTAATGTCGACGCCAATCAACGCTGGCTTCTTGGGTGTAAAGAGCCCCACGGTGTATCCCCCTTGCCACCAACCGTCCCATTCAGATTCCTGAAGAGGTACGCAGTAGCATTAAATCGAAAAATTAACGCAATAGCAACGGCCTACGAATTGTTTCTAACGTGATTGGTGTGATACCGCACACAGTTAGTAGAACCGCGTCGCCCCCAGCACGACTTACGCATCATTACACGACGTTACATCGTTGCGCGGCCTTGCAGCGTCCCTGTACGTGCGCCCGTCCTCGGTAACAGATACTGCGCCATCTATACTCTGCCATGTTTTGACTCAGGTCTCGCTATTCTCACACCATGCGAATTTTCAAGCGTCTATTGCGCTGGGCACTCATCCTGGCTTTCTCTGGCTTGCTCCTGGCAGTAATTGGGGTTGGCGTGTCTTACTGGCTACTGGCACCGCGGTTGCCATCGGTTGCCTCACTGAAAGACGTTCACATGCAATTACCCTTGCGTGTGCTTTCTGCTGACGGCAAATTGATCGCCACCTTCGGCGAAATGCGACGGATTCCGGTAGCCATCGCCGACGTACCCGAACGCCTCAAGGACGCCGTAATGTCCGCCGAAGATGCGGACTTTTATCACCATCCCGGGGTGGACTGGCGCGGCATCGCTCGCGCCGGCTGGCACGTACTGATCACCGGCGGCGACAAGGGGCCGGGCGGATCCACCATCACACAGCAAGTGGCGCGTAATTTTTTCCTGAGCCCTGAAAAGCTGTATTCGCGCAAGTTGACTGAGATTTTCATCGCGCTGCGTATTGAGCACGAATTGACCAAGGACCAGATCCTTGAGCTCTATCTCAACAAGATGTTCCTCGGCCACCGTTCGTACGGCGTCGGCGCAGCGGCGGAGTATTACTACGGCAAAACGCTGGATCAATTAACGGTCGCAGAATGCGCGTTAATTGCCTCCACTTTCCAGCTACCGTCCGTAGTCAACCCGATCAACAGCCCCAAGCGCGCCATCGCTCGCCGCAATTGGGTGATCGGGGAAATGTACAAACATCACTACCTCACCAAAGCCGCCTATGAAGAGGCGATTGCCGAACCTAACCACGCCTTTGCGCACGAACAACCGATCCAGGTAGATGCGCCGTATTTGGCAGAAATGGTCCGGCGCCAGGTACTCGATCGCTTTGGCAACGACGCGCTCACCGAAGGTTACGTGGTGAAGACGACCGTGCAGAGCTCGCGCCAGCAAATGGCCGTTGACTCCCTTCGCAAAGGCCTGATTGCGTACGACCGCCGCCATGGTTGGCGTGGTCCGGAAGCCCATCAGGACTTGCCAGCCGACGCCATCGACGCCGATTACGACCGCCTGTTATCCAACTATGGAAGCGTGTCCGGCATGCAGCCCGGTTTGGTCATTGCCAGTAGCGTCAAGCAAGCGACGGTGTACTTGCGTGGACAGAGCAGCGTCACCCTCGATCTAGCCGGACTGCGCTGGGCGCGGCCGCGCATCAATGACAGCCGGGTCGGCGCGGTGCCGAGCGACATCAGCAAGATGCTTAAGCGCGGTGACATTGTTCGACTGGCGCGCGACACCGATGGCGCGTGGCAGTTGACTCAAATTCCCACCGTTCAGGGCGCCTTGACCGCGGTCAACCCCGAGGATGGCGCCATTGAAGCGATGGTGGGCGGGTTCAATTTTGGACGCAGCAAATTCAACCGCGCCGTCATGGCTGCGCGCCAACCCGGGTCCAGTTTTAAGCCTTATTTGTATTCAGCATCCTTCGAGCGCGGCTTCACTCCGGCGTCCATCATCAACGACGCGCCCTTGGCGCTGCCGGACCCATCACGTCCGAACGGCCTGTGGACGCCCTCGAACGACGACGGCAAGTTCGCCGGTCCAATGCGCTTGCGCGAAGCCTTGGTGCAGTCGAAAAACCTGGTGTCAGTACGTCTACTAGACGCCGTCGGAGTGCGCTTTGCACGTAGTTACGCCACTCGCTTTGGGTTCTCGCTAGATTCCATACCGGCGAACCTGTCGATGGCGTTGGGCACGGCCTCGGTGTCGCCGATGAGCATGGCTCGCGGTTATGCCGTGTTCGCCAATGGCGGCTATCTGGTTACACCGTATTTCATCCACGAAATCGACGATCGCGACGGTAAAGCGGTATATCTGGCGAACCCGGCGCGAGCGTGCCGCGACTGCCAAGAGCGCTTGCTGGACACGCGCCCGCCCGGCCCACCACCGGCCGAAATGACCAAGACACCGGCCAACGAGATCGCTGCCGCACAAGCAACGCCAGCGTCGGCCAGCAGCAGTGCTAGCGTTGGCGAAGCGGTGTTACCCGCGGACATCCACAGCCAAGTAACCCATCCACCGGTACTAGCGCCGCAAGTCATCGGCGTGCGCAACGACTTCCTCATCACCTCGTTGATGAAAGACGTCATCCTGCGCGGCACGGGTTCCGCTGCGCGCGCGCTGGATCGCGCCGACCTTGCCGGCAAGACCGGCTCCACCAACGACCACCGTGACGCGTGGTTTGTCGGCTTCAACGGCGATATTTCCACCGCCGTGTGGGTTGGCTTCGACGATTACAGTTCGCTCGGCCGCGGCGAGTTTGGCGCCAAAGCTGCCTTGCCGATCTGGATGGATTTCATGGGCAGCGCGTTAAAGGGCGTGCCGCTCAGCACACTGCCCATGCCGCCAGGCATCAGTACCGTGTCAATCGATCGCCAAACCGGTATGCCCGCAGCAGCAGGAGATCCGAACGCAATGAATGAGATCATGAAGGTTGAAGATGCCGACCGTCTGCGCACGCAAGCAGCGCAGCAACAGGCAGAAGACCAGCAGCCCGCTTACGATATCTTCTGAGGCGGTGCCAACGGCACAAGGTGACGCTGACCCGCCGTAGGAGTCGGCCAGCGTCACCACACGAACAGAAGCACCAGCAGCACCAGCAGCACGCTCACTGCTCGATGGGAGGATCTATGTCTCGCAGCGAACATCCACACCCGCACGAACGCGATCAACTGCAACGCAACCGTCTGCGCATCGCGCAGGAAGCGGCGCGTTTGATCAGCGAGCATGGCATTCGCGACTTTCACCACGCCAAGCTCAAAGCGGCCGAACGATTGCGCATCTCCGACACACAATCGTTGCCGCAAAATGCCGAGGTTGAACAAGCGCTACGCGAACACCAGCGCCTGTTTCTTGCCGGCAGCCAACCTCGATGGCTGCACCAGCGGCGGCTTGCCGCTGTGGACGCTATGCATTTCCTTGCCGCATTTGAGCCGCGTCTGATTGGTGCCGTACTGGAAGGCACCGCTGATGCCCACTCGCCGGTGTGCCTGCACGTATTCAGCGATGACGCCGACGCCGTCACTCGTTACCTGCGCGACAACGGGGTGCCGGCCGAGATACAGGCACGCCATCTGCAACATCATCATCCCGACGATGATCAAACCGAATATCCCGTGCTGTTGTTCAACGCCGGCGAGCTGCCGTTCGATCTCACCGTGCTACCGCGTGACGCGTTGCGCCAAGCTCCACGAGACCCGATCGATGATCGGCCGATGCGGCGTGCATCACTAAGTCAGTTACAAGCGCTGCTGCACAGCGAAAACGCTGAGCCACTTGCCCAGCTTTTCGACCCCGTGAGCCCGCGACGCTGATCTAAATACTCAGCAATAGTTAGCGACCAGTAAACACCTTCGGTGAGCGCCTCAAGCGCCGCTCGCTGGTAACGACGGCCCGAGGCCTGCCGCACAACCTTTAAACGCAGCGCCATTGATGGCTGACGCCGAAGCCGCGGCCACTCGCTTAGCCGTCTATTGCGCAGAATCTTCAGCGGCGCAACTCACACCCTATAGCAACGGTGTAAACGGCTACCGGAAATGCAAAAACGCCCCGGCGAACTGCCGAGGCGTTTTTAATGCAACCATCCCATCAGTAAAACCGCGTGAGATTAGCGCTTGTCTGCTGCCACGTAGTCGCGTACGGGGGAGCCCGTATAAACCTGACGCGGCCGGCCAATGCGCGATCCGGGCGTTTCGTGCTGCTCGATCCAGTTGGAGATCCAGCCGGCAGTACGCGCAATCGCAAACATCACCGTGAACATCTCGGTCGGAATGCCAAGTGCTTTGTAAATGATGCCGGAGTAAAAATCGACATTCGGATACAGCTTGTGGCTGATGAAATAGTCGTCCTTCAAGGCCGCCTCTTCCAGCTTCAACGCCACTTCCAGCAACGGGTCGTTGACACCTAACTCGTCCAGCACCTTGTGGCACATGGAACGGATAATCTGCGCGCGCGGGTCAAAATTCTTGTAGACGCGATGGCCGAAGCCCATCAGACGGAAGCTGTCGTTCTTGTCTTTCGCCCGCAGGATGGACGACTCAACATTGTTCGGCGTGCCAATTTCCTTGAGCTGCTTCAGCACTGCCTCATTGGCGCCGCCATGCGCCGGGCCCCACCAAGCCGTAATACCCGCCGCAATAGATGCATACGGGTTGGCGCCGGTCGAACCCACCAAACGCACAGTGGAAGTCGACGCATTCTGCTCATGATCGGCATGCAGGATAAACAGCAAATCCAGCGCCTTCGCCGCAACCGGATTCATCTCTAACGGCTCGCTCGGCACCTCGAACATCATGTGCAGGAAGCGGTCAACATATTCCAAGTTGTTGCGCGGATAACGCAGCGGCCAACCGACCGAATAGCGATAGCATGCGGCCGCAATGGTCGGCATTTTCGCGATCAGGCGAATCGCCGCCAGTTTACGATCGGCTGGGTCTTCTACATCCAGGCCGTCGTGATAAAACGCCGACAACGACGCTACCGACGCCGCCAACATCGCCATCGGGTGCGCATCGTGATGGAAGCCCTTGAAGAAGTTCTTCAACGACTCATGCATCATCGTGTGATGCGACACCTCGTGCTCAAACGCCTTGAACTCGGCCGGCTTCGGCAGCGAACCATTCAGCAACAAATACGACACTTCCAAGAAACTCGACTGCGCAGCAAGTTGCTCAATCGGGTAACCGCGATATAGCAGCACACCCTTCTCACCATCAATATACGTGATGGCGCTTTTGGTGCTGGCGGTGCTGGCAAAACCTGGGTCGAAGGTGAAGTGACCGGTGTTTTTGTACAGCGCACTGACGTCGACGCAAGATGGCCCCATGGTGCCGCTTATTAGCGGCAGCTCAGTGCTTTGTTTGGTCGACTCATCTACCAACTTGACGCTTGTGGGATCGGACACAGAAATCTCCTTCAATGTGTATTGCCGAGAGCAGCCGAGTCAGACGGCGCCCGCGGGAAAATGGTTGCGCAGCCGCGTGGTGGGGAGACACGCAACGCCGGGGCGCCTGAGCGCCTGTACTCACCATTATCGCACAAGGCTTCGGGTACATTCGATCGCGCACGGTAGTCACATCGGTAAAACGCGCACGCAAAGACACGGGGCAAGTTTGCACTCGCCCCGTGTCTTGTAGCGAACCTCAACAGCTACCTGATAACGGTAGCTACTGACGTATTATTTTGCGGCAGTATCCGCGGAGTCGGCTGCACCGGCTTCCTTGACAGAGCCCGCGTAACGACGGCGGAACTTGTCAACGCGACCGCCCACGTCAAGCGTCTTCTGCTTGCCGGTGTAGAACGGGTGCGAATGGCTCGAAATATCCACCTTGATTAGCGGGTACTCGTTACCGTCTTCCCACTTGATGGTTTCCTTGCTGGACATCGTCGACTTAGTCAAAAACGCAAAGTCGGACGCCGGGTCCTGGAACACCACCGGTTTGTAATTAGGATGAATATCGGGCTTCATGGCAGACTCTAAAGCGGTGATGACAAGAGCGGCATTGTAACGAGAAAGGAGGGCATGCCGCAAGAGCAGTAGGTTGGCGAGGGCGTAACGCAGCGCTAAAGGCAGACCAAAGCAAGCTTCTTGGTGGCTCCAAACCAGCACATGCTGTCAATTTTGTGCCCTACCCAAGAGCCACCGCGCTTAGTCGACCACTCCCAACGCGCGGCGCACCATGGCCGCAAAGCGAGCGGAATCCACTTCCTGTACCACGCGCGCTTGCGCCGGAAGACCCAGCCGTCCAGCCCAGTCGACCACGGTGGCACCACGCGTCAAGCGGCCGTCCAACTCTACGGCCACGGCGCGTGTTTCGCTACGCGTAACAATCGTCGAATCTAGCGCCACCGCCATTGCTAACGCATCGGCCGCGATGATGCCGCGCCGCCGATGAGTCTGGTTGTAGTCACGCGAGACCCGCGCAATTTTCTCGTAGAAGCGCGCGCGCTGATCGCCCGCACGCAACCACTCGTCGAACTGTGCCTCATCGAACGCATGCCGCAGAGTCGCTTCCCAATCAACCAGATCAAACTGCGGGAATGCCTCAAACACGACGTGAGCTGCTTCTGGATCAAAGCCGATATTGAACTCGGCCGGCACCCGACTTGTATTGCCGTGCCCGGTCGCCGCGCCGCCCATGATGACCAAACGTGCTACTCGCTGCGGCAACGTCGGGTCTAGGCGTAATGCGAGCGCGAGGTTCGTTAGCGGCGCTAGCGCGACCAGGGTCAGTTCACCCGGGCGCTCGCGCGTCAAGCGGAGCAAGGCCAGTGCAGCCGACTCGTCGCTTACCGCCGCCGCTGGCTCGGCAAAACCGATATCACCAAAACCATCCTGACCGTGCACGAACGCGGCATTTTCTTCAGGCGTGCGCACCAAGGTGGTGGCGCAGCCGGCGAAGATAGGTGTGGTCGCCTCCAGCAAATCAACCAAGGTACGAGCGTTACGCAAGGTGTGATCAAGGCCGACGTTTCCTGCGGCGATGCTCAGACCCGCAACATCCGCATGTGCGTACGCCATCAAGATGGCCAGCGCGTCGTCTACGCCGGGGTCGGTATCAATCAGAAGTTGGGGTTTAGTCATCGGGCCGCGCGTAAGGTAGGTCAATAGGCTAGCTTAAGCGGGACAGCGGACGGGGAACAAGCACCGCACACGTCATTCTTAGCGCAAGCTCGTCAAAGGCGTACGGCTCGTGCCTCCGCTCTTGTGCCTCCACTAATGCTCGCGCGCATGCCGCGGCGCGTAGACCCAGCGCCGCGATAGTTACCTCAGTCTCACGCTACCCGCGTCACGCATGTGCAAACTGCACGGCGGCACCGAGCCAACGTTCAATCAACTGATCAGTCTGTTGCGGATAGTCAGCCAGCATCCGCTCACCGACCTGCTGCACACCTGGCAGCAAGTCGGCATCACGTGCCAAATCCGCAATGCGAAAACTGAGTTGGCCAGTCTGGCGCGTACCCAACACTTCACCTGGGCCGCGCAGCTCTAGATCTTTTTCGGCAATGCGAAAGCCGTCATTGGTTTCACGCATAACTTGCAACCGCTCCCGCGCCAGCTGACCCAGCGGCGCTTGATACAGCAATACACAATGCGAGGCCCGCGTGCCGCGCCCTACCCGGCCGCGCAACTGATGCAGTTGGGCGAGTCCAAGTCGCTCGCTGTTTTCGATCACCATCAAACTGGCATTGGGCACATCCACGCCCACTTCGATCACCGTGGTGGCCACTAAAAGAGATATCTTGCCGGCAGTAAATGCGTCCATGACCGCCTGTTTTTCCTTCGGCTTCATCCGCCCATGAATCAAGCCAACTTGAAAACCAACCAAGGCGCCGGACAACTCCGCATGCGCTACTTCGGCCGCTTGCGCCCGCAACTGCTCAGATTCTTCAATCAGCGTGCACACCCAATAGATCTGTCTACCTTCCGCACAGGCTGCGCGAACCCGCTCAATCACTTCCACGCGGTGCGCATTGGATAACGCGACGGTCAGTACCGGCGTGCGCCCTGGCGGCAGTTCGTCGATCGACGAGACGTCCAGGTCGGCATACGCACTCATTGCCAGCGTGCGTGGAATCGGCGTTGCCGTAAGCACCAACTGGTGCGGCACGTTACGACCACTCAAGCCCTTGTCACGCAAAGCGAGCCGTTGTTGCACGCCGAAACGGTGTTGCTCATCGACAATCACCAGCCCTAGCTGCGCAAACTGCACGCCTTCCTGCATCAGCGCGTGCGTACCGATCAACACCGGCGCGCCCGCAGCCACGCGTGCCAACGCCAAGCTGCGCGCCTTGCCAGTGACCTTACCCGCCAGCCATTCCACCTCAATGCCAAGCGGCTGCAACCAGCTGCGGAAATTGCGTAAGTGTTGCTCAGCAAGCAATTCGGTCGGCGCGACCAAGGCAACTTGATAACCCGCCTCCACCGCCGTCAGCGCGGCCAACGCCGCCACCACCGTTTTGCCGCTGCCGACGTCGCCTTGCACCAATCGCAACATGGGCTTTGATTGAGCTAAATCGGCGACCACTTCGGCACTGACGCGCTGCTGCGCAGCGGTAAGTTGAAACGGCAATTCGTCCAGTAACTGCTGACGCAATGCACCGAGCCCAGCAAATTTTGGCGCGTGCTTGCGGCGCACCGCCATGCGCATGCGCTTTAGGCTCAGGTGCTGCGCCAATAATTCCTCAAACGCCAAACGCTGCTGGGCCGGATGTCGGCCCATGACCAGTTGCGCAAGACTGGCATCTGGCGGCGGTCGATGCACATATAACAACGCTTCGTGCAGCGATGTCAGCCCGTGCGCGGCACACAATTGAGTCGGTATCAGCTCTAGCTGCGCGGCCGGCGGTAGCAACAACAGTGCTTTTGAAATTACGCTCGTCAGCCGTTTTTGCCCCAGACCAGCCGTCGCCGGATACACCGGACTAAGCAACTCGTCGACGACAGCAAGGGCATCGCCATTCAGTCGTTCATATTGCGGGTGCACCATTTCCAAGCCCACCGCGCCATGGCGCACTTCGCCATAGCACAGCAGGCGCGCACCGACGCGCAACTGTTCGGCCTGAGCTCGGTTGAAATGGAAAAAGCGTAGCGTCAACGTACGCTGGCTGGCGTCGCTCAATGCGACCTTCAATTGCGGGCGATAGCGGAAGCCACGCTCCACGGCGTCGACGACGCCCTCTACTTGCGCGTGTTCGCCTGCGCGCAAATCGGCAATGGCAGTGACTCGCGTTTTGTCTTCGTAGCGCAGCGGCAAGTGAAACCACAAGTCCTGCACTCGCTGCAGCCCGAGCCGGGCCAACGCCGCCGTCAACGCCGGCCCTACTCCGGCCAGCGTGCTGACCGCCGCAAAGCCGGGGTTGGCGACAACAACAGTATCTGTTCGGACACGGCGAGCACTCATGTGCTCAAGCGTAGCCGAACAAAGCGCGTTGTCGTAGAAGTCAGCCGTCAGCGCAAGCCGCGTCTAACGATCAGTCGAGCACCATGATGGCGTCAATCTCTACTTGTACCGCCTTCGGCAAGGCGGACACTTCAATCGTTGCACGCGCCGGATAAGGCGCCTGAAAGTATTCCGCCATCACCGCATTCACGGCGGCAAAATTCTTCAGATCGGTAACATAAATACCCACGCGAACAAACTGCGCGAGCGAGCCACCAGCCGCCTTGGCAACTGCAACGAGGTTATCGAACACGCGCCGCGTCTGCGCCGTTACGTCGCCATCAACCACGCCACCAGTCACCGGATCCAGCGGAATTTGCCCCGAAAAATACACCGTATTTCCGGCGCGCACGGCCTGCGAATAGGGACCAATCGCGGCGGGAGCTTGATCCGTGGTAATGATATTCAGTGTCATGCAATTTCCTTAAAAAACATAAAATGGGGGCGGCGGGCGGAAAGACGAACGTCCTTCCCATACTTGTCGATGATAACGCCGGCGATTGTGGATACCCACTGACCAGCGGAAGCCACGCAACGCGGCGCGTGAATATCCTTTACGGCTTACAACGGATACCGGTAGGCACCGCTAACCACACCAGTGCGCCGCACGCGGCGAATCACATCGGCCAAATGCTTGCGACTTTTTACTTCAATCGCAAACAGCAGCGTAGCGGCTGTGGCATCACGCTCAACGTATTCCACGTTATCAATATTGGAATCGGCCGCAGCGATAGCCGCGGCAACTGTCGCTAGTACGCCTGGGCGATTGCCCACTTCAATACGCAGTTCGGCACGATAGTCGCCCTGAACCTCGCGATCCCACTCAATCGCCACGCAGCGTTCAGGCAACTTGCGCAGCTCGCTCGTATTTGGGCATTCCTCACGGTGCACCACGATGCCCTTGCCCGATGACAGGTAGCCAATAATGTCATCACCAGGCAACGGGTGGCAGCAATTGGCGAAGCTCAGAACACCTCGTTCCGCGCCCGTAATACGAATGTTTTCACGTACGTGCGGCGGACCTGGCGTCAGCGCGCTACCTACTTGCTCACTCCTGGACGCCAACAATTGTTGGGCCACCACATCCGGCATGCGGTTACCCAGCGCAATATCGGACAGCAGTTCTTCAAGCCGTTTGAGTTTGGCGCCTTCCAGAAAGTGGTCCAGCACGGCGGCGGAAATACCATCCAAACTGAAGCCTTGTGCATCTAGCGCGCGATCCAGCATGCGATGCCCAAAGTCGACTGCATCTTCGTGCTGCAAATGCTTTAGATATTGTCGGATAGCGGTGCGTGCCTTGCCCGTCACGACGGATTCCAGCCACGTTGGATTAGGCAGCGCCGACGGCGCCGTGATGATCTCCACTAACTGCCCCGACTCCAGCCGCGCACGCAGCGGCACCAGTTTTTTATCCACGCGTGCGGCAACGGCGTGATCGCCGACATCGGTGTGCACCGCATAAGCGAAATCGAGCGCCGTGGCATTGCGTGGCAACGACAAAATGTCACCGCGCGGGGTGAACAAGTAAACCTCATCGGGGAACAGGTCGACCTTGACGTTTTCGATAAACTCGACCGACGAAATGGTGTTGACCTGACTATCAGCCAGCGACGACAACCACGCGCGCGCACGCACCTGCGCACTGTTGGCCGGACCACTATCTGTCTTGTAGGCCCAATGCGCAGCGACGCCGCTTGCAGCGACCGAATCCATTTCCGCCGTGCGAATTTGTACTTCAATCGGAGCGCCAAACGGACCCAATAACACGGTATGCAACGACTGATAACCGTTTGCTTTTGGAATAGCGATGAAATCTTTGAAGCGCCGATCCACCGGTTTGTACAACCCGTGCACCACACCCAACGCCATATAACAACTCATAGCGCTGTCGACGATGACCCGGAAACCGTAGACGTCCATCAACTGTGCGAAGCTTTTGTGCTCGCCGCGCATCTTCGAGTAGATACTCCACGGCGACTTGATGCGCCCGACCACACGATTCTGCAGATGATCCGCCGCCAACTGCGCAGATAACGCTTCCTCGATTCTCCCCATCGCCTCGCGGCGATTGCCAATAGCCGCGCGAATGCGTTCACTGATAACGCGGTAACGGTCCGGGTATAACGCGCGGAAGCCAAGATCCTGCAACTCTGCTTTGAACTTGTTCATGCCCAAGCGCTGCGCGATGGGTGCAAAAATCTCCAGCGTCTCACGCGAAATACGCCGACGCGAAACAAGATCTTTCGCGCCCAACGTGCGCATGTTATGCAGTCGGTCAGCCAGCTTGATCAAAATAACGCGTAAGTCGCGCGCCATCGCCAACAACATTTTGCGGAAGCTTTCCGCGTCTGCTTCCTGGCGGCTACCGAAGCGCATTTTGTCGAGCTTGGTTACGCCATCAACCAGATCGGCCACGATGTCGCCAAACTCGGCAGCCAGTGCCGTACGCGTCAATTTGGTGTCTTCTAACGTGTCATGCAAAAGCGCTGCGATGACCGTTTCGGCGTCCAGCCCAAGCTCGGCCAGAATGGTGGCCACGGCCACCGGATGGGTAATGTAGGGCTCGCCACTCTTGCGTTCTTGCCCCGCATGCATGCGAGCACCTAGCTGATAGGCGCGTAGCACGCGCTCCACTTGCGCATCCGGCAAATAGGCAACACGTTCTTTCAGCAGCGCCACATAGGGTGGCAACGTAGATGGATCAACAGAAGCTGGGTGAGTCACCGCCGTCATCTTGCTGGCGCCGGCTCAGGCGCCCACCTCAAGCTGACAAGAATAAACAACGGCCGCTGGCGACGCGCAGTTCTCTACACCGGGCAAGCCGGCGTCACGAACGCGCGTTCTACAGCAGCCGCCTTCCATCAGTCATCGCCACTCTTGGACAAGTCGTCATCAACCTCAGCCGACGCCCATTCCAACGCTTCACGCTCGGCGCGTTCGCGCTCGGATTTATCGATCTGGTCAATCATCGCCTGATCGATACGGCGTTCAGCAATCTCACGCAGCGCCACAACGGTTGGCTTGTCGTTGCCAGGATTAACCGCCGGCTCGGCACCCTTTTCCAACTGACGTGCACGCTTTGTTGCCATCAACACCAGCTCGAAACGGTTATTGACCACCTCGAGGCAGTCTTCCACGGTGATACGTGCCATGCGAAAATCCTTTGCAAATAAAACAACTTATACGGCTTGACAGTGTAGCCAGACGCCGCTTTGCTGGCAATGTGCGCAACAGGTATGATGGCCCGCTGTGTAAGCACCCGAAAAACGCGCAAGATACAAGACTATCGGGTACACTTATAGGCTCCCCACCCGTCGCGAAGCTCTGCAGCTATGTTTCCATTGTTGCGCCCCCATTCTTTGAGTCGCTGGCTACTACTGCTCGCGGTGGTGTTTCTGGCTGGCTGCGCTATTGCAAAGCCACGCACCGACGACCCGCTGGAGAAGTACAACCGCGCCGCCTACAAGTTCAACGACACCGTAGACAAGGTAGCGATCCGGCCGGTGGCACTTGGCTATCGCAAAGTGACCAATGCACCCGTGCGTCGGTCGGTTAGCGACTTCTTCACCAACATCAAAATGCCGGTTACCGTTGCCAACGACCTGCTGCAATTGCGTCCCAAACAGGCACTGCAGAGCACCGGCCGCTTTTTGGTGAATATCACGCTCGGACTGGGCGGACTGTTTGACCCAGCCAGCCAGCTTGGCTTGCCTCTGGAAGATAACGACTTCGGCATCACACTGGCGCGCTGGGGTGTGCCGGAAGGTGACTACCTAATGGTGCCGCTGCTGGGCCCAAGCACCGTACGCGACATCTGGCGCGCGCCGGTCGACAGTTACTTCTTCGATCCACTCAGTATTTACGCCGACAACCACCACTACCATGGCCTGCAGTACGTACCACAAGCCATCTACTTGGTGACGCTGCGCTCGCGCGCAATTGATGCCGAAGGCTTCCTGCAGTCTGCCTACGACCCTTACGTTTTCATCCGTGATGCGTACCGGCAGAAGCGCCTGTACGACATTTACGACGGCAACCCGCCTGCCAAAATCATCCAGCAAATGCAGGGCTTGGACGACAAAGGCTTCGACCCCGAGGAGCTGTTAGATCAGCAGCATGAATGGGAAGGGAAGCATCCAGGACAGTCCGCACAGAATCCACAATAGCCGCGCGGACTCAGCACTTAGCGAGACCACGTAGCAAGAAAAAAGGAGCCCACTGGCTCCTTTTTTTTCCATGCGTAACGCACGCAACACGATACCGACCCCGTCAAACGATCAGGCGGTCTACCTCGCACACCTGTGCCAACGCTTGCATTCCCGCTGGCACGTGCAGCACCTGCAGCGTGCGACCATGTTCACTGGCCGCCGCCACACTGGCCACTACGCACGCTAGGCCAGCACTATCACCACGTTGAACATCCGCTAGGTCAAGATACTTGATGGCACCGCTCGCCAGCGCTAGCTGCAGCGAATGCCATACCGCTGCAGCCGTCTCAAAGCTGAGCACGCCGCTGACACTCAACGTATCTGGCGTCGTCGTGCTCAGCTGAAACGTTGCGGCAAGTGCGCGCGTCATTGTCCTGCCTTACTGTCCTTGGACATCGTCTCTAGCGCTTGCTGACCCTGCGTTTCAAGGTTTGTAATCAATTGTTCGATGCCTACCTTGCGAATTTCAGCGTCGACCTGATTGCGGTAGTTGGTGATGTAAGAAATGCCCTCAATCACCACGTCGTACACTTTCCAGTCACCGGAACGACTCTTGCGAAACGCATAGTCAATTGATACCAACTTGCCATCATCCAGCACCACTTGGGTACGCACCATGGTGCGCTTATCGTTTAGGTCACCCTTAAACGGCAGCACCTTCACGCTACCGCGCGTGTAATTCAACAAGCCCTCGGCGTAACGGTGGGTAATGGAGTTATAAAACGCCTTGGCAAAGCGCTCACGCTGTGCCGGCGTCGCTTCGCGTGCGTGCTGACCAAGCACCAGAATCGACGCGTAGTCGATATCAAAATGCGGCAAGAAAACCTTGTCAATAATACCAATCAGCTTTTCCTGATTGTGCTTTAGCTCGTCACGATGCCCTTCAATGGCCGCTGCCAATTGGTCGGCAATCGCCTGGGCGACTTGTTCCGGCGTTTGTTGGGCCGCCGCCGGCGCGCTGGCAACGGCCGGAGTTGTCGTTTGGGCTGAGACCGGCGCCGCCAAAGCGGTAGCCAACGCCAAAGCAGTAGCAATAACCAATGTGCGCAACATGATGCAGTCCTTCAAGCAGTGCCGGCTGAATACGTGCCGGCGGGGGAATCAGTTCGAGGAGGAACCATGGCCAGCGTCTTTCTTATCGCTGGGTGAACCATTAACGAGGAACTTACCGATTAAATCTTCCAGCTGCATCGCCGATTGCGTGAGGATCATCTGGTCCCCATTCTTCAGTGGATCGGGCGAGCCGCCGGGCTGGATCGCAACATACTGGGTACCAATCAAACCGCTGGTGAACACCGCAGCGGCGGAATCATCCGGAATCTGGTTGTAACGCTTGTCGATCGCCAGGGTCACTTTGGCATCCAGCTTGACCGGGTCAACCACAACCGCTTGCACGCTACCAATAGGTACGCCAGCCATCTTCACCGGCGCGCCCACCGAAAGTGAGCCTACATTGGTAAACCGAGCATTCACTGAGTACGTACCGCCGACATTATCGGCCACACCACCCGCACCGAAGAACTTACCCAACATCTCTTCCAACTGCTGCGCCGGTTTGGTCAGGGCTAACGTGCCGTGATCAGCCACCATCTTCGGCGAACTGCCGTACTGAATGCCGATGTACTGATCGCCCAGCAAACCACTGGTGTAAATCGTAGCCACCGAGTCCAGCGGGATTTTGTTATAGGCCTTATCGATGGCCAATTTGACGTCCGCCACCTCTTGCCCAGGCTGCAAGGCGATCGACTGCACTTGGCCGACTCGCACGCCAGCGATCTTTACCGGCGCACGCTCTTTCAACTGGCCGATATTGGCAAAATGCGTATCGACCACATAGCTGGCACCTTGATGAATATTGGCGACCGAACTGGTCTGCGTCGCCAGATACGCCAGCGCCGCAAAACCCAGCACGATAAACAAGCCGGTGCCAACGGCATAGGAACTTCTGGGTTGGCTCACGGCGTAGTCCTCGACAAAATGGGGTTGATCTGTTCAATAGTCATGGCGGTCACATAAGGAACGCAGTAAGTACGAAGTCCAACGCCAAGATGGCGATGGACGAGGCTACGACGGTACGCGTGGTGGCATACGCCACACCCTCGCTGGTCGGCGGCGTGGAAAAGCCCTGATAGACAGCGATCAACGTCACTACGGCGCCGAATGCCAGGCTCTTCAGCAGCACGCCGTTGACGATATCGGTGCGTACGTTCACTACCGCCGTCATGTTTGACCAGAACGTGCCGTTATCAATGCCCAGCCACGTCACACCAACCAGGTGACCGCCAAACACGGCCATCGCGCAAAACACGCAACCCAACAACGGCATGGCGATGACGCCCGCCAAAAAGCGTGGCGTGGCGACATAAGCGATGGGGTCGACCGCCATCATCTCCATCGCGGAAATCTGGTCGGTCGCGCGCATCAAGCCAATTTCCGCCGTGATCGACGTACCTGCGCGGCCGGCAAACAACAGCGCGGTGACGACCGGCCCCAATTCGCGATACACCGCTAGCGCAACCACCATGCCACTGGCCGAAGTGCCGCCGAAGATCGACAACACGTGATACAGCTGCAACATCAACACCATGCCGACAAACAGGCCGCAAACCATGATGATGGTTAAGCTCATGGCGCCAACAAACCACAGCTGCCGTAGCGTCTCGCGGAAATAACGCGAACTGCGCGGAATGGCCGCCAACAAGGTCAGCAAAAATAGAGCGCAGTTGCCAATTTGCGCCAACGACTGGACAACAACGTTACGACTTGGTCGCGCAGCACCACTCATTTCGCTGCTCCAGCAAAACCTAATTCGGTTGCGTAGTCGCCGGCGGGATACTGAAACGGCACGGGGCCATCGGCCTCACCGCCAAAAAACTGTCGAGTCCACGGCGAGCCGTCGTTGGCGATTGACACTGGATCACCCTGCGCAACCACCTTGCCGTTAGCAAGCAACACCACTTGGTCGGCCACTCGCTTGACTGCCTCAATTTCGTGCGCCACCAAGACACTGGTAATACCCAAAGTCTGGTTCAGCGTGCGGATCAATTTCAATACTTGATTCAGCGCGACCGGATCTAGCCCGACAAACGGCTCGTCGTACAGAATCAGCATGGGGTCAAACACAATGGCGCGCGCCAACGCCACCCGTCGCGCCATGCCGCCGGATAATTCACCGGGCATCAGTCGCGCCGCACCGCGCAAGCCCACCGCTTGCAACTTCAACAACACGACGTTGCGAATCAACACTTCTGGTAGTTGCGTATGTTGACGTAGCGGAAAGGCCACATTCTCAAAAACGTCGTAATCCGTCAGCAAGGCAGAGTTTTGGAACAGATAACCAATACCTTCGCGCAGCTTGTACAGGTGCTCACGCGACAACTGGGCCACATTCTGCCCATCGACTGACACGCTGCCCGCATCGCCGCGCATTTGCCCGGTGATATGTTTCAGCAAGGTGGTCTTGCCGGTACCACTGGCACCCATAATCGCGGTGATTTTGCCGCGCTGGATATCTAGGTCCAGCGCATCGAAGACCGCCTTGCCGCTAAGCACCGTGGTCAAGCCACGCAAGCGCACCAGCGGCACGACAGCGGATGTTGGGCTAGCGGGTTCACTCATGATGAGAAATTCAAACCTGAAGGAGGACAAGGTAACGGAAGCACAGCATACGTGCCACGTTCATCAGCACAACGACACCATCCCCTCACCACTCGTTCACTTTGTTGGCGAAGCTGCCGAGCAGCATGATTTCACGGTAGCGGTAGCGCAAATACTCGCATTCGGGCACGCTAACTCAAGCGGAAAGCAGCTCGGCGATCAACGTTTCGTGGCGACGCCATTGCAACGCGCTACGTTGGCGCACGGCATGCACAATGGATTGTAAATCAGCACACGCTTGCTCAAAAACGTCGTTGATCAAGATGTAGTCAAACTCGCACGCATGCTCGATTTCACCGCGCGAATTACGCAAGCGACGCTCGATCACCTCTTCACTATCCGATGCTCGACCACGCAAGCGCCGTTCCAATTCGGCGCGCGAGGGCGGCAGGATAAAGACGCTGACGCAATCGGGCTGCGAGCGGCGAATTTGCTGCGCGCCCTGCCAATCAATTTCCAGTAATACGTCATGCCCCTGTGCCAATCGCGCTTTTACCGAGTCACGGGACGTGCCATATAAATTGCCGTGTACTTCGGCATGTTCCAGAAAAACTCCACCAGCGACGCCACGCTCAAACTCGGCGCGTTCCACAAAGTAATAATGCTGCCCGTCGCGCTCCTTCGGGCGCGGTTGCCGCGTGGTGTGCGACACCGACAACGCCATCGTCGGCTCGCGTTGCAGCAACGCGCTGACCAGACTCGACTTGCCGGCGCCAGAGGGCGCGGCAACCACAAACAAGGTGCCTTCGATCGGGGCGATCGTTGAGGTCGTCATGGTCATTCGATGTTTTGAACTTGCTCGCGCATCTGTTCAATCAGCACTTTTAGTTCCACCGCCGCATTGGTGGTGCGCTGATCCACTGATTTGGAGCCCAGTGTGTTCGCTTCGCGGTTGAATTCCTGCATCAGAAAATCCAGTCGACGGCCCACCGGCTCCTGCAAACTGAGCACACGACGCGCCTCACTGATATGTGCCGTCAACCGATCCAACTCTTCGTCGATATCGGCGCGACTGATTTGCAGCACCAACTCCTGCTCTAGGCGGCCCGGATCAGCAGACTGCTTGAGCTCCGCTAACTTCGCGTCCAATCGCGCACGTAGCGCCTCACGTATCTCGGGTACGCGACCACGAACACCATCGACTACGTGCTCAATGCTGTCCAGCCGATCGCGCAATACATCGGCCAACTTGTTGCCCTCGCGAAAACGCGTGCTGGACAAAACATCCAACGCGCGATCCAACACTTCAAACAACGCCGTCTGCATAACGTCCGGCGCGACTTCAGCGTGCTGCAGCACGCCCGGCATCCGCAACAAATCAGTAAACGACACCTGCAAACCGGAGAACTGCTCGGCCATCGCGTGATGCACTTTGGCCAGACGTGCTACCTGTGCGGCATCCACTTGGAGTGCGTCGTCACCCTCGTCAGAAGGAAGCAAACGTATCGTTAAATCAATTTTTCCGCGCGATAACGCATCGGACACGCGCTCGCGCAGCGCCAACTCAAAGCCACGCAACTCATCCGGCAACCGCGGGCTGATTTCCAGATAGCGGTGATTGACCGAGCGCAGTTCGCAACTGAGCGTACCCGCCGGACTGGCGCCTTCGGCATTTGCATATGCCGTCATGCTGAAAATCATCGAAAGCTATCCAGACAGTAGGAAAAGAAGCCAATGGTAAACTCTCCGGTCTCCCCTTGCCCAATCGATACCCCATGACCTCCAGTAGTCGCCCCAGTGGCCGCGCCAATGATGAATTGCGCGCCGTCAGCATCGAACGCCATTACACCCGCCACGCCGAGGGTTCGGTACTGGTCTGCTTTGGTGACACCAAAGTGTTGTGCACCGCCAGCGTTGAAGAGCGCGCACCCGCATGGCTACGCGGCAAAGGCGAAGGATGGGTGACGGCGGAATACGGCATGTTGCCGCGCGCCACCAACACCCGCATGCGTCGTGAAGCAGCGCACGGCGGCCAAGGCGGCCGCACCATGGAAATTCAACGGTTGATCGGGCGCAGCCTGCGCGCCTGCGTCGATCGCCAAGCCTTGGGCGAACGCGTAATCACCTTGGACTGCGACGTATTACAAGCTGACGGCGGCACCCGCACGGCAGCCATCACCGGTGGTTACGTTGCGCTGGTCGACGCTGTTAACGTGCTAATGAAGCGCGAGAAGCTCAAGCGCAACCCCATCGTTGGCTCGATCGCCGCCATTTCCGTCGGTATTTTCCACGGTGTGCCCGTGCTTGATCTCGACTACCCGGAAGACTCTAACTGCGACACCGACATGAACGTAGTAATGAACGACGGCGGCGGTTTCGTCGAGATTCAAGGCACCGCCGAAGGCCACGCCTTCCGGCGCAACGAAATGGACGAGTTGCTGGTGTTGGCTGAAAAAGGCATCAACGAGCTAGTCGCAGCGCAGCGTGCTGCGCTGGCGCTGGGCGACTGAACGCCATGCAACGCATTGTTTTGGCCAGCAGCAACCGCGGCAAACTCGCTGAATTCAACGCTCTGCTGGCCGACAGCGGTTTGGAGATCGTCACACAAGCGAGCCTTGGCATCGACGACGCTGAAGAAACCGGACTGACCTTCGTGGAAAACGCCTTGTTGAAGGCGCGCCACGCCGCACGACAAAGCGGCTTGCCCGCACTGGCAGACGATTCGGGTTTGTGCGTGGAGGCATTGAAAGGCGCGCCCGGCTTGTACTCGGCGCGCTACGCCGGTCACCATGGCGACGATGCCGCTAACAATGCCAAGTTGTTGCAGGCACTTAGCGACGTCCCAACGGAACGCCGTCGAGCATTTTTCATGTGCGCATTGGTGCTGCTGCAACATGCCGACGATCCCGCACCGTTGATTGTCGAAGGACGTTGGTATGGCCACGTGCTGAAAGCGCCACGCGGCGCACACGGTTTCGGTTACGACCCGTTATTTCAACCGGACGGCCAAACGGTGAGCTCTGCTGAACTGGATGTCACTGACAAAAATCAACTCAGCCATCGTGGCCAGGCGTTGGCGCAGTTGCGCACGCGCTTGCAAGGTGCACACGCATGAGCCAGCTCATAGCTCCACCGTTATCGCTCTACATCCATATGCCATGGTGCGTAAAAAAATGCCCGTACTGCGACTTCAACTCGCACGGGCTAGGCAATACACCACCACCGTACGCGGAATACATCGATATCTTGTTGGCCGATTTGGATGCCGATCGCCTTGATTTTGGCGAAGCGCTAGAGGGGCGCTCCATTCGCAGCATCTTCTTCGGCGGCGGCACGCCCAGCTTGTTTGCGCCAGATCTGATCGCGCGCTTGTTGGAAGGCGTGCGTGAACAGCTACCAGTGGATAGCGGCGCGGAAGTCACTCTGGAAACCAACCCAGGCACCGTCGAACATGGCCGTTTCGACGGCTATTTGGCCGCTGGCGTCAATCGCATTTCGTTTGGCGTACAAAGTTTTGACGACGACAAACTACGCCGGCTTGGTCGCATTCACTCGGCAGCAGAAGCCGAGTCCGCGGTGAAATCAGCGCAAGACGCTGGTTACCGCAATATCAACCTCGACTTAATGTATGCGCTGCCGAAGCAATTACTGGCTGGCGCGCTGAACGATGTCGACCGCGCCGTCGCCCTTCAACCCACCCACATTTCGCATTACCAGTTGACGCTGGAGCCCAACACCGTATTCGCCGCCAACCCACCGCCGCTGCCAGACGACGATCACGCTTGGGCGATGCAGGAGGCCTGCGAACAACGCCTCGCCGCCGCCGGCTTCGGCCAATACGAAATTTCCGCCTATGCCCAACCCGATCGGCGTTGCGTGCACAACCTGAATTACTGGCAGTTCGGCGACTATCTGGGCATTGGCGCTGGCGCCCACGGCAAAGTAAGCAATGCCGCAACCGGGGAAGTACAGCGGCGTTGGAAGGCGCGCAGTCCACGCGCCTACGTGGCTGCCGCTGGCAGCGCCGAACGCATCGGCGGTGCCAACGTAGTGAGCGCCGCCGAATTGCCATTCGAGTACATGTTAAATGCGTTACGGTTGGTGGACGGCGTGCCCATGGCTGACTTCGCCGAGCGCACCGGGCTGCCATTGGCGCAACTTGAGCCAAAACTGGCTAACGCCCGCCAACGCGGCTGGCTACGAGAGGATCCGCAACGACTGCATACCACGGCGCTGGGTCAGCGCTTTTTGAACGACGTCATCAGCAGTTTCCTCGATTAAACGTTCCGTGCCCCTCCGTATGGCGTCGGCGCAATAACTAGCATAGACTCGCCATTGTGTGGGGGACATCACGGTTATTTGCATGGAAGACAGGTACGCCCGGTTGCGCCCATCGTCCGATCAAGACGGCAAATTGAACGGCACGCATTGGTCCGCTCGCGCTCAGCGGTTACTCGAAGCTAGCTATGCAAGCTTCGTAGATGGGCTGCGGGAGCCTGTACGTCGCTGTTTGGCAGGGTTCGAAGAGCAGCTTTTTCAGTTGGCTGACCGCGCTCACAACTCCACCGTACAACAGGACTGTTTTGCCAGCCGCCAGCGCGTACTGCAGAACGGCAACGCCTTTACCAAACGTTTCATGACAGAGCTTGGTACCGCCTTCGACCAGATCGGTCAGGACAAGTCGGCGTCGGAAGCCGCTGCCAGCACCAACATACTCTGGCAATCGCTTGAACTGGTCGACCCGAGCGAACAGGAAGTCTCGATGTCGATCGAGCACCTTGGCTCTCGCGGCGAAGTTCGCCACAGTAATGTTCTTGGCGAACTCAGTTACCGCTTGGGGGTATTGGTCGGCGCACCACCGCTGGAGGGCCCGTCGTTGCCTATTGGCCCACATGCCTTGGCCATGGCTTGCAGCGTCGCCAGTAGCGGATTCGAACTACCGCACACGCACAAATTATTGTTATTGCGGCAATTTGACCAATGGATAATTCAGGCGGCCGGTCCGCTGTACGGCGCCATAAATGATCAGCTCAAGGCTGACGGCGTCATGCCGAAGCTGCGCAGCGCTTCGACACCACGGCATAGCGGCCAGCGAGCCCGATCAACCAATCTCGATAGCGACGACGCGGGCGACACAAAAACAGCAGCACCGACCGCTGCCGAAGCCGGGGCTAGTAAAGATGCCCGCCCAGCCGAGGCCGCCGCGGACGCACCGATGGCGGTACTGGAATCCCTGCGCGACCTATTAGCGCAACAGCGCACTGCCCAAGGCCGCGGAACGGGTGTTTTTGCAGGGCGGGCGGCCAGCGAAAACGAGTTGCAGTCCGCCTTGGGCGCGCTCCAGCAGCACCTAGCCCAAGTTACCGACCGAGCAAGCCGCGAACTACACAGTGCGGCGCGCCTGCGTGACGAATTACTGGCGCAGCTTAATTTCGGCAAGCCAGCCGGTGTGCCACGCACCCAGCTTAGCGACGAACAGGGCGACACCGTGGAACTGGTTGCCCGGCTGTTTGAACAGTTGGGTGCGCAGTTACAGCACGGCGGCAACGCCAGCACCTTGCTAACCGATCTGCAGCTCCCGGTACTGCGCATGGCTGTGGCGGACCACAGTTTCTTCGACGAGCACGACCATCCCGCCCGGCGGCTGCTCGACACCGTCACCGCGGCCGCGAACGAGTGGATCGACGGCAGCGACGACGAAAGCAGCCGACCGCTGGCGCTCAAGCTTGAGCAACTGGTCAGTCGCGCCAACCATGAGCCGCCCAGCGCAGGTCTGTATACGACGTTACTGGCTGACATCGAACACCATTTGGCACTGCTCACGCGCAAGGCACAAGCGGCCGAGCGGCGTCACGTCGAGGCCGCTCAAGGGCGTGAGCGGTTAGATCAGGCGCGCCTGCGCGCTGGTGAGTTGATGGCGGAGCGTTTCGCAGAATCTCCACCACATGGACTGTTGCGTGCACTCCTCGACCGTGCGTGGTCGGACGTATTAGCACTTACTTTGCTGCGCCATGGCGAGGACAGCGACACCTTCCGCGCGCAACTAAAAATTACCGACCAATTGCTCGGACGCCTCCCACTCGGCGACCGCCTGCATCTCCAAGCAGAAGTGGAATCAGGCCTGCAACAGATCGGCATGCGTACCGAAGAGGCCGTGCAAGTCGCCCAGCGACTGCTTGGCATCACCGCGCCAGACCCCTCGGTAGAAGTTCCCAGTGCGACAGATTTAGCGATTTTCCTCAAGCAGCATCAACGCTTTGGCACGCAGCAGCCAAACCGCACAACCGCACCGAAAGCACCTGCCACTGTGCCGCCGTCAGTGCTTGTCGTTGCACCGCCAATTGTTGTGGTGGCAACGCCACCGCCAAGGGACGTTGCCACGCGGAAAAATCGTGCAGCACCTGCACCTGTTCGCGCGCCGGCAGCCGCGGCTGGGGCAGCGCGGGTGGCTGTCCCTGTGCCTGTATCCGTACCTGCACACGTACCTGTGGCAGCGCCGGCGCCAAGCACGGCAACAGCTGCACCCCAGCGCGCGTCGGCTGCAATTGACTCACACGTCCGGCGCATCGAGCAACGCTTGAAGCAATCACCGTTCGGTAGTTGGTTCGAGTTTACCGATCCGGCCACAGGCCATATCGCACGACGTAAGTTGGCGTGGTACTCACCCATGTCGGGGCGCTGCCTGATGGTCAGTCGACGCGGTCAGCCCGGCGAAGAAATGACCTTAGTGCAACTCGCGCACGATGTAGCCAGCGGCCGAGCACGCGAAGCGTCCATCCCACCGGGCAGCATGCTTGACCGTGCCTGGCGCAGTCTCACCGGTAGCCTGCAAACACATCGCGCGTCAACGCGCGGGAGTTCCAGTCCATGAGCTCCGCTAATGATCGGCGCGCTGAGCGCAAGCACACGGCCACCAACGCGATCGTCACCAACGTAATCAGCGGCCTGCCTATGGGCCACCTCGGTAACCTTTCCAGCACCGGATTGCTGCTAATCAGCCCACAGGCGCCACGCAGTCAAGGGCTGTACCAAATCAGCGTGACCTTGCCCGACTCATTAGGCGTATTGACTCGATCCCAGCCGATTGAACTAGGCATCCAGGAACAGTGGCATGAGCCGGCCGCCAACGCTGGGCAGATCTGGGCTGGCTATCGCATCGTGGCCATTACTGACGGCGATGCCGCACATCTAGAAAGCTGGCTCGCGCAAGCCTGACGCCGCGTTACAGGTAGTGCTGCGCGACGCAGCCCAAACACGGCCCGAATCGCCAATCGATTAGAGCGCTGCGCTTGTCGCCCACCGACGGCCAGCAGCGGCACCCATTCAACTACCTACAAGGCGCCCCTCAAGAAGCGGCGGACTACGCCCCTTCAGCTATTGGCAATTTTCGAACAATGTTGGTTCAAATTCCCAAAATATGCGCACATAACTGAGAACCACACCTCGTTTACTTCCGATGGTATGTAGTACGGCTCCGTAATACACTGACGTGACTCGGGGGAGTCGGGGGGTGTATTTCCGTGGTTAGACAAGATCGACACGAGCCCATTTCATGTCCTCAAGCCGTGCGCCTGCAATGCGGGCATCGGCCCGAGCGCGCTCAATATCTTATCGAAGCAAGCTATAAGCTCTGCACCGAAGCGTTACGCGAGCTACTGCAACCATGCTTCGATAATTTTGAGCAGCAACTGTTTGCCATGGCAGAGGGTGCACACAGCGCCGCCGAGCGACAGGATCACCTCGCTTGCAGACACTATGTATTGCGCATGCGGAAGGCCTTCGAACAGCACTTCATCAACCGACTGACCGCCGAATTCAACGCATTCGACGAGCGCGCCACGACGTCAATCATCAGCGCCGATACAAAGGGGCGGTACGCGCTACAACAGCTGATTGCGCGTGGTGAAATGCAGCACAGACGGGTGCTATACGACTTGGCTCACCGCTTTGCCGTATTAGTGGCAGCGCCACCATTGAAGCGCGGTGTACTACCTTTTGGCCCGCGCGCGCTGGCACACGGTTTTCAGCACGCCAGCATGGAACTCAACCTATCCGCAGAGCGCCATGTGTTATGGCTGGGTAGCTTTAGCCAAACCGTGATTCAAACGCTGGCGCCTTTGTACGACGCGATAGACCAACAATTGCAGTCCGCCGGCATCCTGCCGCAGCTGCGCCTAACCGCAGCACCAGCGCGCAACTACCGGCAGCGTCAGTTAAACGCGGCCGCATCAGATGCCGGCAGAACCGTCACGGCGACCGCTCCCGCCGATAGCCTTCGGATCTCGTTAAGCATGACGTCGGATGCGCTGGAATCCATACGCGACTTGCTGGCGCTACAGGGCGGCTATTTCGGACCCGCGCTAAGGCAGGTCAGCGCATGTGTCGCGAGTGATGAAGACATACAACGAGCACTGATGAAGTTACAGAGGCATTCGGCTTATCTCGACGTGCCAGGCAACGGTGAACTACGCAGCACGAGCCAACTACGCGAAGACTTGCTTAACGAGCTAAACGCAGAACGCGCTGATGACGCGCTAGACATCCAACTGACCCAGCAGCAGAACAGCGCGCTGGAGTTGATTGGCCTGCTATTCGAACAACTCAGTCAACAACTGTCCCATAACGACGCCGCACGCACGTTGATGCACCGTCTTCAGTTGCCGATATTGCGAATGGCCATCGCCGATCAAAACTTCTTCCAGCAACCAAACCATCCGGCCCAACAATTATTGGGCACAGTCACGACGGCAACGAACGACTGGCTCGACGGTGATGACTCACAGGCCAGCCAGCCACTAGCCTCGCAATGGGAGCAAATCGTCGATCGTGCCTGGCGCGAACCGGCCAGCGCCGACCTCTACGTCAACCTTTTAGCTGATATCCAACCTCACCTAAGCCTGCTCACCCGCACCGCCAAAGCGTCCGAGCGTCACTACGTTGAAGCGCTGCAGTTCAATGAGCGCATGACGAGCGCGCAGCTCCGCGCGGCCGAATTAATGGCGGAGCGTTGCGTAAAATCGCCAGCACTAGAAACGTCGCACGCGTTACTGGTTCGTTGCTGGACGGATGCGTTAGCGCTTACCTTATTTCGCCACGGGGAACACAGCGATGTCTTCCACGCACAAATGGCCATCACCGATCAACTGCTCGGGCTACTGCCGGTAGTCGACTTAGCGCAACTGCAGCGAGAAGTAGAGACAGGGCTACAGCAAATCGGCATCTCCACCAGGCAAGCCAGCAACATTGCACAGCAACTGTGCGAGGCAGGCACGCATGACAGAATCGTCGGGTCACACAGCACGTCGGATACGACAGAAGCTGCAGATGGTCACCAGGATTACGTCCGGCCAACCGGTGCCACCCTCACCCTGGTTGACACGTCCACACCACGCGCGGCATACACGCAGCCCGCGCCGGATAGTGCCACCGACGCGAGTGAACAACAGATCGAGCAGCGTCTGCGTACCTTGCCATTTGGCACTTGGCTGGAAATGATCGACCCCACGTCGAGTGCATCCACGCTGCGCAAGCTGACGTGGTACTCACGCATATCCGGAACGTGTCTGCTGGTCAGCCGCGGCGGCCAATATTGTGCCCAGACGACCTTGGCGCAGCTTGCCCGGGAAATTGCCAGAGGCCGCATGCGCGAAGTCCCGGCGCGCCGCGGCAGTGTGCTGGATTACGCCTGGCACAACCTAGCTAACAAATTGCGCGCGCAGTCTAGCGCCAAGCAAAACACGGAGTCGGCGCCACACTCATGACCGAGCCAGCGCGCATGAGCCGCCGGCGGCCGGTTGATGTCAAACGCGCGGCGTTTATCACCGTAGTAACCGACACCACCAGCGGCTTGCCTATCGGCCACCTAGGTAATCTGTCCAACAACGGCATCTTGTTGATCTGCCCGCACGCACCACATCGAGGCGCGCTTTACCAGCTAAGCCTGACCCTCCCTGGCGCAGAACGCAGGTTGATGCGAGTGAAACCCATTGAACTCGGCGTGCGCGAGCAATGGCAGCGGCGTGTCGCCAGCACCAACCAAGTGTGGGCCCGCTACCAAATCATTGCGATCAGTGATGCCGATGCCGCCCGTATCGAGAGCTGGTTAGCACAAGATTGACGCGCCTCATTGGCAGCACTGGCGCCAGTGCGCCATCATGGGCGGTGGTTGCGACTTGGCACCAGCAAAGTCGCAACCACGCCCGGCCAAGCGCTTTGCGATCGCACCATCCCCGCAGCGCATACACGTCGAACAACGGCCCGTTCGCCTTTTCGCGGAAGTCCTTATGCAAGATCAACCTGCTTCGTTATATCCATCCCACGTGGCCACGCTGTGCGAACGCGCCAGCCAAGCGCTTACCCTCGGTGGATTCGACCACCTGCTGGTTGCCGCGGGTACGCCACTACGCCGTTTTCTGGACGATCAAGACTATCCATTTTCGGTCAACCCGCACTTCAAACATTGGTTGCCGCTGACCGACACGCCGGGAAGCTGGCTGGTTTACACGCCAGGGCACAAGCCAAAACTTATCTTCGTGCAGCCGCACGATTATTGGCATGTGGTGCCACAAGCCCCGCACGGCTACTGGGTTAACTCATTTGAAATCGTGATCGTGCGCAGCGCCGCCGATGCGTTAGCCGAGTTGCCTACCGACAAATGTGCCGTCATTACGCCGGATGAACCGACACTTGGTTCGGCATCAGCGCACAACCCAACCGTCGTACTGGATTACCTGCACTGGTTCCGCAGCATCAAGACGCCGTACGAACTGGCACTGATGCGCGAAGCCAACCGCATCGGGACGCGCGCGCACCGCGCCGCCGAAGCAGCGTTTCGCGCAGGCGCCAGCGAGTTTGATATTCATATGGCGTATCTCGCCAGCGCGCGTCAGATTGATGCCGAGCTGCCCTACGGCAGCATCGTCGCGTTGAATGAACACGGCGCCACGCTGCATTACAGCCACTTCGATCGCACCCCGCCGGAACGCAGTCGTACCCTGCTGATCGACGCTGGCGCCAGCGCTGCCGGCTACGCCAGCGACATCACGCGCACCTATGCCATGAAAGATGCGTGGGAATTCCAGGCACTGATCGATAGCGTCAACACCGCACAGCAAGGTTTTGTCGCCAAAGTTCGCGCCGGCCAGAGTTACTCCGATCTGCACATCCACGCCCATCACGTATTGGCTGGCGTGCTGCGCGAGCATGGCTTTTTCAAGATGAGTGCCGACATGGCGGTGGAGTTCGGCATCAGCCGGGCGTTCTTCCCGCATGGCCTTGGTCACATGATTGGCGCGCAAGTGCACGACGTCGCCGGCTTTCAGCAAAGCGAACGCGGCGGCAACATCGACCGACCAGCCAACCATCCGTTCCTACGCATGACACGAGAGCTGCAACCGGGCATGGTGGTCACCATCGAGCCGGGTCTGTACTTCATCGACATGCTGCTGGCCGAGCTGCGTAACAAATCGTTTTCGCACGACATTGACTGGGTGCGCGTGGAACACTTCCGTCAGTTCGGCGGCATCCGTATTGAAGATGATGTGGTGTGCACCGACGACGCACCGGAGAACCTCACCCGCATTGCGTTCGCGACACTTGACTGACGCACTACAGCACGCTCGTCCACAACGCCGCCAGCGCGGCGCGGCGGGTGACGTTGAACTTTTGGTAGATGGCCTGGATATGCCCCTGGGTGGTGTAGACACTCTGCGACAGTTCCTTGGCAATCGCCTTAGGCGAGCGTCCATGCAGTACCAGATGAAGCACCTTGCGTTCTGATTCCGTGAGCGGTGCCGTGGCCAAATTTAGCCCCAGACTGAGCAGATATCGCTGCAGAAACCAGCGCAACCCGCGCATGGCAAATAATGCGATATCGCGCTCGCTGGGTTCGAATAACGACTGTTCTGTTCCACGGTAAATTCCCAGGTAGATTTCGACGTCCGTGTTGATCGGGCAGACTACCCATAGCGAGTCGATGAGGCCTAGGCGGGTATAGACGTTTTCGTAATATTGCGACTTGAACCATTCCGGCGGCGCCACATCGCATAGACGCTTGGCGCGCCATGTACCAGCACCAGCAACATCGGTAGCGGACCAGACATCACGCTGCAGAACGGAGAGACGGCGCTCTGCGTCCGCGACGTTGGCGCGGGCATTGCCACGGGAGTCCAGATGCACTACATGCCGAGGTCGCCAGATAAAGCCCGTCCCTGCCGAATCTACCTGCGGCATCCGCACGACAACCGCGCACATGGCGTTTTCCCCGGCCAGCAATTCGCGCGTTCCATCGAGCAGAGCGTGCATGGCGTTATCCGCATCGGCGACATCAATCCTCGCCATGGCATCCCATAGCGAATAAATGCGCTCTATCACGTCTGGCTCAATGAACACCGGACTGGTCGTCTGAGTCACTTGCGCTGTTCCCTTGTAAATCCTGTGACCCATCCGGTTCGATTTAGCTTGCTTGCAAGCCACAATAATCAACCGCATTGGGCTTGCCCGCGCAAAGTCTGGCTGATGCAAGATACCGCCGTCTTTTGACCACGCAGCTCGAATGCAGCCGGCACCATCGTGCCGTCAATCACAAACAAGCGGTTGGCGGTACCCCTAAGTCTAGGGGTACCTGCAAAACGTCGACAACCCTAAAATGAGTAGTTGCTGGTTCGACGCAAAGGATGCGTGTGGCAGCTTGCCGTGATCCGACGCCACTTGCTTTGAGTTGCGACCATTGCGCTTTCAGGGGGACGCATGCGCCGCATTCATTTCATTTCTGGGCTGCCACGTTCTGGCTCCACGCTACTGGCCGCGCTGATGCGGCAGAACCCGCAGTTTCACGCAGGCATGTCCAGCCCGTTGGCAGGCTTGTTCGGTGCGTTACTGAGCGAGATGAGCGGGCACAACGAGTTTGCGGTGTTTCTCGACGATGCCAAACGCGAGCGCATCCTGCGCGGTGTGTTCGACAACTTCAACACCGATTGCGATGGCGAAGTGATCTTCGACACCAGCCGCGCTTGGTGCGCGCGCATGCCGGCGATTGCGCAGCTATTTCCCCAAGCCAAAGTCATCGCCTGCGTGCGGCATTTGCCGTGGATGGTCGATTCCATCGAACGACTGGTGCAACGTAACGCCTTCAGTCCGTCGTCGATCTTCAACTTCACCGCGGGCGGCACCGTTTACACCCGTGCCAACGGCGTCTCCGCGGCCGACGGTATTGTCGGCTTTGCCTTTGATGCACTGGAGCAGGCCTGCTACGGCGCGCAAGCCAGTCGGCTGTTGCTGGTGCAATACGAAACCCTCGCCACCGATCCGGCCAAGGCGCTCACCGCTGGCTACGACTTTTTCGGCGAGCCGGCCTTCAAGCACGATTTTGATCACGTTGCTTACGACGTCCGCGAATTCGACCAACGCGCCGGCACGCCAGGGCTGCACGCCGTGCGGCCCAAGGTCGCGGCGATCGAGCGCGCCACTCTTTTGCCGCCGGACCTGTTTCACCGGTTCGAAAATGACGCCTTCTGGCGTGACGAAAAGCTACATCCACGTGGCGTACTCATCGTCTGAGCCCGCCTGCTCTAGCCACGTATCCGCAGCAACATCTCTGCCACCTGATCCGTGTCTGCGGATCAAGTCGCATTTAAAGCATCGCAAGGGAACCACCATGAATCACATCTACCGTCTGGTCTTCAATCGCGCACTGCGCGTGCTGCAAGTCGCGTCCGAACTGGCCCGCTCGCCCGCCGGAGGTGCAACAGCAGACGGCTCATCGCGGCCACGCAGTGCACGCCGGCCATTGTTTCTGGCCTGCGCTGCCGCACTGGCACTGGGCGGTGCCGGGCTAGCGCCGCCGCTGTGGGCGGCGACCTGCCCCCCCGGCACTGCGGCTAACACCATTTGCGGCACCGCGGGTGGGGCGGGCGGCACCGGCGGCGCCGGCGGTACGGGCAGTAACCCCGGCAGTAATGATGGCGGCGCCGGTGGTGCAGCCAACAGCAATGGCACCGCTGGTAGCGGCGCGGCAGGCAGTGGTGGTGGCGGTGGTAGCGGTGCTCCTGGTGCGGGCGGCTCGGGCGGCGTCGGCGGTGGTGACGGATCTGCCGGCGGCATCGGCAGCTACGCCGGCGGCGGTGGCGGTGGTGGCGGCGGACTAGCCAACAACGGTCTGGGCGGCGGCGGCGGCGGCGGCGAAGGAGTAGCCAACAACGGTGTTGGCGGCGCCGGCGGCGGCGGCGGCGGGGTGGGAATGACCTATGGCGTCGCGAATAGCACCCATACCAATGCGCTGGCTATCCAGGGCGGCGCCGGCGGTAACGGCGGCGCCGGCGCCGGCTACGCCGGTGGCGGTGGCGGCGGTGGCGCCGGTGTGCGGTTGCTGCAGGGCGTGAGCTTGATCAATACCGGCACTATTCAGGGCGGCGCCGGCGGCCAAAGCGGCGGCCAACTAGCCGGCACCGTTTTGGGCGGCGGCGGCGGCGGCGCTGGCGTCCTCGCCCAGGGCAACGACACCCTCACCACCAGCGGCAGCATCAGCGGCGCTCTGGCCGGCGACCACACTACGCGCGCCGACGCGGTGGCGCTCAGCGGCGGCGGCAACACGCTGATTCTGGAAAACGGCTACAGCTTCCTCGGCAACGTGGTCAGTAGCAGCGGCAGCACCAACGGCGGCGACACCCTGGTGCTGGGCGGAGATACCAGTCCAACCGCGAATTTTGCCGCGTATTCCATCGGTCCGCAGTACGTCGGCTTCAGCCAGTTCGTAAAAACCGGCGCCAGCACCTGGGCCTTGACCGGTACCACCGCGGCGCTGACGCCGTGGACGATCGACGCCGGCACCTTGGTGGTATCCAGCGAAGGTAATCTGGGTGACGCCGCTGGCGGCCTCACCCTCAACGGCGGCACGCTGCAATTCGGCTCGGGCTTCAACAGCGCGCGCGCCGTGGCGATAACCGCGAACAACGGCACCATCGACACCCACGGCGTTTTCTCGGGACTCATCGGCGTCTTCAGCGGCAGCGGCTCGCTGATCGTCAACGACAGCACCGGCACCGGCGTACTGGCGCTGGGTGGTAACAACACCTATGCAGGCGGCACCACGCTGCGCAGCGGCACCCTGTCCATCGCCAGCAACACCGCGCTCGGCAGCGGCACGCTGACCATCGGCGAGGGCACCACCCTTGGCGCGAACGGCGGTAACGTCACGCTGGCAAACGCCGTCACCGTGGCCGGCGATTTCACTGCCAACTCCGCCTTGAATCGCATCCTCACGCTCAGCGGCAATGTTGATCTGGGCAATACGATGCGGCAAATCACGCTTTCCGCCGGCTCCCTCGATTTCGACGGCGTCATCTCCGGTGGCGACGGGCTCACCTACGTGAATGCGGGCGGCGTCAGCCTCTTCTTTACAGGCACCGCGGCGAACACCTACACCGGCCTGACCACGGTGAAAGGCGGCGCGCTGCGTCTGCAAAAGACGCCCGGAGTGAATGCCATCGCCGGGAACCTGCTCATTGCCAGCGATGGCGGCGTGACCATTGCTGCCGACGACCAAATCGCAGACACAGCCACGGTCACGGCGAACGGATATTTCACGTTGAACAATGCCTCGGAAACCATCGGGGCGCTGCTGGGAACTGGAGCCGTTACCGGTTTCGGAGCTGCGAAAAAAACCTTCACCGTCGGCTCCGGCAGCTTCAGTGGGTATATCGATGATTATGACAATGCCGGAAGCACGGCCTTGCACAAAGCCGGCCCAGGCACCCTGACCATCAGCCCCAGGTACTTAAATACTTACCACGGCGGCACCACGCTCAGCGGCGGCATCTTGAATGTCAGCGCGGACTTTAGCCTCGGCGACGCCAGCGGCAGTCTCACCTTCGACGGCGGCACGCTGCAATACGGCGCAAGCTTCAACAGCGCGCGGGATATCTCGCTGACCACGAACAACGGCAGCATCGACACCCACAGCTTTTCCTCCCAACTCAGCGGCGTCATCAGCGGCAGCGGTTTGCTCACGGTTGACGACAGCACCGGCACCGGCACGCTGACGCTGAATGGCAACAACAGCGCCTTCACCGGTAACACCAAGGTGCAGGCCGGCGGCCTGATCGTTGGTAGCGTCCCCGGCAATGGCGCCGCGCTGGGCGGCAATGTCACGGTGGACAACCTCGCCATGCTCGGCGGCCACGGCGGGATCGGCGGCAATGTTGATCTATTGAGTGGCGCGCATCTGGCGCCAGGCGGCAGCATCGGCACGTTGACCGTCAACGGCAACCTCACCGCGGCACAAGGCAGCGTGCTGGATTACGAGTTCGGAGCGCCGGGCGCCAATTTCACCACGTTGGGCCTCGGCGACAGCGTGGCGGTCGGCAATAACCTGACGCTCAATGGCGCCACGCTCAACGTCACCGATGCAGGCAACTTCGGTCCCGGCTTGTACCGCCTGTTCAGCTACGGCGGCACGCTGACCGAAACCCACGGCGGCATCACCCTGGGTACGGTACCCGCCGGCAACACGCTGTCGATCCAGCGGCAAACCGGGCAGGTCAATCTGCTCAATAGCGGCGGCCTCACGCTGAATTTCTGGAACGCCAACGGCCTGGCCAACAGCACCCAGGCGGGCGGCGGTAACGGCACCTGGTCGACCAACTCGGCCAACTGGACCGATGCCACTGGCTCGGTCACCGCCACTATGCAGCCGCGACCGGGCTTTGGCATCTTCGGCGGCGCCGCCGGCACGGTCACGGTGGACAACGGCAGCGGCGCCGTCAGCGCGCTGGGTATGCAATTTTCCAGCGGCGGTTACATCCTCAATGGCGACACGCTGACCCTGGTCGGTAGCAACGGCGTCGCACCAATCATCCGCGTGGGCAATGGCAGTACGGCCGGCGCCAGCACCACCGCCACCATCAACAACGTGCTGGCCGGCACCGACGGTCTGAACAAGGCTGATTTGGGCACACTGGTGTTGACTGCTGCCAACAGTTACAGCGGTGGCACCACCATCAGGGCTGGCACGCTGCAAGGCGACAGCAGCAGCCTGCAAGGCGACATCACCGACAACGCGGCACTGGTGTTCGAGCAGAACACCAGCGGTACGTTTGCCGGCGTGGTGTCCGGTACCGGCGCGCTGACCCAGAACGGCAGCGGCGTATTGATCCTGAGCGGCGCCAATACGTATGGCGGCGGCACCACCATCAACAGCGGCACCTTGCAAGGCGACAGCAGCAGCCTGCAAGGCAACATCACCGACAATGCGGCGCTGGTGTTCGCGCAGAACACCAGCGGTACGTTTGCCGACGTGGTTTCCGGTACGGGCTCGCTGACCCAGAGTGGCACCGGCGTGCTGACCCTCACCGCTGCCAACAGCTACAGCGGCGGCACCACGATTGCCGCCGGCACGTTGCAGATTGGCAACGGTGGCAGGACCGGCTCGATCATGGGCGATGTGCTCGCCAATGCCACGCTCGCTTTCGACCACAGCGACAACGTCAGCTTCGGTGGCGTGATCTCCGGCACCGGCGCACTTGTGCAGAGCGGCAGCGGCGTACTGACCCTCACCGCCGCCAACAGCTACAGCGGCGACACCACCATCAGCGGCGGCGAACTGTCGGCGGCCAGCGATGCCAACCTCGGCGCGACCGGCGGTCAGCTGACGCTCGATGGCGGCCTGTTGCAGGTCACCGGCGCGGCATTCCACAGCAGTGCCCGCACGATGACGCTGAGCAATAACGGCGGCGGCTTCGACATCGCCGATGCGAGCAACACGTTCACCGTAGCGCAGACACTCAATGGCAGCGGTGGCTTGACCAAAGCCGGCGGCGGCACGCTGGTACTCAGCGGTGCCAACAACTACAGCGGTGGCACCACCATCAGTGCTGGCACGCTGCAAGGCGACAGCACCAGCCTGCAAGGCGATATCACCGACACCGCGGCACTGGTGTTCGAGCAGAACACCAGCGGTACGTTTGCCGGCATGGTTTCCGGTACGGGCTCACTGACCAAGAACGGCAGCGGCGTGCTGATCCTGAGCGGCGCCAATACGTATGGCGGTGGCACCACCATCAACAGCGGCACCTTGCAGGGCGACAGCAGCAGCAGCCTGCAAGGCAACATCACCGATGACGCGGCACTGGTGTTCGAGCAGAACACCAGCGGTACGTTTGCCGGCGTGGTTTCCGGTACCGGCTCGCTGACCCAGAGCGGCAGGGGCACGCTGACCCTGACCGGTGCCAACACTTACAGCGGCGGCACCACCATCAGTGCAGGCACCTTGCAAGGCGACAGCACCAGCCTGCAGGGCAACATCACCGACAACGCCGCCTTGGTGTTTGAG
>JBDTBF010000116.1:0-4021 GCA_039924175.1 Rhodanobacter sp.
TGATCAAGGCGGGCGCTGCGGATTACTTGGCGAAACCGTGGAACGACAACAAGTTGCTGGCCACGGTGGAAAACCTGTTGGAGCTGTCCGAGTCCACGCGCGAAGTGGCACGAACGCGGCGTGAGCAACGACGACGGCACGATGCGTTGCAAAGCAACTATGACTTGGGCGGCTTGGTGTTTGCGTCCGAAGCGATGGCGCGCACGCTGGACCTAGCCTGCCAAGTGGCGCGCTCGGATGTGCCGGTGTTAATTACTGGCCCGAACGGCTCCGGTAAGGAGCGTATCGCGACTATCGTGCACGCTAATTCCTCCGTAAAACATGGTCCGTTCATCGCGGTCAACTGCGGTGCGCTGCCCGGCGAGTTGATCGAGGCGGAATTGTTTGGTGCCGATGCCGGCGCCTATACCGGCGCTACCAAAGCGCGCGAGGGGCGCTTTGAATTGGCGGACGGCGGCACCTTGTTTCTGGACGAGATCGGCACATTGCCGTTGTCTGGTCAGGTGAAATTGCTGCGCGTGTTGGAGACCGGACAATTTGAACGGCTGGGTTCTGGTCGCACACGTCAGGTCAAAGTGCGCGTGCTCAGCGCGACCAATGCCGATCTGAAAGCCATGATTCGCGCCGGTACCTTCCGGGAAGATTTGTATTACCGGCTCAACGTCATTGAAGTAAATCTGCCGCCGCTGACTGAGCGTGTCGACGACATTCTTCCACTGGCGGAGCATTTCCTGGCTGGGCGTGGTCAACTGGGCGATGCTGCGCGCGAAGCATTGCTGGGTTATCCATGGCCGGGCAATGTTCGCGAATTGAAAAACGCGATTGAGCGGGCAGCGTTGCTCGCTAGCGATGTAGTAATTGCGCCGGAGCTGTTGAATCTGCCGCAGCATATTGCCGTTGCTACGCGTAGTCTGGAAGAGCCCAGTCGCGAAGTGGTGGAAGCAGCATTGCAGCAAGCCGGTGGCGTCGTCAGTCGCGCCGCGCAGAGTCTGGGCCTGTCGCGGCAGGCACTGTATCGGCGCATGGAGCGCTATGGTGTGATGCCCTCAGTCTGAATGTGGCGTTTGTTCACTCGGTAGAATTCTTCTCATGCGCCGACCTTCGTTTACGCTGAAAGCGCGCCTCACCCTCTTGCTGGGCGTAGCGGCGTTGGCCGGCGCCTTGATCTATGCGGGCGTCACGCAGTGGCCGTTGCCGCAGTGGCTGGCGTGGGCGCAACGTGACCTTGACCTGAAGTTGTCGGCACTGCATCAACTGAGCACGTTGGGTGGTCTGTTGGTGACGGCATTGGTGCTGTTGCCGCTGGCGTGGTGGCTAGCCAACCAAGCGATGGCGCCGGTGAGCCGCTTGCTGCGCGCGTTGGAAAGCGCGGTGGCGAGTTACCGCGATGGTGATTTCAGTACGTCGATTGTGGTTGATCGTCGCGATGAGTTGGGTCGCTTGATTCGTATGCACAACGAGCTGGGGCAAACCCTGCGCGAACAGCGTCAACATCTGGTGCAGCGCGAGTTGTTGCTCGATACCGTGGTGCAGAACACGCCCGTAGCCTTGGTGTTGACGGATGTCGGCGGTCGCGTAGCGTATGCGAACATCGCCTCGCGGCATTTGTTCAACAATGGCAGCAGTCTGATTGGGCTGGATTTTGCCGACGTATTGACGGCGGCGCCAGAGGCACTGCAGCGAGCCGTTGCCGCCGGCGAAGACACCCTGTTCAGCGTGGACATGGATGGTAGCGAGGAAACCTTTCATCTATCGCAGCGCGCCTTTCGTCTACAAGGGCGCGCGCATCGGCTGCATTTGTTTCGGCGCATGACGCGCGAGCTGTCACGGCAGGAAGTGGCGACGTGGAAGCGCGTGATTCGCGTGATCAGTCACGAGCTCAACAACTCGTTGGCACCCATTTCCTCGCTCGCCCACTCGGGTGCGGAACTGGCGCGGCGTAATGATCTTGCCCGCTTGCCTGGCGTATTCGCGACGATTGGTGAACGCGCTCGGCATCTGCATGATTTCATCGCCGGGTATGCCAGCTTTGCAAAATTGCCGGCGCCGCAGCTGGCCGATGTGGAGTGGGAGTCATTCCTGCAGACGCTGGCATTGCAATGCCAGTTTCGCTTAGTGCCGCCGCTGCCAACCCGGGCAGGTCGTTTTGATGCGATCCAAGTCGAGCAAGTGTTGATCAACCTGATCAAGAACGCGCACGAGTCCGGAAGCGAGGCAGACGGCATCACTGTCGCCATCACTGAACGCGGTGGTGCGTGGCGCATCGAAGTTGCCGATCGCGGACCGGGGATGACTGAGGCTGTGCTGAAACAGGCACTGCTGCCGTTCTATTCCACCAAGCGTTCCGGTACCGGCTTGGGCCTGGCTTTGGCGCGCGAGATCAGCGAGGCACACGGGGGTCGCATTGCACTAGCCAACCGCGAAACGGGTGGCCTCCGGGTCACGCTGATATTGCCGGTTGCGCGCGCTTAGGCGATGCCGGGAAATCGTCGTCCCGGCGGCGGTTGAGAACCGCAGGAACGACGCGAGGGCGATCGTTCAGACCATCCTTGGACGCGCGAAGTTACGGCTGATCGGGCTTGGTAACCAAACCGGAAAAGTCCGCGCTGGCGGTACGGTCCCGCTTTTTGCGTTGTGCCAGTAGAGGTTCTCCGTTGACTTGAAACCACACGTTTTCAGCAATGTTGGTGGCGTGGTCGCCGATACGTTCGATATTTTTGGCCATGAACAACAGATGCGTGCACGGCGTGATATTGCGCGGGTCTTCCATCATGTAGGTCAGTAGCTGGCGGAAGTAGCCGGTGTAGGCGTCATCCAGCACGGCGTCGTTTTTCCATACTGCGTAAGCTCGCTCCGCGTCGCGATCGCGATACGCAACCAGCACATCGCGCACGCCGATGGCAGCTAACGTCGCCAGATGTTTGAGGCCGCCAACGGGCTCCACCGGCGCCACCATCGATAGCGGAATCGAGCGCTTGGCGACGTTGGCGGCGTAGTCGCCGATGCGCTCGATATCGGCGGCAATGCGCAACGCAGCAAACACGTTGCGCAGGTCGCCCGCCATCGGCGCGCGTAGTGCCAGCAGACGCACCACGTCGTGACTGATGTCCTGCTCCATTTGGTCGATTGCGTCATCGTTGTCCACTACACGTTGCGCCATGCGCTCATCGCGCCGTTCCACCGCGTCGATGGCAGCGTCCAGTTGTTTCACCGACAACTCGCCCATGCGCACGATCTCGCCGGTGAGCCTGGTCAACTCGCCGTCGTAACTTTTGATGATGTGATCTTTATTGGTGGTCATGAGTAGGTCCTGGTGGTCAGCCGAAGCGTCCGGTGATGTAATCCTCGGTCTGCTTTCTTCCCGGCTTGGTGAAGATCTTTTCGGTGTGGTCAAACTCAACCAGCTCACCCAAGTACATGAAGGCGGTGAGGTCGGAACAGCGCGCCGCCTGTTGCATGTTGTGGGTGACCATGACGATGGTGAATTCGCTTTTCAACTCTTCCACCAATTGCTCGATGCGGCTGGTGGCGATCGGGTCCAGCGCGGACGTGGGTTCATCCAGCAACAGTACGGACGGTTTCAGTGCGATGGCGCGAGCGATGCACAAGCGTTGTTGCTGGCCGCCGGACAGACCGAGCGCGCTTTGCTTCAGTTTGTCTTTCACTTCGTCCCACAACGCGGCGCTACGCAGGGCTTGCTCGACGCGTATCGCCATATCGGCGCGGGACATTTTTTCGTGGTGGCGAATGCCGTAAGCGACGTTCTCGAAGATGGTCATCGGGAACGGCACCGGCTTTTGGAACACCATGCCGACTTTGCTGCGCAGGCGGTTCATCGAGTAATGCGGGTCGAGTACGTTCTCGCCATCCAAAAGTACTTCGCCGCGCGCCTCCAGTTTCGGATAGATCGCGTAAATCCGATTGAAGACGCGTAGCAGTGTGGATTTGCCACAGCCGGATGGACCAATAATCGCGGTGACCTGCTTCTCGGGAATACTCATATTGATGCCCTTCAGCGCCT
>JBDTBF010000117.1:0-6482 GCA_039924175.1 Rhodanobacter sp.
CGGTGAAGGCCATCGGGTGGAACATCTTTCCCTCCACCCCCGACAAGCTGAAAATCGGCACGTACACCACGGCAATGATCAGCATGCCGAACAGGCTCGGCTTGATCACCTCGGCCGTGGCGCTGGCCGTGAGGTCAAAGCGTTCCTTGCGGTCGAGCAAGCGTCCCAGCCGATGCTGGGCCTCGCCAAGTCGCCGCAGACAGTTCTCCACGATGATGACCGCCCCGTCGACGATCAAGCCGAAATCCAACGCACCCAGACTCATCAGGTTGCCGGAGACATTCCGGCTGACCATGCCGGTGATCGTCATCAGCATGGTCAACGGAATCACGGCGGCTGTGATCAATGCCGCCCGCAAATTTCCTAATAGGAGAAACAGCACCGCGATCACCAGCAGCGCACCTTCGACCAGGTTCTTGCGTACCGTGTCGATCGCCCGATCCACCAGTTGCGTACGGTCGTAGACCGTCCGCGCGAAGACGCCCGTCGGCAACTGCTTGTTGATTTCGGCAAGCTTGGTGCCGACACGCTGCGCCACCACACGACTGTTTTCACCGATCAGCATGAAGACGGTACCGAGCACCGCCTCCTGACCGTTCTCGGTCGCCGCACCGTTGCGCAGTTCCGAACCTTCGGCCACGGTGGCCACGTCCCGCACGCGCAGGGTGACGCCTTCGCGGCGCGCGATCACCGTGTTGCGCAGACCTTCCATATCGGTGATCTGACCCGGCACGCGGATCAGATATTGCTCACCAAAACGCTCAATGTAGCCGCCACCAACATTGGCGTTGTTGCGCTCGATCGCCGTCTGCACGTCGGTCAGGGTCAAGTGATAAGCAGCCAGCTTCGCGGTATCGGGGGTGACGTGGAATTGGCGCACGTAACCACCCACCGTGTTCACCTCGGTCACTCCGGCGAGATTGCGCAACTGTGGCCGGATCACCCAGTCCTGCAAGGAACGCAGGTCAGTTGGCGTCCACGGCTGGCCATCGACGCGGCGTGCACCCGGCTCGGCTTCGACCGTGTACATAAAGATTTCGCCAAGTCCGGTAGCCACCGGGCCCAACGCGGGTTGGATGCCTGCTGGCAACTGACTGCCGGCTTCCTTGAGCCGTTCGGAGACCTGCTGGCGGGCGAAATAAATGTCCGTTCCGTCTTCGAACACCGCAGTGACCTGCGACAGGCCGTAGCGAGCTATCGAGCGAGTGGACTCCAGCCGAGGCAACCCTGCCAGCGCCGTTTCGATCGGATAACTCAGCCGCTGCTCCGCTTCGAGCGGAGAGTACCCGGCTGCCTCGATGTTGATTTGCACCTGCACGTTGGTGATGTCGGGTACCGCATCAATCGGTAGCCGACCGTAGTTCCAGATGCCCAGCGCGCCCAGCGCGAGGGCCAGAATCATTACTAGGCCGCGATGGGCAATCGCGGCGCGAACCAGTCGTTCGAGCATGGCGTCGTCCTCAGTGGTCGTGGCTGGCGCCGGACTTTTCGATGTCCGCGCGGATCAGGAAACTTTGCTCGGTCACGTAAGTCGTGCCGGGTTTGAGACCGTCGAGAACTTCTACCGACTGCCCGTCACGCGCGCCCAACTCCAGCATGCGCACTTCATAGGCCTCGCCGACTTGGGCGAACACCACGGTGAAATCACGAAAGCGTTGGAGGCCAGAAATCGCCACGGCCAGCGGTACCGGCCGCTCGGCGATGGTCACCTCGCCGACGACCGGCATACCCGGACGCCAGGCCGCATCGGGATTGGGCAGGCGCGCACGCGCCACCACGCTCAGCCCCGCATTGCTCACCGGAACTAATGCATCGAGTGTGGTCTGGACACCGTCGCCTCCCGTGGCCGAACGCACCAGCACCGACTGCCCCGGTTTCAGACGATCGGCGGCACTGCCGACGGCATGCAACTCCACCCAGACCGAGGAAAGATCCGCGATCTCGAACAACGGCGTATCACCAGCGACATCGCCAGCATTGGTATTGCGGGCCAGCACCACACCATCCAGTGGTGACGCGACCGAGTAAGTACGCATACTGTCGTTGCCCTCCACCGTCGCCAGTGTCTGTCCACGTTTGACGTGATCGCCGAGATTGACCGGTACGCTGCGAACGATGCCGGGAAAGCGCGCCCGCACCTGAGCGAAGCGGCTGCGATCAATGGCTACTTGACCCATCAGCGGCAGCGTGTCGCGAATCGTGGCCGGCCCGGCCTTCGCGACTTTGATGCCAGAAGCGGCGGCCGTGGCCGCGGGAATCACCACCCGACCTTCGTACGAGGCGTAGCTCCACTGATGTGTTTTGCCGGCGTGGGTAGCGCTGACCTTGACGTCAAATGAGTGCGGCTCGACCACGCTGCTGGTGGCGATCAATGCGTCTTTCTCGGCACGGAACGCAAAGCGATTGACCTCACCGTCCAGTCGCGTGACCTCAACCGAAGACTGCACGGCTTGTGGCGGCAAGGGCTTGTCGTTCTGATAGGCATAGAGTCGGAACTGTGGCGGCACGCCGGTCTCGTAGACGGTCACTTCCACCGCAAAAGACCCATCGCGCAGCAGGCGACCGTTGTGGGGGCCGCGTTCAAAGTCGGCGGCGGCCGATTCATTCTCGATCGCTGTTGGTTGATCGGACGTGCGGTTGCCGCACGCGGTCAGGCTGAGCAAGAGCACCAGCATGGCAAGGGAGCGTCGGATGATCAGGGGCTTCATGGGGCAACTCCGGTGGCGGCTGTCATCCGTTCGATGTCGACCAGCAGGGTGTGATAGCGCAGCGCGGCATCGATCTGCGCGGTACGCAGGTCAAGCAGGGTGCGCTGCGCTTGCGCGAGCGCGACAAAGCTGAAGCGGCCGGCAGCGAAGCCCTTGCGGGTCAGTGCCAGCGCGGATTCTGCTTTGGGAATCATCCGGTCCCGATGGGCTTCAAAGGCCGTACGCGCATGCAGCAGCTCTTGGTAAGTCGTGAACAATTGTTGCCGTGCCTCCGTAGCGGATGCCTCGGCTTGCGCTTCTAAGACATTCGTTTCGGCGCGGGCTTGCGCTGCGCTGAGCCCTGAGCGGCGAACGCTGCCCAGCGGAATCGTGACCCCGGCAACCAGTGCGGTGTCGTTGGAGATCGCCAGGCGCCGGACGCCTACATGCGCGGTGATATCAGGTCGCGCCATCGCTGACGCCAATCGCTCGCGTGCATGCGAGGTGCGTGCATCGAGGACCAGCGACCGATAGGCAGGATTGTCCGGCAGGCGTGCGGCGAGTTGCTCAAAGGATGGCACCGTGGGTAGCGTAAACAAGTCGCCGCCGGCTGAAGTAAAATCAGCTTCCTCGGCACCCCATAGCGCGGCCAGCGACACCCGCGCAGCGGCCAGCTCATGCTCGGCATGTTCGACTTCGATGTCCGCCTGTTCCTGCCGGATCTGCATCAGCGCTAGATCCGACTCGGGGCTGCGGCCGACCTTGACCCAGTGAGCCACGGTCGCGGTCAGTTCACGTGCCAATGCCAGGTCCTTGGCGGCGACATCGACCCGAGTCTGGTCGGCGAGGAGCTCGACAAACCGCATGGTCGTCTCGGTGGCCAGCTTCAGGCGAGTCTGATCGAGCCCGAGCCGCGACCGCTCAACCTCGGCGGTGCCGACTGCTCGGCGCGCGTCACGTTTGCCACCCAGCTCGATCACACGCCCCAGTCTCAGCGTGGTCTCGGTGCCCTGCAGACCCGCATAAGGTCCTGTGCCGCCGGCATTCTCGATGTCTGCCCCGACCGTCCACCCAGGTGCCAGACCCCTCAGATCGGCGCGGCGCTGGGTGGCGACGATGGTTTGATTGGCCGCGCGCAAGGCGGCATTCGTCGTCAGGCTGCGTTGTACCGCCTGCGACAGTGATAACGCCTGACCATGGGCCACGGGCGTTGCGAAGCTTCCTGCAAGCAGCATGAAACTGATACAGCGTAAAGAAGGCACGAAGTTCTCCCATCGAACGATGAATCAACGATCACAGGCCGCGATGCGGCCACCGAAAACGTTGGTTCAGACGATGGGAGGGCGGTGTAGCGTGACGAGATGACCCTCGCAAGGCGAGGAAACTTGTCCTGGCGGACAGCGCTGTGCCCGCAGTTCAACTTCCGCAACACTCACCAACGTGGGTGCTAGTAGGGAAGAAAACGTGCCGAGGTAATGCCCGTGCAGATGCGTGCTGTCTGGCGACGGCTCCGCAGGGTTGCTGGCATCATCATCGTGTAGAACTAGATTGTGACCATCCAAAGCCACCACCAAAGCAGATGCATGATCTGCCGCGTGGGCATGCACGATCCATCGCGGCATGCCCGCCGCAATGACGCTCAGCATCACCAACAGCATCCCCAAACGCACGAACGAGGCGTGGCGCTGTTGCTGGTAGCGGAGCGTACGCAAAAAAGGCATGGTGGGGAGAATGCACAAGCCGAGTGAGAAAGGCAAGCGTGGTATCGGCGCCCGAACAAGGCGGCTTCAAGCGTGAGGCGGAGTCTGCACAAGATCGACAATGCGCGGCTTACCTATCTGCACGCTAGTACGCCTGTACCGTGTTTTGCCGACGGTGAAGTCAAGGCTGCGGCGAGCCCCGCGGTTATGTACTTCTAAAAATTGACGGTAGCAATTGGTGCCTTTGGGTCACCATCGGCCCTTCGTGGCTGACTCAACCAACACCGTTACCGCAAGGAACGCCAACGGGTATTAAGGGTGGTCGTGCTGGTGGTGGATGTCCGGATAGTGCTGATGACTATGGGTCAAAGGCGCGTGGGTGTGCTCATGCGTATGCGGTTCGCTCCCGTCCCAATCGACATCGTGCACGTGCTGGTGGTGCTCGTCGTGTACGTGGCGGTGGGTATGCGTCATCGGCTCATGGGTATGCAGGTGTTCGTGGCGTTCGGTCAGGTGCAACCACACACCGGCGCCCATCAGCGCCGTTGCCAGCCAGAATATGGGTGATGCGTTATCGCCGAACGCGAGGATCGCGATGGCCGCGCCCATGAACGGGGCGGTCGAGAAATATGCGCCCGTGCGCGCTGATCCCAGGCCCCGAAGCGCCAGCACGAACAGCACCAGACTGATGCCGTAGCCCAGCAAGCCGACCGTCATCGCTAGGCCAACGAACGGCATGGCCGGCCAACGTGCGCCGAGCATCAGTGCGATTCCCACGTTGACGCCCCCCGCCACAAGCCCCTTCAATCCGGCGATGAACAACGCATCCGATGCCGATACTTTGCGGGTGAAATTATTGTCCAGTGCCCAGCACAGACAGGCGCCAGCAATCAACACGGCGCCCCAGCCCATGCTTGCCCCATGCGACGCATCTGGTACGACCAACACCACGGCGCCCGCGACAATGAGCGCCATGCCCAGCACAATGCGGCGGTCTGCGTTTTCGTGGAAGACGATCCACGCCAGCAGCGCGGTCAACACCGCCTCCAAGTTAAGCAACAACGATGCGGACGCTGCCGAGGTCCGGGTCAGACCGAGCAATAGGGCCACCGGCCCGAGTACGCCACCAAACCCGATAGCGAGTAGCAACCACAGCCACTCTTTCGCGGTCATCGATGGTGCCTGCCAGCCGCGGTCCCGCACCGTTCGGATCAAGCCCAAGCCGACGCCACTGCCCAGATACAGCAAACCGGCCAGAAGAATCGGCGACGTGTCGTGGAGCAGCTGTTTGGCGATCGGCGTGCTGGCGCCAAACAACAGCGCCGCGCCTACGGCGGCGGCAATGGCTGGAGAAAATGAGATACGGGGCATGCGCAAAGTCTAGCGGGATTGACGGAAGCTGCGATGGCGTTACTTACCTTGCACAGGACCGAAAAGAACCGTAACGCCGGCAGCCCTTGGCGTAGCCTCTATCCACATTGGTTGCTTTCGGAAAATGTTATCCGGGTTACCCACAGCCAGCGCGTCCGTTCTCGGCTCGTTGATCTAGCCGCGCTCCATGTCGCGGAAGGTAGCGGGGTTGAACATTCTTCGTAAGTCAGCCTTCTCGGAAGCGGCCGTTCGCCATCGTCAGCAATGGGTCAGAAGCCGCCCTCCCGCGTTTCCCGAACGATCACCTTCCTTGGCGACCCGATCATTGAACGTCGGCTCACGGATGCGCTCGCAACGGTGCACGCGGTTGGTCAGTGATATTCAACGCGCTGCGGCGTGACTGGAAAGCGCGCATCCAAACCATCCAGTGTGGAGATGTCGTTCGCGCTCAAGCTCAGCGTGATGGCACCCATCAACTCTTTCACTTGCTCTGCGGTGGTGGCGCTGGCAATGGGTGCCGCGATTCCGGGACGTGCCATCAACCACGCTAGTGCCACTTGCGCCACGCTGGCGTGGTGGGTCGCGGCGATGTCGTCAAGTGCGGCAAGAATATTCAAGCCACGCGCATCCAGATAGGGCGCAACGGAGTGGCTGCGCGCGACACTTTTAGTGAGATCGGCGGCGCTGCGATACTTACCAGTAAGGAAACCACTGGCGAGTGAGT
>JBDTBF010000118.1:0-2840 GCA_039924175.1 Rhodanobacter sp.
CGCTGACGCTGTCCGACGGCGGCAACAGCGGCCTGGCGGGCAACTACACCTTGGTTGGCGGTAGCGACATGCTCAGCATCACGCCAAAAACCATCTCGGCGGATGCCACCGGCACGAACAAGATGTACGACGGCAACACGCTGGATACCGTGACGCTGGCGAGCGGCGGCGTGGTGACGGGCGATTCGGTGCAGTTCGCCTACACGGCGGCCAACTTCGCCGATCCGAATATCGGTAACGGCAAGATAGTTACGGTTAACGGCGTGCAATTGAGCGGCGTCGATGAAGGCAACTACCTGCTGGCCGACTCGACGGTGTACACCGCGGCAGACATCACTGGCGCGCAGGCATCAGCGTTCGGTATTAGCACCGGCATTCTCGCCAGTCTGGACAATGTCGTAGGCCCGACGCAGCTGGCGACGCCTTATGGCCTTACTCCTCAGGACACTGTGGGCGCCTTCACCGGCAACAAGAAGCGGTTGCACCACCCGGTGGAACGCAACGTGTCGCGCGGCGATTTCACGTCGGGTTTGGCGCTGAAGGTGATCGACGGCGGCGTGCGCGTCCCAGTGCAGGCGCTGCCATGAATAGGGCGAATGGCACGTCGCGCACGATCCGCTTCCCTTTAGTCAACCACCTTCAAGTGAAACCCATGCATACCAAGTTTTGTCCCTCGCCCGTACTTCGCCTCAGCACGCTGGCCGTCATGATTTCGCTGGCGATGTCCAGTGTGGCGCTAGCCCAGTCGGTGCCCACCAACATCCCCAGCACCGGCGGCATTAGTAGCGGCATGCTGTTGCAGCAGGTGCCGCAACAGCCTTCGACGGTACCGTCCTCCGATCTCGACTTGCGCATGCTGCATTCCGAAAAGACGCCGATTGCCGATTCGCAGGCTTTCCTAGTCAAGCAAATCGAGATTACTGGCAACACGTTGCTGTCTACTGAGCGGCTGCGTTCATTGGTGGTCGGCTACGAGGGCAAGCAGCTGACGCTGGATAATCTCCAAGATTTAGCCAATAACATTAGCGCGGCTTACCTTCGTGCCGGATATCCGTTGGTGCGCGTGTACGTGCCTGCGCAGAAGCTGAGCGACGGCGTGGTCAAACTTGCGGTGGTCGAGGCACGCTACGGCAAAGTCGTGCTGCAAAACCAGAGCGCGGTGAAGGACCGCCCGCTGCAGGCTACGTTGGCACCGTTGCAATCGGGCCAACCGGTGTCGAACTACACGCTCGAACGCAGTCTGCTGCTGCTGTCGGACATTCCCGGCGCGCAGGCTAGTTCGGCGATCAAGCCAGGCGATGCGTTCGGCACCTCGGATTTCCTGGTGAACGTGACCTCGGCGCCCCGTTACACGGGCACACTAGGCTTGGACGACTACGGCAACCAATACACCGGCCGTGCACGCGCCACCGGTACCTTCGCCGTGAACAGCCTGTTGCATCAAGGGGATCTGCTCGACTTCAGTGCGGCCAGCTCCGGCGGTGGTACGAACTATCTGCAGGGCGGCTACCGCTATCTGCTGAATGGGCAGGGCACCACGCTGCGCGCTGGAGTGTCGTCGCTGCACTACCATCTAGGTGGGAATCTTTCCTCGTTGGACGCCTCCGGGTCGGCGCTAGTGGGGAGCGTTACGCTGACTCAGCCCATCGTCCGAAACACCGCGGCCAATCTATATGGTCAGATCGAGTTCGACCACAAGCTGCTGAAGGACGATATTGGCCTTGTCGGTATCGACACCGATCGCCAGGCCAACGTCTGGGTGGCCACGCTGGCCGGTGACGAACGCGATGCGCACGGAATCACCAACTACAACCTCAGCATGTCGCACGGTGACATCGATTACAGCAACGATCTCGCCAACCTCATCGACTACGTCACTGCGCGTGCGCAAGGTTCGTACAACAAGTACACCTTCTCGTTGTCCCGCCTACAGAAGCTGGGCGACAACGACGCGCTGTACGCGGGATTCACTCAGCAATGGGCGAGCAAGAACCTCGACACCTCTGAACAGTTCTTCCTTGGTGGCCCCAACACGGTGCGCAGCTACGATGTTGGCGTGCTGGCTGGCTCGCAAGGCAACCTATTCTCGCTAGAGTACCGCCACGATTTCATCATCCCCAACGTGACAGGACAGTGGCAGGCCAAGCTTTTCGGCGACACCGGCCGCGTAACGGTCTACAAAGACACATTCGAGCGCGGCATCAACAGTGGCCGCCTCAATAGCGCAGGCCTCGGCCTGAGCTGGACGGGGCCGCATAACTGGAGCGCTTCTGCCGCGGTGGCCAAGCCCATTGGCAACACGTCGGAGCTCCTGCCCAACGCGAACACCAAGACTCGCCTATGGGTGCAGGTAATGAAAGGATTCGACTGAGCGCCTAATTCTTGAGGCTTAACTGCGAATCCTCTTGCTCAATCAACGACTCGTCGGTTGGCTGAAGAAATAATGCGCGCATGAATCAGTCTTACTTTCCTGGGCGGAGTCTGGCGAAAGAGTGGGTCAGATTCGGGACTACACCGGACACAAGTGGCGTTCCACTAACCTTGTAAACGGAGCGGCTTGTTGATGGCGTCAGGAAATTGATGGGCAGGTCACGTAAGGATCAAGGTTGCGCTACCACTTTGGTCGAGGCGTGCTCCTTGCAACTCGACGACGTGTCTTGCCCGTTGATCGCAGTCTCGCATCACCATTCGTATGATTCGTTACGGCTTGCACCTTCCATCTGCTATGCCTTCAAAATTAATAAGCATATTCAATGACTACTCTACGACCTGAATAATACGAAGCTAACCGGCTGGTATTCGCCGGTGGCGGACGGTCGCCGCATGGCGGCTTCCGACCC
>JBDTBF010000119.1:0-13759 GCA_039924175.1 Rhodanobacter sp.
TCCGCGCCGTCGTTGATGCTGCCGGAGTGGTTGACGGATTTGTCCGAGGCCACGTTCGAGTTGTAGTAATAGCGCGTCTTCATGCCGTACTTGAACATGGCGAAATAGTGCGACAGCAGTTCCTTGCTGCCGATCTTGTCGTCGTCCTTGATGCGTCGCCAGAGGTCGGCCGAAATGCCTTGGTCGGCAAATTTCTGGAACACGGCGTACGCCTTGATCATGTCAATTTCGGAGATATCCCACGCCGATTGATAGTGCAGCGCGCTGTCGTCGCTGCCGGGCGCAGCCCAGCGAATGGTGACGTTGCCATCGGTCTTGCTCAGCGTGGCGTTGCGCACCGGGTAGATGGAGTTGGGCTGACCTAATGCCTTGGATGAGGATTCACCCGGCATGTACGCGACCAGACAAGAGTGCCCAATGCCGCCGTTTTCGATAATCTGGGCGCGCAAGGCTTCCCAGTCATACCGGTAGGTGAAATCACCCAAGGTGTCGACATTGCGGTTGTAGGTATCGATCGGCAGCCAGCCTTCGGGCCAGCGGGTTTTGTGGATCCAGCGAGCGGTGCCACGCTCCTTGCTAATGCGCAATGACGCGCGGATGGCGTGGTACATGTGGCGTTCTGCGATGCGGTGCAATTCCTCGCGACCTTCGCGCGTGTCGTAACGCAGACCCTTGCGCGCCATGAGCGCGGCCACGCCCATCAAGCCGACGCCGGCGTTCATGCGTGCTTTCGCCGTTACCCCAATGTGGGGCAGCGCGTAGTGAGTGTTCTCGATGCAGTAATCGATCATTTTCAGGGTCAGATACATCGCTTCCTGATACGCCGCATCATCGTTCTCATCGATGCGATCGCAGGCGATGGCGCCCAGTGAGCACAAAGCGACTTCCGGCTCGGCGTGAACGTCGATGATTCGGGCGACGTGGGTAAGCGTCGTACCGTCACGATCCTTGAAGGCATCGCCGGCTGCGAGCCGGCCGGCAAAAATGATGCGGCCGGTGTCGAGGGTCAGCGGTTCGTTGAAGTTGAGCTGCTGCTGCGATCCGTCGGTAGTCTCCACCGTGATATGGCCCACTTCCTGGTCGGCGTACAGGTCGCGCATGTCTTGATAGGCGCGGTTGGGCTCGCAAATTTCGAGACACAAATTGCTGGAGTGGATCGGCTCGATGAAGGGCGTATGCCGATTCATCTCGTCAATGTTGGCAAGATAGGCCACACCGGTTTCCAGTGCCTCGTTGAGCGAGGTCAGGATCAGATCGCGGGGGTTGAAATAAGCCTTCTCGAAGTTCGGTTCCTGCTCGAGTCGGTCGTATTCCTGCTTGAATTGCTCTGCGTCGCCGCTGAAAAACAACTCCGTGAGTTTCGGTGCGGTCATCACATTGAATGAGAACGCCTGTTCGTTTTTGGCGACCTTCTCGGCGAACAAGCGGTTAGTGATCAAGGCGTAGTGCAGGTCGCGATTCTTGCGATCTTCGGTGCTGCGGGGGTTGCGCAGGTGGGCGATGATCTCGGCTTCTGGGTCAAAGCCGGAGTAATAGGTGGTGCAGGCGCCACCGCGGCCGGCCTGCATATTGGCGTGCACCGCTTTGCCGAGGGAGGCGTAGTATGGCAGCTTGCCCTGATGCTCGATCAGGCCACCGCGCACTGGGTCACCCTTGCTGCGGGTAATGATGTGGCTGCCGATGCCGGCCGACGCTGCCGTCATGCGGTAGGCAATGTGGTCGCCAATGGCCAGCGATTGTTCGTTGTCATCAGTGACGTACAGACAGCACGAAGCAAACCCGCGCAGCCGCGTGCCCAGATTCACATAATTGGGTGTCGGTGCCGACATCACCTTGTTGGCGAATTCGTCGTAGTAGCGGTGGACCAGATCCAGGCGGCTCTGCGCGGGCTCGTTTTCAGCTAGTGCCATCGCCAGGCGCATGTAGACGAACTGCTGCGTCTCGTATTCGCGCCCGTTGGTACGGTTCTGCAAGCTGTACTTGCGGCGGATGTAATGCAGCGAAAAGTACTGCGTGTCGTAGTCGCGGGCATGATCGATGAAGGTCTCGATCTGCTCGTATTCTGACGCGCTGTAATTGAGCCGCACCATGATGTCGTCAGCCGCCATCCGCTCGTGCAGCTGCTTGACCGTTGGAATGGACGGGCTGTGGATGGTCTTGTGCAGATGCGAGGCGTATAGCCGCCCGGCCATCAGGTAGTACGACCAGGTTTCCTTATCCAGACAATTCTGGATCAGTTTTTCCTGCAACTGGGCGCTACTGACTGCCTCGGGCATGGAGCTGACCGCGTTGATGACAATGCTGCTCCAGTCCACTTTGCCGCCGATCTCCGACGCCGCCCAGCGGCCCCAACCATTCAATTTTTTGGGCGCATACGGTTCGATGCGGCCATCGCGTTTGATGATGTTTTTGAGCGTGCCGGCAGACGAATTTTCGTCAGGGCTGCGGGTAGCGGTTGTGGGCGCAGCTTCGTCTTCCCGGACGGGCGACGAGATCAGGGGCAAATCCAACGGGTGCATGGCGTGATTTCCGAAGAGGAACCACCGCACGGTTCTAACGAGAACAACCGACGCGGCGAATCCTTGACTCAAACCCCTGCTCCCGCGCGCAGGACCTTTGGCAAGGCTTTCACGGTACGCGTCACGCCAGGCATGCAAGTCCCGGCAGCGACGCGCTCCCCCGCGGAAGCGATCACCCGCACCGGACACTTCAGCTCGGTCACGTCGTAAAGGACGCAACCGGGCCAGGCCCGGTGTGTCGGCAGGTCTTCGGACTTTGCGGACGCGAGCCTGTGGCTCACCTACTTTGCTTCGCTTCCCAGGTACAGCGACCCAGTGCATTTGAAGCATTTCGTTTCCGCTTACCGCTGCGGGGCAGCTCCGGATTTACACCGGATTCCCTTTTGAGCCTATCCAACAGTCGCATCGGACAGGCACCGACGCCCACAACATATGCTGTTGAGTTTTGTTCGTCAACACAAGATATGCGATTTGCCACTTATCAACAGCTTGGGCTACCAGCGCTGGCCTGGCGGCGCTCATTGCGAACGGAAACAGGCCAATACTTCAGTTCAGCCGAGAATCTGCGGGTTCAAATGCCACACGGCGTAGTTCAACGCCGCGGCGAAACTGACCCAGCACAGGTAGGGCAGCAGCAGTGCACCGGCAATTGGACGCACGCGCCAGAAGCCAATCAAGGTCGCCACAATCAGGACCCATAACAGCACGATGTCGGCGAACCCCAACGCCCCGTGATGCCAGCCGAAAAACAGCCAGCTCCACAACGCATTCAACGCTAGCTGAATCACGAAGAGCGTGAGCACGCCGCGCTGCCTGCGCCAGCCGCCTTCGCGCCAGACCAGCCACGCGGCAACGCCCATCAGGGCATACAACAACGACCAGACCGGACCAAACACGGAGGCGGGCGGCGCCCACGAGGGCTGCGCCAGTTGCTGGTAGAACGTGGCTGCCTGCACCGAGGCAAGCGCGCCGACGGCCGCGGCGATGAAGCTCAGTAGCAGCCAGCCGATCAAGCCAACGGTCTGTTTTGTGTGCGACATGCGGTTCTCCTTGGGGCGCTTAAAGCATACGGCGGAAGCGGCTGATTGGATCTTCTTTGCCGTGGCTACGTCGGTCGCTTGCTGCAGCTTGTTGGCGGCGTATGCGGCATAGGCCGTAGTTGAACAGGGAGTGTTCCTGAGGGGGATATCAGGCGCTCAAAATAGCCGAGCGGCGTACGCTTCACGCGCACTCAGTTAGTCTGTAACTGACGCCATCGCGAAGGCTTGCGCCATGTGTTATTCCGCCCAAATTAAAGCCGATTATCACGATTTTCTACGTGAGCACGGCGCGACGATCAGCTTGAAGCGCTTCTCCGAACTGTTCTGGGAGAAACGTCAGGATGGCAGCTGGAACAAGATTCCCAAGGCCATGCGCGAAGCGTTTCGTCGCCCAACTAGCGAAGACGGATTTGCGTTGGCCAAGTTGGTGGCTGAGGCCGATCGCGAACAGGCAGGAAAGTATCAAGCTGAACTATCCGCGCAAACCGAACGCTTGGCCGGGGCCGAAGCGGTACTAGCCGGCGCGAAGCCAACGAAAAAAGCGGCGGCCGATCAGCGCATTGCCAGCAACAAAATTGCCGCCGCGCAGCGCAACCTCGATGACCTGCAGCGCAAGGAACTGGTCGACAAAGATGCGCGCATTTATCCCGGTCAATACGCGCCGGTGATGATCGCGAACGAAGGCCAGCGCCTCGTGGTGCCGATGCGTTATCAATGCCGCTTGCCCGGCTGGAGCGAGGCCACCGAACGAAAGTATCCCGGCACTTACAATGCCCGCCGCGATAGCCTGGAAAAGGCCTGGAGCAAGCTTTTTGGCTACCGCCACGGCATCATGATCGTCACCCGCTTCTACGAAAACGTTGCCCGCCACCAGATGGAACACCGCGAACTCACGCCCGGCGAGAAGGAAGAAAACGTCGTGCTGGAATTTGATCCGCAACCACCGCAAGAAATGTTGGTGGCGTGCCTGTGGAACATCTCCAAAGGTGGCGACCACGGCACCGATTTGTTCTCCTTCGCCGCTATCACCGACCAGCCGCCCGCCGAAGTAGCCGCCGCCGGCCACGACCGCTGCATCATTCCGCTCAAGCCCGAACACATCGATGCGTGGCTGAATCCCGATCCGAAAAATCTGCAAGCGCTGTACGCTGTTCTCGATGACCGCGAGCGGCCGTATTACCAACATCGGTTGGCGGCTTAATCGCTACGGTGTGTGCATCAGTTTGATTGGCGGTTCTAGCTTTGGCAGGCCAGGATGTTGTTGAACGGAGCCGAGTTTGTGGACGTTAGAGGGCAGCCGTCGGCAACGCCTGCAGGGGTGGCAACACATCAAACGCGCAACAAGAGCGCGGCTTGCCGGGGTATTCCCGGCCACCATGTTGTCGGAACAGGCCGAGTTGTTGTCCAACGGGGCGAACCCCACGGCGCGGCTATGCGGCGCCGGCTCATGCCTCCGCGTTGTTTGCCAAGCGGATACGCTCGGCCTCGGCCTCGTGCTGTTTGGTCACGATGTTGCGGGTGGCGGCCAACTTTCCGGCTAGCAGGGACAGCGTGAAGTTATTGCTGTCGAACTCGCGCAATAGGGCAATCTCGCGTCGCGCTTCTTCGAGCTCCCTCCGGTTTATCGTGCGCTCGATTTCGGTCGAGGCCTGCGTAAAGGACTCACGCAACGCGTCCTGCGCGGCTCGGTTGTTTGGTTCCAGTTGCAGCACACTGAGGTAGAACTCGAAGGCATTGCTGCCGGCCGGTGCAACCAGCCGACTGTCATGCATCGCATCACGGGCAAGCCCGAGCAAGACGGCGCTGCCACTGTCTGGTTCGTCGGCAGACGTTTCGGCGGCCGCACCGAGCGGCACACTGGTTTCATGCGCCCATGTGTTCGCTATAACGTGGCCACGCCAGAAAATTCCGGCCGCCACAGCCAGTAGTAGCGCCGAAACGACCAAAAGCGCGTAGCGGGTTGATACGGCGGAAGAGAAACGAGACATGGCACCTGCTGCACAACGTTAACCGCACGCTGGAGTTCCCGTTCTCGGCGCACTCCCGGCGGATGGCAGCACCTTAACGGCGCATTGTTTCAATCATGTGGCAGCACGCTTCAGGCCGAGCTCGTGGCGATCTGCAGCGGTGCGAGCTAGCTCATCAACAACGGCGGCAAGGTGATCCTTTCCTTTTTTGGAAGCCCTGCGCTTTCGTCCTTCCCGCGAGACGCTCTTCGATCGCCACAAGTCTGGCCGGCCAGCGATTTCGGGCCACGGCAGCCCGATCAAGGCGTTGGGTGACCAGCTTGTGCGTTGCGCGGCCGGCGATTCGGCAGTTAAAAATCGCGAGGATGACGAGCTTAAGTAGGTGCCATTCAAATCCGATGCATCTTTTTACCGGCAGAAAGATACACCGGCCCCTTCCCGCTAACTCCGCGTCGCATCCCTCGTGTTGTCGATACTTGCCTTTTGTGAAGATGGTCGACGACCCGCGCGCATGACACGTGTCACCCACAATGACTGATGCCACGCGCTGTCGTTGCTGCTGCTAGTCTGACAATCTTGGCCCATCCGGCTATCACTCCATGGGGCCGTCGAAAAGCTACACGGGGAGTTTGTGTGGACAACGCCGATCTGTTGAAGCAATTGCGCATCGACCGCGAGCAGCGCGAGGACGCTCCGCGCACCGGTTCGCGTTGGCCGTGGGCCGTCGCCGCCGTGGTGGTTGTCTTGCTGGTCGCTGGCGCCGGATGGTGGTGGCTGGGCCAGCGCGCCATTGATGTGCAAACCGCCGTGGCGCAGTCACCCAGTGCGGATAGTGATGCGGGCGCCGTGCTGCAGGCGACCGGCTATGTGACCGCGCGGCGTCAGGCGACGGTGTCGGCGCAGATCACCGGCACGCTGACGGCAGTCTTGATCGAGGAAGGTGATCATGTAACCAAGGGTCAGGTGCTGGCGCGGCTCGATGACAGTGGTTACAAGGCCGCGCTGGACACGGCTCGGGCACAGGCTGCGGCCGCGCGGGCGCTAGTGGCGCAATATCAGGCGCAACTGGTGCAGAGCCAACACGATTCGTCACGTCTGCAGTCGTTAGTCAAATCGGGCTTGGTATCCAAGCAGGTAGCCGAGCAAGCGCGCACCTTGGTCGATAGCAGTCGCGCCCAACTGAATGCGCAGCGGAAACAGGCGGCCGCCGCCGCAGCACAGGCGGTGCAGGCGAACGTCAATTTTGATTACACCGTGGTGCGCGCTCCGTTCACTGGCGTGGTGACCACCAAGGATGCTCAGGTCGGCGAAATCATTTCGCCACTGTCCGCAGGCGGCGGCTTCACCCGTACCGGTGTGGGCACCATCGTCGACATGGATTCGCTGGAAGTCGACGTCGACGTCAACGAGGCTTATATCGGCCGCGTCAAACCGGATATGCCGGCCGAGGCTGTGCTGGACGCTTATCCCGACTGGAAGATTCCCGCCCACGTCATCGCCATCGTGCCCACCGCCGATCGGGGCAAGGCGACGATCAAAGTGCGCGTGGCGTTGGAGAAGAAGGACGCGCGCATTGTGCCGGAGATGGGTGTGCGTGTTTCGTTCCTGGAAACCAAACCGCAGGCGTCAGCTCAAGCACTGCAGGGCGTATTGGTTCCAGCCGCAGCCATCGTGCAACGAAGCGGCCGCAGCGTGGTGTTTGTCGTGGACGACAAGCAAGTGCGTGAGCAAGCAGTGCAACCGGCGGTACAAAAGTATGGCGACCTGCGTCTATTGCCGGCCGGCGTCAAAGCCGGCGACAGCGTAGTAGTCACGCCGCCCACCGAACTGCGTGATGGTTCAGCCGTCCAAATGAAAAAGCCGTAGATCTGCCTTTCCGTAGGAGCGCACCCTGTGCGCGATGCTTTCCCTGCATGTCAAACAAAGGCATCGCGCACGACCAAAGGAAGTCCCTTGTGGACAGGGTTCGCTCCTACAACAGTAACCAGATATATATCGGAGAACCGTCATGGGTAACTTGATCGAAATCGAAAACCTCGCCAAGACCTACACGCGCGGCAAGCAGAAGGTTGAGGTGCTGCACCACGTCAACTTAGCGATTGCCGAAGGTGACTTCCTTGCGTTAATGGGTCCATCCGGTTCCGGTAAAACCACCTTGCTCAACTTGATCGGGGGGCTGGATACGCCAACCGCTGGCAGCATCCGAGTCGGCGGTCAACGTATCGACCAGCTTGGCGGCGGCGCGTTGGCGAAATGGCGCGCGTCGAATGTTGGTTTCATCTTCCAGTTCTACAACTTGATGCCGATGCTTTCCGCACAGCGCAACGTGGAACTGCCGCTGCTGCTGACCAAACTGTCGGGTGCGCAGCGCAAGAAGAACGCGTCCATTGCCCTGCAATTGGTTGGGCTATCCGATCGCGCCACACACAAACCCGGCGAGCTATCTGGTGGGCAACAGCAGCGCGTGGCTATCGCGCGCGCGATCGTGTCCGACCCGACGTTACTGGTCTGCGACGAGCCGACTGGCGACCTCGACCGTCAGTCCGCCGAGGACGTCTTGGGCCTACTACGACAACTCAACCGTGACCACGGCAAGACCATCGTGATGGTCACCCATGATCCGAAAGCGGCTGAGTACGCCACGCATACGCTACATCTGGATAAGGGCACCTTGATCGAACAGGCCGTAGCGTGATGGACGCGCTGCGAAGAGCGACCTCATCGTCCCGCCGAAAAATCTCGCCATCACGCCCCTCTTTTACTCGAGGGGAAGGGGGCTCGGTACCAGGCTTTGCTGCTGGCTGTGCTCCTCACCCTGCGCGCAGGGGGAGGTTGGGAGGGGGTAACGCTTTTGATCTCGTGACAAAGAGCGACCCCACCCCAACCCTCCCCTGCACGCAGGAGAGGGGGAACAGCGGTGTGCCCATGTATTGGTGGGCGATTATCCACAGCGACCTTCTTTGCTGTGCACGTAAGCTGGGAGGCGCGTCTGCTGGCTTTGCTCCTCCCCCTGAGCTCAGGGGGAGGTTGGGAGGGGGTAACGCTTTTGATCTTGTGGCGAAGAGCGACCCCACCCCAACCCTCCCCTGCATGCAGGTGAGGGAGAACAGCCGTGCGCCTATCGGTCGGCAGACCATGGGCCGAATGAGTTTCCGTTGGTCTGTACGCAGGAGAGGGAGAACAGCGGTGCACTTCCTGGTTGGCAACCGGAGGACCGCACGGACTTCCTTTCGTTAGCAGGCAAGCGAGGAAGCATGACAACTGGTTTTGCTGCCAGCTGTGCTCCTCCCCCTGCGCGCAGAGGGAGGTTGGGAGGGGGTAACGCTTTTGATCTTGTGACAAAGAGCGACTCCACCCCAACCCTCCCCTGCACTCAGGAGAGTGAGAACAGCTGTGCCCCGACTCGCACGCAGAGAATGGGCCGTGGCGTCATTGCTCCGCGGAGGATGCTGTCATGAAATATCTTCACTTGATCTGGGCCGCGCTGTTCCGTCGCAAGACCCGCACCTTCCTCACCCTTGTTTCGATCATCGCTGCGTTTTTGCTGTTTGGCCTGCTAAACGCAGTACGAGTAGCGTTCACCGGCGGCGACGGTGTGGATGGCGCCGGGCGACTCATCGTCAACTCGCGCATGTCGATGCAAAACCCGTTGCCGGAAAGCTTAGGCGCGCGCATTGCGGCGGTGTCGGGCGTGAGCGATGTGGCGTCGGCAAACTACTTCGGCGGGGTCTATCAAGACGCACGCAACCAAGTCTTCAGCATTGCAGTGAGCCCGAACTACCTCGACCTGTATCCGGAGATCGTGCTGCCGGCGGAGCAACGCGCGGTGTGGGGTCGTACCCGTACCGGTGCGATCGTTGGCGCCGCACTGGCGAAAAAATATGGCTGGAAGGTCGGCGACAAGGTCCCGATGCAATCGACCATCTTTCCCTCCAAGGCATCCGGCAACAACACCTGGACCTTCGACATCGATGGAATTTTCCATGCGAAGACCGAAGCGGCGGCCGGCCGCGAACAATTGTTCCTGTTCCACTGGAAGTACTTCGACGAAAACAATGCCTTTGGTTCCGGCACGGTGCACTGGTATGTGGTGAAGGTAACCAATCCGGCGCAAGCAGACGCGGTGGCCAAGTCGATCGACGCCATTTCAGCCAATTCGGATCATGAAACCAAGGCGCAGACCGAGCAGGCATTCCAGGCCTCGTTCCTCAAGCAAATGGTGAATATCGGTTTGATCGTGGTGTCGATCATGGGCGCGGTGTTCTTTACCCTGCTGCTGCTGACCGGTAACACGATGATGCAGGCAGTGCGCGAACGCACCTCCGAGCTGGCGGTGTTGAAGACGATCGGCTTTTCCAATCGCAGCGTGCAGGCGATGGTGCTGACCGAGAGCGTGCTGTTGCTGCTGCTAGGCGGCGTCATCGGTTTGGCCCTGGCAGCAGTGATCACGCCAGCTATCGGCGCCGCCAGTGGCGGCATGATCCCCGTGCATGGGATTAGTGCCGGCACCTGGTTCATCGGTGTGGCGCTGATGCTGGTCATTGGCGTGGTCATCGGCTGGATACCCGCGTGGCGTGCCATGCGCCTGAACATCGTCGACGCACTCAGCGGCCGCTGACGGAGATCATCATGAAAAAGTTTATGTTCAATCTGGGGCTGGTCGTGCTGGTGGTGGTCGCCGTGTATGTGTGGACCCTGTTGCCATGGTTCGGCGTCGTCGCACTGGCATTGCTGTTTGTCGTCTGGCTGGCGCTATCGCGCAGCGGCCGCCAGGCCGCCTCGGTAACAGCGGTCGGCGTGAGTACCTTGCGCCAGCGCATCGGCTCCTCGTCCGTCATCGTCATTGGCATCGCCGGTGTGGTCGGCGTGTTGGTGGCCTTGCTGGCGATGGGTAACGGACTGACCACCACGCTGGAAAATGGCGGTCGCACCGACACCGCCATCGTGCTGCGCGGCGGGTCGGCCGGCGAGTCGGCCTCGGTGATGACGCACGATGATGTGGTGGCGATTCAGCAAGCGCCTGGTATCGCGCGCGACGCCAGCGGCAAGCCGATCGCCTCAGCCGAACTGGTGGTCGCCGCCAACGTCAAACAGAAAGGTTCGGACGAAGATGCCAACGCACAACTACGCGGTGTCGACTCCGAAGCCTGGGCGTTGCGACCGAACCTGAAGATCATCGAAGGGCGCAAGTTCAAGCCCGGCTTGCGCGAGATGGATGTCGGCCAAGGCGCAGCGCGGCAGTTCGCCGGCATGGCCGTCGGCGATGAGGTGAAGCTAGGCACGGAGTCGTGGAAAGTGGTCGGCGTGTTTGCCTCCGGCGATGCGTACGATTCGGAAATGTGGTCCGACCGGCAAACCGTCGCCTCGGCTTATCGTCGCGGCAACAGCGCCGAGTCTGTGCTGGTCAAACTCACCAGCGCCGCTGCGTTCGACCAGTTCAACGCCGCGCTGTCCTCCGACCCCAAGCTGAAAGTCGAAGCCAGCACCACCAAAGATTACTTCTCCAAACAATCGGCAGGGTTGACCACCGTGATTCGCATTGTCGGCCTGACCGTCGGCGCCATCATGGCGATCGGCGCCATCTTCGGCGCACTCAACTGCATGTTCGCCGCCGTCGCCGCGCGCGCCCGAGAAATCGCCACCTTGCGCGCCATCGGTTTCCGCAGCGTTCCCGTCGTGGTCTCGGTGATGCTGGAAACCATGTTGCTGGCGCTACTCGGCGGCGTGCTCGGTGCACTCATCGTGTGGCTGATATTTAACGGCTACACCGCCTCCACCCTCAGCGGTTTCACCCAACTCGTATTCCGCTTCCAAGTGTCGCCACAACTGTTGTGGGAAGGCCTGAAGTGGGCGCTCGCCATCGGCTTCATCGGCGGACTATTTCCCGCCGTGCGCGCGGCGCGGTTGCCGGTGACTACGGCGTTACGGGAGTCGTGAGGGCGGAGTTGTTGTTTGGAGTAGGAAAATGCGCTGTCGGGATTCGATCCACCGCCGCCGCAAGAGCCGCCGGTGACGTGTTTGTGGAGTCTCTCCAAAGACGTCGATACTGATGCTTGCGCCATGGATCCGGTTTTCATACGTCTATTCATCCTCTAGACGGGTCGCAATCATGGAAGAAAGGATTATCAGGGGCAGCATCACCACTACAGAAATCCATCCCACAGCAAGTTCGACTAGTGGGAGAAGGAAAATCATGCAGACATATGTCCAGTAAGCGCTTTCAGGCTTTGTGCGAGGCAGATTGGAGTTCTGTTGTCTGAATGTACGTGGTGAACCCTCAGCTTCTACCGCTGCAGTTACCTGAAATTTGTTCGCGTAGGTGGGTAAGTCGAAGGCGTGTACAGACTTAATTTCATCCGTCGGCAGCAATACATCGAAGTCTGAAACCTGCATATTTGCGTCGACCTCGATGGGCGACGACGCATGCATCCATGCGTAGCTGGTTGTTGGCTGGAACTCGTGGTGTTCATCTCTGTAGCCAGACAGGAGCGGCTCGAGTCTCACCCACTTGCTCTCCGCTCTGGACGTTGGTGGTTCGTCCATCGTGTGGCCGACGTAAACCTTGCCTGATGAAAGTGTCACCATAACTGGAAGTCTGCGAAGGCTAGTCATCCAGAGGAACTCTTCGAGTTCCGATAGACAGCTCAGACGGAGCAGAAGGCGTCCCCTAAGTGAGATCGACCATCTAAATGAAATATTTAGGAGTCCCGCGAGGGCAAATGAAAAGGGAAGTGATAGAACTGCAGTCGTCCCCAACTTCAACGTCTGCTTGTCGGTCGTGAAGGTTGAGATGAGCCGATCGAGATAGTTTGCTAAGGACTGACCAACCAGTGGCGCATTCGAGACATCGTGCCACACGAGCGTTGTAATCAAGGCCAAGACGAAGGCGGCCCCCACGACGAGGAAATAGAGCGCGTGACCATCGCTACGAAAGAGATGAGCTCGAGAGAGCCCCAGCGCCGTAAGAAGAAATAGCCGCTCGTGAGTAGGATGAGCGCGAACACTGCGTTGGCTGTGTTTGTCATCCTTCGTCAATTCCTTGAATCTGAGGAGTAACTCGTAAGGTTTTGAAACCTTACGCTCTACGTTTGGTCGGCAGAGTAATTGTGTTCAAGGCCTCGAGCTGGCGTTTGAATTCTTTGGACTCGTGTAGGCGCCTACGATCGACAACTAGGCCGCCATTCCTTCCCACTAAAAACGTCGAAAACGCCTTTGACACGAAAGATTCTGTGGCGCCGCCAGACGAAGCTTTCTTTTTTGCCGTAGTCATCGAAGTGACTCCCTATCCACTGTGTCCCGTCTAGCATAGCTCAGCTTTGAAGGTGAAGACGCGTTGTCACGAATCAGTTGGCCGTTCCAAAAACGCAAGAACGGGTTCTATCGTCGGATTGTGCAGCTGACGGGTCTGCTGATCTGACTTTCATGCATGGCCGCCGCGTCGCGGCCACCGCTCTTCGCGCATCTCTCGATATGCCGGTCATCTGTCCATGTACGATGGGTTCCCCGCTTGTTCGCGCGGCACCGGCAAGGACTCATCCCATGCAATCGCCCATCAAAGCCGTCGTCTTCGCGCTGTGTTTTCCGGCGTTTGCCTAGGCGTGTGACCTGCAGCGGTTGTCGGTTAGCGACGAGAGTGTGTCCGCTGGCAAAGATAAAAGATAACGGGGTCAGGTGCACTTACGGACGCATAGGTAGGCAGGACTGGATACGCTTCGCTGGCTCAACCGATCGGCCGCGTCGTACGCGCGGCCACTTCCGCTGGAGAACCAAGCCCATAAAGCCGAGAAGGAAATCAGGTTAATTTACAGAATCTAATTAAATTAACTCGGCTCTTATTTCAGTGACAAAATCACAGCTTCCGGACGCTACCCCTACGCCGTCACGCCGCTCGACACCTTCGTCAAATTCAACATCACCATCAATGGATCGATCGGCGATTCGCTGAAGCCGTGGTGTACGTAAAACTGTTTGGCATTCTCACTGAGCGCGTGGCACAGCATCGCGCGGATGCCTAGCTCTTGCGATAGCCGCAGGGATCGCAGTACTGCATCCTTGAGCAAGCCGGCGCCGATGCCTTGTCCGGCCCAATCTACGTGTACGGCTAGGCGTCCGAGCACGATGACTGGAATCGGATCAGGCATGTTGCGACGAACGTTTCCCGAGGCCTGCACATGCGAAACAGCACCGGCGGCCAGAGCGTAATAGCCCACGACCTCGACGCCGGCGCATACCA
>JBDTBF010000120.1:0-5734 GCA_039924175.1 Rhodanobacter sp.
TGGCGTGCCCACGGCGATGCTGACCGTGGCCGGCGCTGAGGTACCGCCGGCATTGGTGGCGGTGTAGGTAAAGCTGTCGTTGCCGCCGAAGAAAGTCGCCGACGGGGTGTAAGTCACCGTTTCACCGACGACGACCACCGTGCCGTGGGTTGGTGCGGTACCGAGGGTCACGGCAGTGATGTCCGCACCGGTGATCGAGCCGGTCAGGTCGATCGACGCTGGCGTGTTGTATGGCGTAGTCACCGACTTGTCGGCCGCAGTGGGCGCAGCAGGCAAGCCCACCGTGATCGACACCGTCGCCGGCGCCGACACGCCACCGGTATTTTTCGCCGTGTAGGTGAAGCTGTCGCTACCACCGTAGTAAGCGGCTGACGGTGTGTAAGTCACCGTTTCGCCGGAGACTGAAACCGTGCCGTGAGCTGGCGTTGAGGTGTTAACGCTGGTGATACCCGCACCCGTGATCGAGCCAGATAAGTCGATGGATGCCGCGGTGTTGTACGCGGTGCTGACTGTCTTATCGGCCACGGTCGGAACACTGGGTGCACCGACGGTGATCGACACTGTTGCCGCTGCCGATGTACCACCCGCATTGGTCGCCGTGTACGTGAAGCTATCGCTGCCACCGTAATAAGTGGCCGACGGTGTGTACGTCACCGTTTCGCCGGACACACTGGCCGTGCCGTGCGTCGGCGCGGTAACGATGTTTACCGACGTGATACTGACGCCGGTAATCGAGCCGGTGAGATTGATCGATGCCGCGGTGTTGTAGGCCGTCGTCACCGATTTCGCTGCAGCGCTCGGAACGGCGAGGGGCGTGACGCTGTTCGACGCCGCCGAAGCGGCGCCGGTACCGGCCGAGTTGGTCGCCTTTACGGTGAAGGTATACGCGGTGCCGTTGGTCAGGCCGGTCACGGTGATCGGTGCGTTGGGACCGGTGCCAGTGACGCCGCCCGGATTGGAGGTGGCGGTGTAGCCGGTGATGGCCGATCCACCGTTGCTGGCAGGGGGGGTGAAGCTCACCGCGGCCCGAGCATCGCCCGCTGCCGCAATACCGATGGTCGGTGCATCAGGCAAAGCCGCCTGGACGGTGACCGTGGCGGTCGCCACGCAACCGCCCGAGGTGGTGGCGGTAATGGTGGTGGAACCCACACCATTGATGACGAGAATGGCTGGGCCCATCATAGGATGAAGGCTTGCGACGGCCACATTGCTGGACGAAAAGGTTGAACTGTTGTCGATGGTGCCGGTTAGCTTGGGGGCGGCCATAAACAATGTGTTCTGAGCACCGTTATAGGTGAATGCAAACGTCGATCCGGACTGGTACAGCCCTGCATAAGCGTCGCCACCCATCCAAAAGACTGCAGCACACTGCGCGTTTGCATGCGAAGAAAAGCCCAGCGTGCCGACCAATATCGCCAACATCAGCCCCAATCCACGCGACAACGCCGTCCAATGCTTGTTCATCGGTTGCTCTCCGAGACCGGCGTGGTCTTGTTGATCATCGACACGTCGTTCAAGCCGTCGCCATAAATTCTCACAGTCATGCCCCTACGATAGATTCTTGTGGGTTCGATCCCGAATATGGCGCATCCGCTCTACCACTCAACGGCTCACTTGGATCGCGAGCAGCAGTGTCGACAAGCGATTGATACAGGCAGTGAGTTCATCCAAATCTGCCGTGCCGTAAGCCGTGAACGCATTGCATGCACCCACCCACTGGATGCGCGCTCTCGCCAAAACCCGGTTGAATGATCTTGCAGGCAGAGTTCAGAACGACGCTTTTGTATCTTTGTACAAGCAGCGGATCGGACTCGCACGCTTGCTGCAAATAGCGCATGAGCACGCCGACTCCGGTTCGATAGTCGCCGTCGCCGTCGTCTGGCGGCGCTTTGCCTGAGCGCGGCGGCATCAACGTCTATCGTGCCGTTCGTATCCATGACCACTCCTGTGACCTTACAGAGGGCATTATTCTCCGGCGGCACCTGCCGTGGTACCCCCGAAATCAGGGGTAGACAGCCATGCCAGCTCCCCGCGTCACGGTGCGGATGTGCCGGGCCATGACTAACAGGGCCATGCAGGAAACGCAGGGGTACACGTATCCTTCGCGCACGAAACAACCCCATACGGAACGAAACGCAATGCGTTACCCCGTCCCGGAAGCAGGCCGCCTCGCCTTGCGCAGGCGACCTGCTTGACCAAATCGACCCAGTCACTCCGGCAGCGGGAATCGACTCCAATCACCGGTGTATTTCACTCTGAATACGATCTGTTCGGCGCCGGAAAATTCCACCAGAATGTCGCCCGCATTGACCTGCCGCGGGGCACCATTTTTCGACAGTTGACACACCTTCGTGTGAATATCCTTGATGTGTTTGATCAGCCGCTGCCCTTTCTGATCCGAACCAGCTTCCCCATCGAACCATCCTTTGTCGCTCAAGCTGACGCCCGCATAGGGGCCACCGCTCACTGGGTTGCCAGCATACAGCGCCACGCACAGATCCAGCTCGGCGATGTAATAGGCATGGATGACTTCGGTTCCCGAGCCACGCGACTCCAGTGACCATGCGGTGAAGTTGGACTCGACCCACGCACCGCTCGCCTTGTCCTCGGAAGCACCTTGCAGCAGGCTGGGAACCGTAGCATTCGGTGCCTCCTTGTAGTTTCCGTGGACAGGTTGACCCATGGCCGGCTGTCCACCTTTTCCGATAACTTGCTTCATTTCAAACGGCGTCTGGTTGGAAACCGCACAGGCGATGCGTTGATAGCCCTTCACCATCTCAAGCGCATCGGAAACTGCGGTGGTTACTGCGGTCATCCCCGCTGCGATCAGCGCGGCCGCTACCGCCCCGCCCGCGCCGTCTTTGGCAGGCACTTTTTCTTCGCTCATGTTTACGCCCCTCAGAAGTCGCGTCATGCGACGGTAGTTCCATGTTGGCTACCACGTTCGTCCGGATAAATAACTCCCATGCCGTATAGCAAGGCACAGCTTCCTGTCACTCGTTTGAGAGCACCCTCGCGCAACGTGCAAATGCAGCGAGATCACGAATCCCGTTCGGCTCGCGATGTGTTCGCGGTGCTTGCGTACCGTCGCTGGGCTGATGCCGAGATTTCGCGCGGCCTGCTTGCTGGTCAGCCCTTGGCCAATCCACATGACAACCTGACATTCGCGCGAACTCAAACGAGCGATGGCTGCCATGCAAGCTTCGCCATCGCCATCGCCGCGTACCGGACGCGTCTCGACGGCGTATGTGGCCAATTGCACCGCGCTATGCAGCCCAAACTTGCCAAGGATGTTGCTGCGATGCTTGCGCACGGTGAATACCGCAATGCCCAGCCGCGCCGCCATCTCCCGACAGCGCAAGCCTTGGCCCACGAGTGCCAGTACCTCGCTTTCCCGGGGCGTCAGCGACGCTGTGCGCGCATGCGTGCCGCCCCCAATCGTTGATCGAACCCGGCATGAAAGTGCGCAAGGCCCGCATCGCCCGGCGAAACACCTACGGTGGAGCACAGTGCGTTGGTGCGCATCCCCGATTTCAGGGAGTCAGGGGAACCGATCTGCGCGGTTGTGACACGGCGCTAGGTTTGCGCCAGCTCGCACTCAAATCGGCGGTCTCGCGTTTCGCGGCGACAACAGCCAACGACCCGCAGCAACGACCCTCCGCGCCACCACCGAACAAACTTCGTACCACCACTGGCGCGATAGTGCGGCGCCTGCCGCCGCCGATAGCTGGCCAGGCCGCGGAAATTCCACCGCAACGGAGAAGATCATTCGTCGCATGCGAGGGCTGGTTGCATCGCCGGATCCCGGCTTGCTTCATCAACACCCGAAAGATCACGCTGGATTCGCTCCCCCCAAGCTCCTTGGCAGCAACACTACTGCGCACGCCAGTTTCACCGGCAAGGCATATTCTCAGGTGCGTGTGCGGCACAGGACCACCGCTGTCCCTATCGCCTTTTCCACTGGATAGCCGCGATCGGCCGCCTCGCCCTCTGCGCCAACGGCACGGCATGCGTTCGATCAGCTTTCCGGCGAAATCCACGCTAATACCAATACCGCATTGGTGAATGACAGCCGTTATGTGCGTGATGCCATCAACCGGCACCTGCTCGGACTCAACAACGACGGCACCGAAGGCACGACCAACACAGGTGTCAATGCGTGGACCAGCGCTTGGGGCCATGGCAGGCATGCTAATGGAAACGAAAACACCATCGCGTTACAGGCCAACGGCAGCAGCTTACTGGTGGGCGCTGACCTTCCGCTTGGTAGTCGTACCCAACTGGGCGCAGTACTTGGCCCATGTGCGAGCGGATCACCTTGGCATGTACGTAGCCAGTACGTTCGGCGCCTTTACCTTCCGCGCCGGTGCGGTGTATTCGTGGCAAAACGTACGCAGCAATCGCACCGTCGACTTCGGCACCTTCAGCGACTGGTTAACCAGCGACTATCACGCACAGACAGCACAGGCCTATGTGGAAGGCGGCTATCAGTTCAACGTAAGCCCCGGCCAACAGCTAGAGCCGTTCCTCAACTTTGCCCGTGTCCGCGTGCACAACGACGCCGTGCGGGAAAGTGGTGACGCGGCAGCACTGGCGGTTGCGAGCAACAGCATGTCCGTTAACACGGCCACACTGGGGTTACGTGACACGCTGGCACTGGATGCCGCCGGTGGTATCCACGCCCATGCCAGCCTTGCCTGGCAAAAGGCTTGGGGCAACCTGAGGCCGTTGAGCACGATGCGTTTCACCAGCGGCGGCAATAGCTTCGCCATCGCCGGCGTGCCATTGGCTCGCCATGTCGTCACCACGGATCTGGGTATCAACTTCACGCTGGCGAAAAACGTCACCGTGGATGCCAGCTACCTGGGTCAGTTTGGCAGCGGCGTGCGTGATCAAGGCGCTCGCATGAGTTTGACGGTGACGTTCTGATCTGATGTCTGGTCCGCAAGGCCGCGATCATCTCGCCGGCTTGCGGACTTGCCATTTGCACAACGTCGGACGTAACGCGTTCGCATAACGACGACTTTGCGTTATGTCCACTCTGCCATATGTCGCGTTAGTTTTTTTGGCGAAGCCATTTCAGTCGAGACGTCGCTGACTTAGTTATTCAGCTGCATAGATAGGAAGCATCGCGGATCAAGTCGCTGCCACGTGAATCGCTTGGTCGCTGGCACCTGCGACATTCACCCACCGCCGCAACATGATGCCGGCGTATGCTGACTTATCGTCACCGTGCGAGATTCGACGCATGCCACGTTCTGCGCTACCCAGCCCATCGACAACGACGGCGACGCCAGTACGGCCGTTGCGGCGTCTGACCTTTGAGCTGTTTGTCCTCATTGCGCTGAAGATCACGTTGCTGCTATTGATTTGGTGGTTCTTGTTTGCGCCGCAACCCAAGCCTGATGTCAGCCCGGCGGCCATCTCGCGACTGCTTGCCCCCACGCCCAGCGCACCAGCGGAAGCTCAGCCATGATCATGATCGACACTGATGTCGTCACCCTGTCGCGGCTGCAGTTCGCGCTGACCGCGCTGTATCACTTTTTGTTCGTACCACTCACGCTCGGGTTGGTGTGGATGCTGGCCATTATGGAAAGCGTCTACGTGATGACGGGGCGCGAAGTGTGGAAGCGCATGGTGCAGTTCTGGGGCGTGCTGTTTGGTATCAATTTCGCGATGGGCGTGGCGACGGGCGTGACGATGGAATTTCAGTTCGGCATGAACTGGGCTTACT
>JBDTBF010000121.1:0-95275 GCA_039924175.1 Rhodanobacter sp.
TCCACAAAAAAGCCGGGGCCCCTTGTGGGACCCCGGCCAAATCAACAGAAGCTCACGTAACGCTTAGAACTTCTGGTTGTACCGCACGAAGAAGTAACGGTCGATGTCCAACGCCGGGTCGTACAACGCGGCAGAACTGTTGGTGACGGTATACGTGACCGGACGCTCCTTGCCAAACAAGTTGTTCACGCCAACCTGAACACTGGCGTTCCACGGAGTGCTGTAGCTGAACTGAACGTCGTGATAGACGCTGGCACCCTGACGATTAGCGCCAACACCCCAGTTAACACCCTCGTAGTTGATCTGATTACAGGTGCCCGCATCGGAGGTATCCCAGCACTGGTCACGGAACGCACCGTAATAGCGCATGCTCCAGCTCGCGCTGAAGTCACCCATGGACCAATCAACACCAGCGTTTGCACGCCAGCGCGGCATGTTCCATGTACCGGCGTATCCAACCAGCGGATCACCCGGCTGATTCTGCGTGTTGTAGGCCGTCAGATAGTTCGCGTCGATACCAACCCGGAACTGACCAAAACCAAACTCTGGCAGCTGATAATGCGCACCGAAGTCCCAGCCTTCCGTCTGCAACATACCCTGGTTGATATTGCCGCGGTTCAAACCAACAACCTGACCGGTGGTCGGGTCACGGCTGAACTGGCCGCAATATTGCGCCGAGTTAGAGATGTAGCACTGGTTCAACACGAAGTCAGCACTGATCGCCGTGATCACATTGGTGATTTTGATGTTGTACCAGTCGGCACTCAAGTCCAGACCGGCAATCCACTGCGGGCTGTACACAATGCCAGCCGTTTTGCTGACACTCTTCTCTGGCTGCAAGGTAGCGTTACCGGCACCGGCGTTGAACGCGGTAGAACCTTGGGTATCAGGCGCAGTAACGGACGCGCCAGCTAGGTCTTTCTGAGTGAAGCCAGCCGGCAGACCATCTGCTGCGCACCTTGCCGCAACCGCAGGAGTCGACTTGGCAGCACCGAAGTTGACGTCGCATGGATCGGTGTAGTAGTCGAACGTTTGCGAACCACCGCCGGATACATCATCCAGCGTCGGGGCACGGAAGCCTTCGGCATAGGTGCCACGCACCAACAAGTCATCGATCGGCTTCCACTGGAAGCTGTATTTGTTGTTGGTGGTGCTGCCGAAGTTGCTGTAATGCGAGTAACGGCTAGCAACGTCGACGGACAACAATTTGGCGCCCGGCAGATCACGCAACAGCGGGGCGTTAACTTCAACATACCCTTCGTTGACGGTGTACTCGCCGAACGTGTTGCCACCAGCGAGGTCGGTGGTTTTACCTGAGGCAACCAACTGGTCAAGCAAGTTATAGCCGGAAACCTGGCGATGCTCGTAGCCTGCAGCAAAGCCTACTTCGCCAGCCGGCAAGTCAAACAAACCACCGGTGATATTGGCGGTATATTCCTTGGACACGTTTTGCTGTGTGCCCTGACTCTGGCTGTTGATGTAAGCCAATGCTTGCGGAGTCGAAGCGGACGGGCCACCGAGAACATTGAACGGCACGCACTGCGTGAATGCGATCGGGCTGGCAGCGCTACCGCACTGCACCTGACCGTCGCCGTTCAGGAACGAGGGCCCTAGCGCCTGCTTGAGATTCGGCAGATTGATGTTGCCCGAGCCGAGTGCAACGACGTCGTACTTGTTGTAGTTGGTGCCAACGTCCCAGTTCCAGGTACGCTCGCCTAAGCTGAAGTTACCTTCAAAAGCGGCGTCGAAATGGTAGGACTTTACGTTGCTCGTGGTGGTACGCGGGATCTCGACCGTGCGGCGATAGAAGAACAAATCCTGGCCGGGCTGCGGGTTGTAATAGCTGCCGCCGTCGATATAGACCGGGTTGGTCGCCTGGGTCTTACTATTCAACGGGTAACCGGCAACCTGACGCGCGTTCTGACGCTCGGCGTACATGCCGGTCGCCTTGAACGAAAGGTTGTCATTAAAGTCGTAACGACCGTTGGTAAAGATAGACTTCAGCTCGTTGGAACCAGCCAAATCCATCTGCAGGCTCGGGTCGTAACGATCGTCGGTGGTCAGCGAACCGTGATAATTGGCCGGGTTACGCGAATCCGCGCCGACGCCGACGCCGTTCCAGCTACCGGTGTGGTTCAAGACGTGCGTAGGACCAGTGGGATCGCCGGTAACTGGATCCGCCAAGCGATAACGGCCCCACGGACCGGTAGCACTCAAGCCATCGACAATATGATCCGGGCCATAGGTGTAGCTGGTGGCCTCGCGCTTGCTAGCGTGGACAGCATCGTCCTTGGTGTAAGTAGCACCAAATACCAGCGAGCTCTTCTCGCTGGTGCTACCCATCGTGAACGAATAAGCCTGCTGACCACCATCGCCAGCCTGGTTCTGGCCGTAATACGCCGAAGCCTCAGCGCCGTTGTAATGGTCTTTCAAAATAATATTAACGACGCCGGCGATTGCGTCGGAGCCATAGATCGACGAAGCGCCATCCTTAAGGATGTCGATACGTTCAATCAAGGATGACGGAATGGTCGACAGGTCGGTAAAGCCGGCCAAGCTGGTTGCCCAACGCTTGCCATTGACCAGCACCAAGGTGCGCTGCTCACCGAGGTTACGAATATTGATGTACTGGCCGCCCTGCTCCGAGTTGGAGGTGAGCACGCCAGCCTTGCTGAACGTCTGTGTTCCGGCAACGGTCAAGTGCGCCAGGATGTCGCCAACGTTGATCAAGCCGGTCTTCTGGATGTCGGCTTGCGTCATGACGAACACGGGCTGCGCCGTTTCCATATCCACGCTGTGAATGCGTGAACCAGTCACCGTAACGGTCTGCAACTGCTTCGGCTGCTGCGCCGGCGCGGACTGATCGGTGCTAGCGGGAGTAGCGTCTTGTGCAAACGCTGTACCAGCCATCGCAAAGACGCCAACGGCCAGTGCGAAACGCACCGCCGTTGAGAGCTTATTGTTAGGTAATTTCATAGTGTGGGGTCCCATACGACGGTCAACTGAACAAGCCATCCGCTCCACATCAACGATGGGAGGAGCGGCGGACCAAGAAGTCGAAAAAAGCTATCCAAGCACGGCGGCCAGTAAGTTTCCATGTGAAAATCGCATTAAGCTACGACTCTGGCCGGCTCGCACGTTAGCGCAATGAATACGGGAAATCAACAATTTAATAACGTTTCATCGTAAGAAAATGGTGTTCGTTCAGCCCGCAAACCGCAGATTATTTGTGCTCAACTAGGTGGTACAGGTGACCGGAACGGCTACCTGTATGGGGCCGCTGCGATGGATACACTACAGATGGTGTTGGAAGCCTCCCGCGATGTATCACCGGGGGCCATCCTCTTCACTGCATAGACGTACCAAATAGCAGTTTTTTCATGCGCCGTTATGAGGCGGTAGCCACCGCCGCGGTCACTGAGATGCAGATAGATCGCCCTCACACGTAGGAATTCACCTATTTCATGATGAGCGGCACGCAAAAGTATGCCGTTGAGAGCTCTTCCGAAAAACGCGTTCTCCGGCGAGACCTTAGGCAACCGAACGATGTCGCCCAGAAGGCGCACAGACCGATTTGCTCTCACGCCGCGCATGGGCGTCATCTCAGGTAATGAAACCGATCCACAGCTTCGGCCCGGGGACTGCAGCACTTTGCGGTACGAGGATTTCCCGTTTACGGAAAGATCCGCAAGACACCCGCCAACGAACGATAGTTGCCAGCCAAGCGCATCCCAAAGCCGACCATCGCATCCTGAGCCAAGACCCAGCCGGCCATCCCAGCCTGAGCCAAGACCAAACCCACCACGCTGCCGAACGGGCACATGGCCACCTCCACTATCGGCGCATGTTATGTTTGACTTGCCACTCTAATGGGGGAGCAATGCGATGCGAATGGGCTTAGCGATCGACGCCTGCTGCGACATTTCGCAGGCGTTTTTACAGAAACACGACATTGCCGTAATCCCCATTACCGTCCGGATAGATAGCGATGTCTTTATGGACAATCGCGATCCGGTAGAGATCGAGCGTTTCATCAACAAGCGACTGGGCAGCCGAAGCCACTCGGCCGAAACCGAGCCCAGCCCGGTAGATGCAGTACAGAAGCTATTTCTGGAAAAGTTGGTATTGGAACAAGACTGTGTGTTTTGCCTGACGATTACGGCTACACGCAGCCCGATTAACGAAAATGTTAACCGGGCCAGTTTTGTCATTCTCAAGAACTATCGGCACGCTCGCGAACAAGCTGGCACACCCGGTCCGTTCATGATGCGCGTGGTGGACACCCGCAATATTTTCGCTGGTACCGCACCGGCCATCTTCGAAGCGAATCGGATGATTGAGGCGGGCGCAGCGCCCGCCGCGATTCGCGAGCGACTGCTGCTCATCGCTGACAACTCTTATGGCTACATGCTGCCGCGCGACCTTTATTATTTGCGCGCACGTGCCAAGAAGAAAAATGACCGCAGTGTCGGACTGGTCTCGGCCATGCTCGGTTCGGCGCTGGATATCAAGCCGATATTGCGCTGCTACCGCGGTGAGACCGCTCCCGTTGGCAAGGCGCGAGGGTTCGAGCAAGGGGCAGAAATGCTGTTTAACTATGCGGCGAGGCGGGTGCGCGCCGGCCTGATGGTGCCGTTGGTGTGCCTTAGCTACGGCGGCGACTTGGTCGTACTGTCACATCTGCCTGGTTATTTCGCACTCAAGACGGCATGCGAAGAATGCGACGTTACGCTGATGGAAGCGCCGATGAGCATTACCGGCATGGTCAACGTCGGTGAAGGTGCAGTGACTTTGGGCTTTGCGGCCGAAGAGCACGCCGTGGATCTTTGACTCGGCGTTCGGGCGCGACTCATTCATTACACATAAGGCCTTCCGCCTGCCACCACGCCGAGGCGATACGCGCAAAATTTATGGTGAACGATTGCCGTCCGAAGATAATCGTGGCGGAGGTGGTTCGCTGGCGCCGGCATTTCGCTTGATAACCGACGCCACGCTGACTGTGCCGCGCGCGCGGGGTTAGCAGCGGCGATCACGCTAGACCCGTTGCCACTCGGACCCAGCATCAATACTTCATTAAATGAGTCGCGAATCAGCAGCACCTTGCACCTGGCTAGCGCGGAGCGCGGACTGCTGGGAGCGATCGGGAGTCGTTATCGGCGTGCCGCGCTGAGGACTCGTCTGCTCAGCGGGCGCACCACCGACGCCATTTTGAGCAAGCTCGCGCTACGCAAGAACAGACACTCAAAAACCGAAGCTGAGAAATCCACCATCCACCGCTAGCATCTGCCCAGTGATGTAACTGGCTGCTGGCAAACACAAAAAGGCGACTGCTGCTGCCACTTCTTCTGGCTCGCCGATTCGCTTCAGCGGCGTGCGTTCTAGCACTTCATCAAGATAGTCCGTGTCAGCCAGCGCTGGCTCGGTGCGCTGCGTGCGGATGTACCACGGCGCCACGGCGTTCACGCGAATGCCGTCCACCGCCCATTCCACGGCAAGATTGCGCGTGAGCTGGTGCAGCGCCGCCTTGCTCATGCCATACGGCGCGCCGGTGCGAAGGTGGGTTACGCCAGCAACCGAACCTACATTAACGATGGCCGCATGCCCGTGCTGCACTAATTGGGGGTGCGCCAAACGACACATTTCGAACGCAGAAAACACGTTTTTCTCGAAGATGGCGTGGACTTCCTCGTCCGCATAATCAAGCGTCGCCTTCGGCTGATTGCCACCGGCGTTGTTGATCAACAGGGACAACGGCGCGCCGAGGTCAGCAATCCAATCAAACACAGCAAGACGCTCTTCCGCCTCGGTCAGGTCGGCGCCAAACGCGAGGATGTCTACGTCAGGGTAGTCATCCGCCAGCTCCACCCGCACGTGCTCGAGGTAGTCCTCATCGCGTGCCACCAACAACAAATCGGCACCCAACCCCGCTAACTCGCGTGCCACCGCGTAGCCGATGCCTTTGCTGGCACCGGTAATCAGCGCGGTATGGCCGCGCAACTGCCACTGGTCAGGTCGACTGTTCATAGGTCGAGCTTAAAGCGCTCACGTTGGTTATGCCTAGTGCGTAGCATCATTTGCCATGCGGCACACCTTCGGACGCATCGGCGCGCTTGTTCGCAGACGCGCGGCGCGGGACACTCAGCATTTGCGCGCAGGCTGAGACCCGCCATGAAATTTCTACCGATCCTGCTTTGTACTGGCACGCTGTTGGCGGCGTGTTCGAATAAGCCGCCTGAGCCAATCGCGGCGCCGACCGCACGGGTCGCGACGCCGTTCGACGCTTTGCGCGCCGACGAGCAACGCGCTCGTGACGTCCAGAAAACGATCGATGCGAATGCAGAAAAGCAACGCAAGCAGATTGAAGCGGCAGCACAGTAGGGGCAACAGCGACCACACATCGGCGTGATTTGAACGCTTCACTTCGGCCGGTAACCGAGCAGGCTTAGGCTAGCGCGCTCGCCACCAGCGCGCCGCAAACGTATGCCGCCTACCCCAGTCGGCCTAAGGATTCATTCGAAGCCGCTTTAACGCGGACGACACAAACAGTCGGCGTAGATGTTCGGCGTTCCCGCCTTCGCGCTACGCAGCAACTGCAGTTCCGGCGATTTAGCGGGCAACTCAGCTACCCAACTTGGTAGACGCACGCCCCAGCTACGCAGCACATGCACGCTTGCGCTCTGATTAAGCCCCATCAGAAAGCGTTCAAATGTTCCTTGCGGCGCTTCCGCATAACGCACGGAATAGTCTTTGCCCAGCTTGGCAAGGCCGGCGGCGTAGTCCACGGCTTGATCCAGCCCACCGAGTTGATCGACTAGACCACGATCAAGCGCCTGCTGACCAGTCCACACGCGACCTTGCGCGATAGCGTCAATCGCTGCGTAGCTCTTGCCACGAGCGGTTGCGACATTACCGACAAAATCCCGATAACCTTTATTGATGATGGCTTGAATAACCGCCCCCACTTTGGGATTTAGCGGCCGGGTAATATCGAACGCACCGGCCATCGGTCCGGTGCCAACGCCATCGCTTTGAACACCGAGTTTGGCCAGCGTGTTGGGCACCGAGTAATACATACCAAAGATACCGATCGAGCCGGTGATGGTATTGGGCTCGGCGAAAATGCGGTTGGCGTTCATCGAAATCCAATAACCACCGCTCGCCGCCACGTCGCCCATCGACACCACCACTGGAATGCCCGCTGCCCGCGTCAGCGCCACTTCGCGACGAATCTGCTCGGCCGCAAACACTTCGCCACCGGGCGAATTTACGCGCAACACCAGCGCTTTCGTCTTGCGATCCTCGCGTGCCGTGCGAATTAATTTGGCGGTAGATTCACCACCAATGCTGCCAGGCGATTGTTTACCGCCGGCAATCTCGCCCTCAGCCACCACAATGGTCACGCCTGTTGCCAGCGCATGGTTATCACGCGGCAAGCTGGCCACATATTCGGACAAATCAACCTGGCGGAACGTGTGGTGTTTCTTGTCGGCCGGCACGCCTTCCTTACGCAGCAGCGCGATCAACTGGGCACGCGTCGCCACGCCGTCGACCAAATGCTGATTCAGCGCCAACTGCGCCAAATCACCTTGAGTGCTGGCGATGTTGTCCGGCAAGTCGTCAACGTCCGCCCGCAACACGGCAGGGTCTAGCTGGCGCAGTTTGGCCGTCTCGGTCAGATAGCGATCCCACAGGCCATCCATCCAGTAACTATCGGCTTGTTTGGCCGCGTCTGAGGCGTGATCGAGAATGTACGGCTCGGCGGCACTTTTGAATTCACCGACGCGGAACAAGTGCACGTCAACGCCCAACTTGTCCAATAGATCCTTGTAGAACAGGCGATAACTGCTGAGCCCGGTCAGCATCACACCGCCTTGCGGGTCCACCAGAATGCGATTGGCGTGCGCGGCAAGATAATACTGACTTTGATCCAGATTGACGCCCCACGCGAGCACCGATTTACCGGTGGCACGGAAGCGATCCAGCGCCGCGCCCACCTCGCGCAACGAAGCAAACCCGGCACTCTGCAGGTCGCCCGGCAGCAGCAAGATGCGCGTAATGCGCTTGTCCTTTGCCGCCGCGTCGATCGCGCCGATCAGGTCGCGCATTTGCACTTGCTTTGACGCTTCGCCGGACAACCCCGCCAGCGTGCGCTGCAGCGGATCAATGCTGTACTGATCCACCAGCTGTCCGTGTGGGTTCAGCACTAACACGCTGCCCGCTTGCACGGTGCGCTCACCTTGGCTGCTGGCGAAACCGCCCACCACCAGCAACACCACAATCAGGAAGAAAAAGAAAAACACCACATTAAGGATGATCAGCCGCGTCACATTTAGCCCGCGACCAAATGTGCACAAGAAGGCCCAGAAGCCGGACCGGCGGCGTGGTGAGGGTGGTAAAGGTGGCGTCATGCGGGTGATTTCCAGAGTGTTTGGGTCAAGCGTAACCGGTCAGGCCGATACCGGTTGGTTCAAGGGAATTTGGCGCCAGCGTTGTTTCCACGCGCTGCGCCAGAAGCGGATAAACAACATAACGGCCGCCACCGATAAGCCGGCAATCAAGCCAACCCACATGCCGCGCGCGCCCATACCGTGATGAAACGTCAGCCACCAACCCACCGGCATGCCGACCATCCAATACGCAAACAGACTAATCGCCATTGGTACGCGGGTGTCTTTCAGACCGCGCAACGCACCGTTGGAAGCCACTTGAATACCGTCGGAAAACTGGAACAGTCCGGCCAGCATGATTAATTGCACCGCCAACGCAATGACGGTGGGGTCGTTCGTGTACAGCGCGGCAATGTAATGCGGAAACAGCAACAACAAGCTCGCGGAAAGCATCTGCGTGAATAGCGTCAGACCAATGCCGCAGAAGCCCGCATAGCGCACGCCCTGTTCGTCGCCGCGCCCCACCGCATTACCCACGCGCACGGTAATAGCCATGGCTAAGCCCAATGGCACCATGAAAACCAGCGAGGCGATGTTTAGCGCGACCTGATGACTGGCGATGACGTCTTCACCCAAAGTGGCAATGATCAACGAAGTAGCCACAAACAAGCCGGCCTCAGCCAGCAGCGTTACCGCCATCGGCAGCCCCACATGCATTAACCCGCGAATAAGACGCCAATCCGGGCCAGCAACCTCCTCAAACAGCCCCATCCCACGGTAATTGCGGTGCCGATAGATATAAGTGCCAAACGCCAGTAGTTCCAGCCACAACACCAAGGCGGTTGCCACACCGCAGCCATGGGCACCTTGCGGCGGAATCCCTAGTTTGCCGAACATCAACACGTAGCCCAGTGGCACCAACACGACCAACCCGCCCAAACTGAAATACATCGACGGCCGCGTTAGCGACAAGCCTTCAGACAACCCGCGCACGGCGAAGTAACAGGTCAGCGCAGGGGCGCCCCAGCTAATCGCCAGCAGGAATCGCTGCACTTCGTCACGCAAGCTGGGTGTGACGCCAATCAAATCAATCAGTGGCGCGGCGTGGCGTACGGCAAACCACAGCAACACGCCCATACCTAGCGCCAGCCAGATCGCCTGATGAAACACCACACCCACTTCGTGCCGCCGGCCGGCGCCGTCCAACTGCGCTACCGACGGCGGCAACGCCATCATCATGCCAATACCGCTAACAATCGCCAGCGTCCAGATACTGGCGCCCACGGCCACGGCGCCGAGCACGTGCGCACTGACATGGCCCGCCAGCACGGCGTCCACGACATTGCTGCCAACCGCGGCCAACTGAGCGAGAACAAGAGGTATAGCGAGGCGGACCGTGGCATGGATTTCATGCACCATGCGCACGCGTTCGGGGCGAAACTGTTTCATTTTTGCAGCAGACTCCAAGACCGCCCATTCTACCTGAGCCATAAGTCATCGCCGCACGTGGCATCTGAGTCCAGTCGCTGTGCCGCGCTGACTCTTCGCCTCAGCGCCGCCGCAAGTGCTTCCCCGACCGCAGTCTTGCTGGGTGCGTCAATAGCATTCGGTGGAAATTTGGCGACGAACCTTGCCTCGCCGGTCGTGAGGGATTTCTTGGCGCGCGGTGCGTAGCCGTGCAGACGCGGAAGTCATGGCAGACGCGGTTGTCTCCTTGACCGAAAGTCGCAGCGGAAATGTCGTCGGGTTTTGCGAGCAGAAATAGACACTGATGTATTTGGGCTAGGCCAGCCTCATCACTTGTTCGGCGCGCCGAGTCAGTGCCGCCGACGCGGTGCCGCACAGCTGGCCTACTTCACCGGAGAAAAAACTACTTCCGGCCGCTCGAAGGCATCCTTTGGCGTCCTCTGTTTGATCCACTCCAACAGGCGCTATAACAGGAAGATAGTGTCAAGCTGCGGCTTCATCATCGAGTGATCGGCGACCCGCACGTCGGCGATGCCGCGCCCACTTCTAGGCCGCCCCATCGGGTCGCACGGTGCTAGCACCGACCTATCGAAAAGCGGCTCGGCGCTACTACTTTTTGCGGCGCGGTAAGGGTCGCTATATCGTCTCGATGCCGCGGCTGCGAATCAGGCCGTAATGGGGCGCAATGGCGCCGGACAAACGTTGCAACTATTCCAACGAGCTTGCGGCCTACCCCGACCTTGCATCGGGGCAGGCCTACTTTCAATGACTCACGGCTGGCTGAAGTTTCCCAGTACCGACACATTGGTAAAGTCCGTCACACCAACGACCCGCACGTAATAGGTGGCCGTCTTCGGTTTGGAGACCACCACCACTTCGGCATTGCCGCGACGAGCGGAGCTGAAGTCTGCATCGCTGCCATCGGCCTTGGGTGCGCCGCCGACCTTGACCAGCAGGGTTACGTCGCCGGTTCCACCCAGGCTGCGCAGGTTGAGGTTTTTTGCCCCGGCAGGTAGTTCGAGGGTGAACAGTTTGCTGTCTCCAGCCTGCGCATACAGTGCGGTTGCAGGGACGCCGCGCAGTAACGGCGTCGCGGTCTCCTCGCCGCCGTGGCCGAGTGCCTGATTAACCGCCGCAGCCGCGTCGACAATACCGGCGCCAATCAATTGATCGGTCTTGATCGGAAAATGACGGGCGGTACCGGTCAGCAAGCTGCGAATCTGCATCGGTGTTGGCGTCGCCAGACCGGCATCCTTTAGCGCACCAAGCACCAGCGCGATGGTGCCGGCCACATGCGGCGCGGCCTGCGAAGTACCGGCCATGCCGCCGTAGCTCGCCTCATCAGGCACCGTCGTGCCGGCATTGATCGCTGACCATACGAAGCCGTCCGGGTTGGCTACTTCGCCACTGGAGCCATCGTGGTTGTAAACACCACCACCGGGCGCTGCGATCGTCACCTTGCTGCCGAAGTTGGAATAGAACGCGCGCCTGCTGGTGATCCCGGTGGCGGCCACCGAGATCACGCCGGGGCAACTTGCCGGCGAAGTGGAAGCGCTGTCCACGTTTTCGTTGCCGGCCGCCACCACCACCGTGGTGTTGCGGCTGAGCGCGTCGGCAATCGCCATACCGGTCACGTCATCAGCGGTACAGACGCCCGCGCCGCCGAGGCTCATATTGATCACCTGCGCCGGATGCTGGTTGTCTGGTACGCCGTCAACATGCCCACCGGAAGCCCACACGATCGCGTCGGCAATGTCCGAGCTGTAACCACCACAATGGCCGAGCACGCGCACCGGCAAAACCTTGGCGCGGGAGGCCACCCCGGCCATGCCGACGCCGTTATTGCTCAGTTCGCTGATGGTGCCGCTGACATGGGTGCCGTGCCAGCTGCTGTCCGCTGGCGGATGGTTGGCGTCGGTGCACGCGGAAGCCCATGGTTCGGCGCTGGTCCAGTCACCGGTATCCCATCCGCCGGCGGCACGTCCGTCGGTGTCGCGACCGGACTGCAACGCATTAGACAGAAAATCGTAACCGTCATCTGCCAGCGAAAGATCGAGGTCGGGGTGATCGGTGATGCCGGTATCGAGGACGGCTACAACCACGTCATTGCCATCGGCAAGGTCCCACGCGACAGGTGCATTGATGCCACCCATGGGGTTGGAGAAATGCCACTGATAGTCCGCGTAAAACGGATCGTCCGGGGCCGCCATGGCGGCGTGTATCGGCGCAGTCGACTTGATGTCACGCAAGGCATGCATCAGTACATCGGGCTCGACGTGGGCGACTGCCGGGTCGCTGGCCAGTTGCTGCATCAAGGCACCGGCCTCAATCCGATTGAGCTTGCGCGAGGTGCGTATCAGTTCAGCACCGACCGCCAGTTTGCGTTCGTAGCTGATCGTGGTCGGCGTGCTGGCGACTCCCTTGACGCGGGAAACCAGCCCGGCCCGACTGAGCGCCGCCTGCACACTTTGTACGGCGGCTGCGTGGCTGCGTCGTTCCGTGCTGCCATCGCGGTAAGTGACGATAAAACGGTCGTAATTGCCGCTAGTGGTCATGGCACTGCTGTTGAGCGTGGCGCGAGTAGCGGCTTGCGCGGTTCCGGCCAGGGCCAGGGCGAGTGCCGCGGCCAAGACGCCGTGACGAAGAGCGCGATTGATTGAGTTCATGCGTTGCTCCTGAAAGACAAGCGGTAGCGCGAAAGGAGGGAAATGTTTTGCATCACAGGTCGACACCAAAGCCGATGCCAGCGGAATTTTCCGAGCCGCTGAAGGCGCCGCCGATGCTTATCCGGGCGCGGTCACCAATCGGTGTCGCGTAACCAACCGCGAACGCGCTTTGTCCGTTCTGCACGCCGGCACCGACGGCCAGGCGGCCGCGCGGACTGGTGACACCGCCAGCGTTGATGGCCATCTGCGTCTGCGCCGCACTGATCGCACCGAAGCGGTCCAGACGATCGTCCTGTTTGCGAAAACGATCGTCGACCTGGCCACGAAAGCTGTCGAGGTCGGACTTACTCAAAGCCTGCGAAAACTTCTTGTCGGTGTAGCTTTGCGCGCTATTGAGGGTCTGCTTGTCGCCGGCATCGCTGTAGACCTTGCCTTGGTCAATCGCCTGTTGCACGCCAGCATCCAGCTGCCCCTTGTTCGTGGCGTCCGTCTTCGCGGTGCCGATGGCGACGTTGGTGATTTGCCGTTCGGTGCCGGCCGCACCCACCGACACGCTGTTCGCACGATCGGCCACCGATCCTTGACCCAGCGCAACGGCACGTTCTGCCGTGGCCACTGCACCCTGACCAATTGCCGTGCCGGATTTGGCGGTTACCTGACTATCGGCGCCCACCGCCACCGCGGCGGTGGCCGACGTGGCGATGGTGGCGCCCGCACCAAGCGCGGTGCCGTTGTCGGCGCCGATGGTCGCGCCCTTGCCAATAGCGGTATCACCACCGTCCTGGGCATGGCTGCCATTGCCGATGGCGATGCCATTACCGCTGCCAGCGGGTACACCGTTGCCTGGTCCGGCCGATGGTTGCCCGCCCTTGCCGAGGCGCCCCTGCAAATCGGCGATGCTGCCCAGCGCACCACCGAGCGCTCCGTCGAGTGCGCCCAAGGCGCTACCGACGTCGTTGTACGAGCCGCTGCTCAGTGCGTAATGAGGACCGGCAAAACCCGCCGGACCCATCGCGGCACCGCCGCCGAGTGCGCGTGCCAGCGCATCGCCAACGACAAACAATTGCGCACCGTTGACGGCTTCCATGCTGCCAGCGTTCAGTGCACCCGAGCGCACGTTGGCCAGCGTGGTGCCACCACCAGCCAGGGTGATCTTCGTCTTGTCATCACCGTCATAGGTCACCGCACGAGCGATGTCATCGGACAGGCCACCGGTGGCGTCCTTGAGCTGAGCAAGATTCACCGCATCGGTAGCTTCGGTACCGGCGGCGACGTTGATGATCTGGCGAGTGAACGCCTCATGTACGCTGCCATCGGAGCGACTGGTCCATGTAGTGGACGAACCAACTGACACGGCATTGTCGCGATCGGACAGCGATCCGGCACCGAGCGCTACGCTGTTGTCACCAAGCACCCGCGCATAATTACCCAAGGCCACGTCGCCCATGCCATAGGCCTGCGCGTGATGGCCGATCGCGATAGCGTAATCGGCTGTTTCCGTCGTGGCCTGCGGCGCAACGTTGCAGATCCAGCACGGATCATCTGGGTTGCCACCATCACCGGGGGGAGGACCCGGACGCTGACCACCTGTTTGAGCCTCTGCGCCGAAGGCGATGCTGCCCACGCCGTTGGCCTGGGCCAGGCCGCCGCCAGCGATCGAGTCCTCTCCCCAGGCGTAACTGCCTTGGCCCAGCGCCAGGGCGTGAAATCCCATGGCGAAGCTGTTGGATCCCAGCGCGGTGGATGAGCCGCCCGTCGCCTGGGCATTGTTGCCGATGGCCGTATCAAGGCCAGTCGATTCGTTGTGGAGAGTTTCTGCCCAGGCGCTACCGCCAATAGCGGTGCTGCCATAACCCACCGCCTTGCTGCCGACGCCGTAGGCGGCGGCCGCCTCCCCCTTGGCCGAAGAGAGGTAACCACTGGCCGTTGCCACCAAGCCATCGGCGACGGAGAAGGCGCCGATAGCTATGGTTCCAGCCCCTAATGCACGAGCCTGCAGACCGTAGGCGACACCTTGCTCGCCGGTGGCGGTTGCTCCGGCACCCGCGGCAATGCTGAAGTCGGTAGCAGCATTCGCGCCGGGGCCGATGGCGACGGCGGCATAGCCGCTGGCGCTGGTCACCATGCCGACCCGCGTTTGACCAGTGGGATCGGGTATCTCGGCGTAGCTGCCGATGGCCAGCGAAGATTCTCCGCTGGACGTGCTGCCGTAACCGATCGCGGTGGCGTAGTCGCTGCTGGCGGTGCTGAACGTACCGAAGGCGGAAGAGCCCAGCCCAAACGCAGCGCTATAGGAACCGACAGCGGCGCTGCCTTCGCCGAACGCCGCGCTGGCATGACCCATGGCGATGCTGTCGATGCCGGTCGCCGCGCTGGATGCACCGGCGGCTAGGGCGCTATCGCCGGACGCCTCGGCATCGTCACTGCCATCGGCCGCACCGTCGGCGCTGAAGTAATTCCTGACACTGCCGCTGGTGGCGTCCTTCAGCTGAGCGACGTTGACTGCGTCGGTAGCTTCCGTGCCGGCGGCCACGTTAATGATCTGGCGCGCACTGCCGACGCTGCCAACTGAGACGGTATTGTCGCGATCAGCGATCGAGTACGCACCCAAGGCAACGGTGTTATTGCCCGAGGCGAGCGCGTGCGCGCCGAGGGCAGCTGAGCCCTCAGTCCACGCCTCGGCATGTTCACCCACCGCAACCGAACTGACGCCAGCGCCTCGCGCGCCGCTTCCCAATGCAGTGGCCTCATCGGCCTGGGTCGTCGTGCCCGCTCCGATCGCGACACTGTTGGCACCGTAGGCAAAGTTGTTTTCTTCGATGCAGGCATCGCCGAGACAGGCCCTGGCGCCGCCGATGGCCACCGAACTGTCGCCCAGCGCTGTGGTGAACTGGGTGCCGATGGCGATCGCCAATTTGCCGTATGCAGACACGCCGGTACCAATTGCAACGCCCTGGTCGGCAGTGGGGCCGACATAGCTGCGATAACCCACGGCGATGCCGCCCACACCGGCGGCGTAGGAGTCGGTGCCCAGCGCCAGCGAAACATCACCCACCGCTTGTGCGCCACTGCCGAACGCATTTGCGCCGAGTCCGCTGGCGCTGCTGTGTCCGCCGACGGCGGTGGAGTGGTCGTTGCTCATGCTGGACGTGCCCACAGCCACGCTCTCGCCGCCGGTGGCCATGCTGTTGGCGCCTGTGGCAAGGGCGGAATCGCCGATTGCCTGCGCGTTTTCACCGGTGGCGACGCTGTGATCACCTTGCGCAATGCTGTTGTAACCACTGGCTGTGCTGCCGCTGCCGAGTGCGCCAGCACCGCTGCCGAAGGCCGATGACTGATCGCCGAGCGCAAAGCTGGCCGAGCCGACGGCGGTGGCGTAGTCGCTACCGGCGGTGCTCAACATACCGAAGGCGGAAGAGCCCAAACCAAACGCGCCGCTATAGGCGCCGACAGTGGTACTGCCTTGGCCGAACGCCGCACTGGCATGGCCTACGGCGACGCTGTCGTTACCCGTGGCCGCACTCGACGCGCCCGCTGCCACGGCGTCATCGCCAGCGGCATCGGCACGGCCGCGGCCGTTGGCATCGAAGTAGCGGCGCGCCCCGGCAGTGGCAGTAATCGAAGCTGTACTGACCGATGATGCTGGTGTACTTGCCTCGTGTGCGTGCTCGGCAGCGATACCGGCTTGGGGTGTCGCCAGCGCAGCGACCAAGAGGATGGCGGCGGCACGGTGAACGACCGAACTGCCATGTGATGAGGCCAACTCGGAAGCCACCACCAGGCAGCCGCGCGAGGCGTTCCATATCTTGCTGTAGGTCTTGTTCAAAGCATTCTCCCTTCGACAATTGCGTGACCACGCCGGCCCCCCGACCTCGGTGCAGTTCATAAGTTTTTGGTATGCGTTGCCCTTGCTGACGCGTCACGGAGCGATGTCCGATCTGTCAGAGTTATAGGGTGGGTAGGCCCGTAGGTCACGCACGCTGGCACACCGATACTCACGCTCGCTCACCTGCCCGACGGACCCTGGTTATGCCATCCAACAAGTTGAAAAAAGTGCTGGCTTGGTTGCGGGATGTGCCCGTGGTTGATGTGGTCGAGCGCCGCCATGCACCGGTGATGCAGGCGCTGATGTTGTTTATTTTGATCAGCGTCCCAGCCAACTGGTGCTACCACCTATGGGTGGTGAATTCCCCAACGCGGCGTGATGTCACGTTCGACTTGATCGCGGATGCGATTTTCTGGGGTGCTTCGCTGCTGGGCTGGGTGCTGATTCGTCGCGGGCGGCTGCGCCTCGGCGTCATCGGCGTGGTCGTCGCCATGCTGGTGAACTTGACCGTGGTGTATAGCTTTGTAGGCCTCACCAAGGGCCTGCTCGACCAGACCTTGCCGGTGCTGACGATTGTGTTGGGCGGACTGGTACTGGGCCGGCGTTCGCTGTGGACGCTTTACGTCTTGCTGGTCGTGTTGTTCGCCATCGGTGGTGCGTCTGACGTGTTGGCGCTGCAGCGCCAACATTACCCCCGCCCTTGGCTAGGGGCGGCCAACTGGCCGTCGTTGGTGCTCAGCTATTTTGTCATTGCACTGGTACTGGACCGCTGCGTGGCCGCCATGCGCAACAGCCTCAACGAGTCACGGCGCATGGCTGGCGCGTTAGCTGCCACCAATGCGGCACTGCGCAAAGAAATGGTGGCGCGGGAGGAAGCCCAGAAGCATCTAATCCACGCCCAGAAAATGGAAACTGTCGGACGGTTGGCCAGCGGTGTGGCACACGACTTCAACAATGTACTGGCGGTGATTGCCGGCTATGCCGAACAGGCTCAGACCAAGGCTGATCCCGCGCAGTTGCATCAGATGATTCACGGCATTGCTGCCGCAACGCGGCGTGGCACCGCGGTCAGTCGCAAGCTGCTCAGCTTCAGTCGGCGGGACAGCCTGCGCGAGGAAGTTTTCGCTATTGACGACGCCCTGCGAGAACTTGAACCGATGTTTCGGCAGTTGTTCGACTCCACGGTAAAACTGCGTGTCGACACAACCGCAGGGCAGCCACTGCATGTGCGCACGGATCGCGGCCAGTTCGAGCTCGTTCTGCTCAACATTGCGGCCAATGCGCGGGATGCGATGGGAGACGAAGGCTGTTTCCACGTATCCGCGTCAGCGCATGCGCGCAATGGCGTGGACGGAGTGGCCGTGCGTCTGGCCGATAACGGTCCCGGCATAAGCGAGGTGGTGCTTGAACGAATCTTCGAGCCTTTTTTCACCACCAAGCCAGCAGGCAGTGGCACCGGGTTGGGACTGGCTGTGGTTCGCGACATAGTTGCTGCTGCCGGTGGCACGGTGGATGTAACAAGCCAAAACGGACAAGGCACGACATTCCGGCTTTGGTTCCCCTTGGTTGCGGCAGAAGCACCTGCGGTCTTTTGTCAACGGACGGTGCGTGTGCTGCTGGTGGAGGACGACGACGAACTGCGCGAGCTGTTGCTTAGCGCGCTAGAAGACGCCGGATGCGTGGCGCTGGCGACGGACAATGCGTTCGATGCCGAGCGCTTGCTGGACGAGGCAGGCGATTCACTGGAGGTGGTGGTTAGTGATTGCCACATGCCGGGCAATCACGATGGTCAGCTGGACTGGCTCGGCAAGGTACAGCTGCCGGTGGTGCTGATCTCCGCCAGTGGTGAAACAGAAGCCAGACGTTTGCGCGACCTGGGATTTGACGTGGAATGCCTGCCTAAACCGTTCCCGCCAACGTTGTTGGTGGAACGCGTGCGGGCCGTTGCCGAACGACGGAGCGCGTTCAGCGTCGCGTGATCGTTGCCCATAGACAGGAGCCTGGCCTCAGTCGAGCGGCGTGTCCCTGATCAAAATGTTTGACGTCCGCGCGGCAGGCATCCTCGTTGCGAAAGATATTCGACGCGGCGCTTCCGATCGAAATTAACCATGCGCTGAAACAGCTGCGTGCCTATCGTGCTCGCCGTGAATCCACCTTGGTCATAGCCCGCGGAGCGTTAGCGCGCTCCATGCGATGCCTGCGACAGGGCAACCTGGAGGGACCATCGCACTCCTAGCGACTGAAGTCAGCGCGTCAGCACGTAACCGGCACCACGCACTGCTCGTAACGGCAACGTTTCGCCACACGTCTCCGCGATCTTGCAGCGCAATCGATAGACAAACATTTCAAGTCGATGCGGATCGAAGTCGAAGATGTCTTCGGTGAGCATGGCGATCAGCGCCTCACGGGAAACCGGCTCGCCATCGCCCGCCATCAAGCGCCCCAAGATTCGCCGCTCCGGCAAGGTCAAAGCAACATCGACGCCGCGCGGTGAGCGCAGACACCAGTCATCTGCGGTCAATTGCCATGTCGGCGCTGGTACTGAAGTCAGCAGACGTCGCCCGAGACTGCGCAAGGTCGCCACCAATACGTCCAGCGCCACCGGTTTGGTTAGGTAGGCATCGGCGCCTTCGCTCAGGCCGCGGACGCGGTCAGGATTCTCACTGCGACCGGTGAGCATGACGATCCCCGTCGAGGACCCAGCGCGCAGCCGCCGGGCTACGCTGAATCCACTTTCGTCCGGCAGGCCGACATCGAGCACCACGATGTCGAAAGTATTCTCCCGCATTAGTTGATCCGCGGTTGCCGCGCAATCGGCGCCCATGACATTGATGCCGTAATTGCGCAGGCCAGGAACCAGTATTTCGTCGCGAATCTCCGCGTCATCTTCCACCAGCAGTACACGCAACGAAGGTTGCGCGCGATCGATCGGCGTGGTGTGGCTGTGAGCTTTGGCGATATGGGGAATCGGCATCGAAAAGCACCTGCGTCTGGTAGCGACTGGCAGGCAAAACCATCCGCTGGCGCTGCCTTGTCGACACCATTCAGTGTCGATCAATGCCCAAGCATAACCCGTCGCTAGCGGAGGGTCATTTCCAGCCGTAGCGACTGGCGAACGACTCGTCTACGCGCCGTGTCATGAAAATTTTTGGCCGAAGTCGCAGCGCTATTCGCTGGCGGTGTCGATGGATAAACCATCATGGCCAACGCCGCTCTAGGGTCAAGCCGTTGTGCACCTGATCGTGCGGAAAAGTCATCGTTTGCCGTTCACCATGACACCCTCTTATGCTTCGCCCACGCGATGGGCCTTCGCAAGGCCTTCAGCGCGGCGGCGATCTTTAAGTCGGACTGTCGGCGCCCGCTGTCGAGGCGGTGTTTGTGTGGGTGAGGTTCGCGACGTCAGTGCGTTCGCTAATTCACATTGCTAAGTCGGACACCTTTACTGCTGGCGAAGACTTTTCTGTTCGGCTGCGGCTGTGCCGGTAAGAAGCCGGCAGCCATGCTCGACGATCTGCCCAGTTCGCCCGATGTGGGTTATGAAACAGCGCGATAGCGATCCTGCGCCGGTGACCTGGAAGCATCCCAGCCGCACCGACCTGACTCAACTCGATCGCTCAATCAACGAAAGGATGCCGCCGCCAATCTCGACAGCCGGCGGCGGCGACACGCTGCATTCTTTCTCCGTGTTCGACCCCATGCCACGTCTCAAGGGTGAGGGCTTTAGCACCCATCAGGAGCTGGACAGCGCGCTCCGCCACGGACAAGCCGCCCTGGCCGCCGCCAGCGGTGAGGTGTCGCGCCTGCCGCAGGCACAGCGTCAGGTGATCTCGCCGCACCGGCCAGAAGCTGCCCAAGTTAAATGGGAGGAATGACACGTTCAGGGCGGCGCTAGAAAGATGGCCGAGCCAGTGGTGACGCCGTTTTACCCCCACGCGATAGCTGCCATCCGGGGCCGGCCACTCGAGGTTTTGCACAGCGTCTTCAGGTTGTCAACGCGCTTTCAACAGCGTCGTCTATCGGCTGAACGTACGCTTACGCATATTTGCAACTAATTGATATATTAGGATATTTTAGCGTGAACAAAATGTACCCACCACGTCAACAAGGGCGCTACCGTGCGCTTTGGCAGCCTCCTTCCCCGTTCCATCCACAGACTTATCCACAGCTTCTGTGGATAACCCGAAAAACCTTCGCCGCATAGTGACTTACCGTCCACTCCTCAACGATCAGGCAGCAAGTCGCTGTAACTGAGCCCTGCACGCGGCGGCTCCAAATGTTCGAAAAGAGCGACACCGCCAGACGCAACGAATCCATCCTCTGACCGTTCGGCGCGCGCCCAGCCCGCAGGTCATTTACTCGACAATTCGATGTACAACGGTCCCGCACAGGTACACTGGCCCACCACGAGGTAACCATGTCTGCCGTCCTTCGCGTTGCCCTGCCCGTACCATTGCTACACCTGTTTGATTACCTGCCGCCCGTACAGGGCGCGGCGAGCGTGGGCAGCCGCGTGTTGGTTCCGTTCGGGCGCGGTCAGTTGGTGGGCGTCGTCGTCAGCGTCGAAACGGAAACAGCCGTGGCGCCGACCCGGTTGAAGCAAGTGACCCGCTTGCTGGATAGCACTCCTTTATTGAACACCGAGCTGATGCAAACGTTGGCATGGGCGTCCGACTACTGGCTCGGCGCGCCCGGCGAAGCCTACGCCAACGCCTTGCCGGTGGCGTTACGCAAAGCCAAGCCCTTGCCAGCGATCAACGAGACTTACTGGTCGCTCACTGGCGCCGGCCACAGCGCCCACGACGCCGGCAGTCGACGCGGTAGCAGTAAGGCATTGTTGGCGTTGTTGGCGACCAGCGCATTAAGCGCCACAGAGCTGACCGAGCGCCAGTCGGGCTGGCAAGTGGCAGCGCGCCGACTGGCTAGCGCGGGTCTGATAGAGCGCAGCGAGCGGGCGCCATTACGCCAGCCGTCGACCTCATCGTTGGCACCGCAACTCAACGACGAGCAGACGCAGGCCGTGGTTGCCATCAGCAAGTGTCTGGGCCGCTATCAGCCATTTCTTCTGGATGGCGTTACTGGTAGCGGCAAGACAGAGGTGTATCTAGCGCTGATCGAACAAGTATTGGCGCAAGGCAAACAAGCATTATTACTGGTACCGGAAATCGGCTTAGCGCCGCAAACCGTGCGCCGCCTGCGTGAGCGCCTTGGCGTGGCGGTGGAAGTGCTGCATTCCAATTTGTCCGAAGGCGACCGGGCGCGGGCGTGGTTGCGTGCCCGCGCCGGCACCGTCCAAGTCATTCTAGGCACGCGCTCGGCGGTGTTTACGCCGCTGCCGCATGCCGGAATCATCATCGTCGACGAAGAGCACGACAGCGCTTACAAGCAACAAGAAGGCTTCCGTTATCACGCGCGCGATTTGGCATTGGTACGCGCGCGCGCGTTGAAAATACCCGTGGTACTGGGCTCGGGCACGCCGTCGCTAGAGTCGCTGGCGAACGTGAAAACGGGCCGCTATCGCGTCTTGCATTTGCGTGCCCGCCCCGGGGCGGCGCACCCACCGCAAGTGCAAATTATTGATATGCGTGCGCAACGGTTGCAGCACGGCATGTCGCCGGCGCTGCTCACTGCCGTTGCGGATACCGTTGCCCGCGGCGAACAAGCCTTGGTGTTTCGCAACCGCCGCGGTTACGCCCCCGTCCTGCTCTGCCACGCCTGCGGCTGGCACGCGGAATGCCCACGCTGTGAGCGACCGTTGACGCTACACGCGCAACGCCGACAACTGGTCTGTCATCACTGCGATTATCAAAGACGGCTACCGGCGGCATGCCCAAGCTGCGGCAGCAACGACCTGAAGCCGCAAGGGCAAGGCACGGAACGTTTGGAAGAGGCTCTGAAAGCGCAATTCCCCCGCGTGCCCGTGTTACGGGTAGACCGCGAAACCACCCGCCGCCGCGACGCCTTCGAGCAACTTCTGTCCACGTTGAAAGACGACCAACCGACGATCTTGGTCGGTACGCAAATGCTGGCCAAAGGCCACGACCTACCCAACCTCACTTTGGTGGCCATTGTTGGCGTCGACGAGGGCCTGCTCAGCATTGATTTCCGCGCCAGCGAGCGTTTGGCGCAACTCGTGGTGCAAGTGGCCGGGCGCGCTGGACGGTCGCACAAGGCGGGGCGCGTGCTGCTGCAAACGACCCAGCCACAGCATCCGTTGCTGCACCGCCTGCTGGCACAAGGCTACGCGGCCGCCGCGGCCGATCTGCTGGACGAGCGACAGTTAATCGGATTGCCGCCGTATAGCCACCAAGTGTTGCTACGCGCCGACGCAGCTACGCGCGAACATCTGCAGGTGTTTCTGGTCGAGGCACACGCCGCGCTACCGGCCGAACCATCATTGCAAATCGCCGGTCCGATGCCAGCACCAATGCCGCTACGGGCAGGACGTCACCGCGGCCAATTGCTGCTGGAAGCAACTCAACGCCGCCGACTGCACGACTTGCTGCGACCGTGGCAACTTGCGATGTCTGCACTGCCCAGCGCACGACGCGTACATTGGTCGCTGGACGTCGATCCCATCGATTTGTATTGATCTAGCTCGGTACCGCGGCCGGAAAATATAGCGACACACATCAACCGGTATGCCGCGCCACGCCAACCATCACTCGTCGTCTGACTTATCCAGCCCGGGTTTCAGCCAACTCACCGCCAACACACCCAGCTCGTACAACAACGACATGGGAATACCCAGCATCAGCATGGAGGTGATATCTGGTGGCGTGATCAACGCGGCAACTGCGAATGATCCGACAATGGCGTAACGGCGAGCGCTGCGCAGTTGGTCAACGTTCACCACGCCGACAGCAGCAAGCACCACCACGGCAACCGGTACTTCGAAACATAAGCCAAAGGCGAAAAACATCAGCATGACAAAATCAAGGTAATGCGTGATGTCCGTCATCATCTCCACGCCTTGCGGCGTCACCGCCGTAAGAAAGCGGAAGGCAGCCGGCAACACAAGAAAATAAGCGAACGCACAGCCGGTATAAAACAACGCCAGCGCAGCGACTAACAACGGCCGCGCCAGCCGCTTTTCGCGCTTGTACAAGCCAGGGCTAACGAACGCCCACAGCTGATACAGAATGACCGGCATACTGATAAAAAGGGCCGTATAGAAGGCCAACTTCAATGGTGTGATAAACGGGCTGGTGACTTCGGTGGCGATCAAATGCGCACCTTGCGGCAGCCGCGCCACCAACGGTGCCGCCAGCTCGGAATACAGCCGGTTGGCAAAGGGCACCAAGGCCAACAACACCAGCACCACGCACGCCACCGCTTTCAGCAAGCGCGAGCGCAATTCCAGCAAATGCGAAAACAAACCCTGTTGCAGGCTGTCCGACACGTCGTCCGCGGAAGAATCATTCAGCTCAGGAGTGGCCATGTGGCAAGCTCTCATCCGGCGGCAACGGTGGTTCACCGAGTGGCAGTGAGGCTTGAGCGCCATCAGCCAAGGCATCATCCGCGACAGCCACCTCAGGTGGCGCGACGGTCATCGTGGCAGCGTCTTCCGCGGCCGCCAGCGGCGCATCAACTCGCGCCGGCTGCATAGTCGACTTCAACTGAAGTGAGGTTGCTACATCAGCGACGGACGCCTGCACTTGCTGCAAGCCATCCTTTAGCTCTGCCTGGGTCGCTTCCGCTTGCGCGGCCGTAGCACGGGCGACACGTTTAATTTCTTCAATTTCCAACTCGCGCTCTACCTCAGCGCGGACGTTATCCCAGCCACCGCGAAGCCGGCGCAGCAGTGCGCCCGCCGTACGTGCCGCGCCGGGTAATTTTTCCGGGCCCAGCACGATCAACGCAATCAAGGCAAGCAACACCAATTTGCCGAGGCTGATTTCAATCATCGTCGCGCCTCGCTAAACGCGAGCCTATTTGGTCTCGCTGGAATCGTGCTGACTCTGCTTGGCATTAGCGTCGCGAGTGCCATCCGTGCCGCCAGGGGCAGGTGGCTCGTCACGCAACTGCTCCGTCGTCTTGCGCTTAGCCTCTGCTTCCTCTTTCTGCTTGGCTTCATCATCGCCGCTAAGACTTTTCTTAAAATCACGAATAGCCGCGCCGAGATCCGGCCCGAGATTGCGAATTTTCTTCGTACCAAAAACCAGCAGCACGATGATCAGCAAAAGACCCCAGTGCCATATACTGTCAAAACCCATGATTAGCCTCTACATTTACTTGGTGAAACACGCTGCGCCAAGCGCGCTAATTGGTAACTGACGATCAGCGTGAAGTGTACTCTTCCAGCCGATCACGAAAGGCCACAATGGGGGCTGGTACGTTGCTGACGCCACCTTCAAAAATACGTCGAGGCGTAATGCCGGCGCCATATACCGCCTCATTCGCATCGTAATCGATGCGCAGCGCCGAACCGTCCAGTGCCACGCCAGCGAACAAGCCGCGTGAGCGCGAGTAGGAATAGATTTCCGCTTTCAACTTTCCATCGGTGGCCGCCGACGCCGTGCGCCCGACCGGGCCTGCCGCCACTGACGCATCGCCGCCCAAAGTGAATTTGCCGCGCACGATCGAATCCACGCCGCGCTGCGTGCGAAATATCAGCACGACATCGGTCGAAGACACGCCGATCTGAAAGCCCACGCTACCGCCCGTCATACTGATAAAACTGGGATTAGACCACGTCCCGTCCGGACTTTTCACTGAAATCAGCCCTTCGCCACGACGACCGCCGAAGATGAAGCCGGCCTTGATCATGTCCGGGATGACCGCGACCGCACGCGCGTCCTTTAGTAGATCTTCCGGGATCGACTTATCCGGCGCCGCCATAATTTCATTCAGTACGCGCACCGCATTGGTTGCACGCACCAGCGGTGGATCTTCGGCATGTACGGCCATGGCCGGCAGCAACAAGGCCACGCCAATCAGCAATACACGATGCAGGGGTGTCTTGAACATGGACAGCTCCACTTAGATTCAAAGGTTCGGTAGGCCTTGTGGCAGACTACATGCTGAACCCAGCCAGCCGCATACCATGCCACAACTTAACGACTATACCGGCGTTACCGACCATTCCAACAACGTTGCTGCCGATTCCGTTCAGGCAGCTGTACTGTTGGTCAACCTCGGCACGCCAACGGCGCCCACCGCAAAAGCGGTGCGTCCGTATCTTGCGCAATTTTTGGGTGACGAACGCGTCATCGACTACCCACGCTGGCTCTGGTGGCTGATCCTGCACGGCGTCATTTTACGTACCCGGCCAGCACGCTCGGCCCATGCGTATCAACGCATCTGGGAGAAGCGAGGTTCGCCGCTGCGCTTTGGCAGCGAAGCGCTTGCTGCAGGCCTGCAAGATGAGCTGAATCGCCAACAACCGAACACACTGCGGGTAGCGTTGGCGATGCGTTATGGGAAGCCCTCGGTACAAGACACGGTTGCGCAACTACACCGCGAAGGCGTGCGCAAACTGCTGGTGCTGCCGATGTATCCACAATACTCAGCCACCTCCACCGGCTCGGTCATTGACGCCGTGGCGGATACGCTAAAAGGCATGCGCTGGCCACCTGAGTTGCGCTTGATCAACGATTACCACGATGACCCGGGCCACATTGCCGCGTTGGCACAAAGCGTTCAAAACTGGTGGAAAGAGCACGGCCGCGGCGACAAGTTGTTGTTGTCATTTCACGGTATTCCCGAGCGCTACGTGCACTTGGGCGACCCCTATTTCGATCACTGCCAACGCACCGCGCAACTATTGCGCGAACGGCTGGGATTGACCACCGATGAGATGCCATTGAGTTTTCAATCACGCGTCGGACGCGAGCGCTGGCTACACCCTTATACGGATGTCACCGTGCGCGAACTGGCAGCTGCTGGCGTAAAAAAGTTGGATGTTATTTGCCCCGGTTTCGCGGTGGATTGCCTAGAGACGCTAGAAGAAATCGCCATGCAAAACCGAGATTTCTTCCTTGAGGCTGGCGGCGAAGACCTCCGTTACATACCCTCGCTCAATGACAGCGCCGAACAAATCAGCAGCCTCACTGCGCTTATACAACGCCATACCCAAGGCTGGTTAAACAAGCCAGGCAGCACGCCACCAGCAGCTCAGTGAACGCCCCCAGCGAACTGCGTATTGCGCTACCGCACTTAACACTGGCAGCGCAGACATGGGGCGACCCCGCGTTGCCGCCTTTGCTGGCCTTGCATGGCTGGCTAGACAACGCCGGCAGCTTTGCGCTGCTAGCGCCACTGCTGGCGAATCGCTTTCACGTTATTGCGCTCGAACTACCCGGGCACGGACACTCCGACCACATCGCTCCAGGCGCGCTTTATCACTACGTTGATTACGCCCGCACCACGTTAGCCGCGGCGGCGGCACTTAAGCTCGATCACTACACTTTATTGGGCCATTCCCTCGGTGCTGGCACTGCCACCTTGATGACCGCCGCAGCGCCACAGCACATCGACCGGCTGTTCCTGATCGAAGGTCTCGGCCCACTCGGCGACGATGGCACAACCACCTTGAAACGCTTCCGCGACGCCCTTGCGCCGCGCGACGGCTTAAACAAACCCTTGCGTGTCTTCCGCAGCGTGGACCAGGCGATCAGTGCACGCACGATCGTCAGCGGCCTACGCGGCGACTTGGCGCGACCGATCATCGAACGCGGCGTGATCGCCGTAAACGGTGGCTACAGCTGGCGCAGCGATCCGCGCCTGACCCGCGCCACTTCCGTGCGACTGGCGGAAACGCAGATGCACGCTTTATTGCGTGGCATCGACCTGCCCGTCGCACTGCTACTAGCGCAACCAACAACCGCCTACCTGCCGAATGAGCTGATGCAAGCACGTGCCGCTTGCGTAGCGCACATCCACGTAACTCATCTCGACGGCGGCCATCACCTGCATCTGGAGCACCCGCAAGCCGTCGCCGACTGGATCAACGCAGCCACTGCGGCATAAGCGCGCAGCGGCCGTCCGCTACCTGCACCAAGGTCAAGGTTTACTCAGCCCCAACACATCCAGACCTTGCTGGAAGCGAATATCCACCGGAATATTTGCTTGATCCACTCGTTTCAAGTCACCCGCCAAGTCAGCATCGGCGGCACCCATTTGGTCGACCATTTGTTTGGCGGCAACGTAATCACCATCACCTTGAATGGTGAGTAGCTTGGTCGAAAGCGCATCCATCGCGGCCGTCATTTTGTCGAAATCGACGCGGTAGCGCCCGCTCTTGTCATCGCGGGTAAATGCACCAGCCTGCTTGAAGAAGTTGAAGCGCACCATGTTTGCGGTGGCGTGGGCATCGCTGGCGCCAAAGCGCACTGAACGCAACATGCCTGCGAGAAAGGTCACGTAGTTATTCATCAAGGTGGACTTGTCCAACTCGCCCTTGTCCGCCAGTTTGCTGACCATGTACAAGCCGAGAATATCGGCCTTGCCTTCTTCAAAACTGGACGCTTGGTCTTTCAGCGCCTTGCGCACCGTACCTTTGCCGTCAAGCGTGTTCTTGATGCCAAGGCCATGTGCCACTTCATGAAACATGGTGTTCTGGAAAAAAGCGTCGAAGGTGACGTTGGGTTGCTGGTCTTCGGCGATGAGTAGCTTCGAAATCGGCAGCATAATCTTGTCGAATTTCGCCTGCATCACGTTTTCCAACTGCAATCGGCGCGTGCCTTTTTTAAGCTGCACTTGCTCGTCATTGGGCAAATTGATGGCGATAGTCTTGGCGCCAACGTTCGCGTCACCGCCGTAATAAATCGCAAAATAGGCGTTTAAATCCGCATCAGAACCGGGCTTCTCCGCCTTATAGGTGGCTGGCACCGGCAACTCGCGTTGCAGCTCCGGCAAGTACTTGGCGAAGCGCGCTAGCTTGTCGCTCCACGCCTGATCCTTGATCAGCACGTAAGACTCGTAGCTCGTCTTGTAACCAAATAACTGATCTTCGTACGTTTCGATCGGGCCGATCACGATATCGACCGGGTTTTTCTTCATCGCCATCCAGGCAAAATCGCTGGGCTGGTAATCATCGCTGAGCAACGCCGAAGCGCGCAGCGTCAAGTACTTCTTGAACTCGGGGTCTTTCGCCAACTTGGCTGCCTTAGTCAACAGGCCAGCTGTTTTCTCAAGCTCAGTTTTGTACGCTACGTGATACGGCACGGTGATCAACTGACCCTGCGCATCCCGCCGCAGTAAGGTGTACAGCGATGTTTTGTCCTTGAGCGGCGATTTTTCAAACTCCGCCTTGGTCATGTCCGCCGGATAGAACTGCGCGCCGGGCAGGCGGTCACCCACGCCATCAATAAACGGCTTGTCATTGTCCATGCGGTCCCACGGGCCATAGTTGACCTCCGCGAATTCCCGCACCAACGGATCGCTGACCTTCTGCAGCAAAGCAGAACCACCGGACCATGCCTGCTGCCAGTAGAGAGCATTCATGCTTTCCGCCGCCTCAACCAGCAGGGCAATCATCTTTTTCTGTTTAGCGTCGAAGGCGGACAAATCCGCGTCCAGCTTTACCGGCGCGTATTTATCCAACGCTTGCTGAATCGCTGCGTCTCGCGCCGCATTCGCAGCTGCGACGTTGCCCGCAGCTGCCTTAGCCACCGTCGTCGTCGGTGCAGGAGCTAACTCTTCTTTCGACATGGAACTAGTCTCTGATGACGCTGCCGCAGCGGTCGGCGAGTCGTGACCGGACGAACATCCAGCCAACGCAAGTAGCAGGCACAGGGGGAGAAGACGTCGATACATGGCGATTCCTTGGCGAGGTTCCCTATGGTATCGCGCTATAAGCGCTACAGCTTTGCGCACCGCAACGGCGTTATACGCCAAGCAAGCCACCGCGCCGTATGATGCGCAGTGGTGCTGCGTTCGCGCGGGCTGTGCCGTCGTCTACCGGCCATCGCGCGCACCACGTTCTTCCCGCAACCTAATCGAGTACACCCATGACACTTTCCATGTACCAAGCATCCGTTCCCGTTCTTGCCCGCGCGCTGAGCAATCTGTCGCACGTGATGAAGAAGGGTGCGGAACACGCCAAGGCCAAAGGCGTGTCCGACGAAATCTTGCTGCAGACGCGACTGACTCCCGACATGTTTTCGTTGCTACGCCAAGTGCAAACCGCGACCGACATGGCCAAAGGCGGCGTCGCACGTCTTGCCGGCGTCGAGCCGATGAAAGTGGAAGACAACGAGACTACGCTGGAGCAGGTGCTGGTCCGGTTGGATCGCGTGATCGAATACATCAACAGCTTCAAGCCGGAACAAATCGATGGCAGCGAAACGCGCGCCATTACCTTGAAAATGCACGCCGAGCAGCACTTCGACGGCCAGACCTACTTGCTGCAATACGTGCTGCCCAACGTGTTTTTCCACTGCACCACGGCGTACGACATCCTGCGTCAGATCGGCACCGATATCGGCAAGAAAGACTTCCTCGGCAAGGTCTGATTAGCCGTAGCCCTCGCCCGCATCGTTACGACGCGCGCTTCCGGCGTAAATCGCCGCGGAGCTGGACCAACTAGCGAAGCCTGACCACTCGCCGCCTCATCCCTTCGTCATATCTGCGAAAATGAGGCGGACTGACTTCTGCCCTGGACCCACCGCGCATGCTGCGACTGACCGATATCAAGCTGCCGCTGGATCACCCTGAGGCGGCGCTCGCCGCGGCGATTATCCGGCGTCTAGCGATTTCACCGGCGGCTCTGCGCAGTTACACCGTGTTTCGGCGTGGCTACGATGCGCGCAAACGCGGCGCCATTGTCCTGATCTACACGCTCGATGTGGACGTGGCGGACGAAGACGTGTTGCTGCAACGCTTCGCTGAGGACGCCCACGTCCGCCCGGCACCAGACAATACTTACCACTTCGTCGCCCAAGCACCCACCGCCTTGGTGCATCGGCCCATTGTCATCGGCACCGGACCATGCGGATTGTTTGCCGGTTTAATCCTGGCCCAAATGGGTTTTCGCCCGATCATCCTCGATCGCGGCAAAGCCGTGCGCGAGCGCACCAAGGACACCTGGGACTTATGGCGCAAACGCAACTTGCACCCGGAATCCAACGTGCAATTTGGCGAAGGCGGCGCCGGCACTTTCTCCGACGGTAAATTGCATAGCCAGATTCGCGACCCACTGCACCATGGCCGCAAGGTATTGACCGAGTTCGTCAAAGCCGGCGCACCGGAAGAAATTCTTAGCGTCAGCAAGCCGCACATCGGCACCTTTCGATTGGTAACGATGGTCGAAAACATGCGCGCCAGCATCGAAGCACTCGGTGGCGAAATTCGCTTCAGCCAACGCGTCGACGATTTGCTGATTGAAACCGACGCGGCGGGTGAGCGCCATGTACGCGGCGTCACGCTGGCCAGTGGTGAACAAGTTCGCAGCGACCACGTCGTGCTGGCGATTGGCCACAGCGCGCGCGATACCTTTGAAATGCTGCACGCACGAAATGTCTACTTGGAAGCTAAACCATTTTCCATCGGCTTCCGCATCGAGCACCCACAGGCCGTTATCGACGAGGCTTTGTTCGGTCCGCAGGCCGGCCATCCGCTTCTCGGCGCGGCCGATTACAAGCTGGTCCACCATGGCAAAAACGGGCGCTCGGTCTATAGCTTCTGCATGTGTCCCGGCGGCACCGTAGTTGCTGCGGCCAGCGAGCCGGGCCGCGTTGTCACCAACGGCATGAGCCAGTATTCGCGCAACGAACGTAACGCCAACGCCGCCATCGTCTGCGGCATCGAGCCGAGCGATTTCGCGGCCTTCGATAACGGCGGCAGTCCGCTCGCTGGCATCGCTTTGCAGCGTGCGCTGGAAAGCCGCGCCTTCGAACTCGGCGGTGGTGACTACAGCGCACCGGCACAGCTTGTCGGTGATTTTCTGGCCGGCCGCCCATCGCACACGCTCGGCGACGTACAACCTTCCTATCAGCCCGGCGTCAAGCTCGGCGACCTTGGCCTAGCGCTGCCCGATTACGCCACGGCAGCCATTCGCGAAGCACTGCCGGTGTTCGAGCGCAAACTGCACGGCTACAGCATGCACGACGCGCTTCTTACTGGCGTGGAAACGCGCACCTCGTCACCCGTGCGCATTGCCCGCGACGACAGTTTGCAAAGCCGTAACACACGCGGCTTGTACCCCGCTGGTGAGGGCGCGGGTTACGCCGGCGGCATTCTTTCGGCAGCAGTGGACGGTATTAAGGTGGCCGAAGCGGTTGCGCTGAGTATCTCTGCCCGCCCGTAGAACCGTGCCACGGGTTCCACCAACGCACGACAGACCAGCCGCCGTGCCGGATTGATTGTTCACCTGCGTGACCGCATTTCATGAAGAGCTATCGCTGCACGTTTGCCGCGACACACCCTCTTTACTAGGTGATCTATGACTGAGCCAACCACGCCCGTTCCCGTTCGCATCGACTTCGTGTCCGACGTTTCCTGCCCGTGGTGCGCCATCGGTCTTGCCGCGCTAGAACAAGCCTTAGCGACGCTAGGCGACGAAGTCAGCGCAGAGATCCATCTACAGCCGTTTGAATTGAACCCGCAGATGCCGCCCGAAGGTGAAGATTCCACCGAACACCTGGTAAAGAAATACGGCAGTAGCGCCGCACAAATTGAAGCCAACCGCGAAGCCATCCGCGCACGTGGCGCCGATTTAGGTTTCACCTTCAACATGGATCGACGTAGCCGCGTCTACAACACCTTCGATGCGCACCGACTGCTGCATTGGGCGCAAGAAAAGAACCTTCATCTACCGCTGAAGCACGCCTTGCTGCGCGCCTATTTCACTGACGGTGACGACGTCAGCGCACATGCCACGCTGTTGCGCCTGGTGGGTGAAGTGGGTTTGGATACCGCGGAGGCGCAGCAAATTCTTGCCAGCGACAAATACGCGGACGCCGTGCGCGCACAAGAACAGCTGTACCAGCAACGCGGCATCCATTCCGTGCCCGCCACCATCATCAACAACCAACACCTTATTTCCGGCGGCCAACCACCGGAAGCCTTCGTCCAGGCCTTGCGTCAGATTACCAAGGCAGCTTGAGCGCAGCGCCAGCGCATAAGCGACACAAAAGCGGCACAAAACGACACGAGTCTGCGACGGGCGCCCTTTGACAGGCCCGGTACAATGGGCGACAACGGGCGCGCTATTTGAACGAACCTTGACGGTCACCGTCGGCGCGCTACGCAACTCGCCCGCTACTGCCGGACTGCACCAAGCATGCTTGCCGATTCCACCAAAGACGCCATTCGCGCCGCCTACGCCTGCCTGAAAAGCGGGCTACCGGGCTTTCGCGTGCGAGCGTCACAGGGAAAGATGATCGCCGAGGTGGCCAAAGCGTTTGGTAAAACCGGCGGCGTGGCGGTGATTGAAGCGCCGACCGGCACCGGTAAATCGATGGCGTACTTGATTGCCGGCGTCGCTGTGGCTCGCTTTCAGAAGAAGAAGCTGTTGATTGCGACCGCCACCGTGGCGTTGCAAGAACAGCTGATGGCTAGCGATATTCCGCTTTATCTCAAGCTCAACGGCATCGAAGCCAATGTCGCCTTAGCCAAAGGCCGCGGGCGCTATTTGTGCCCACGCAACTTGGCGCAAGCCGCCAGCAGCTTGAACGATTCCAGCCAGATGGGGCTAGCCGGTTTCGAGGCCGATCTGGCGCTATGGGCCAAGCCGCCGCAACCACGCGACAAGCAAACACTGGCGCGGCTTGCCACTGCATTTGAGAGCAAAGAGTGGAACGGCGACATGGACGCCGCGCCCGAACCGATCAGCGATTTACTGCGCCCGATGGTGACGACCAGCGCCGGCGGCTGCACCGGCCGCAAGTGCGCACAATTTATGATTTGCCCGTTCTTCGCCGCGCGCCGCGCGGCCGAGGACGCGGAAATCATCGTGGCAAACCAAGATCTCGTGCTGGCCGACTTGACCATGCCCGGCGAAGACGGCGGCTGGGGTGGCGTCATTCTGCCCAAGCCAAGCGACACGCTATACATCTTTGACGAAGGCCATCACCTAGCAAAGAAGGCGATCGAGCGCGGCGCCGCCGAGGTCTACATGAATGTCAGCGTGCGCCAGCTGAGCCGGCTCGGCCGCCAGGTGCACGCCGCGTATTCGCTGACCGATAAGGAGAAGCTGGGCAAACTCGGTCTCGACCAAGGCGACGAAAAGCTGCAGGAGCTGAGCAACACGCTGGAGGAACTGGAAAAGGAAATCCGCCTCAGCTGGGTACCCGATCCCAACGAGACTGAGCCGCGTTATCGCGGCTCGCTCGGCCAGCTACCCGAAGCGTGGGTCGAACACGCCCGTGCGCTCAACATGTTCACCACCGAAGTGCAACGCTGGCTAACCGCCGTTCGTCGCGCTGTCGTGGAAATGACTAACGGCGGCCCGACGCAGGAAGCGCTGTCGCGCGAATTAGGTATGGCGCTGGAGCGCATCGACAAGCAGGCGCGCTGTTGGCGGGCATGGGCCAGCAGCGATCCAGAAAATGCCCCGCCGACCGCGCGCTGGGTCACGCTGACCGGCGACCAACAACTGGTTTGCCATGCGTCCGCCGTCTCTGCCGGCGGCACGCTGCGCGCCGTTCTCTGGGGCAATGCCAGCGGCGTGGTGATGACATCAGCAACCTTGAGCGCGGGCGGTAACTTCCGCGGTTTCGCCGACGCCGTTGGCTTACCCGATGAAGCCGTCACCTTAAGTCTTCCTTCGCCATTCGACCTTGCGACGCACGCCCGCTTGGAAGTGCCGATGATGCTCGCCTTGCCGGGCGAACGCGAAGCACACGCGCAGGAAATTAGCGACTGGCTGGAACGGCATCTGGATTGGGATGCCGGCAATCTGGTGCTATTCACCTCGCGCGTCAAACTCAGCAGCGTGCTGCAGAAATTACCTATCGCGCAGGTCCGCAAAATCCGCGTGCAAGGCTCGCTCGGCAAATCACAACTGATCGCCGACCATAGCGCCGCCATTGCAGCAGGCAACGGCAGCACGCTGTTTGGCCTCGCCTCTTTCGGCGAAGGTCTCGACCTGCCGGGCAAGCTGTGCGAAACCGTCGTTATCACCCAGTTACCGTTTGCCGTACCCACCGATCCCGTCGGCGCCACCTACGCCGAATGGTTGGAATCGCGCGGACGCAATCCGTTTATCGAAGTAAGTATTCCCGACGCTACGCGTCTGCTGACGCAGTATTGCGGCCGTTTGATTCGCAACGAAACCGACCACGGACGCATCGTCCTGCTGGACCGTCGCGTCATCACCAAACGCTATGGCAGCGGCATGCTGAAAGCGTTACCCCCGTTTCAACGCGTCATTGAGCGCACCTGATGATTATTCACCTGCAAGATTGTCCGGAACAACCGTGGAAGAACGGCCTTGGCAGCACGCGTGAAATAGCCGTCCAGCCATCTGATACAAACAGCGAAGCATTCCTGTGGCGCGTCAGTATTGCCGCGGTCGACACGGCCGCTCCGTTCTCACAATTTCAAGGCATTGATCGCCATATTGCGTTACTCAGCGGCAACGGTTTCAGCATGAAATTGGACGATAGCCAGACACATGAACTAGTCAAACCGTTCGAGCCATTCGCCTTTGCCGGCGAAGCAATAGTGGCAGTGAAACTAGTGGATGGACCCACACGTGACTTTAATTTAATGGTGCGGCGTGCCCGCGCCAGCGGTGAGGTGCAGGTGTGGCGCGGGCCGGAAACTCGCTCGTCCAACGCAGCGACAGTGCTGTTGTTCTGCGCCTACGGCGAGGTCGATACCGTCGAGGGCCGTCTGTACGCCGGCGATGCCTGGCGACCGTCGTTGCTAACGGCCGCTGCTGTCACCCTGCGTGGTAGCGCGGTGGCCTTGGCGGTGCACATCGAAGCGCACGCCCTTTGACCCACGACCGTAGTCACCCATACTCACACTCACCATTCTGCACGAGGCAGCTGCCATGTCCGTACTGATTCTTGGTCTACTGATCTTTCTTGGTGTGCATTCCGTGCGCGTGTTTGCCGACGACTGGCGCCGGCAGCAGATCATGCGGCTAGGTGAGAATCGTTGGAAGGGCTTGTATACGCTGGCCTCCCTGATCGGTTTCGGGCTGCTGTGCTGGGGCTTCGGTCTAGCGCGCCAGCAGCCGGTGCTGTTGTACGTGCCGCCGCTGGCGCTGCGCCATCTCAATGCGCTGTTTACCCTACTCGCGTTCGTGTTGGTGGCTGCGGCTTATGTGCCGCGTAACCACCTCAAGGCGAAGTTCGGCCACCCGATGCTGCTGGGTGTGAAGCTATGGGCATTCGGTCACCTGCTGGCCACCGGCATGCTGCATGACGTGGTGCTGTTCGGCGCCTTTCTGCTGTGGGCGGTGGTGCTGTTCATCGTGTCGCGCCGACGCGATCGACGCGCCGGTACCGTCTATGCAAACGGCACGCTCAGCGGCGACGTCATGGTCATCGTCATCGGCGCCCTTGCATGGATCGTGTTCGCGTTCTGGCTGCATCTGTGGCTGATCGGCGTGAAACCGATGGGCTAGTCGCGCGCCGTAGCGAGCGCGTCGCCGCGCCTCCGTAGCTCGGCGCTCGCAGCAAGCGGGCGATGGTTTCACTGCCATGCAAGGTTACCGGGAGTCATCGGCGAGCCGTCGCGTCGCTGCGTTAGACTTGAACCCATCTGTTCACTGGCGAGGATTACCCATGGCTGCCTTCCTGCTCTGGCTGTTGCTGCTGGTGTTCTGCTGGCCACTGGCTCTGCTCGCCTTGGTGCTGTATCCGATTCTGTGGCTGCTGTTGCTGCCGTTGCGCTTGGTGGGCATCACCGTCGGCGCGGTGTTCGCGTTTCTCAGCGCCCTATTGATGCTGCCGGCACGCGTGCTGCGCGGTCGCCCGGCCTGAACCTGCCGACGCGTGGACAAGCCGCACTCACCCGCCTGCGAACGCAATCGCGAACCGATCCTTGACGTGTTGCGTGAGTACTTCGCCGATCGTCGGCACGTGCTGGAGATCGGCAGCGGCAGTGGTCAGCACGCGGCGCACTTCGCAGCCGCGCTGACACAGCTGACTTGGCACAGCTCGGATCGTATGGAAAACCTGCCCGGCATCCGCGCTTGGCTGGATGAAGCGGCACTGCCAAATACGCCGGCGCCGCTGGAGTTCGACGTCACCGGCAGCTGGCCGGTCGGTCCGTTCGATGCGGTATTCAGTGCCAATACGTTACACATCATGGCGTCGTCCGAGGTGCAGCAATTGTTCGCGCGACTGCGGTCGATCGTCACCGACCATGCCGTGTTGGTCATCTACGGTCCGTTCAACTATCAAGGCCGCTACAGCAGCGCCAGCAACGCCGCGTTCGATCAGTGGCTGCAGGCACGCGGCGCGCACATGGCGATTCGCGATGCCGAAGCAGTCGACGCGCTGGCCGCTGCTGCCGGCTTTCAGCTGCGCGCGGATATCGCGATGCCAGCCAACAATCGCTGCCGCGTGTGGCAGCGCCACGGCGGCTAAATCGCAGTCTGCAGATTCCACCAAACCGGATACAAACTGGCATGAAGTCGATCGATACATTGACCCCCTGCCCCTGCGGCAACCCGGTTGGCTACAGGCAATGTTGCGGTCCGCTGCACAATGGCACGGCCGCCACCACGGCAGAACAACTGATGCGTTCGCGTTACAGCGCCTATGTACTGAAGCGTGAGGACTACCTGCTGGCAAGCTGGCATCCCGACACGCGGCCGACGTCGCTGGGGCTAGCCGCGCTGCAACCCCAACCCAGTTGGCTCGGACTGGAGATCAGGAAGCAAAAAAACGACGACGAGCGGCACGCTACCGTCGAGTTCATTGCACGCTATCGCTTGGGCGGCGGCAGCGCGCAGCGCCAACACGAGATCAGCCACTTCGTACGCGAGGATGGGTTTTGGTATTACGTCGACGGTCAGATCGAAAGCTGAGCCAGCGGCAAGGCGACAGGACCAAGAACCGTCATCCGACCAGACCAGCTTCCGCGCTTGTTTGGTAGGAGCGGCTTCAGCCGCGATGCCTTTATGCTGCGGTGGATACCAAAGTGACCGGGTTGAAATGTTTTGTCGGACGGCGAGCGGCTACCGCTGACCGTCACTCAACAAAAGCATGCGAGGTCGCGGCATAGTCCCAATGCAAAACCATCCTTTCCCGCCAGGCACCGCCAAGCGATCACTCTCCGATCACTCGGCCCACTGATCGCTTATGGTCTCGCAAACGATACCCACCAATCTCCCGCGTCTAAAAGCCCTGCACTCCGCTGCTCTGCGCTTGATCAGCCAATGCCTGGACGTCCGTTTGCTGGAAGTAGTCGGCCAACTGCTTCGCGCGGCCGGCACCGATACCCGCGATCTTTTGCCAATCCGCCTCGCTGCGGCCACTAAGTTCGGACCACGCCTGCAGCTTGATCGAGCCAGTGCCCGGCGCGCCCAATGCGCGTAACCAACGACCGAACGGACGTCCGCGCGCTGCAGTAAAGGTTTGCACTAAGGTGGCCGCACGCGCCGGACTCAGACCGGGCACTCGGGCAAGTTGTGCAGAGGTCAGCTCAGTCCAGTCAAGCAGGTTATGCAACAGACCCGCATCCAGCAACGCCTGCCACGTGGCCGGCCCCACGCCCTCCAAATGTAGGGCGTGCTTGCCACTGAGCCATTGCAATCGAGCTACAAATTGTTCTTCACAGCCGGCGACAGGATGCCAGCAGGTCAGTGGTCCGTAGCGCTTTGGATCGGGTACGGTCACCGGTGCCCGCACTTGGGTTTGCCATGCCACCGATTGCAGCTTCGGAATCGTCAGTCCCGCCAGCACTAATTCCACTTGATCGCCGGGGCGAATATCTAACTTTTTCCAACGTCGCAGCGAGCCGACGCTAACCCGTTGCACGCGATGATCGCCCAGTTGTATCGGTTCCAATTCCAGCACCGGCGTAATGCGACCACTACGACCGATCGTGAACACCACGGCGCGCACTTCAGCTAACGCTTGCGCCGCAGGGTATTTCCACGCAACGGCCCAAGCGGGAGGCTCGGCACGCCACGTCGTGGCGGCTGGTCGCCGCCCTTGTCGCACCACGGTCCCGTCTGCAGCGAACGGCATTTCATGGCGATACCACTGATCGCGCCAATGTTTGACCGCATCGAGGGAATTCACTGGGCGGGTATATGCCACGCTGTCGGGCAAGCCCATCGCCTTCAGCCCAGCTAGACGCGCGACCATGCCTGGTGGCCCACTCGGCCAATCCCACACAAACAGACCGATGTGTGCTGCCGTCGCCGCGTCCAATGTCGTTCGCGCTAACGCACCAGCCACCGCCGAACGAGCACGCGCGCCACCATCATCCGCTTGCACATGGCCGGGCAGGCGCCAGTAGATTTCACCTTGCAACACGACGCGTGCCGGCGCGTACGCCAACTGCTGCGGGATCGCGGCAATGAGGCGCGCTTTGTCAGTCCAGTCCGATCCGCGCACGCCATCACCGCGACTGATCGCCTGCCGCAGCTGCCCGTCGATATACAACAGCGTGACCGCCACACCGTCAGCTTTGGGCTGTACCCATAAATCACGCCTATCGCGCGCCTGCATCCACGCCGCCAACGCGGCGCCATCGGGCAGTTTGGCCAAGCCGGTCTGCACTACAGGCGCTGGCACGCTACCCGTCGCGTCGCCTAGGTGCGCCAGCGGGGCAGGCGCTTGCGCGGGAAAGCAACGACGCCAGCGCTTGAAGCGGCTCAGCGCTTGGTCGTAAACCGCATCATCGACGGATGACTGGCCATCCACCCGATACGCGTGGTTCCAGCGCTCCAGCCGCTGATGTAGCGCCGTCAATTCCTGTTGCGCGCGCGTCGCGGACCACGGCGGACAGTCCGCCGCCTGCGCATAGTTTGTCCAAATAAAGGCAAACCCTGTCAACCAAAATAGCCATTGTTTGCGCACGCGCAACTCCTTCCATGGATACCACTCGCAGGCTAACGCCGTGAGAATCCGCGTGGCAGCGGTCCGTTTCGCCAATCAGCGTAGGCGTCAACCGGTACCGCCCCGTGGTGCTCACCCCGGCCTCCGCCGCGTGACGTATTTGAACCGAGGCGCCAGCCAATCAACCCACAATCGGCAACGTCGTTTCGCCATCAAACCGCCCGTTCGGGCCGAAGCGCCGCTCCACAATCACGCCATTGCCGTCGTGGTCGATGGCGACCACCGTGCTGGCGCGCGTGCCGTATTCCTGGCCACGAACGAAGGCTGGCGACAATAACCGCTCAAGCGCCAAGCCCACGCCGCTATCCGGCAACTGCGTGTCCGGAGCAAGCCTTTCGTCGGCCAGCGCCGCGAACAACGGCGAAAAATCATCGCCACCTTCCTGCTCAATCCACGCCTGCAGATGCCGCATCAACGCCGATGTTTTCGGCCATGGCGTATCCAGCGTTGCATTCGACAGCCCGTGCACGCCCGCCGTCACGGCTTGCTTATGTGCGGCGGGTCGATTGCCGAGATAAAACGCTGCATTAGCATCGAACAGCAACAAGTTGAAAGGTCGATAGTCAGCGGCATCCCGATACATATGGTCCGCATATTCCGTCGCGTTTTCACGGCCGGCAAGATAGTCGGCCACCAACCTGCCGCGCGACGCGCCTGCCTGCGAATCGGCCGGGTCACGTACATTCGTCACCGTGCTGCAACGGCCGCCAGCGGCTACTCCTAGCCAGGTGCCGCCTGCGCGCTCATCCCGACCCGCCGAAATGGGCGCATCGTCCCATGCGGCTAACGCGGCAGTCGGTCGCGCGTGAAACTCGTCACGATTGCCAGCCAGCAATAAGCGCCAGCGTAGGTGCACATTCCAGGCAAACGCCAAAACACACATAAAGGTCACTCCAACCACCGGCGCCGCGCAAGCCGGCGAGACATCGCAACAAGCGGATTGCTGGCAGCAACTACTCACCACCGCCAACGGCGTACCACATCAACATACCGCTTTCACCCAACCGGCGGTATGCGACGATAGCGGCGCGGCGCGGTCCAGCGGGTGTCCAACTCACGACCATCACAAACCCGCCACTGCGCGGCGGAGCCTCACGTCAGGTGAAGCACACGGTGTCGTCGGGCGCGTCGAAACACGACTTTGCTCATCAGCACCTCGCTCCCATCGCCCAGCTCGGTGATAATCAACCTATGCGCAACCCCACCCAACGTTCCCCTACGTTCGTCTTCAGCTTTGTGCTCAGCGCCACGCTTGGCGCCGCGTTCGTGGCGCTGCCGGCGTACGCGCGACAGGACAGCAGCCACAGCAAATCCGAGCAAGCCACGGCCAAGAACAAGCTGGTGGACGTTCGCGGCAAGATGGCCGCGCTAGCCAAGGAGCAAGCCGACACCGCAACGCGACGCGACAGTGCCAACGCTGAATTGTCCAAACAAGCGACGGCACTGGCGAGCGCTGCACGCGCCCTGCACCAAACAGAGACGGCACTGGCCGACAAGCAAAAACAGCTTGATCAGCTACAACAACAGCGCACCGACCTGAAGCAGACCTTGCAGCACCAACAGAAGGCCATCGCCGAGCTACTTCGTGCAACCTACGCCCTTGGCAATGGTTCGGATTTGCGCCTGCTGCTGGGCGATGAGGATGTGGCACGGGTCGCGCGAGCGCTGGTGTACTCAAAGTACTTTCAGCGTGACCGCGTTCAACGGGTACGCCAGCTGATGGCGGATTTGACCCAGCTGCAGGAGCTGGAAAGCAAGATAACGACGGAACAAGCCGCGCTGCAAACCATTCGCGCGCAGCATGAAAAGCAAGCTGCAACGCTGGCGCAGCAACGAGCAAAGCAACAGAAACTGGTTGCTTCCACCGACGCGCAATACAAAGACCAGGCGCAGCGATTGGCCGCACTGAAGCAAGACGCCGAATCATTGAATCAGTTGGTCAATAAATTACAGAAGGCGATCGACGACGCGGTGCGCGAGGCAGCCAAGCAGGCGGCACGCGAAGCCGCTGCGCGCGCGGCAGCAGCCAAAGAGCATCCCGGTCATAAACCACCGCCACCCCTCGCGGTAGGCAAGGCCGCGGCCAACATCCGCGGCAACCTGCCGTGGCCGGCTAGCGGCCCCGTGCACAGCTTCGGCAACGGCGTCCTGATTCGGGCCACCGGCGGCAGCGAAGTGCACGCGGTGGCGCGCGGCCGCGTCATCTACGCCGGCTTTCTACGCGGTTACGGCATGCTGCTTATCCTCAATCACGGCGACGGCTGGATGAGCATGTACGGCAACAACGAAACCCTGCTGTACGGTGTTGGTGATCAAGTGGAGGCCGGCGCGGCGATCGGTACGGCCAGCCCACCCACTGGCGTCGATACCGGCAGTTACTTCGAACTGCGCAAGGGCGGCAAGCCGGTCGACCCGCGCAGTTGGCTGAGTCAGCACCATTGACGCCACCTGCATGGTACGGCGCGGTACGATCACATCTGCGATACGCGCTACGGCAGGTTTTACCACGCGTCTTGTCCCGGTGCCCCAACACCTGTGTTGGGGTATTTCATGGTTGTACGGAGTCATAAGCATGCGTTTTCCCACCGGTGGCCATTCGTTCAGCTTGGCCACACTGCTGCTAGCCACACCTTTGGCATTGGCACCACTGCCGAGTTACGCGCAAATATCGCCAGCCAGCTCCAGCAGTGTGGCCGCACCGGTCGATCTGCCCGCGACAACGGCAAGTGCGCCGGCTAGTGCCAGTTCCAGCGCCAGTAATGATCAAGTCAGTCTGGACGACATTCGCAACTTCAGTCGCGTCTACGAGATGGTGCGGCAAGCGTATGTGGAGAAAGTGGACAACAAGACGCTGATGAAAGACGCGATCAGCGGCATGCTCACCGGGCTCGATCCGCACAGCGAATACCTCGACAAAGAAGGCTTGGCCCAACTCAGCGAAGACACCACCGGCGAGTACAGCGGCCTCGGTATTGAAGTGCTGCAGGTTGATGGCGGTCTGCGTATCGTCTCGCCGATCGATGACACGCCGGCGGCGCGCGCGGGCATCAAGCCGGGCGACAGCATCGTCAAGATCAACGGCCAGTTGATCGATGCACAAAACGTGGACGAAATGTTCAAGCAGTTGCGCGGCAAGCCAGGCAGCAAGATCACGCTGACGATTGCTCACGCCAACGATCCGAAGCTGATCAATTTGTCGCTGGTACGCGAAAACATTGCTGTCAGCAGCGTCAAAGTGCGCGAGTTGGAGCCGGGCTACGTCTACCTGCGCGTCAGCCAATTTCAAGACGACACCACCGCCGATCTCGAGCGCAAGTTGGGCAATCTGATTAAAAAGGATGGCGCACCAAAAGGTGCTGTACTGGATCTGCGCAACAACCCCGGCGGCTTGCTGACCGCTGCGGTGGGTGTCAGCGATGATTTTCTCGATAGCGGCGTGATCGTCACCACGCGCGGCCGTTTGCCCGATTCGAACATGAGTTTTCGTGCTCATCCCGGCGACCAGTTGAACGGCGCACCAATGATTGTGCTGACCAACAACGGCACCGCCTCCGCGGCAGAAATTGTGTCCGGTGCGCTGAAAGACAACCACCGTGCGCTGACCATGGGCCAACGCACCTTCGGCAAAGGCGTCGTGCAAACGGTCTTGCCACTGGACGCCGACCACGCGGTAAAGATCACCACTGCGCGGTACTACACGCCCAACGGTACCTCCATCCAGGCCGAAGGCATCAAACCAGACATCGCGCTGGCCGAGCTGAGCGTGCGCAAGGCGGACAATGCCCCCGCGCTGATCAGTTCCGAAGCTGACTTGCCGAACCATCTCGCTAACGAAAACGCCAAAGCCAGCACCAACATTAATGACGACGGCAGTGCCGCCGACGCGAAGTTGGCCACCGGCGATTACGAGTTGTCGCAAGCACTCAACGTGTTGAAGGGCATGGCCTCACGGCAGCCAACCACCACGCTACGCTGAGTAGTCCCGCGTCGATCTCCAGCTGATGCACAAGCCGTCGACAGGGCGGCGCTCAAGCTGCCGGCATGAAGACCCTCCATTCCCAACCTGCCCATCCGCCACAGGTAGTCATTCTTGGCGGCGGATTCGGCGGGCTGACCACAGCTAAACGCCTAGCTTGCAGTGATGCCTGCATTACGCTGATTGACCGACAGAACCATCATCTGTTTCAGCCGTTGCTGTACCAAGTGGCCACGGCCAGCTTGGCGGCGCCGTCGATTGCCGCGCCGCTACGTCACATCGTGCGCAAGCAGCGCAACGTGACCGTGTTGCTGGAAGAGGTCAGCGCCATCGACCTCGCCGCACATCAGGTTCAATGCGGTTCGACCGCGCTCACTTACGACTATCTGGTCATCGCCACCGGCGCCGTATCGAGTTATTTCGGACACGATGACTGGGCACCCTTTGCGCCATCGCTGAAAACCCTCGATGACGCGTTGTTGATCCGCCGGCATGTGCTGCGCGCGTTTGAACACGCCGAGCGCGAGAGTGACCCGACGCGCCAACAAGACTGGTTGAATTTTGTCGTGGTCGGCGGCGGTCCTACCGGCGTGGAGTTGGCCGGCACGCTGATCGAACTTGCTCGGCACACGCTGTCGGGCGAGTTCCGCCGCTGTGACCCGCAGCTTGCGACCGTGAAGCTGATTGAGGCCGGTCCGCGCCTACTGGCGGGCTTCGACCCATTGTTGTCGGATAAGGCACAACAACAGCTAGAGCAGTTAGGGGTTCAGGTACACACCGGCGCGGCCGTCAGCCGCATTGACGCCGAAGGCATCAACGTGGGCGAACGCCGATTTCCGGCGCGGACCGTGCTTTGGGCCGCTGGGGTGGCCGCCTCACCGGTGGGGCGCATGCTCGGCGTGCCGCTGGACAAGAGTGGCCGCGTAAAGGTTGACGACGACCTGAGCGTGTCTGGTCACCGCAATGTATTCGTGATTGGTGATCTGGCCCGCGTTGAACAAGCCGACGGCTCAACCGTACCCGGCGTGGCACCGGCAGCAAAGCAGATGGGTAAGTATGTTGGCGACGCCTTGCGAGCGCGGCTCAACGACCGTGATGCCTCGCCCAAACCATTCCGCTATCAGGACGAAGGCTCACTGGCTGCCATTGGGCGCCTGTCGGCCGTGGCGCAGTTCGGCACACTGAAGCTTTCTGGCTTCGTGGCGTGGACCACGTGGTTAGTAGCACACATTTATTTTCTCATCGGCTTCCGCAACCGACTAGCCGTCCTGCTGGATTGGGCGTGGGCTTACTTCGCCCAGCAACGGCAGGCGCGCATCATCAGCGGCACGGATCCCGATAAGCCCGATCAACCCGCTCGGCACGATTGACTCGCGCGCAACGCAAACGACCCGGTTTCCCGGGCCGTTGCTTATTCAGTGCATTCGCTAAAGCTACACGGCGAAGCTGGGAGTCTGTCGGACTTTGGTCGGCCGACCTGCCACATCAAGATGCGAACAAACCGCGCATCTTCTTCATAGCGTTCGCTTCTACCTGACGGATGCGCTCGGCAGAAACACCGTACTCATCAGCCAAGTCCTGCAACGTGGCTTTGCTGTCTTCGTTCAACCAGCGCCGCTGAATGATGTCGCGCGAGCGGGCGTCCAACTGCACCAAGGCGTCGGACAAAGCATCCGTGCGATGGTCGCTATAGTCGTTATCCGAAACGCTGTCGTACGGGTCGGCGCCATCGTCGACGAGAAACGCCGCCGGTGCCGGCTTGGCATCTTCGCCGGCATCAGACAATGGCTCAAAGCCAATGTCACGGCCGGACAAACGTGACTCCATCTCGCGCACGGTCGCCTCGGGAACGTCCAAGTCCTTCGCCACGGCGCTCACTTCGGCCGCGTTCAACCAACCCAAACGCTTTTTGCTTTTGCGTAGGTTGAAGAACAGCTTGCGCTGCGCCTTGGTGGTCGCGACCTTCACGATGCGCCAATTTTTCAAGATGAACTCGTGCATCTCAGCGCGAATCCAATGCACCGCGAAGCTGACCAAACGCACGCCTTGATCGGGGTCAAAACGCTTAACCGCCTTCATCAAACCGATGTTGCCTTCCTGAATCAGGTCCGCTAACTGCAGGCCATAACCGCTATAGCCGCGCGCGACATGCACGACAAAGCGTAGGTGCGACATCACCAGTTTCCTGGCCGCGCCTAAATCGCCATCCTCAAGATAATCACGCGACAGCGTCTGCTCTTCTTCCTTGCTCAACACCGGAATACGGTGCACGGCAGAGATGTAAGCATCCAGACTGCCAACCATGCTGGGGAGCTGCAGGTTGGTGGTCGCCAAGGCCTGTGACATGGGTGAAACCTCCTAAATCAGTGATCAGTTTAGCACTCGGGTAGTTAGAGTGCTAAGGCCCGGAATGGTTCCGAAGCTTTATTGAACTCAATGGTACATATATCTAGGCGCCGCGTCGATAGGCCTGCGACTGAAGACCACATAGTGCCAGTTGTCGTGTGTATGTGGCATCACGATCAGCTCCACCAACCGGGTCTGCTGCCGCGAAGGCGGGCCACCGAAATGGCCAGTCGCTGCGCTGCGGCTTGACACTACCTCACCGCGCCGCCATCCTCCGCCGCATTCCGAGGGGTGCCCTGTATGGGGCTGAGATAGCGCGAGCTGACCCTTGAACCTGATCCGGGTAATACCGGCGTAGGAACGGGAATCACCATGGGCGGCCACCAGCGGCGCGTCTGTGCGCCGTTGCAGCGCCGTGTCCCGGATCTCCATCCAAGGAGGAGATCCATGAGCCATCTCGTAGCTACCACCGACGCCGCCCCACAGACGGTCACCACCGGCCCCATTTGTGGCTCGCGCAAAGTCTACCTAACACCGCCTGACTATCCGTCGCTGCGCATACCCATGCGCGAAATCACGCTGAAGGACTCACTTACCCCAACGCTACACGTCTACGATCCGTCTGGGCCATATACCGACGACACGGCGAAAATTGATCTCTCGGCCGGATTGCCGTTGCTGCGCGAGGCGTGGATCGACGCCCGTGGTTATCCCACCATCGAGGGGCGTACCACTCAGCCAGAAGACAACGGCGGTCTCGGACCAAAGCGACTAGTCAGCGCCTGTCCGGCCCCTCGCACACTGCGCATGGGCAACGCCAGCCAACACGTCACTCAGCTGGAGTTTGCCCGCGCCGGCATCATTACCGAAGAGATGATTTACGCCGCCCAGCGCGAGAACCTGGGCCGCACGCAAACGCACGCAGAAGCCACCGCACGACTAGCTGATGGTGAATCATTCGGCGCCGCCCTGCCTGCCTTCGTCACCCCTGAATTCGTGCGCAGCGAAATCGCACTCGGACGCGCGATCATCCCGGCCAACATCAACCACGCCGAGCTGGAGCCGATGGTGATTGGGCGCAATTTCCTGGTGAAGGTCAACGCCAACATCGGTAACTCCGCCGTTTCCTCTGGCGTCGCCGAGGAAGTCGAGAAACTTGTGTGGGCGACGCGTTGGGGCGCCGACACCATCATGGACCTATCCACCGGTCGCAATATCCACAACATCCGCTCGTGGATTATCCGCAACTCGCCGGTGCCGCTCGGCACCGTGCCGATTTACCAAGCGCTGGAGAAAGTTGGCAGCGATCCGATGCGGCTGACCTGGGAAATCTTCCGCGACACCTTGATCGAGCAAGCCGAACAAGGCGTGGACTATTTCACCATCCATGCCGGCGTGCGCCTTCACCACGTGCCACTCACCGCAAAGCGCGTCACCGGCATCGTCTCGCGCGGCGGCTCAATCATGGCGCGCTGGTGCCTGAGCCATCATCGTGAAAGCTTTTTGTATGAAAACTTCGCCGAAATATGCGAAATCATGCGTCGCTACGACGTTGCCTTCTCACTCGGCGACGGCCTGCGCCCCGGCTGCATCGCCGACGCCAATGATGCCGCCCAGTTCGGCGAACTGGAAACCTTGGGCGAGCTAACCAAGATCGCGTGGGAGCACGGCTGCCAAGTGATGATCGAAGGGCCCGGCCACGTGCCGATGCACAAGATCAAGCTCAATATGGACAAGCAGCTGGAACACTGCGCCGAGGCGCCGTTCTACACACTGGGGCCATTAACCACCGATATTGCGCCGGGTTACGACCACATCACTTCAGGCATTGGTGCGGCGATGATCGGCTGGTTCGGTACCGCCATGCTTTGCTACGTCACCCCGAAAGAGCACCTCGGCCTGCCCAACCGCGACGACGTCAAAACTGGCGTCATTACCTACAAAATTGCCGCGCATGCCGCCGACTTGGCCAAGGGCCACCCTGCCGCGCAAAGCCGCGATGATGCGTTGTCGCGCGCCCGCTTCGAGTTCCGCTGGGAAGATCAGTTCAACCTCTCGCTCGACCCGGACACGGCACGTGCTTACCACGACGCCACGCTACCCAAAGAAGCTCACAAGACCTCGCACTTCTGCTCGATGTGCGGACCAAAGTTTTGTTCGATGCAGATCACCCAGGACCTGCGCCGCGAAGTCCGCGAAATGGAAGAGGCCGAAGTGCGCACCGGCATGGAAGAAAAATCGCGCGAGTTCGCCGAGCGCGGTGCCACGTTGTACGTGCCGATCGCCGAGTGAGCGCGATGCGCATCACGATTATCGGCGCCGGCCCCGCTGGTCTGGTAACGGCCATGGAACTGGCCGAGCGTGGTGCGCAGGTGGGAATTGTCGAGCGCGCCGCACGTGTCGGCGCGCAGGCATGCGCATGGTTTGCCGGCGGCATGCTGGCGCCATGGTGCGAGCAAGCCACCGCCGAACCGCAGCTGGCGGCCATTGGCACGGACTCCATTGAATGGTGGCAACGTCATTTCAAAGGCACCGTTTGTCGCGGCAGCTTGGTCGTTGCGGCTAACCGCGATGTCGGCGAGTTGGCTTGGTTCGGCCGTCGCACCGAACACGGCGAGTCGGTGGATGCCGAGCAGATTGGCGCGCTGGAACCCGACCTCGTCGGACGCTTTCAGCAAGGGCTATTTTTCAAGAACGAAGCCCATCTCGACCCGCGTCGCGCCCTGCCCGCGTTGGCGACACAACTGGGTGCCATGGGCGTGACCATTCGCTACGGCGTGGATACCGACGCCGAGCACATCGAAGCAGATCAGGTGATCGACTGTCGCGGCATGGCCGCACGCGACACGCTGCAGGATCTGCGCGGTGTACGCGGCGAGATGATCCTGCTGCGCTCCACCGACATTCAACTCACCCGTCCCATACGACTGCTGCATCCCCGCTTCGGGCTGTATGTGGTGCCACGCGGTGATGGCATCTTCATGCTGGGCGGCACGTTATTGGAAAGCGCCAGCCATGGTCCGGTCACGGTGCGCTCGGCGATGGGTCTGCTCAACGCCGCGTACGCATTGCATCCGGCGTTCGCCGAGGCGGAAATTCTGGAACTCGGCGTCGGCGTGCGTCCGGCCTTTCCCGACAACCTGCCGCGCGCGTTTCGACGTGGCCGCACGATTTACGTCAATGGTTTGTATCGCCACGGCCTCCTGCTTTCGCCGGCCGTCGCGCAGCAAGCCGCCCAGTTGATTTTTCCTATCACTTCCAAGGCATCTGCATGCATATCCTCGTGAACGGCGTCCCCCATGAAGTGCTCGCCAGCAACTGCTCCCACGCGCTGGAAGAACTCGGCTACGCGCAGACCATCGTTGCCACGGCATTGAACGGCACGTTCCTGTCCGCCAGCGAGCGCGAAAACATCGCGCTAAGCGATGGCGACGCTTTAGAAATCCTTGCACCAATGCAAGGAGGCTGATCCATGAATCTGTACGGCGTTGAAGTTGAATCGCGTCTGTTGCTGGGCACTGCGCGTTATCCCTCACCGGCCATGCTGGCGGACGCCGTGCGCGCATCGGGCACCGAGGTGGTTACGGTGTCGTTGCGACGCGAGGCCAGCACCGAACGCTGCGGCCAGGACTTCTGGTCACTGATCAGCGAACTGGGGGTGCGCGTACTGCCCAATACCGCCGGCTGCCACTCAGTGAAAGAAGCGGTGACCACCGCAAAGATGGCACGCGACGTCTTCCACGCGGCATGGATCAAGCTGGAAGTGATCGGCGACGCCGACACCTTGCAACCGGACGTCTTCGGCTTGGTCGAGGCCGCGGCAGAACTCAGCGCGGATGGCTTCGATGTGTTTCCGTACACCACCGAAGATCTGGTCGTCGCCGACCGCCTGTTGCAGGCCGGCTGTCGCGTACTAATGCCGTGGGGCGCGCCGATTGGTAGTGGTCGCGGGCTGAATAATGTCTACGGTTTACGTACGCTGCGCGCGCATTTTCCGGACGTGCCGCTGATCGTCGACGCCGGCATCGGCCGGCCGTCGCACGCCGCGGCAGCGATGGAATTGGGTTGCGACGGCGTGTTGTTGAATAGCGCGGTGGCGCTAGCCGGCGATCCCGTCGCCATGGCTGGCGCCTTCGCCCGCGCGATCGAGGCCGGCAGCGCCGCTTTCCGCGCCCAACCGATGGACCCACGTGACCTAGCCCAACCGTCCACGCCCGTACTCGGCCAGGCGTGGCTGGCATGAGTCACTTTCCTTCGTTCTACCCGGTCGTGGACAGTGCAGGTTGGGTCCGCTTTCTCGCGCCGCTTGGCGTCAAATTAGTGCAGTTGCGGATCAAGACGCTCGCGCCGGAGTTGATCCGCCATGAAGTACGCGCGGCATTGGCGATTTGTCATTCGCAACACGTACAACTGGCGGTCAATGACCATTGGCAAATCGCGCTCGACGAAGGCGCCGACTTTATTCATCTCGGTCAGCAGGACGTAGTCGATGCTGACCTCAAGGCTATTCGTGCCCGTGGCGTAAAACTTGGTATCAGCACCCACGATCACGCTGAGCTGGATACGGCGCTAGCGCTAGCGCCGGACTACGTGGCGCTTGGGCCGATCTATCCGACCACACTCAAAAAGATGCCGTGGTCGCCGCAAGGGTTGTCGCGTCTTAGCGAGTGGAAGCGGCTGGTTGGCAAACTTCCGCTGGTGGCCATCGGTGGCATCACGCTGGAGCGTGCCACCGGCTGTTTCGACGCCGGCGCGGATTGCGTCGCGATGGTCAGCGACGTGACCCGTCATGCCGATCCAGCGGCGCGCGTGACGGACTGGGTAGCTGCAACGGGGCGTCGCTATGAATAGTCGTTACGCCCGCCAAATTACCGTGCCCGAAATCGGCCCAGAAGGCCAAGCGCGTCTCGCGGCGGCACGCGTGCTGGTGGTCGGCGCCGGTGGACTGGGTTGCCCGGTGCTGCAGTATCTGGCCGCAGCTGGCGTTGGCCACCTCGTCTTGATTGACGATGATGTGGTGGAGGAAAGCAATCTCCATCGGCAACCGCTGTACACCATGGCGGATATCGGCTCACTCAAAGTGGCGGCAGCACGTGCCGCGCTGCGGCGCCTAAACCCCACCGTCACGGTGGAAGCGCGAGGGCGGCGGCTGACTCCAGCCAACGCCATAAAGCTGGTGCAAGCTGCTGATATCGTGGTGGACGCCGCGGACAGTCTTGCGGTTACTTACACGCTAAACGACGCCTGCTTGCAGCAACGGACGCCGTTCATTACTGCATCCGCGGTCGGTTTGGCCGGCTACGTCGGCGCGTTCTGTGCCGGCGCCCCCAGCTACCGCGCCGTGTTTCCCGATATGCCAGCGCGTGCCGCCAGTTGCAGCAGCGCCGGCGTACTCGGCAGTTTGGTCGGCACCATCGGCATGCTGCAGGCGCAATTCGTGCTGCAACTATTGCTTGGCATCACACCGTCACCGCTGGGCCGACTGCTGAGCTTTGACGCCAGCCGCCTCACCTTCGGCGGCTTCAGCTTCCACGACGCCAGTGACCCGGACGGTGAATTGTTGCGCTTCATCGACCCAGCCGACGTCATGCCGCACGACGTGGTGGTCGACCTGCGCAGCCTTGACGAGGCATCCACGTCACCCTTTGCGGAAGCCATGCGCTTCACGCCCGATCACATCGATGCATTTGCCGCAGCTTATCCGCCAGCCGATAGCCGCGTTGTACTGTGCTGCCACAGTGGCTTGCGCGCATGGCGCGTCGGTAAACAGTTGCAGTCACGCGGCTACACCAAGCTGGCGCTAGTCGCACTGGCCGGCGTCTGCGCATGAAGCACGCTCTGTCGATCGCCGGCTCGGACTCCTGCGGCGGCGCCGGCCTTCAAGCTGACTTGAAAACCTTTGCTGCCTTCGGCGTAAACGGCGCCACCGTGGTGACGGCTGTCACCGCACAGAACACGGTCAGCGTCCGCGCCATCAAAGCCATGCCTGCCACCATGGTGCAAGCGCAGCTGAGCGCAATCTTCGATGAAATGACCATCAGCGCCGTCAAACTAGGCATGCTCGCCAACGCCACCATTGTCGCGACCGTAGCGGGCCAGTTGGAGCGTCGCAAACCGCCGTGCGTCATTCTCGACCCCGTCTGTATAGCCACCTCCGGCGCCCGCCTGTTGGAAGCGAAAGCGCTGGAGTTGATGCGCGCACGTTTACTCCCACTGGCCGACTGCCTCACGCCCAACCTTGCCGAGGCTGCCGCATTGCTGGACACACCCTGTGCTCGAAACGAGGCAGAAATGGTGGCACAAGGCCTGGCCCTTCTTACGCTCGGGCCACGCTCCGTATTGATGAAGGGCGGCCACGCCGCGAAGGCCGAAGCGGTCGACTTATTGGTTACCGCGCACGCTACGCACCGTTTCGCCGCGCCTTGGGTAACGACTAGCCACGTCCACGGCACCGGCTGCATGCTCTCGGCGGGCATCGCCGCCGGCATGGCAAAAGGTCAAACACTGGTCGATGCTATTCATCACGCCAAAACCCATTTGCAGGCCGTGCTGATCAGCCGACAAGACGAAAACTAGAAGTTTGTCGGGCTTTGGTGGTCGAGGCGAGAATTCGGCTGTGTGAGAGCAGGCTTTCAAAGATTCGTCGGTCCACCGTGGTTCTATGGGCCAAGAATCGGCGAAGCGCTTCACAACCGCGAAGCTGGTCAAAGATGGACCGCACAGGTGGATTCGCAAACCGGCCAACCAGAGTCCGACAGACTCCTAGGCGGCGACGCGACATCGAACGCGCGCCAACCTGCCCACACGCGCAGGCAAACGCCAACGCGCTCAGTCTTCGTTAGCGGCACCTTCGTGCAACGCGGCGCGCGAAGGCAGCGACCAATCGATTGGCGCGTGAGCGTGACTTTCCAAATACCGATTGGCTGCGGAAAAATGCCCACAGCCGATAAAGCCGCGATGGGCAGACAACGGTGACGGATGCACCGAGCTAAGCACGCAGTGGCGTCGGCTATCAATCAACTGACCTTTGCGCTGGGCGTACGCACCCCACAACAAAAATACCAAGCCTTCGCGCTCCCGATTGAGTGCATCGATGGCAGTATCGGTAAAGCCTTCCCAGCCTTTTTTTTGATGCGCTGCTGCGCGGCCATCTTCTACCGTCAGCACGCTATTAAGCAGTAAGACGCCGCGATCCGCCCACGGCGTCAAGCAGCCGTGATCAGGCGGTGCAATGCCTAGGTCACGCTGAATCTCCTTGAAAATATTTTGCAGCGATGGCGGCACACGTACGCCAGGGCGCACGGAAAAACACAAACCATGCGCCTGACCCGGCCCGTGATACGGATCCTGCCCCAGAATGACCACGCGTACGGTATCGAACGGCGTATGCGCAAAGGCCGCGAAAATTTCCGGACCCGGTGGATAGATACGTTTGCCGGCATGCTTTTCCGCGCGCAGAAAATCAGCCAAGGCCTGCATATCCGGGCGCTGCAAATAATCGCCCAAGCGCGCTTTCCACGACGCTTCCAGTTGAACCGGTGCGCCACTCATGGGTCGCTACGATGCTCGCGCAAGTGTTGTGCGACGCGAAGCTGGAACAACATTTTGGTGACTAGAAGCCTTTCCTGTACCGGCTTCTCCACCAAATCATTGGCGCCCGACTTGATCAGTGCCGCTTGATTAACCGGATTTTCATCACCTGTCATCACCAACACCGGCAGGCGGCCCTTGCTATAACCAAATTCGCCGCGAATGCGATCCAGCAGATCACCGCCGGTCAGCTCACCCTTCAGGCTGACGTCGGTCAGCACCACATCCGCACCGACTTCACCTTGCGAACGCGCGGTTTCCAGCAGCGCCAGCGCATCTTCCACGCTGATCACGTGGTGCACGGTAAGGCCGTATTTTTCCAACATGCGACGCGTCGCCAATGCCACCACGCGGCTATCTTCGACATACAGTACTTCGCCTTCGGCGGTGCTTTCGGGGCGCACATAACCCCGAATAAACTCGGCCAGGGCCTGAAAGCCAAGCGCTTTGTCAAAGTAATCGGTGACATGATCGCCGAGCGAACGGCGGTGCAAACGATCATCCACGTCGCCCGACACCACGACGATTGGAACGTAGATCTGCGGCGCCGACTCGCGTACAAAACGCGCCAACTCCAGCCCATCCATATCTGGCAGGCGCAGCGCGATCGTGATGAAATCAAACACACCTTCGCCGAGCAACTGCTGCGCACTATTACCATTGGCGCAGGCGATCACCTCAACGCCCGGCAGCTCGCTACACAGCACCTTGCTGATCAGTTGGCGAACCACGCGTGAGCCGTCGACCACCAGCACCCGCGGCGCGGTGGTGAGCAAACGGCTACTGATATTTGTACTCATTCCCAAGTTCACCTCAACCCGGCGATCCGTGCCCATGAATCCGCGGTCGCACCCCCTGCGCCCGTTTCACTACGGATAGTGCCTACCAACGCGACCGCAGAAGCCGGCGACAAAGCAGCCGACCTATCATGCCGATTGGCGCAACTGCCACGCACTGACCAATCGCGCCCCCAGCCAACCCAAAATGGCGGCCGCCAGCGGAACACTTAATAACAACCATAACGGCAGCCCACCGATATGTAGTTTCCCCGCATACGCCTGAGACAACTGCGCCACCGGTGCGGCTAACGCCAACTCCATAGCGACCGCGAACAAAGCCGCCAGAATGCCGCTAAACAAGCCATACCAGATGCCAGCATACAGATATGGCCGGCGCACGAAAGCTGGACTGGCGCCCACTAACAACAAAACCCCAATTTCTTCATGACGACTGGCGATATCGACGCGGATGGTGTTGCCCACCACTAACAGGGCAGCCAACGCCAACAACGACGCTAATATCCACACCACGCGATTACCCACACCCAGCAAGGCATCCAGCCGCGAGCGCCAGCTTCCGCTGTCTTGCACTAAATCCACGCTTTTAAAAGTACGCGCGTCCGCCACCAATTGCGCCACCGCCACCGCGTTCAAGCTCGCGCGCGGCTGCAGCTCTAGTACATACGGCAACGGGTTGTTGTCCAACGTTTGCAAAGCATCTGAGAAGCCCTGCATCTTCGCCAATTCGTCCATACCCTGTTGCGGCGTCTTTATCGTCACCCCGGCCACATCAGGCCGCGCGCCCAGCTGTTTAGCCAACAGCTTCGCCTGCGATTCGCTCTGCCCCACCTGCATAAATACGCTGACGGTCTGACTTTGACCCAACGCTTCACCTAGTTTTTGCACATTACCCAACAGCAGATAAAACGCCAGTGGCAACGCCAGCGCCAAGCCCATGACCGCTACCGTCAACAAGCTGCTGAGCGGGCGTGCAGCGAGTCGGCGCAAGCTGGCCGCCGCGCTCCAACCGTGATGTTCTTGCCAACTGGCAACACGGCGCCCCCGCGTATGCTCATTGCGTGGCGGTCTGGCGGATGTCTGCATGGATTCCGGCGGCGTGCTCACAACACCTCCTGCGCGGCCAAATCGGCCACCAAGCGACCATGATCCAGCACAATCACTCGCTTTCGCATGCGCTTAATCAACGGCAGATCGTGGCTGGCAATCAGCACCGTTGTGCCGACCTGCTGAAACTCGGCAAACAAACCCATAATTTCCACCGCCAACTGCGGGTCAAGATTGCCAGTGGGTTCGTCGGCAATCAACAAACTAGGCCGCGCCACGATGGCGCGCGCAATGCCGACGCGCTGCTGTTCACCCGTGGACAACGTCGCCGGCAGTTGTCGCTCGTACGCCAATAAGCCAACTTTCTCTAGCGCCGCACGCACCCGGCGAGCGCGCTCCGCTTTGACGATGCCGCCAATCACCAGCGGCAGTTCCACATTGGCAAAGACGGTACGCTCCATCAGCAGGCGATGGTCCTGAAAAACCATACCAATATGCCGCCGCAACTTGGGAATACCGCCGCGGCGCACTTTAGCCAGGCTTTGTCCGTCCACCGTGACGATGCCACTGGAGGGCCGCTCAATCAGGCCCAGCAGCTTGAGCAGCGTACTTTTACCCGCACCAGAGTGACCGGTGACAAAGGCCATCTCACCACTGGGTACTTCAAACGAAAGCTGCGAGAGCGCCTCGTGGCCTCCCGCATAACGTTTGCTGACTTGATCAAACTGGATCACCGAGCACCCTCGCCGTAGCGCGACATCGTAGCAACGACAAGGATAAGGGAAGCCGACGCTCAGCGGCGGACTTCCCTTCACTCACGCGCCAGCCGACGCTGACGCGAACGCCGTCGCTAGATCAGTGGCCGGTGAACAATCGCGTCAAACGGCGCAAAAAGCCCGGCTTTTCGGGCTGCGCATGGCTATGACCCGCTGCCGCACCCGACGTAACCGCTACCTGACGCGACGGCCGATGCGCACCCACTGCCGCTTCGGCCACGCTACGTTCCCGCGGTCGGCGTTCGCCGCGCGCAGTACGGTTACCATCATTAGCCACCACCGACGTACGACCATTCGGCTCGGCGGCCGTCACTGCATCACCTTCGCGATGGCGGTTACGACCACCACGGCGACGACGCGGCTTGCGCGGCGTCTCAACAGACGCGTCTGCAGCCGAGGGCGTTACCTCCGCCGTTTGGTTAACTGCCACCGCAACAGGCGCCACAGCCGACACTTCCACTGCCGCAGCGACCGGTTTGGACTCGTGCCGCGGGGCCGCCGAACGCGCTGCCGCACGATGCTCGCCGCCATGGCCATTCGTGCTGTGTGTATGCGCCCGACGTGGCGCTTCGCCCGGACGCGGCGGCACCACATCGCCAAACGCAGCGCTATCGGCGGCCGCGTTGGCGACAAACTCAGCGTCCTGCGCCTTTGGCTTGGGCATCACCAGCAATTCGGGATCCATGCTGGCCACCGGAATGCTCTGGCCGATATAAGTCTCAATATCGGGCAGAGAAATGGCATAACGGTCGCAGGCAAAACTGATCGCATCGCCCTCTTCGCCCAGCCGCGCCGTGCGGCCGATGCGATGCACGTAATCTTCTGCCTCGTGCGGCAAGTCGTAATTGAAGACGTGGCTGACATGCGGAATATGCAGCCCGCGCGCAGCCACATCGGTCGCCACCAAGATGTCCAACTGACCTTCCTGGAAACGTTGCAGCAGCTTTTGCCGCTTCAATTGCGGCACATCGCCCGATACCGCACCAACGCGACAACCGTGCCGCTTGACGCGATCGGTCACGTGTTCCGCCGCGGCGCGGGTGTTAACGAAAATAATGCTGCGCGTAGGCTTCAACCGGTCCAGCAGGTTCAGCAACAACGGCATTTTTTCCTCGCGGGCGGGGAAGTAGACCGATTGATGCACATGGTCGGCGGTCACATGTTCGCTTTCGGCGACTAGTTTTTCCGGGTTGTGCATGTGCTCGTAAGCCAGCTCCAGCACGCGGTAGCTGAGCGTGGCGGAAAACAGCAGCACTTGGCGTTCTTCGCGCGCCGGCAAGCGACGGAAGATGAAGCGGACGTCTTTGATGAAGCCCAGATCGAACATGCGATCAGCTTCGTCCACCACCATCACTTCGACGTTGTCGAGGCTGAATACGCCTTGCTTGTGGTAATCCAGCAAGCGGCCCGGCGTGGCGATAATGATGTCGCAACCGTCTTTCAGCTCTTGTCGCTGCTTGTCGTAATCGACGCCGCCGTAAATCAGCGCCATGCGTAGGCCAACATGGCGGCCGATCGCCTTGGCGTCCTTCTCAATCTGGATTGCCAACTCACGCGTTGGTGCAATCACCAAGGCGCGTGGCTGATTTTCCTTGCGGCCAGCACGTGCTGGCGTGGTCAGCAGCCGATTCATCAGCGCGACCAAAAAGGCGCAGGTTTTGCCGGTGCCCGTCTGCGCCTGACCTGCGACATCGCGGCCAGCTAGCGCAACCGGTAAGGTCATCTCCTGAATCGGCGTGCAGCGGCTGAAACCGCTATCTAGCAAGCCTTTCTGTAGCAGGGGGTGCAAATCAAATTGGGTAAAAAGTGTGTCGGTAAGTACAGTCTGTGACATATGCGAATGAGTAACCTTGAGCCGGATGACGGCGTAATGCGCTGCACCGGCGACAACCACCGAACAGGTGAATGGCGATGCAGGACGGGATGCGCGGGTGAAGCGAGCAACTCAACAGCAGAGGCGGCGGGCCGCGCCGCAACGGGCGGCACCGGATTTGTCAGCTCTCTGCTGGGCGACCCTTGCAAGCCGCCCTTGAATCGTGCCCGGAGTTGCGCTGGAATGGAGAGAAGGCCATCGTGGCGACTCTTGCTTCCGGCCCGACCCGCACTTCATGGGCACCTGATTGTAGCTGATGCTGACTGCGCGGTTGTCATATCATTGTTTTTTTGTCTTTGTCACCCCATTGTTTCAGCCCCTAACGTTTTACGCCCTTAGCCACGGAGATTCCCGGTGAGCGACCTGATTACCCATGTAAGCGACGCTGCTTTCGAGCAGGAAGTGCTCAAATCCGAAACACCTGTACTGTTGGATTTCTGGGCGGAATGGTGCGGTCCATGCAAGTCCATCGGGCCGATGTTGGAAGAGCTGGCGGCCGAATATGCCGGCAAACTGCGCGTCGTTAAGGTCAATATTGACGAAAACCAGCAGACCCCGCGGGCCTATGGCGTACGTGGCATTCCGACCTTGATGATGATTAAGAACGGCAAGGTTGAAGCGACGCAGATCGGCGCCGTCGGCAAGCGGCAGTTGTCGCAGATGATTGATAAAGTCATCTAATCAGCTGCAGCAAGCTTGCAATAACCTGAGGCCAGCCCGCGTCTGCTGGCCTCTTGCAGCCCCATTCAAGCCTTCGGCACCGGCCGTATCAGCCTGATCAAGACGACAAACGCCGGTGGCATCGCGTGGATGCGCCACCCAATGCTGGCGCAAAGGCTTTACGCCAGCCCGCAACGGGTGTTAGATTCACTAGGTCTGCCGGGACAGTCCTGTCCTTGAGCGCGTTTCGCGCGGCACACACACTCCCTCCTGCAACTCAACGGCGCCCCGCGAGGATAGCCCGTGTCTGATACCGATAATAAAATGCCCAACGACAGCAAAGATGTCGACGCTAAACCAAGCGCCGAAGGCAAGACAGAGCCGCGTCCGCGCGCTCCACGCCGAACCGCAGCCGCCATTGCTGCAGCCAAAGCCGAAAAAGCGCAGGCTGCCGAAAAGCCGGCAACGCCAGTGAAGGCGGCAACTCCGCCACCGGCGGCGCCAGCGAAAACGCCGACGCCAGCTGCTGCGCCGCCCGCTAACGAGCGCCCCACTGCTGCACCCGTGCAAGGCAACCTGCCAGTAGCAGTGGCGCCAACAACCCCGTCGGCCGGAGCTGACGCGTCGACGCGCGAGCCGCAAGCGACGCGCGAGCCGCGCGAGCCGCGACCGGCACCAGCCCAGGGTCAAGATTCGGCCCAAGATCAAAACCAGAACCAAGCGCCGGGTCGCAATCCCAATCAAGCGCAAGATCAAGGCCCGAACCAGTCGCAGTCCCAAGGTTCGAGTCAAGGTCAAGGTCAAGGTCAAGGTCAAGGTCAAAACCAGAGCCAAGGTCAGAACCAGGGGCAAAACCAAGGCCAAGCTCAAAATCAGAACAACAATGGCGGTCGTGAGTCACATGGACCGCGCGAACCACGCGAGCCACGCGAAGGCCGCGGCCGGCGTCGGCGCAACGAGCGCGGTCCGGGCCCACAACAAGCGCCTCGTCCACAAGGTAGCGGCGGCGGTAATCCACGTCACAGCAATCCGAATGGTTTACCGGCTGACGACGACAACGCCGATCCAGGCAGTAACGATCGCGTTATCAACCTGACCGAACTAAAGCGCAAGAACGCCACGCAATTGCTGGAATTCGCCGAGTCGCTTGGCGTGCAGGAAGGCGTGGCGCGTGCACGTCGGCAAGACGTCATCTTCAATGTACTGAAAGCACACGCACGTTCCGGCGGTGGCATTTGGGCCGAAGGCGCGCTGGAAATTCTGCAAGACGGCTTCGGCTTCATGCGTTCGGCCGATGAGTCGTATCTTGCTGGCCCAGACGATATCTACGTATCGCCCAGCCAGATTCGCCGCTTCAACCTACGCACCGGCGACTACATCACCGGCCGCGTGCGTCATCCGAAGGAAGGCGAGCGCTATTTCGCCATGCTGCGGGTGGAAACGATCAACGGCGATCCGCCGGAGACCACCAAAAACAAGATGTTGTTTGAAAACCTGACGCCGCTATTCCCGCGCAAGGCTTTCAAACTGGAGCGCGGCAACGGTTCCAGCGAAGACATCACCGGGCGTATTCTCGACTTAGTTGCGCCGATTGGTCGCGGCCAGCGCGGCTTGATCGTTTCGCAGCCGAAATCCGGTAAAACGATGATGCTGCAGAACATCGCGCAAGCCATCACGCACAACCATCCCGAAGTGCACTTGATCATTTTGTTGATCGACGAGCGCCCGGAAGAAGTGACGGAAATTGCGCGCACCGTGCACGCCGAAGTGGTCAGTTCCACCTTCGACGAACCGGCCGTACGCCACGTGCAAGTGGCTGAAATGGTGATTGAGCGCGCCAAGCGTTTGGTCGAGCACAAGCGCGACGTGGTGATTCTGCTGGACTCCATCACCCGCCTCGCTCGCGCTTACAACACCGTGGTGCCGAGCTCCGGCAAGGTGCTGACCGGCGGTGTGGACGCGAACGCCTTGCAGCGCCCGAAGCGCTTCTTTGGTGCCGCACGTAACGCCGAAGAGGGCGGCTCGCTGACGATCATTGCCACCGCGCTGACCGACACTGGCTCGAAGATGGACGACATCATCTACGAGGAGTTCAAGGGCACCGGCAACATGGAAGTGCATTTGAGCCGTCGCATTTCGGAAAAACGCGTGTTCCCGGCGATTGATATCAACCGCTCCGGCACCCGTCGCGAGGACTTGCTGATCGAGCCAGATATGCTGGCCAAGATCTGGATTCTGCGCAAACTGTTGCATCCGATGGATGAACTGGCGGCGATGGAGTTCATGCTCGACAAGATGAAGAACACCAAGTCCAACGACGAGTTCTTCAACTCGATGAAGCGATAAGCCAGCGATCTAGCCAGCCTTAGCTGGACAGCTTCGTCACAGTCAGCAAAACGGCGGCCTTGAGTCGCCGTTTTGCTATGCACGGCGCATTGACCCAGCTCAATATGTCATCCATGGACGACTGCTCTAATGCAGGGTCCGACTCCGCACCCTACGACACCCCTTTTCGTCGCGTTGCGCCGCCCCCATAGTATTGGCTCAACTAGCGAGGCTTTCCCGTGTCCATACCCAGTGCCGTGAAGCACACGCCCATCGGCGACCGTCAGCAATTGGCCGACTATTTCGCCGCCGGCGAAAAACCGCCAGAGGCATGGCGCATCGGCACCGAACACGAAAAGTTCGGCTTCCTTACCGACACACTGCGCCCGCCCACCTTCGAGGGCGACCGTGGCATCAAGGTGCTACTGGAAACGCTAGCCACCCGCTACGGCTGGGACGTCGCCCGCGAGGGCGAAAATCCGGTGGCCTTGTCACGCGACAAAGCAGCCATCACGCTGGAGCCAGCGGGGCAGTTGGAATTGTCCGGTGCCCCACTGGAAACCGTGCACGAAACCTGCCGTGAAGTAAACGGCCACTTGGCCGAGGTACGTTCCATTGCCGACGATCTCGGCATGGGTTTTCTCGGCATGGGTTTTCAGCCCAAGTGGCGGCGCGATGAAATGCCGTGGATGCCGAAAGGCCGTTACAAAATCATGCGCGAATACATGCCCAAAGTCGGCTCGCTTGGTTTGGACATGATGACGCGCACCTGCACCGTGCAGGTGAATCTGGATTTCGGCAGCCAAGCCGACATGATTAAAAAATTCCGCGTTGGCCTCGCGTTGCAGCCGATCGCGACCGCGCTGTTCGCTGATTCGCCATTTACGGAAGGCCGTCCAAACGGCTATCAGTCCTATCGTTCGGAGATCTGGACCGACACTGATAAAGACCGCACCGGTATGCTCGACTTCGTCTTCGACGACAGCTTCGGCTACGAACGGTATGTCGATTATCTGCTTGATGTCCCCATGTATTTCAGCCTGCAACACGGTCAATACGTTGACCTAGCGGGGCAGGACTTCAAGCAATTCATGGCCGGCAAGTTACCTATGTTGCCAGGCGTGAAAGCTAACATGACTGACTTTGCCGACCACCTCACCACGGTCTTCCCCGAAGTGCGCCTGAAGCAGTTCCTTGAAATGCGCGGCGCCGACGGCGGCCCGTGGAATCGCCTGTGCGCGCTGCCAGCGTTCTGGGTCGGCTTGCTGTACGACCAGGAAGCGTTGGATGCAGCGTGGGACCTCGTCAAGGACTTCACCCGTGAGGAACGCCACGTGCTGCGCGACGGCGTACCTAAGCAAGCATTGAAGCTACCGTTTCGTGGCGCTCATGTACGTGAACTGGCCGAGCAAGCGTTGAAAATTGCTGCACACGGCCTGAAACGGCGTGCTCGGCTTAACGACAACGGCGCCGACGAAAGCATCTTTCTGCAGCCACTGCTGGAGATTGTGCACGCCAATCAGACCCCTGCCGAACGTAAATTAGAACTATTTTACGGTGCGTGGAACGGTAGCGTCGACCCGATATTTACCGAGTTTGCTTATTAAACCGCGAGACACTTTCGTAGGTTTTCAGACGAGCCAAATGTCGGCCATCTAAACCATCTAAGCCTTCTCCGCCTAGGCGCGAGAAGGCTCGTTTCGCCTGCGATCAAGCCGACCTGGTTGCCAGCACCGACCACGCCACTGATTCACCCGCGCGCATCGGTTTGCAGGTGGCGTCACCCAGCGGGTATTCATCCGGCACCGTCCACGGCGTGCGCTCCAGCACCAGCCGATCCTGATTCCGTGGCAGGCCATAGAAGTCGGCACCGTGGAAGCTGGCAAAGGCTTCCAGCCGATCCAGCCGATCCACTTGTTCGAACGCTTCGGCATACAACTCAATCGCTGCATGCGACGTGTAGATGCCAGCACAACCGCAATCGGACTCTTTCGCGGCGATCGCATGCGGCGCGCTATCGGTGCCAAGAAAGAAATGCGTATCGCCGCCGGTCGCCGCCTGTAACAACGCAGCGCGGTGCGCCTCGCGCTTAAGAATCGGCAAACAGTAATGGTGCGGACGAATGCCGCCCTGAAAAATCGCGTTGCGATTAAGCAATAGATGATGCGCCGTAATCGTCGCCGCTACGTTGGCCGGAGCGGCACTGACAAAGTCGACGCCATCACGCGTTGTGATGTGTTCCAGCACCATGCGCAGCGCCGGAAAGCTGGCTCGTAGCGGGATCAAATGGCGCTCGATGAAGACGCGTTCGCGATCAAAAATGTCGACCGTCGGATCGGTCACTTCACCGTGCATCAGCAACGGCAGCCCATGCCGCTCCATCGCTTCCAGCACGGGGTAAACGGATGCCAAGTCACGCACACCCGATTGCGAATTCGTCGTCGCACCGGCCGGGTAATATTTGACGGCAAAGACGCTGTCGCTGGCCTTGGCGCGAGCAATTTCCTCGGGCGTCGTAGTCTCCGTGAGATACAACGTCATCAACGGTTGAAAATGCGTCTCCGCCGGGAGACTCGCCAAGATTCGACGTCGATAGTCCTCCGCTTGCACCACCGTCGTCACTGGCGGTTTCAGATTCGGCATCACGATCGCTCGCGCAAACCGCTGCGCTGTGTGTGCTACCAACGAAGCGATCACACCTCCGTCGCGAAGATGCAGATGCCAGTCGTCGGGGCGGGTGATTTCCAGGCGCGTGGGGGTCATGTGATGCGAGCTCAAGTGGCGACGGTAAACAGTCATGGTATCGCGTGGGCTTGGCTCGGGCGCAGACCACCAGCGCCCATCACGAGCCAGAGCTCTCGTCTGTGCGTGCCCGAATGACCCAAATGTGCCTGACGCACGAAATCGCTGCCTATCAGGCCAAGTTTGGAAATTCAGTTGTGCGCGTCAAACAACCGCCCGTCACCTCAAGTGTGAGATGACCCAAGCATTGGGCAAGACGAGTCGAACCGCCGACCTAAAGGAGAGGAAGTTGCCCGTTATCTTCGCCCCGAGCAACTTCAGCACGCCGAATCATTTGTTGCACTTCAGGCATAGCATGTATCGCAACAAGCTCCACCTGAGGATGATCGTTAGCAAACACCCGGAACACTTCGTCGGCGAAGGCCTGACCGATCATATTGACCGCATCAAAATCCAGCACGACACAACGAAACCTATCCACACGCTGCATTAAACGCTTGGCCTGCGAACGCGACACCAGGTTTTCATCTCCCACCTTGGCTAGCCGCACCGGTACCACGGTCTTGGCAAAGTCATAGTCATCTGGACCACTGGAGAACTCATCGAATACCTGTTTGACCGTGCGCTCCGAAAGCAAACTGATCATCATGACGACGGTCGTACCACGCCGCACGCGTGGCACTTCCCTGTCGTACAGAAGATCATCTTCTTCCGCGCCATCGTGATCAAACACCAAGTCCCCGGAGACAATCTGGAAGTTGTCGAACATGCGCGAGGTAAAAAACACGCCTTCGCCAGTGTGCCGCCGCGGATCCGTTGTGAATTTCCCCTTCGCCAGCTCCAGCAATGCCAGCCGCTTATCAGGTAAGTCCAGCGCCCGGGCTATTTTGCGAAAAATGCCGATGCCGTCATCGATCACCCATAGAGTCACGCGCTCCGTATCGCGTCGCGCCGTCACTTGTAGGTGACGCCCTTCGGAATGGTCGATGGCGTTATTAACCATCTCGGTCAATCCGTGATGAGCAATATCCACCAGATTCGCTGGCAACCCGCGCAGCATGGGTGCCACGTCTTCGCTCCACACCCGGTCTTCGGTCAACCCCGTTATCGGATGCCGGAACAAACCTTCCCGCCGAGCGCCGCGCACGTAAGTCGGCCGAGTCGTACCTGATCGAGCAAGATACCCATCTTCCACCAAAACGCGCACGCGAGCGGCGACCGTCTGGCGACTCACCCCGACTTGCTCGGCCACCGTATGAGTAAGGTCGCTAGGATGCACATCGACGGCAGCCAACAAAGCCGCGTCGATGGAAGGGGATCGGTTGCGAGGCATGCTTGGATTGTAAGGCTATCTACAATGATTGGAAAGTAAAACCCTAAACATTGTAAAGTTAATCACATTAAAAGCATGCATAATCAACAGATTAAACGCTTACCCTAATACACAACGCATCAGGCAAATTCGCACCTACTCCCCCCGCAACCACCGCGCCGCATCCACCGCGTAATACGTCAAAATCGCATCCGCCCCAGCGCGTTTGATACATGTAAGCGCTTCCAGCACGACAGCCTTCTCATCCAGCCAGCCATTCTGCGAGGCGGCTTTCAGCATCGCGTACTCACCACTGACCTGATACACAAAAGTCGGCACACCGAAGGTGTCTTTCACGCGGCGGGTGATGTCGAGATACGGTAAGCCCGGCTTGACCATGACGGCGTCGGCGCCCTCTTCAATATCCTGCTGAATTTCGCGCAGGGCTTCGTCACTGTTGCCAACGTCCATCTGGTAGGTGTGTTTGTTGCCCTTGCCCAAGGTCGCGGACGAACCCACGGCATCACGGAACGGGCCATAGAACGCGGAGGCATATTTTGCCGAGTAGGCGAGGATGCGGGTGTGGATATAGCCAGCATTTTCCAGCGCGGTACGAATGGAGCCAATGCGGCCGTCCATCATGTCCGATGGTGCCACGAAATCCATCCCCGCTTCGGCTTGCGCCAGCGACATCTTGACTAGCGCCTCGACGGTGAGCTCGTTCACCACATAGCCACTATCGTCGATTAAACCGTCCTGGCCATGGGTGGTGTAGGGGTCCAGCGCAACGTCACCGATCAAACCAAGCTCGGGGTATTTCGCCTTCAGCGCGCGGGTGGCGCGGTGCATCAGGTTGTCCGGGTTCCATGCTTCGCGCGCATCCACGGTTTTTACTGCAGGATTTGGCGAAGGGAACAGTGCCAAAGCGGGAATACCAAGCCGCACGCATTCGCTGGCCAGCTTCAACAATTCATCGATGGAGACACGGTCTACGCCCGGCATCGATGGCACCGCTTCGCGCTGGCCCTCACCTTCAATCACAAACGCCACCATGATCAAGTCGCTTGGCAGCAAGGTGGTCTCGCGCATCAAGGCGCGAGAAAAGGGGTCGTGACGCATACGACGCATGCGGGTAGCAGGAAAGCTCATGGCAAGTCTCGTGAAACAAGGTATCTGCGTATTTTACGCTGCCGCGCCAGTTTGCCGCCGCGGCGGACAATATGCCGCGCCGACGTCGCCACTTTACGGATGCTAACGTCGCGCACACCGTAAACTTGTCAAAATAAGCCGGTACGGCGCCTGTAATTCAGATGGCGTCTCTTTCGTCTTTCAGGAAGTTTCATGAGCCAGCCCCACAGCGCCCCCACCCTGCTCGTCGATTTGGGCGGTACGAATGTTCGCTTTGGCGTGGCCGACACCTCGCGCGACCAGCCACTGCTAGCGGACAGCATCCGGCGCTATCGCGTAGCCGAACACGATTCACTGGTGGCCACCGCAAAGCAGTATCTGGCCGATACCGGACTCCAAGTGACGCGCGCCATCATCGCGGCGGCCGGTCGTATCGTCGACGGCGAAACCGTCAAGGTCACCAATAACCCATGGGCCATCTCCGCCCGCCAGACTGCCACCGCGCTCGGCTTGGAACGGGTGCATCTGGTCAACGACTTCGCCGCGCAGAGCATGGCAGTGACCTTGCTGCACGGCGATGATTTAGTCGACGTAGGCACCGCCGCACGGCCCGTGGTCGGCGGCGAAGACGAGCAGACGTTCGTCATCGTCGGCCCCGGCACCGGGCTCGGTGTCGGTGGACTGCTAGTGCGCCAAGGGCGCTGCAGCGTCTTGCAAACAGAGGGCGGGCATGCCGGCTTTGCGGCGCATACGACCGAAGACATCGCCATTCTCGACTATCTCAACCGTAAGTACGGCCGCGTTTCCAACGAGCGGCTGATCTGTGGTCAGGGCCTGGTCAACCTCTATGACGCGATCTGCCATCTGGCCGGCGCACCGGCGGCCGACCTCAAGCCCGAAGACATCACGGCCCGCGCCAAGGACAACAGCTGCCCGCTGTGCACACGCACGGTGGAAACTTTCGTCGGCATTTTCGGAAGTGTCACCGGCGACCTGGTACTCACGCTTGGCGCTTGGGACGGCGTCTACCTCACCGGTGGTCTGACTCCCATCCTGTTGCCGTGGCTGGAACGCGGCCGCTTTCGCGAGCGCTTCGAGGCCAAGGGCCGCTTCCGCGACATCATGGAAAAAGTGCCGACGCAAGCGATCATGAATCCCGAGCCGGGCCTGCTCGGCGCGGCGGCGCTGGCGGTAATGGACGCGGGTCAGTCACTACTGCCACGACCCTAGCTAGCGGCACCTCGACAACGGCGCTGCTGTCTACCCACCAACCACCCGGAGAACCCTATGTCCCGCCGCGACAGTGCCTTCCTGTTCGACCTCGATGGCACCTTGATCGACAGCGTCTACCAGCACGTACTGGCATGGAAGGAAGCGCTGGACAGCGAAGGCCTCGATATTTCGGTGTGGCGCATCCACCGCAAAATCGGCATGAGTGGTGGTCTGTTCGCCAATATGTTGCTGCGTGAAACGGGTCTGGCCGTCACCGAAGAACGCCTGGCGAGAATGCGCGACCGGCATGCGGACGCATTCAACCGGCAACATGCGCAAGGTTCGGTGCGCCCGCTACCAGGCTCGCGCGCCTTGCTCGACTACCTGACCGAGCAGAATATTCCGTGGGCGATCGCCACCAGTGGCCGAATGGAGACGGCCAGACATAACCTCGAAGCGCTTGGCGTCGACCCGACCAAGGTGCCGGTGGTGACGCGTGACCAAGTGCGTCATGCCAAACCCGACCCAGATCTGTTCATCGCCGCCGCCGAACGCCTTGGCATGGACATTCAGCAATCGCTGGTGATTGGTGACAGTGTGTGGGACATGCTCGCGGCGCAGCGCGCCCGTACGCTTGGCATCGGCTTGCTGTGCGGCGGCTACGGTCGCGAGGAACTGCAACAGGCCGGAGCGTTCCGCGTCTACAGCGACCCGGCCGATCTATTGCGGCACATTGACGAAGTGGCCGCGCGCGACTGACGCAAAACAGCGGTCGCAACACGTCGGCACGGCGCGTCATAAAACCTTAACCACCGCAACCCGGCGCAGCGTTAGCCGCCACCCGCCTTGCCTTCTCCCGAAGCACCCCGCGCGTCGCTTTGGCGCCAGCCTTCCTTAGCTCTGGCGCGCCTACCGAAGCGGCGACATTCCATGCCAAACTCGCTATGCCACGCATGAAGTGGAGCGCACTAGGGAGCGGGTAAATGTCTTTCGTTTGGGGATTGGCGGGACTCGTGGTATTCGCCGTCATAGGGATGCTCGGCGGCGCGCGCGAGGGCGGCGTTTTTTTCGGCATGATGATCGGTGCATTGCTTGGCGTGATCTGGGCACGACAAAACAGATTGCGCGATGAGTTGACGCAGATGCGTGCGCTGCTTGGGCGGACGGCGCTACGACACGGCGACGCACAAGTGCACGCACAGGAGCCGCCACCGATTGACGCAGCGGAAGCGGCACGCCGTGAGATGCACCTCGATGCCGCGTATGCCGACACAGCTGCGCCCGCCGCAAGCCCAAACACGCCGCCGCCTTTAACGAGGCCGCGAGCGATCACGCCTGTCGTTATAACGATGACGCCGGAAGCGCTCGATGCGCCCATGCAACCGGATGCCGCCAGCATCCTTATTTCGCGTATCAAGCATTGGTTTACGGAAGGTAATGTGCCGGTGAAGATCGGCATCCTGGTGCTGTTTGCCGGCGTGGCTGCTCTGCTGAAATATGCGGCCGACGCTGGAATGCTGCAGGTGCCAATTTCGCTGCGCTTGAGCCTCGTGGCGCTGGCGGCGATTGGCGCATTAGGGTTCGGCTGGCGCCAACGTGGAACGCGACGGGTGTTTGCATTGTCGTTACAAGGTGGCGCCATTGGCGTCTTATTGATCACCGTGTTCACGGCATTCCGCCTGTATGCGTTGCTGCCACCGCAAGCGGCCTTTGTTCTGTTGTTGATCTTGGTCGCTGGCGTCGGCGTACTTGCTGTGTTGCAGGATGCCTTAGCACTCGCCGTGCTGGCGCTGGTCGCGGGATTTTTCGCGCCGATCCTTACCTCGACCGGCCACGGCAGCCACGTCGTGTTGTTCAGTTATTACGCTGTGCTCAACTTGGCCATTCTCGGCATGGCGTGGAAACGGCCGTGGCGCGTGCTGAACTTGCTCGGCTTCGTAGCGACGTTCGGTATCGGCACGGCTTGGGGCGTGCTGCAGTACCGGCCAGAATTTTTCGCCAGCACTGAGCCATTTTTGATACTGAATTTTCTGTTCTATCTGGCGATCCCGCTGCTGTACCTGCGCCGAGCCGAACCCGGTCAGCGCACAGTGATGGATGGCTGCTTGGTCTTCGGTGTGCCGCTGGTCAGTCTGTTGCTGCAAGGAGCCTTACTGCAGTGGCAAGGCCAGCCACTGGCATTCTCTGCGTTAGCAGCGGCGGCCATTTATGTGGCGGTGGCATGGCGTCTGCGCGGGTACGACCAGCTCGGCATTCTGCGTGATGCATGGGCGGCGCTGGCCATTGCTTTGGCCACCGTAGCAGTTCCACTGGCGCTGAGTGCCAGCTTGACCGGCAGTATCTTCGCACTGGAGGGTGCCGGCCTCATCTGGCTTGGCCTGCGCCAGCAACGCTGGCTCTCGCGTTGGGCCGGCGTCGCGCTGCAGGTCATGGCGGCGCTGGCGGTGCTGCTCAGTTACGACAGCTACTCGGCGGCTACCGCCACGAGCTGGCTTAACCATAATTTCCTTAGCGCGCTGATCCTGGCAGCGGCTGCGTTTGCCAGTGTGTCGTTCTACGCGCGACAAGGCAGCGACGCCATCATGCAACGCTGGACGGCGGTGCTTCTGTATGGCTGGGGTCTGTGTTGGTGGCTGGGTGCCTGTCTGGTCGAAATTGATCGCCACGTCGCGGTTTCCAACAAACTGGCGGCGGTGATGATTTTACTTATCGTCAGCGCGTGGGCCTGCGCGGAAACGGCCCGTCGCCGGCCTCGTTTCGAACTGGGTGTTGCGCTGGCATGGACAGTGCCGATGTTGTTCCTCGGTATCTTCTTAGTGACGGTTGGATGGCTAACCGACGGCGCGCAGCCATTGTGGGGTTGGAACCTGGTGGCCGTCGTGGCCGGCGCGCTACTGGGGTGGCGCACGTTGGCCTGTCTGCACGAACAGTCAGAACCAGCACTGCTGGCCGAATGGAGTTGGTTGTGGCGCTGGACGTTGATCGCCAGTGCCGCGATCAAGGCCGCGCTACCGATAAACGGCGACTGGCTGTTGCTGTTGGTAACGCTGCCGCTATGCGCGCTGGCGTGGCTGGCGCTGAAGCGCCCCCGCTGGATCGCGCCACCGTTGCCCGAGCTAATGCCGCGCCTACGTGCGACGCTGCTGCATTCCGTATTTCTGGTACTGGCGTTGGTCTGGTTCTTCGGCCTGTTTATGGCCGGCAACGCCGGCCCGATGGCGTACCTGCCGTTACTCAATCCACTGGAAATATTGCTGCTCGTCGTCATGCTTTTGGGCGCGAGTTGGCTCGGCGACGCCGAAGCACCCGCACTATGGCAGCAGCGCCGCGCGATGGCGTTGGGTGCTATCGGCATGGTCTTCGTCACCAGTGCCACGTTGCGCGCAGTGCACCAGTTGGGAGATGTGCCGTGGGATGGCGTGGATCTATTCGATTCGAGCTTGGCGCAGTTGGCGCTAACCATCGTATGGAGCGTGTTTGGCTTGCTTGCCTGGGTCTGGGGTTCGCGCCACAGTCGGCGCTTGGTGTGGTTGGCCGGTGCGGTGGCAATGGGCGTGGTGTTGCTCAAACTGCTGCTGATCGATCGTGGCCACCTAGGCAACCTGTTCGGCATTACCTCGTTTATCGCTTACGGCCTGCTCTGCACCGGGATCGGCTATCTCGCGCCAGCGCCGCCACGCGAACCAGCAGCAGCCATGGCCGCGGAAGGTTCTGATGCGTTGTAATTCACGCTGGAAAAAATATGGAGCATGGTGGCTTCTAAGCCTGTGCCTTCCGTTCGGCCTGCACGCCGCTACGACGAATGAGTTCGCCTACCGTTTCCCGCTCACCACCAGCGGCAGCAGTGCCGCGTGGCGGGTCGAACTAAACCCCGCGATCTATGCCGTGTCCCTGCCTGCCGCCGACCTACGCGACTTGATTGTGGTGAACGCCGACGGCCAGCAAGTACCGTTCGGGCCGCTGCCGCCCCTACCGCGCCCTGCGCAAGCGTTTACGTTGAAGGCCACGTTGCTACCGCTGCCACCGAACCAGTCAGATCACAGCGGCGCCGTGCGCGTACGACGCAGCAGCGACGGTAGCATCGTGATCGAGCAACCGTCGGCATCATCCGCAACCACCCAGCCCAACCAATGGCTAGTGGATGCAGGCCACCCAGCAAGTGTGGATCGCATTGAGATCGATCCATCCGCGCTGCCGGGCGATGCGCGTTTCCAGCTTTCCGTGCAGACCAGCAATGACCTGCAGCACTGGAGTGCACCGGGCGACGCCAGCGAAATCGTCAGCGTACGCCGTGGCGCAGATGCGTTCGCCCAACGGTTCGTTGCCGTCGCCAGTGGCACTCCATCACGCTACTACCGACTGACCCTGAACGAGGCTAACCACGCGCCATGGGACAGCACACAAACCCCTCAGGTGGAATTGCATGGCATGTCCGCCGGCACCCTCGGCGGCCACACCACGGCACGCCAATGGCTGGACGCGCCAGCCGCCGTCATCTCGCCCTCAACTAGCGGCACCGATTACGACTACAGCTTGCCCGCAGCATTGCCGTTAGAAGCCGTGCAAGTCACCCTCGCCAGCGTCAACACAGTTGCGCGCTATCAATTGCTTGACGTTGACGACAACGGCACTCGACTACTGGCTACCGGCACCGCCGTGCAGGTCGACGCCGGTACTGACGAAACAGCACCCGTCACCTTTGCGCCGACGCGCGTACAACATCTGCGCCTGCACACCGACACGCCGCTAGCGCAACCGCCCACACTGCGTGTGGCATGGCGGCCCGATGTGTTTGTATTTTTGGCGGAAGGCAACGGGCCGTATAGTCTGCTTGCCGGAAGCTACGCCGCACGCCGCAGCGACTATCCCCTGCAGACGGCACTGGAGCGCATTCGCCCCGCCGCCGCCGACGCAAGCTGGCAACCGCCGCTGGCCACGCTCGGCGCCGCCAGTATCGCCGCTGGACCCACTGCGTTGCTTGCACCGCTACCGTCCAAGCCGCCGTTCGACTGGACTCGTTGGCTGTTGTGGTTGGTGTTAATCGGCGGCGCACTAGCCGTCACTGCGATGGCGTGGACCTTGTTGCGGCAAACACACGACAACAGCGCCAAGCACTGATCCGCGCCAAGCTCGCCGACTAACCAAGCAAACTCAGCCCGGCGCTAGCAACGTATCCAGATCGAGCTGATCGAAATTGAGCTTGGCGCGACTACCGCCGCCATCGAGGACGGCCGAGGCGAGATCGGCCTTGCGCACCTTCATTTCTTCGATGCGCTCTTCCACCGTGTGGCTAGTAATTAAGCGAAACACAAAGACGGGTTTATCTTGACCAATGCGGTGTGCCCGATCGCTGGCCTGCGCTTCGGCGGCGGGATTCCACCATGGATCGTAGTGAATCACGGTGTCAGCAGCGGTGAGGTTGAGGCCGACACCGCCAGCTTTCAGCGACAACAAAAACAACGGCACCTCGCCATTTTGAAAACGTCGCACCGGCTCGGCGCGGTCACGCGTTTCGCCGGTAAGCGTGACGTACGTAATGTGGCGGCGATCCAACTCCGCGGCAATCAGTTTCAACATGCCGGTGAATTGCGAGAACAGCAGCACTTTGCGGCCTTCATCCAGCAATGCCGGCAGCATTTCCATCAGCAACTCAAACTTCGCCGACTCTTGCACACCGCGCGCCGCTTCCAGCTTGACCAGACGCGGGTCGCAACACACTTGACGCAGCTTCAGCAACGCATCCAGCACCACAATGCCGGAATGCGCGATGCCGCGTTGGGCGATAACTTCGCGTAGTTCGTCGGTCAGCGAGAGGCGCAAAGTTTCGTACAAATCACGTTGCCGGCCTTCCATCACCACGCGCCGCGTGATTTCAATTTTTGGCGGCAATTCCTTCGCTACTTGCGCCTTGGTCCGTCGCAAAATAAACGGCGCCAAGCGTAGATTTAGCCGGTGCTGAGTGACTTCATCGTGTTGCTTTTCAATCGGCACACGGTAGTAATGGCGGAATGCGCCTTCGTCACCAAGCAAGCCCGGCACCGCCAGATCCACCTGCGACCATAGCTCGCCCAAGTGATTTTCCAGCGGCGTGCCAGTCAGGCAAACATAACGGTGCGTACGCAAGCTAAGCAGCGCGCGGCGGGCCTGCGTACGCGGGTTTTTTACCTGCTGCGCTTCGTCTAATACGGTCAATGCAAAACGCTGTTTGCGCAACGCAGTTACATCACGCGGCAGCAAGGCGTAGCTGGTCAACACAACGTCTTGGTCGCCCAATTGGGCAAACGCTTCGGCGCGCTGTGGGCCATACAACGTCAGCACCCGTAAGGTCGGCGCAAAGCGCGTCAGCTCAGATTGCCAATTGGGAATCAGGCTGGTTGGCACGACGATCAAGGCCGGCTCGGTGAGTTCACCCGCCTGTTTCAGCGACAACAAATGCGTCACTAATTGCAGCGTCTTACCCAAGCCCATGTCATCGGCCAACACGCCACCGACCCCTGCTGCCGCTAGCGCATTTAGCCAGCGCAAACCCTCACGCTGATACGGCCGCAACTCAGCGTTGAGTCCGTCGGGAACGACGTCAGTAGCGCGGGCGGCGGCGTCACGCAGGCGGGCAGCGAAACCACTCAGCGCCAGCGGTGCATCCAACACGCTGTCGCCAGGCATCGCCGCGGTTAGCTCTTCCAAACGGCCGGCTTGCACGCGTGGGAGATGCAACTTTTGCTGCGGCTTTTCTAGATATTCAGCCAACGGTGCTAGCAGCCCGCGCAGCTCGCTCAACCGTACTGGCACACGGCGCCGCGCATCAATCGGCGCGTACCACACCGCGTCAGCCGGCTCATTGGGTAGTGGACTCAGGCTTAGCTGGTTGTCGACCAAAGCACGCGCCACCGCTGGCAGTAAATTCAGCCGTTCGCCCGCTACCTCGATGCCTATTTCCAGATCAAACGCGTGATCGTCACTGTCGTCTACCGCATGACCATACCAACGGACCGGACCATCGAGCACTTCAAACGGGAAGCTCGGGGCGTACTCGATCAGAAAGTTTTCCGCTTCCAGTTTTGGTCCCAGCGCCAACCAACGCGCCGGTGTGTTGACCTCCATCGCGCCGGCGTAACCGGTGCCGGGGAATAACCACGCATCGTCGGGCAAGGTGTCGGCGACATCCCACGGCAAGCCTTCGGTATCGACCCCTGGCGTTAAACCTAGTTGTTCAAGCTGCTCCATTGCCGACAGCTCTTGCGCACGACGGCGCACGATTTCTACCAGCTGATCATCACGCACGCGCCGAACCAGCGGTTCGCCGCCGCGGCCAGGTAGGCGTTCACCGGCATAATCAAACGCCAGCCGCGCATAACTCAACGGCGGCATGCCCGCGATCAGCCGTGCGTGCCGCGTCAGCGCGTGCATCACCAGCACCGGCTTGGGGGTCGGCGTGGAGCGACTGACTTCGGCAAATACCTGTGGCAGCGGCACCCGCGTGGCCAGCCGACTGGCCGGCAAGTCGCGGCGTAAATAACGGCCATTTTCGTGGCCCAGCGCGGGTAAATCCAGCCAGCGAGTTTCTTCCGCCGCCGCCTCTAACGAGCCCAGCACGGCGCGCTCGACGTCGAGATACCACAAGTGATCCACCCGCAGCAGACGCTGATTGCGTGGCAGCAGCGGCAGCAAACGTTGGCTACCATCAGCCTCCATCTCCCACCGCCAGCTCAGTGGGCGCGCCCGGCCGCGTGATACGCGTAAACCAGCCACGCCACCTAGGAAACAAGGTGTCGTATCCAACACGTCAACCAGCAACGTCGCACCGACATGATTACTCAACCGCGCATAACTACGGCCTTTACGCAGGCTCAGCGGCAAACCAAGCACCGTCGCGGCCAAGCGTTGATCGTGTGGTTGCTGCGCCAGCAACCCCAAATGCTCGCTATCTAACGGTACGGGCCGCGCGAAGCGGCCATGCGCTAGCACGCTAAGCAAGACAGGGGCGACATCCAGGTGGACAAAAGCGGCCCCTTCCTCCGGGATCAATTCCAGGAAGAAGCCAAGCACACCGCTCTTACTGGCAGGCGCGGCTGTTGGTGCCGCCAACAAGCGTCGCCATATCGGTGGCAGCGGCTTATCGACACCCGTGGGTGCCGGATTATTACCTTCTCTTTCGTCCGGTTGCTGCATGCACATGCGACCCGTGCGACGACCAAATTACTGAGCTTAGCAGCCCGCAGCGAACGAGCTAGCTGGCGGTGCTAGCGTGCGGCAGATAAGCACGCTCATACAGCACGCCACCTAGCAGACAAACGTCCACGGCGACGCTAGTGATCAGTCGGTGCCAAACAGGCCACGCGGATATTCCGGTTTACGCTCGCGCGCCATCAAGGCCTTCAAACCTTCCACCGGGGTAACTTCGCCATGCAGCACGGCATGCACGCCCGCGCTTATGGGCAAATCGAGACCATGCTGGTTGGCCAGTCGAAACACTTCGTCAGCCGTGATGATGCCTTCCACCACCTGACCGATCTGCTGCAACGCTGTGTCGATATCAACACCCTGCCCAAGCGCTAGACCAAGCCGGCGATTACGCGACAAATCACCGGTGCAGGTCAACACCAAATCGCCTAGTCCAGATAGCCCGATCAACGTTTCTGGACGTGCGCCCAAAGCCACGCCAAGGCGCATCATTTCGTTCATGCCACGAGTAATCAGGCCAGCGCGAGCGTTCAGACCCAGGCCCATCCCGTCGGCAATGCCAGTGGCTACGGCCAGCACGTTTTTCATCGCGCCACCCAACTCGGCGCCCAATACATCACCGCCGGAATACGCGCGCAAATTGGGCGCGTGCAACAAGCCGGCGAGACGCTGCGCGAATGCCGCATCATCGGAGTGCACGGTGACCGCACTGGGCAAACCGGCGGCGACTTCACGCGCAAACGATGGCCCCGTGACCACCGCCGCCAAACGCTGCGGCAAGTGCTCAGCGACCAACTCATGCAGGAAACGTCCGGTGCCTGGCTCAAACCCCTTCGTCGCCCAAGCCACCGCCGTAGCGGCGTCCAGCAGCGGCGCCAATTCAACCAGCATGGCCGCAAACGCGTGGCTAGGCACCACGATCAATACGATGTCCGCGCCATGCACCGCCCGCGCCAAATTACTTTCGTAATTCAGCGCTTGCGGCAGTTCGACGTCGGGCAGATAGCGCTGGTTGCGACGGCTTTGCGCCATCGCCTCCAGCGTTGCTGCGTTGCGTCCCCACAAACGCGTTGCGACACCGTTGCGCGCCAGCAAAGCGGCTAGCGCAGTGCCCCACGAACCGGCACCAAGGACGGCGACGGTAGTTGTCACTTCACTCACGGCGTGGCTCAACTATTGAGCTGAGCCGGGGCCTGCTCACCGCTGGCCATACGGCGCTGTTGTTCGGCATACAAAGCATCAAAGTTGATCGGCTGCAGCAGGAACGGCGGGAAACCACCTTCCAACACCAGCGCGGAAATTACTTGGCGACCGTACGGGAACAGCAAATTCGGGCAGTAGCTGCCAACAATGCCGGCATGCTCGACTTCATTGAAGCCAGCAATGCCAAACAGGCCAGCCTGCTCCACTTCAGCAAGGTACGCGGTGCGCTCGCCCACGGTGCAGGTCAGCGTCAGGCTGAGCACCACTTCGTACAGGTCGTTGCCCAGATCAGTCGCTTTCTGGCCCACGTTCAACTGCACCTGCGGCTGCTCGTTCTCACCGATTTCCTGAAAAATCGCTGGCGCGTTGGGCGCTTCGAAGGACACATCTTTCACGTAAATTTTCTGCAGCACCAATTGCGGCTGGTTGGCTTGACCATTGGTCTGGCCGTTGCTGGATTCTTCTGCCATGGGGGTTCCCTCGAGTCTGGTTGCATCGAAAAAGAGGTCGATTGTTCCATACATCACCGCCCCGCGCACGTTTAACCGTGTCCGGCTGCGGCTCACGCCGATTGCATGCATGCCTACTTTTCTGGGACAATACGCGGCTCGCCTATGTCGACCCAAAGCAATTTGGGCAGTTCGCCGCGCGATGCGGACCTTACGACAACGCGACAGCACCTATATCCAGCATCGCGAGGCGCTAGACGCCGCTGGGCCGATGTTGCCCTGGCTAACGGGCGGCAAACCCGGCTTCTATGAAGCCACTCAACGGAGCTATTTATGTCCCGTGTATGTCAAGTCACCGGTAAAGGTGTGATGAGCGGTAACAACGTCTCACACGCTAACAACCGTACCCGTCGTCGCTGGTTGCCGAATCTACACGAACGCCGTTTTTGGGTGGCTAGCGAAAACCGCTGGATCAAGCTGCGCGTTTCCAATCATGCGTTGCGTACCATCGACAAGAAGGGCATTGAAGTCGTTATTGCCGAAATGCGCGCCCGCGGCGACAAGGTCTGAGGATTGAATCATGGCTAATAAATCACAAGATAAAATTCGCTTGATCTCCTCGGCTGGTACCGGTCATTTCTACACCACCAAGAAGAACAAGAAGAACACGCCGGAAAAGTTTGAATTCAAGAAATACGATCCCGTCGTGCGCAAGCATGTGATCTACAAGGAAGGCAAAATCAAGTGATGTAACGGCCTGTTCGCGCCTAGCGTGAACGGTTGGCCGGAACGTCCGCCTGGTGCAAGCCAGGTCCAGCGCCTGCAGAGAAACCCGCCTCACGGCGGGTTTTCTTTTGTGCGGAAAACGAACACCTGCGCGCCATCATCAATACTCAGCGAGATGAGCCACGCCAGCGGCGAACGCTGCGAACTCATCTCGTGCAGCATTCGGCTGGAGTTTGCCAGTACGTTCTGGCCAACGATGTGCGCGCCCCACAACATGCACGATTACGGCTCGCCGCGCGGTGCTACGCCAGCGACTCAAGCGAACACACCGATGGCGACAATTGAACCTTCCTCACGCCTACGCCCATGGATGATGTGCTTCATCAGTCGCTGCACGTCCTCTACAGCAAGGCGCTCCTTTCGCTCTTGGCCGCGCAAATTTTCTAGCCAAAAAAAACCCGCCAAGCGGCGGGTTTCCTTTACACACTTATTCGGACTACCGAGCAGTAGCGGCGACTGAGTAGCTCTTTAGCCGCAAGGCAAATTCCTGCAAGGTGCGAATACCGCTTTCCTCGGCGTCATGAATCCACTGTTGCAAACCGTTCAGCGCTTGATCGGCACCACGCTGCTCCATCAAGGCGGCAAGGCGATTACGGAATTCGTAGACTGTCTTCAATGTGGGACGCTTGGCCAGGGTCGCCTGCAAACGATCGCGTCCTTCGCTATCCAGCCAACGGCCGCCATCGGCCAAGGCTCGACGCATCCGACGCGGCATCGACTTGATGTTGTCGCCGGCGCGCTGCGCCTCGTCACCAAGGGTTGGCACGATGACGCCACGGTAGTAATCAGTCATCGCCTGGAAGCGATGCGTGAGCACGGCCTTCAGCGTCTCGGCGTCGGGTAGGCGCACGTTTGGACGGATATCCAGCGACGGCGCAACGCGTAGCACCTTGGCTAAACCAACGGCCCGTAATGCACAAATGGTCGCCCAACCAATATCAAACTCCCACTTGCGCAGCGCAAATTTGGCCGAGCTGGGGAACGCGTGGTGATTGTTGTGCAGCTCTTCGCCGCCGATCCAGAACGCCCACGGAATCAAGTTGCGCGAGGTGTCGGCGCTTTCGAAATTGCGATAACCGGCCCAATGGCCGATGCCGTTGACGAAGCCGGCCGCCCAGAACGGAATCCACACCATCTGCAGCGCCCACAACGCTGCGCCAATCACGCCAAACAGCGCGATGCTAATGAACAACATCAGGGCCGGACCCCAATAAGGGTGCGCACCATAAACGTGATGTTCAACCCAATCGTCTGGCGTACCGCGACCGTACTTAACCATGTCCGCCTTGGACTCGCAGGCATCGCGATACAGCGACACACCGTCCCAGAAGACTTTTTTGATGCCGTAGATCATCGGGCTATGTGGATCTTCTGCCGTCTCTACCTTGGCGTGATGCTTGCGATGTACCGCTACCCACTCACGCGTCACCATACCGGTGGTCAGCCAACCCCAGAAACGGAAAAAATGCGCCAGCGCAGGGTGAAAATCCACGCCGCGATGGGTCTGACTGCGATGCAAATAAAGCGTCACTGTGAGAATAGTGAGCTGAGTCATCACCAAAATGTAAACCAGCATCTCAACCCAGCTCGCGCTGGTGATGCCATTTATCAAGAAGTTGAGTACCGCGTCGAGCATGGAAGACACCACATTAGTGAGTGAGAACAATCGTATTACGGGCTTCCGTACCCCCAACGTGACAGCCGGTTATGGTAACAGCCGCCTACGCGCCACATGTAAATCCAGCGTAAGTTCACACGTTACGCCATGCAGAGGTTGTCTAACAGTGGGGGCGCCGCGACAATCATGCAATGACCACCCCCATCACCGCGCCGCCCGCCCCCATTCTGCAGCTGGACCAAGTCACCCGTCGTCGCGGCAACCGGCCCGCCGTGCAAAATCTTAGCCTGACCCTGCTGCGCGGCCAGATTTTGGGGCTTCTAGGCACCAACGGCGCCGGTAAATCGACCACACTGTCGATGATTGCCGGCGCGTTACGGCCTGACAGCGGGCGCATTCAGCTGAACGGCATGAATTTTCTGGAACGACCTGAACTAGCCCGTGATTTGATTGGCTGGCTGCCTGAACGAGCGCCAGTGTGGGGTGCGTTAACCGTCCGCGAGCATTTGGACGCGCATGGCCGCTTGCGCGGACTGCGCGGCAAAGCCTTGCGCGATGCTTGCAACGCCATCATCGCGCGGCTGGAGTTGCAGCCCCTAGCGCGGCGGCTGGCCGGCGTGCTGTCGCAAGGCCAGCGCCAGCGGCTTGGGCTGGCTTGCGCACTGCTGCACCACCCGGCGTTACTGGTACTGGACGAACCGGCCAACGCGCTGGATCCCGTGCAAGTAGCCGGGTTACGCACGCTGATCCGCGAACAGGCGGCCTCCGGAACAGCAGTCATTTTGTCCACCCACTTGCTCGCAGAAGTTACCGCCGTGTGCGATCGCGTGGTGATTTTGCACGAGGGCGTTCTACGCCACGACGGCGCAATAGATAGCACCGATAATGCGGCGCTCGAACAAACCTTCTTCAAGATTGCGATGCAGGGCAACATTACTGCGGCGCGCGCCGCATGAGCCGCGCTGGCTCCAGCATGATCGCCATCATGCGACTGGAATGGCGGCGCCTGATCGTACGGCCGCTGGCGTGGGTACTGGCCGCGTTAACACTGGCGTGGCTGGCATGGAATTTCACCTTGCTGTTAGGCACTTTTCTCACCGGACAAGTGCAACGCGCCGCCCTGCCAGACGGCCCGGGCTTCACCGATTTAGTTGCCGTACCGTTATTAGGCCAACTGGCGCAACTGGCCTTTCTGGTCGTGCCGCTACTGACCATGTCACTGCTGGCTGGCGAACGCCGCAACGGCACGTTGCCACTGTTATTTGCTACCGGCGTACCGGCTTCGCACATCGTGCTGGGAAAATATCTGGCGATCTTGGGCTGGCTGTTGCTATGGCTGATGTTGACGCTGGCGATGCCGCTAGCGCTGACCCACGCCACCACACTGGACTGGGGCAAACTCGCTGCAGCAAGCCTGGGCTTGGCACTTTTTCTGGCGACCTTGGCGGCCATCGGAGTAGCGACATCATGCTTCGCCTCGCACCCAGCCATCGCGGCGGCAACCGCCTTGATCCTCACGCTAGCGCTGTGGACGGTAAACGCCGGCGCGCAGATGGCTGGCCTTAGTGGCGGCGCCATTAACTGGTTGGCGATGAGCTCGCACCTGCAACCCTTGCTGCGTGGGTTGGTCTCCAGTACCGACATTGTGTGGTTTGTCATACTGATTGCCCTGGCGCTGACCTTGGCCATCCGCCGATTGGCCGCTGACAAGGAGCGCAATTGATGCGTTACTTACTCAGACGTCTAGACGGCTGGTTGTTTGCGCTGCTGCTGGTGCTCGCCGCCGCCGCGATCGGTTACCTGTCCACGCACTACGCACACGAGTCTGACTGGACGGCGAACGGTCGCACCAGCCTTTCGGCAGAAAGCCGCGCCGTGCTGGCGCAGTTTGACGGCCCGGTAAGTATCGTCAGCTACGCCAACCCGCAAGGCAACTTGCGCCAGTCCGTCGCTGGTTTTTTGCAGCGCTACCAAACCGTAAAACCCGATATCACCCTACGCTTCGTCGACCCGCAGCTGGATCCGGCCAAGATGCGCGAGCTGGGCATCACGGTTAACGGCAGCTTGATTCTGCATTACGGCCAACACGAGCAGCGTCTGGACGAGCTGTCCGAGCGCAGCGTGACCAACGCCTTGGAACGCCTGCTGCGCGGCAATGATCGTTTAGTCGCGTTTGTTACCGGCGATGGTGAACGCCGTGCCGACGGCAAAGCCAATGCCGATATGGGTACCTTTATCGAACAGTTGGAAAGCCGCGGCATGCGCGCGGTGCCACTGAATTTTTCGCAAGTAACCGCCGTGCCGCAACACACTGACTTGGTGGTACTGGCCAGCCCCACATCGGCATTATCGGCCGGCGCCGTTCAGGCGCTGGTTGACTATCTGCAGGAAGGCGGCAACCTGCTGTGGCTGACCGACCCGAATAACGACGACCTTGGCCTGAGCCCGCTCGCCCGTGCACTCGGCGTGCGCGTATTACCCGGCGTCTTAGTGGACGGTTCGGGCGCGGCGCTGGGTTTGCACGATCCCCGCTTAATCGCGCTAGGTAGCTACCCAATACAAGCAATCACTCGCGATTTCACGTTGACCACCTTGTTTCCGCAAGTGGCTGCCTTAGCGCAAACCGGCCAAGCCAGCTGGGCGGTCCACCCGTTCCTGCGTTCCAGCGCGCAGAGCTGGACCGAATTTCAGCCCATCGACAACGCGCATACCTCAGACATCCGCTTTGACGCCGCCGCCGGCGAGCTGAAAGGCCCGTTGGATTTCGGCTTTGCCTTGAGCCGACTGTCACCCAGCCCCGACAAAAGCGTGCAGCGCGCGGTGGTCATTGGCGACGGCGACTTCCTTTCCAACACCTTCCTTGGCAATGGCGGCAACCGCGCACTGGGCGAGCGTACCTTTGACTGGTTGTTGGGCGACGACAAGTTGATCAACCTGCCGCCGCGTGGCGCGCCTGATCGCGTGTTGAACATTTCGCAAACCGAATTGAACATCCTGAGCGTCGGCTTCCTGATCACCCTGCCACTGCTGTTGCTGCTGATCGGGGCCGCCATCGCGTGGCGTCGGCGCCGGCGCTGAGATGACCCGTAGCAGCCGCCAGCGACTTACCCTTCTGTTGGCTGTTGCAGCGCTGCTGGCGTTGGCGCTGTGGCAGCACCAGCGCGATGTACACAACGAAACCGGCAACCTGACTACGCTGGACCCAGCCTCCATTCAACACGTCGCGTTGACCCTGCCAAACACGCCGACACTGCACTACGAGAGGCGTTCCGGCCACTGGTGGCGCAGCGACGGCACCCCTAAGCGCGCCAACGACGCACGCGTCAATGAACTTACGGCGGCCGCCGCGGCACCCGTGCTGAGCTGGCGACCCGCCAGCGATTTCGACGCCGCGAAAATCGGGTTAGCGCCGCCTCAAGCCACGCTTGAACTAGACGGACAACGGCTGGAATTTGGCGAACTTTCCGTCACCGGCCCGCAGTATTACGTCCGCGTCGGCGCGCGCATTGCGCTGGTGTCAGCGCGTTATATGCCACGCTCGCCGGCCGTAGCCGTGACCGAACTGCATTGAACGCCGGACGCCACCTTGCCTGAACTACCAGAAGTCGAAACCACTCGCCGCGGTATCGCGCCGTATTTGATCGGCCGGCGCGTGCTCAGCGTAACCTTGCGCCGCGCCGACTTGCGCTGGCCCATCCCGCCTGAAATTAGCGAGCTACTACCCGGCCAACGCATCGAAGCGGTGGACCGGCGCGCCAAATACTTGCTGCTGCACACCGAAGTCGGCAGCGCATTACTCCATCTGGGAATGTCCGGCGTGCTGCGCGTCTTGCCACCTGATGCGCCGGTCGGTAAACACGACCATGTTGATTTCGTGCTGGACCACGCGCCACGACAACCCGGTCACATCTTGCGGTTTACCGATCCGCGCCGCTTCGGCTGTTTGTTGTGGCAACCGCCCGGCGAAGTTCACGAACTACTAGCCCATCTCGGGCCCGAGCCACTGACCGACGCCTTCGACGGCGACCTCCTGTGGCAGCGTTCACGCGGGCGAACGGCGGCCGTGAAGTTGTTTTTGACGGACAACGCCATCGTCGTTGGCGTCGGCAACATTTACGCCAATGAAGCGCTATTCGCTGCCGGCATCGACCCACGCCGTGCCGCAGGCTCCATCTCGCGCGCCCGCTACGGCCGTCTCGCCAACGAAGTGAAACGTATTTTGAGCTGGGCGATTGAGCGTGGTGGCACCACCCTGCGCGACTTCATCAGCCCCGACGGCAAACCCGGTTACTTCTTCCGCGAACTCAACGTCTACGGTCGTACTGACGAGCCGTGCCACACCTGCGGCACGCCGATCCGCCTCGTTCGACTGGGGCAGCGGTCCACCTTTTGGTGCGTGCACTGCCAGCATTGAGGTAGCTGGCGGTGGGTAACGTTCTGCCGGAGCCGCATTTTGTGGGAGTGGCTTTCGCCGCGATGCCTTTTTTTGGACGTTCGCTGACTGCTTTCGCTGACTGCATTGAACAGCAGAGCTTTCGTCCTCCTGCGGAGGGCGAGTCACTTTTCTCTTGTGTGGCCAAGAGAAAAGTAACCCAAAGAGAAGGCCACCCCACTTGGCGCTTTCCGGGCGTCGCGCCCGGAAAGTCCGTGAGGGCCGGCCCCAGCTCACGGAGTTTGCGCCCATTCATGGGTGGAAACCGCCAAGGAGGGTGCCTCTCTCCGTTGGTTACTTTCTCTCGGGCATGCGAGAGAAAGTGACCCGGCCGCCGATGGCGGTCGAAAGCTCTGCTGTTCGTTAATCTACAGAAGCAGCGAATGCATCGCCCGCTAGCGGGCTCCTACAAAGGGTTGACGACGCGCTGGACCGTCAGTCGGAGCGGCCGAAAGCTTCACGCATCACCGCAACAAATCGATGCGATGCAAACATTCAGACCAAAGTCTGCGCGCGGGCCACATCACCAACACAAGCCCCCCCCCTTAATCGGGCCAACGAAACTCCACATGCGTATTGTTGAAGTGCGGGTCATCTCGACTGCCACCAGGCTGGGCGATCAAAGCTTCCGGCAAGCCTTCCACTTCGAGCGGCTGCGCTGCATCGAAATGCGCACCGAGTGATTCCAGTTCAACCAACTTCTCACATAGCGCGCCAGCGCGATCCACCTCACTTTCCGGCACGTTGCGGATGCTTAAATCAGGGCGACCAAACTTGCGCATGCCACGCGTGCGCACCCAACTACGGTCGGGCGCATCCTCGTCGTCATTGCACAAAATCAGCACGTGATTGCGCGGCGGCGCGCCGCCTGTCATTAAATAATGCTCACGCCATTCGCTCGCCCCGAACATGCGCAGAATTTGCGGATCGAGAACGGACGTGCCACCAATGTCGAGCAGGCCGCCCAAGACGCCCAAGGTATCGCGCAAATAGTCCAAGCTGGACTGGTCACTCAGCTCGCCGCGCACGACCACCACGTCCGGCGCGATGCGTGCACTCTCGAACGCCTCGGGCGTTTCTTCGCGTAAAATTTTGCCCAACTCGCCTTGTAACGGGTACCCCTCCCACTGTCGCAACACCGCATTTTGAAAGCGTTGCAGCGTAATGCCTGCGGGCAAGCCGGGGCTGCCGTAACGCATGGAGGGAATGACCAACTCCGGCGCAAATTTGCCGAATACATAAAACTGTAGAGCCACCGGCTCGGCACTGGCGTTCCAGTAAGGTCGCGGCCATGCGGGTGTCGCGGTTGCTTCAGTCATGTGGATTCCTTGAGGGGTAAAACGGCGGGACAACGAGCTAACGTTGCTCGCCCAGCGGCAACACCGGTTGCTGTAACTCGATGCGGCCTTCGCCGGCACTAATTTTCTTGAACTCGGCGCGACTCACCGAGACATAGCGGTCGTTGCCACCAATCTCAACCTGTGGCCCCTGCGTCACAGCACGGCCGTGTTCATCTACGCGCACCACCATAGTGGCTTTGTGGCCGGTGTGGCAGATGGTTTTGATCTCTTGCAGGTTGTCCGCCCAGGCCAGTAAATAACGGCTGCCTTCGAACAACTCACCGAGAAAGTCGGTGCGCAAGCCATACGCCAGCACCGGCACGTGCAGCCGATCGACCACGTCGCTGAGCTGCCACACCTGCGCCTTGGTTAGAAATTGTGCTTCATCGACAAACACGCAATGCAGCGGCCCACGTTCAGCGATATCTACCTGTGTCAGCGTCAGTAGGTCTTCGTTGCCGCCAAAACGCCGCGCGTCGGCGTGCAGACCAATCCGCGACGCCACCACGCCAGCGCCATAACGATCATCCAGCACCGGCGTAAGGATCAGCGTCCGCATGCCGCGCTCGTGATAGTTGTAAGCGCTTTGCAGCAACGCCGTCGTCTTGCCGGCATTCATTGCCGCGTAATAAAAGTAAAGCTTGGCCATAGATTGGAAACGCAGAGCTGATTAGTAGGAATGGATGCAGCGGCCTTTGAGTATCGCACTGTCGTCAAATGCAGCTTCCGTCGGCCACTACGTTCTTGCCGATGCGCCACGCTGCATCGCCGACTCATCGCGTTCTGCCGCATGGTCAGTACATTGGCCTTTGCGGCCTATTTAACTAGCGGAAGGCTCTGCAACGGCCCGACCTCAACGGTACCTGTTTCACCGGCAGACAATTTCCACTCCGCATCCTTCAACCCGGTATATCCCTTGATCGACCATAGCGTGGGTGAGTAATAGTCCAGACCACGCACCGCCGTACCACCCAAGACCACCGGTCCACCATGAAGTCTGGCTTGCAGCGAAGGCCCGGCACCACCGTCACGCATTAGAACCCCCAGATTACCAATAAGACCGGTATGGCTACCGGTGACGTTGCGCCGCTCTCGTTGCAAAGCAGCATTGAGCCTCTGCAATCCGGGTTTGTCGCCATATTCCGCGTAGATACGCTGACCCTTGGCAATTGCCTGCTCGCGCTCCTGCGCATTAAGCTGCTGCCAGAAGGCCTCTCGACTGGCCAGCAAGTCGGCATAGCCACGGTCCGCCGCCAGATCCATCCACGCATAGCCCAACGCGCGATCCTGCGGCACGCCATCACCATTCCAGTACATCGCTGCAAGCATGGCTTGCGCGGGTTTGTCCGCGAACCTTGCCGCCTTCAGCAACAACGGTAACGCGCGTTGTTTGTCGCCCGCCTTATAAGCGCGAATCGCCAAACCGCGATAGAGCAAATCCGGATGTTTCGACACCACCTGATCACTTTCCAGCAAGCCCATCAGCACAGCTTCATCCGTCGACTGCGCGAGCGCTTGCGTGGACGGCCCGATGCAAGCAACAGCGAGCGCGAAGAAACAGAACGACTTCCGATAAACCTGCATGACAAATCCCTTGATAACAACAACCGGCCACCTTCTGCGACGGCCAGCTAAGTCGGCATACCCAGACGCACGCTGGAAGAAAGTACACGCTTCAGCAGCAAACCGTTGTTTGTAGGACAACGAGCCAAGCGAGTGATACCAAAGGTCGGGATGGCTGTAACCGGTATACGGCGCAGACACCATCGAATCCGGCACAGAGGCCTTTTTTCTTCGCTAGCTACTGCGACCAACTGCATCGCGCCAATCGAGCACACGGCAAACCGTAGGGTTGACGCTGTCCGCGGATGTAGGGCCGCGCGCAGCCAAGCGGCAACTCGTTGCCGCAACCAGACAAAACCTGTTTCCACCTCGCCATACGATCTCTCCTTAGAAACGCAGGATCTCCACGCTACCGCACGTCTCGTCTCGAGGTAACTGCCCATCTCATGCAGCGTCAAGCTACGGGTGACGAACTCACGACATGTTGTCTGAGCCCCGATCGACGTTTATCGCAGCCCTCATCATGCGCGGTGCGGTGTGCAACCGACTATGGCTGCGAATATACCGCCGGCGCCCCCCCTCCAGTGACTAGCGCTTGGCCTGACTTCCGTAGCGCTATAACCTTGTGCCCCATCTGTCGTTGGTGAATTCCCTTTTGAGCATGTTGAACCCGCAGCAACTGGCGGCTGTCGAGCATTGCGACAGTCCTTTGCTGGTGCTGGCTGGCGCCGGCTCCGGCAAGACTTCGGTGATTACGCAGAAGATCGCCTGGCTGATCGCGCGCAAGCACCTGGCGCCGTCAAAAATTGCGGCGATCACGTTTACCAACAAAGCGGCGCGCGAGATGCGTGAGCGCGTCGGCAAATTGATTAGTACGGAAGACGCGCAAGCGCTTACCGTTTGCACATTCCACGCGCTTGGTCTGAAGTTTCTACAAATGGAACATGCGCGTGCCGGCTTGCGTCGCGGCTTTTCGGTGCTGGACGCGGACGACAGCGGTGCCATCATCAAAGAACTGGCACCGAAAGGCGCCAAGCCTGACGTGCTACGCGGCATCCATCATTTGTTGGGGCGGGCGAAAAATGGCGGGTTGTCGCCCGAGGAAGCACTAGCCGCCGCACGCACTCCACGCGAGTTGGAAGCGGCAACGATTTACACGATGTACCAACAGCGACTGGCTGCCTTTAACGCGGTAGATTTCGACGACTTGATCCGGTTGCCACTGCGTATTCTGGAAGCGGACGAGGAATGTTGCGAGGAGTGGCGCGAGCGTCTGCGCTATTTGCTGGTGGACGAATATCAGGACACTAACGACGCGCAATACCGACTACTGAAGGCGCTGACTGGAGCGCGCGGAGGCATTACCTGCGTCGGCGATGACGATCAGTCCATTTATGCGTGGCGTGGCGCCAACCCGGAAAATATGGACCAGCTTGGGCGCGACTGGCCCAACCTGCGCGTGATCAAACTGGAACAGAACTATCGCTGCGGCAAACGTATCTTGCGCGCAGCCAATTCGTTGATCGCGAACAACCCACATCTGCACACCAAAAAGCTGTGGAGCGATCACGCCGAAGGGCCGCTAATCCGCGTGCTGGAATGCAAAGAAGCCGAGCACGAGGCCGAGCATGTCGCCGCTATCGCCGCCACGCTAGTAGAAAAGTACAAGGCGCACTGGTACGACATTGCCATTCTGTATCGCGGTAATTTTCAAGCACGTCCCTTGGAAAAAGCCCTGCGTCTGGCCCGCGTTCCCTACCACCTCACTGGCGCACTGAGCTTTCTCGACCGCGCCGAAGTGAAGGACTTGCTGTGTTATTTGCGGCTGCTGACTAACCCCAGTGACGACGCCGCCTTCCTGCGCGTAGTCAACGTACCCAAGCGCGAAATCGGCTCGACCACGCTAGAAAAGTTGGGCCAGATGGCACAAGGCCGTAGCAGTTCGTTGCTGGACGCCATTCGCAGCGACAGCGTGTTGCGCCAACTCACGCCACGGCCCGCGGCCGCGCTAGCCTCTTTCTCCACGCTGCTGGATGAGTTACGCAGTCATGCCCTGCACGAAAGCGCTGCGGACTTGGTGGAAACTATTCTCAAACGCACGCGCTACGCCGAGCAAATCGCCGCCACCACCAAAGACGCGGCCGTGCGTGACCGCAAACTAGGCAACTTGAAGGAACTGGCGGACTGGTTTCGCGCGATGCAAAAAGGCGGCAACAGTGCCGGCGACCTCGCCTCGCAATTGGCGTTGCTCAGCCACGCTGATCGCGACGAGCCGGGAAATGCCTTGCGCATGATGACCTTGCATGCGGCAAAGGGGTTGGAGTTTCGCTTCGTCTTTATCGTCGGTTGCGAAGACGGCACCTTGCCGCACGAAGGCGCTATCGACGAAGGCCGTATCGAAGAAGAACGCCGCCTGCTCTACGTCGGCATCACGCGCGCTAAGGAGTTACTGACGCTGTCGTGGTCGGCAAAAACCAAACGCTTCGGCGAAGTCAGCCGCAACAAGCCCAGTCGCTTCCTGCAAGAGCTGCAGCAAGACGACTTGCACTGGCAAGGCAAAGACCCCGAAGCGGACAAGGAGATAGTTCGCGAAACGGCGCAGTCGCATATGGCCCGCATCGCCGCGATGCTGGCGGGTAATTGAGGGGCATAAGTGGCTTGTATCAGATGGCCTCAGCGCCCGGGCACCCCGACTCAATGCTCCCACCCGACATAACTAAGCAAACAATTGCAGCCAGCTAGCACCAGCTAAATGAGCCGCGTCGCTTCCAACTCACTTTTCAAATACGCGTAATAAATTGGCGCAGCAATCACGCCGGCTAGGCCAAACGTAGCCTCCATCACCAGCATGGCAATTAGCAGCTCCCACGCGCGAGCGTGGATTTGCGTGCCGACAATGCGCGCGTTGAGGAAGTATTCCAGCTTGTGGATCAGCACGAGGAAGCACAGCGCGGCAATACCAACACCTAGCGACACCGACAACGCCGCAATGGTGACGGCGGTATTGGAGATCAAATTGCCCACGACGGGCAGCAAACCCACGATGAATGTGGCGACCACCAGCGTCTTGGCCAGCGGCACGTGGAACCCCAACAACGGCAGCCCCACCAGCAAGAACAGCGCGGTAAAGACGGTGTTGACAAAGGAGATTTTGACCTGGGCAAAGACGATGTTGTGAAACGCCGTCGCAAGGCGCTGACAACGCAGGCTAAGCGCCGCGGCTAGCGGCCCAACTTGTTGCGCGGGTCGGGTGCGACTAAGCGCAATGATGGCGCCCAACACCATGCCAATCAGAACATGCACGAACACACGCCCAGCTTCCTTGCCAGCCAACTGCAAGCTGACGGAGTGCTTGTGCGCCAATTCCATCACGCCCACGCGCAAATCGTCCACACTGTTGGGCAAGTTGTCGACCAGCATCGCAGGCAGCTGTAACCGCGCCTTATTCACCAGCGGCATCAACTGGTCTTGCCACAGCAGTTCCGGGTTGCCAATTTCGGTACGGAAAAAGCTGATGACACCGAAGATCAACGCCACCAACAAGCCGACCACCGCCGCCCCCAGAACGGCCACCACCACCATGCGCGCGCCATCACCAGAAATGCGTTTGCCCAGCAGCGGCGCCACGCCGCGCACCAGTTCATACACCAGCAATCCCGCCAACAAAGCCGGTAGCAAGCGCACGTAGATGATCAACAACAACGCCAGCGCCGCCAGCCAATAACTGACGCCGCGAACGAGGGGAGACGGCTCACGCGTGGTAAGTAAAGGGGAATCCATACGGCACGAGATGGCAAAGTGGGGGCGAGTAGTCTGTCAGCCAGCCGTCCTCGTCGCTAGTGCGCGATTCGATAGGCACCGCAACCCGAGGCGGCGCTATCGTAAACTCCGTCACTGCACTCACGAGGATTTCCGGCATGTCCCTGCGCTTACCTGTTGCTGCGATCGCGCTAGTACTGTTGGGCGGCTGTGCCACTGGCGTACGCCCACCCGCCGCATCAACGCCTGTCGCGGTTACCGCCGCACCGACCACGAGGGTGGCCGCCAACGACAATTTGAATGCCGTGGCGTGGTCACAAACAGCGATTGAGCACGACCTGATTTACCTGCAAACCTATCGTGACGCGCAATCGCGCTTGTTGGATGCCCTGCAGGATTCCCACTGGGACGCGCTGAGCAAAGTCGACCGAGTGACGCCAGCAACGGGTTTGCCACCGGCCGTGATCCTGGACGTCGATGAGACCGTGTTGGATAACTCGCCCTATCAGGCCGCACTGGTGAAAAGCGGCGGCGCCTACAACGACGCCGACTGGGCCGTTTGGTGCAAGCGCGAACAGGCGCGCGCGCTGGCAGGCGCGTTAGCGTTCACCCAATTTGCGGCGAAACACCACATTGCCGTCATCTACATATCCAACCGCGCGAAGAGCCTAGACCAGGCGACCTTGGCCAATTTGCGCAAAGTAGGCTTCCCCGTTAGCGGGCCACAATCGTTTCTTGGGCTGGGCACCATGGTCGCCGACTGCACTCAAGAGGGTACTGGCAAAAGTTGCCGCCGCCAGCTTGTTGGCCGACATTACCGGGTCTTAATGCAATTTGGCGACCAGTTAGGCGATTTTATCGATGCCACCCACAATACCGTGACCGCGCGACGCGAGGCAGTCGCCGCTTATCTACCGTGGATTGGCACACGCTGGTTTGTGTTGCCCAATCCCACCTACGGCGCGTGGGAAAGCGCGTTATTCAACAATAACTGGAGTGCCTCGCCGGAGCAGCGCCGCCAGCAGAAAGTTGACGCACTGCGCTATCCGTAGGTTTTCCAGCAGTGCAGCCCTTGTCTCCGCTGCGCCGCCGCCTATACCCTGCCGGTTCACATCGGGACGCCGACACGTTGTCCCCATTGCCACTTTCTGCGAGAACCTTTCATGCGCCTACTTTCTGCCCGCGGTCTCCTGCTGCCCTTCTGCGCTGTCTTACTGCTTACCGCTTGCCACAGCAATGAACCAGGCGCCAGCACGCCGGAAGCGGCGATTCAAGGCACCGTTGACCAACTCAAGGCGAAGGATTTCAATGCGTTGCTGAAGCATGCGCTACCGCCGGCGGACTACGCCAACCTGCGTGCTGATTGGCAGAAGCGCGAGCAAGACGCCCAGCCCATCACTGCCGAAGACCGCGTCAAATTCAGCGCAGCGCTGCAGAAATTCACCGCGCCCAACGCCGAAACCGAGCTATATACCGAGCTGCAGCCCAAGTTGGACGCCATGCAGAAGCAATACAGCGACCAGTTGCCGGTGCTGTTGAAGATGGGCACAGGTTTTTTGAAAAACGGCGTCGCCGAAAATCAACGTTTAAGCGCCGCCCAGAAAGCACAGGCAGAAAGTATGCTTGACGTGCTCGGTCCGTGGGCCCAAAAAACGTCCTGGTTTGATCAGGCCAAAGCCAAGCAGGCCGTTGGCGTCGCCGTCGCGACAGCACGCAAGTTGGATCTGAAAGGCCCTGACCAGTTGCGCACGATGGATTTCGACACGGCAATGACGAAATACTCACTGGGTTTCGCCGGCGCCAAACAGCTGCTGCAAATTTACGGTTTGTCGCTGGATGACACACTGAAGTCGGTCAAGGTGCACGAAGTTTCCAAGGAAAACGGCCACGCGGTAGTGAAAATCAGCTACACGCTGCTGGGCAAGCCCCTTTCGGCTGAATCAAAGCTGGTGCAACAGGACGGTCGTTGGTACAGCGAAGACTTGTTGAACGACGTACGCAAGTCGCATGCACAGCTGAGTGCGCCCGCTACTGCCGCTAGCGCGCCGATCGCTGTTCAGCCAGCGATCACGCCGACGGCGCCAACTCCCGCCAAGAGCTAAATCGCACAACCGTTAGAATACGCGGATGCAAAATACGACTACTGCGCCTTCACCACGCCGCCGCGCACCTTGGTGGTTCACTTTGACCGGGCAGCTGTTGCAGCCCTGGGTGCGTATTCGGCGCGATCCCGCGGATCCGGCGACCTTGCTGCACGCTGGTGTGCCGGTGTGCTATGTGATTGAGCGCGATGGGTTTTCTGACACGCTTATCCTGCAGCGCGCGTGCCAGGACGCGGGCCTACCAAGCCCCATGCAGCCGTTATTGGGCCTGCGCCGGAAGCGTTCTGTGTTCGCGCTGGCGCGTCGCGATGGCTGGGTTTTCGGGCGCATCCGCCGCCGCGCGCCAAATGAGTCATTGCGACAACTGGTGCATTGGCTGGATGGCCATCCCGAGCGCGACATTCAATTAGTGCCGGTGTCGATCTACGTCGGGCGTGCTCCCAGCCGTGACTCTGGCTGGTTCCGCGTGCTGTTTTCGGAAAACTGGGTCATGGTCGGCCGCTTTCGACGGTTGCTGGCCTTACTGCTAAACGGCCGCGATACCGTGGTGCAGTTTTCCACGCCAGTGTCGCTACGCAGCGTCCTGGATGAATCCAGCGCACTTTCGCCGGAGCGCTTCGTACGCAAGATTGCGCGCGTTTTGCGCGTGCACTTTCATCGCATCCGCGCGGTGGTCATCGGGCCGGATTTATCGCACCGGCGTACCGTGGTCGACTCCGTGCTGAACGCCGAGCCGGTTCGCGCCGCCATCGCCGCCAACGCCGTCAAAGAAAAAATTAGTCACGCCAAAGCGTGGCGCAACGCTCACAAAATGGTGTTGGAAATCGCTGCCGATTACTCGCACCCGGTCGTGCGCTCGGTATCGTTTTTGCTGGGGAATTTCTGGAACAAGCTATACGACGGCATCGGCATGCACCACTTCGACAAAGCACGTGCCGCCGCGCCGGGTTACGAAGTGGTTTACGTACCGTGCCATCGCAGCCACACCGACTACTTGCTGCTGAGTTATCAGTTGCACGTATCGGGCGTGGTAGTGCCGCACATCGCGGCGGGGGTCAACCTCAACCTACCGGTGCTGGGGTCGATCCTACGTCGCGGTGGCGCGTTCTTCTTGCGCCGCAGTTTCCGTGGCAATGCGCTGTATTCGGTGGTGTTCAACGAATACCTGGCACAACTGATCGATCGCGGCGTACCGATTGAGTACTTCATTGAAGGTGGCCGTTCGCGCACAGGGCGTCTGCTGGCGCCGCATGAGGGCATGCTGGCGATGACCATTCGCGCCTTCCTGCGCGCGCCACGTCGTCCGGTGCTGTTTCAGCCGGTCTACATTGGCTACGAAAAGGTGATGGAGGGTAAGTCGTACGCAGGCGAGCTGGGCGGCACGCCGAAGAAGAAAGAATCGCTGCTGGGTTTGCTGCGCAGCCTGAAAGTACTGCGTCAGCGCTATGGCCACGTCACGCTCAACTTTGGCGAACCCATTGAGCTAACGCCCTTACTCGATAGCGCCAGCGATGATTGGCGCAAAACCACCAGCGATTCCGACGCCAAACCAGAATGGCTGAACGGGGTAACCGACCGTCTAGCCGAACAGATACAAATCAACATCAACCGCGCCGCCGACGTCAATCCCATCAATTTGCTGGCGCTGACCTTGCTGGCCACGCCCAAGCACGCCATGGCCGAAAGCGACTTGTTAGCGCAACTGGACTTGAGCAAGGCGTTGTTAGAAGAGTTGCCCTACTCCTCGCGCATCACACTGACGCCGATGAACCCGAGCAGCATTGTCGCCTACGGCGAGCAAATGGGCTGGATCGCACGTGTCAAACATCCGCTCGGCGACGTGTTGACAGTGGCCGGTGAGCAAGCCGTCCTGCTCAGTTACTTTCGCAACAACGCGCTACACCTGAACGCGTGCGCCGCTTGGGTCGCATGCTGCTTCCTCAACAACCGCCGCATGTCGCGCGCGTCTGTGCTGCGATTGGGCCGCATCATTTATCCGTTCATCCAGGGCGAGCTGTTTTTGCCGTGGGATGGCGAAGGTTTCACCGCGCAACTGCAGGCGACGATTGATTTCTTCGTGCGTCGCGGCCTGCTGGAATCAACCGGTGACGGCCGCGTCCTAGAGCGCAGCCCAGGCCAGGAAGACAGTGCGTTCCAGCTTAAGGTGATTGCGCGCAGCCTGATTCAAGCGTTCGAACGCTATTACATTACGGTCGCCGCACTGGTCAAAAATGGCCCCCACACACTCACCGCCGGCCAACTGGAAAAGACCTGCACGCTTACCGCGCAACGGCTGAGCCTGTTAAACGAACTATCCGCGCCAGAATTTTTTGATAAGGCGCTGTTCCGCGGCTTCATTCAGAAACTACGCGAGCGCAAGGTGGTGTGGACGGATGAGGACGGCAAACTCGACTACGACAGCACGCTAGAAGACATGGTGCGTGATGCGCGAGTCATCTTGTCGCGCGAAGTGCGCCACTCGATTCTCAAGATCACGCCCGTTGGAGGTGCTTCCGACGGCGGCACAGCCGCCGCAGAAGCGGCCCCGTCCGTGCCGGTAGACAGTGCATCAACAGAATCGACTAACGCTGTGCTAGTGGATAGCCCAGCCACCAGTGCTCAGCCGGCGAAGTCAGCTACCGACGACTGAGTTAATAAGGCAGTAGGCACTCCCTCGAAACTGTAGGAGCGGCTTCAGCCGCGATGCTTTTGTCGATCTGGGCTTGGATTGACCAAAGGCAT
>JBDTBF010000122.1:0-26987 GCA_039924175.1 Rhodanobacter sp.
GAAGGTGGTGCCCGCTGCCCCTGTTTTGCGCAAGCGCTGACCCTCCGGATTCACGTAATAGCTCACGCGACCAGCGCTATCCATGCGATTGAAAGCGTCGTAGTGGTAGGTCGGCACGCCGTCGACGGTGGTGGTATAGCCTTGCGCATCGTAGCCAAACTGAGTGGTGCCGGAGCGTGTCAGGTGGGACTAGACACGTAGGTGCTACATAAACCAGTATTTTTCAAATTTATTGATACTTGATATACCAAATTTCCCTTACTCATGAGGTCAAGAAAATTAGTATATGAGAATATCTGTCCGCACGGCATATCAATAGCCAGGTGATGATCGTCTTTCCACGTAGTAACTACGCCCATGGATGGCCTCTCCACTTTCAGAATCTGATAGCTCGCGCTGTTACTAGTTGTTATCAAGTAGACACGGAAAACGGTCGATACGGTGGCACCACCGTCGGTAGACTTGGTAATTACCGCATCGACCAACCCGTTCGGACTCCGCATGTGACTTATCACTTCACCACTGACGCTCCCGAAAGCCGCGCATGCACTTAAAGCGAAACAGCTGAGAACAAGGGTCATCAGCAAGCGATAGTTCATCACTTTCCCCCCGATACCAGACACTGGTAATAAGCTATTCCGGCTTTGATTGCTGCTTGATCCATTGGTTGATCTCCATAAGGTGCGCCGCCGAATGGTCCAAGTGGGAAAGCCCATGCGAAGTTAGAGCTACTATGCGCCATTTGCGCTGCTCCGGCAGCCCGTGATAGCAACTGCGTTGAAATGCCCGCGGCAGCTCCAGTCGCGCCATAGTTAAAATTTCCACCATCATCATACTGGCCCGGATATGTGTTTTGTGTCTTGTAGTCCCAATCTCCGCCATATTTGACGAGATGAAAGAAGGTCGAGAACAGCCCTGTATAAAAAGGATCGCCCGAAGCGACGACTTGTCGACGAACGACCTGCATGTATTGGATGTTCGCCTTAACGCTCACTCCATTCGGCAATGTTGGCTGATTACCACACTCGGTGCATAGCCCAAGCAAATCAATTCCACTAACTGGATTGCTCCCGACGTAAACATACGTATTAATCCCACCCATCAACCCAATCGGGTCACTCTGCAGATACCTCCCCGTCCCCGAGTCGTAATCTCTAAACCCATTGTTCCACTTGCCTGTTTCCGCATCGTAGTACTGGCCCGGGAACCCGACGTTGAGCGCGATGCTGGCCACCGTGACGTTTTGGGTGAAGGCGAGGTTCTGCGCTTGCCACACCACATTACGGCTGGCATCGGTTACCGCTTCCGGGCGGCCCACTTGATCGTCATGGATGGCATAGATTTGGCCATTCGCCACGCGCCCGATCAATCGTCCGTTCAACCACACGTAGTCGACCCAGTTACCGTTCGGGCGTTCCGCTAGCAAGGGGCCGCTGGCGTCGGTAGCGAAGAAGGTGGTGCCGGTGTTTCCTGTCTTGCGCAGGCGCTGACCCTCGGGATTGACGTAGTAACTCATGCCACCGGCGCTATCCATGCGGTTGAAGGCATCGTAATGGTAGGTCAGCACACCATCGACGCTGGTGGTGTTGCCTTGCACATCGTAGCCAAACTGGGTGGTGCCGGAGCTTGTCAGCCGGTTATTCGTCGCGCCGATGGTGTTGACCTTGCCGGTTTGCACGGTGCGGTTGCCGCTGGGGTCGTACTGGAAGCTTTGATTACCGGCACCGGAAGTGACGGCGGTCAGCCGCGATAGGGCGTCGTACTGGAAGCTCTGCGTCAGCGTGCCGTTCATGCCATTGGTAATGCTGGAAATGCGGTCGGCGGCGTCATAGGTGAAGGCAAGGTTTTGCAGGGTAGGTACCATGATGGCCGTCAACCGACCGTCCCCGTCGTAACTGAGGTTGTTGGCTAGCCCATTGCTGGACACCCATCCCGCCATCGCTCGATCGCCCCCTCGGTAAGTCACAGTGCTTGCTACGTTGTGCACCGTGCCGCCTACGGTCATGGCGATGTTGCTGACCTGGCCATTGGCGTAGCTATAGCCGGGATACACCACAGTGGCTACGCGGCCGCTATCGTTATAGCTGTAGCCTGTCATTCGTTTCAGAGACAATTTACCGGCCAAGATACACACATCTACAAATTGTCCCCGGCGCCTTTTTTATCGCCGGGGGAGGACGGGGCTTTCTTATTTCTACACGGCACGCCTTGCAACTTTGCGGCCAAGCTAAAAATGACACCAACGACAAGCCCGATAAGCGTCCCCACCGGGATGGTGTGTGCCAATGGTTCAGGATGACGACCAAATGCCCAGGCAGCAGCCCATATAGCTGAGCCAAGAACAACAGCCCCGACACAAACGGACACCCAAGACAGCCAGCCTTTTGAGCGGAGCCACATCAAATACGGCAAGCCAAACAACAACATTGCGACATAGCTAGTGGGCAGCCCGAAAAGAAAAACGAACATCATGGCGACAGACAAATCACGAAGCCCTGAGATACCGAAATTTGATACAGACTCCCACCCCATAACTAACGTGATTGATAATGGCACCCCCAAAGGGGCAATCAGTGCCGGCTTCCAAATGAAGGGAATGTTCGTAGTCATGGCTGGCGTGCCGGCGCGCTACACCATCTCCATCCAGCACGATTTCCTAAGTCAATTTGCAATGGAACATGCGCAACGCCTCCAAGGTCTTGCGTCGCTCTGGTAATGTGATGAGGCGGGGAGTGGCCTCGCCTAGCGCCGAGAATCGGCGGCAGTAAAGAAACGCGCAGACGGGCCCACCGTCCTTGTGAACAATTCAACATTCCTATCCCCTTCCGCCCAAGTCACACAACAGTTTGCGTAATTTCTTACGTATCTAACTCCTGCCGATTAGTGCTCGTCCATAGGCTTTTTTCCTATATTTATATCGGTACTGGCGCCTTCGATTAGAGGCAAAGCGTTTGGATACTGGATAATTTACCGACGTAAAACCTTGTGGCTCGTGTCACAACTCAAAGTAGCTTGAGTCAGGTATTTGGTGCACGAAGAATGAACTTCAGTTCATTGAACGATGCTGGCAATACGGCTGAAGAATGGGCGCACTGCGAGCATGGCGAACTTAGAAGGGCGTTCGGAATCACTCTCAGATCGCGACAACTGTTGTGTAATGTTTGCTGATTGAATGACCCACATCCGCGACCGGTAGAGCCGGCCACGAACAAATATGTCATCCACCGATTTCACCAACAAACTAATGCCAGAGTAGATGAGCCAAAGCGTTGCTACGCCAGCGCGCGAAGCCCCAGCGAGACAATCCTGCGCGGCGGTGACCATGCCAAGGCCACGGATGGCTTTTGCGCCGAGTTCACTCGCGCACGCGCAGGCTTGAGGCTTCATCGACTGCACAAACAGCCAGCGCCGGAACCATGACCCGATGTGCCAGTCTGACCCTGCGCATGCGGCGCAACGCTGGCACACTAAAGGCGGCGTTGCGCGGCTTATTTCTTGAAGAAGGCAATCGTTATGGCGACAGTTCAATCCGATGCACTGGTTTTCTTTGGCGCAACAGGCGATTTAGCGTTTAAGAAAATCTTTCCCGCGCTGCAGGCGATGGCGCTGCACGATGGGATGAAACTGCCGATAGTCGGCGTAGCGCACTCAGGCTGGGATGCGGAAAAGCTGCGCCAGCGCGCGCATGACAGTCTGGCGCAAGCGGCAAAGGACGCCGGTGGCACCGTAGACGAGGCGGCATTTGCCAAACTGGCCGCGCAATTGCAGTACGTGGATGGCGATTACAACGACCCAGCCACCTTTACCAAGTTGAAGCAGGCGCTGGGCACGAGCAAGCGGCCGCTGCACTATCTGGCGATACCGCCAAGTTTGTTCAGTGCCGTCGTCAAGAACTTGCAGCAAGCCGGCTGCGCGAAGGACGCGCGAGTGGTGGTGGAAAAGCCGTTCGGCCGCGATCTGGCGTCGGCAAAGGCGCTGAACCGCACCTTGCATGAGGTCTTTCCCGAGTCGTCGATTTTTCGCATCGACCACTATCTGGGTAAGGAGCCGGTGCAGAACCTGCTGTATTTCCGCTTCGCCAACACCGTGCTGGAGCCGGTGTGGAACAACCGCTACGTCGACAGCGTGCAGATCACCATGGCCGAAGACTTTGGCGTGGCCGGGCGCGGCGCGTTCTACGAAGGCGTCGGTACCATTCGCGACGTGCTGCAAAACCACTTACTGCAAGTGACCTCGCTGTTGGCCATGGATGCGCCGGTGGGCAGCGATCCAGAGTTGCTACGTGCGGAGAAGCTGCGTTTGTTTCGGGCGATGCGACCAGTCGCGCCCGAGGATGTCGTGCGGGGCCAGTTCAAAGGTTATCGCCAGATCAAAGGCGTCGCAGCTGATTCCAACGTGGAAACCTTTGTGGCGCTGCGTTTGTATATTGATACGTGGCGCTGGGCGGGTGTGCCGTTTTACATTCGCGCTGGCAAGAAGCTGCCGCTTACGGCGACCGAAGTCATCGTCGATATGAAAACGCCGCCGCTGTCGATCTTCGATACGATCGAGGCGCCGCAATCCAATTACTTCCGCTTCCGCTTCAGCCCCGACGTCGTGATTGCCGAAGGCATGCGCGTGAAGCAGCCGGGCGAGGAAATGCAGGGCATGCCGGTGGAACTGGTGGCGCGGCACCGCGCTGGACCGTCCAAGTCACCTTACGAGCGCCTGCTTGGTGACGCACTGCGCGGCGACAACGGACTGTTCACCAGCGACGAAGCGGTAGAAGCCGCCTGGGCGGTGGTGGACAAGGTTCTGACTCAAGAGAGCGCCGTAAGCGCATACGAACCCGGAAGTTGGGGCCCGCCGGCTGCCGCGAAAATTGTCAGCGGCAGCGAAGGCTGGCACGACCCGCAGCCGGAAACGAGCGAACCATGCTGAGTAACCCGCGCCCTTCGCCTCACGCTGCGGCCTCGGCGCCGGTGATGTTTCTGGTCGACGTCGACAACACGTTGTTCGACAACGATCGCTTCACCGACGACCTGACCGTTCAGTTGGACCAATGCTTCGGCGAAACCGAACGCAAGCGCTATTGGGCGCTTTACGAAGCGCTGCGCGACGAAATGGGTTACGCCGATTATCTGGGCACGCTGCAGCGATTTCGGCTGGGCTTGGAATCCGATCCAGCGTTGCTGTCGATGTCCGCTTACCTGCTGAATTATCCGTTTGCCGACCATCTCTACCCGCAGGCACTGGCGGCTATAACTCATCTGCAAACACTCGGCTCGGCGGCGATCCTGTCCGACGGCGACATCGTGTTTCAGCCACACAAAGTAATCTGCTCCGGCCTATGGCAGGCGTTTCACGCCAACGTGCTGATATACACCCACAAACAGCACATGCTAGAGCCGATGCAACAACGTTATCCGGCAGCGCATTACGTGATCGTCGACGACAAACCCAACCTGCTGGATGCCATGAAGCAGGTGTTGGGCGAACGCCTCACCACCGTATTTGTCGACCAAGGCCATTACGCCGCTGCCGCGTCCGAGGAACTGCGCACTGGAGCAGATATGCGCATCGCGTGCATCGCCGATCTGCGCGAGCATAAACTGGATGACTTTCTACACGCAGCGTCCCCCAGCACCGCCAGCGCCGACTGAATTCGGCCCTTTTGTCACGAGGCCGATAGCAACAACGGTCCCGCAGCGCACAAAGCCATGGAGAGAACATGAAAGCAACTCAGCAGCTACACAACCTCGGCCAAAGTCTGTGGCTAGACAACATCACTCGTGCCTTGCTCAATGACGGTACGCTGGCGCGTTACATCGCCGAATATTCCGTCACCGGCCTCACCTCCAATCCGAGCATCTTTGATGCGGCGATGGGCGACGGTGATGCTTATGACGCCGGCATTCAAGAAAAGACGCAACAAGGGATGACCGGCGAAAAGCTGTTCATCGAGCTGGCGCTGGAGGATTTACGCCGCGCTGCCGACCTGTTCCGTCCGACTTTTGACGCCACTCATCACGTTGACGGCTGGGTATCGATGGAAGTGTCGCCGTTGTTGGCCGCCGACACCGCCGGTTCCATCGCCGCCGCTAAACAGATTCATCAACAAGCGCAGCGCGATAACTTGTTTGTGAAGATTCCCGGCACGCCCGAGGGTGTGCCGGCGATTGAAGAAGCCATTTTTTCTGGCGTGCCGATTAACGTGACGCTGCTGTTTTCGAGCGCGCAATACCAAGCGGTGGCAGATGCCTACATACGCGGCTTGGAACGGCGTCAGGCGGCCGGGCTGGACGTAAAGGTGGCGTCCGTTGCGTCATTGTTTGTTAGCCGTTGGGATGTAGCCAGCAACCCGCAATTGCCGGTCGAACTACACAACAAACTCGGCATCGCGGTCGCGCAACAAACGTACCGTGCGTATCGCGCCATGCTGGCTTCACCGCGCTGGAAGAAACTTGCCGACGCCGGCGCCGCGCCGCAACGGTTGTTGTGGGCCAGCACCGGCACCAAAGACAAAACCGCGTCCGATACCTTGTACGTGACCACATTGGCAGCACCCGACACGATCGACACCATCCCGGAAAAGACCCTGCACGCGATGGCCGACCACGGTGAATTGCACGGCGTCATGGCCACCGATGGCGCCGCCGGTGATGCCATGTGCGAGAAAATCAGCAAGGCCGGTGTCGACATCGACGCGCTAGCCAACAAGTTGCAAAAAGACGGTGCCAGCGCCTTCGTCAAATCGTGGGCACAGCTGCTGCAACGCATCGCCGACAAGGCTGCCGCGCTCAAGCAGTCCAGCCACGGAGCGCCCGCCCCATGAGCTCCACCGACCTCACCGCCCGCCCACAGTGGCAAGCCTTACAACAACATTTAGCGCAGATCGGCACACAGCCACTGCGCAAGATGTTTGCCGACGACCCGCAACGTGGTGAGCGCTTGCATGCCGAAGCGGTGGGTTGGTACATCGATTATTCCAAGCAGCGCATCACCGACACCACCATGAAACTGCTGCTGGACCTAGCCGAAGCCTGTGGTGTGGAACAACGTGCTGTGGCGATGTTCCGCGGCGATAAAATCAACACCACGGAAAACCGTCCGGTGCTGCATGTCGCGTTGCGCGCGCCGGCCGATGAAACCATCTTGGTCCATGGCCACAACGTGGTGCCCGATGTCCATGCCGTGCTCGACCACATGGCAGCATTTTCCGAACAAGTGCGCAGCGGTACTTGGCGCGGCCATAGCGGCAAGCGTATTCGCAACGTCATCAGCATCGGCATCGGCGGGTCGGACCTTGGCCCGGTGATGGCGTATGAAGCGCTGCGCCATTACAGCCAACGCGACATGACGTTTCGCTTTGTGTCCAACGTCGACGGCACCGATATTAGCGAGGCGACGCGCGACCTGGACGCTGCGGAAACGCTCTTTATCGTCTGCTCCAAGACGTTCACCACGCTGGAAACGCTGACCAACGCCCACGCCGCACGCGCCTGGTGTTTAGAATCATTGGGTGCCGCGGGCGTCGATGAAAATAAAGCGATCGCCAAGCACTTCGTCGCCGTATCGACCAACGCCGACGCGGTGGCGAAGTTCGGCATCAACGCGGACCACATGTTTGGTTTCTGGGATTGGGTCGGCGGCCGCTACTCGATGGATTCGGCCATTGGCTTGTCCACCATGCTGGCCATTGGCCCGGCACAATTTCGCGAAATGCTGGCCGGCTTTCACGCCATGGACCAGCATTTCCGCCACACACCGTTGGCAGAAAACCTGCCCGTTTTGATGGGTATGCTGGCGATCTGGAACAACAACTTCCTCGGCGCTGAGACGGTGGCGGTATTGCCATACGAGCAGTACTTGAAGCGCTTTCCGGCGTACCTGCAGCAACTGACCATGGAAAGCAACGGCAAGCGCGTCACCCTGGACGGCGACCCGGTCGACTGTGCCACCGGCCCCATTTATTGGGGCGAGCCGGGCACCAATGGCCAGCACTCGTTCTACCAATTACTGCATCAAGGCACACGCTTGATTCCGTGTGATTTCATCGGCTTTGGTCAGTCGTTGAATGCGGTACCGATTCACCACGACGACCCAGCGCCCGACCAGAAAGCCAGCGACGCCGAAGCGGCCGGCGGCGATCAACACGATTTGTTGTTGGCGAACATGCTGGCGCAAAGCGAGGCGCTCGCGTTCGGCAAAACAGCCGACGAAGTACGCGCCGATGGTGTGCCCGAATCATTGGTGCCACACCGCACCTTTCTCGGTAATCGACCGAGCAGCACCTTGCTGGCCAGCAAGCTGACGCCGCACAGCCTCGGCACACTGATCGCGTTGTACGAACACAGCGTCTTCGTGCAGGGCGTGATCTGGGGCATCGATTCGTTCGACCAGTGGGGTGTAGAACTAGGCAAACAGTTGGCGAAGACCACCATCAGCGAGCTGACCGCCGACGCTACGCCCACACTGAAACACGACAGTTCCACCAACACCCTAATCCGTCGCTACCGCGCCCTGCGCGATGGCGATCTTTCAAACAACGCATGAGTTCGTTCGCATGAGCCAAAAAAACAGTTCGCTTGCTGGGAAGCCGGCGCCAAAATCCATCTTAGTCGACGTCTCCAAGTTGCTGGCTGCCTATGTCGATTTAAAGCCTGACCCGAAGGTGCCGGCGCAACGCGTGTCGTTCGGCACGTCGGGCCATCGTGGCAGCTCATTTGCTAGCAGTTTCAACGAATGGCACATCCTGGCGATCAGCCAGGCCATCTGCGAATACCGCGCGTCGAAAGGTATCGATGGTCCACTGTTCATTGGCGCCGATACGCACGCGCTGTCACGCCCCGCGTTCGACAACGCGTTGGAAGTGTTAGCCGCAAACGGCGTAGAAACAATGATTTCCACCGATGGCGAGTTCACGCCAACGCCAGCGGTATCGCACGCCATTCTGGTTTACAACAAGGGCCGTACCAGCGGCTTGGCCGACGGTATTGTCATTACGCCGTCGCACAACCCGCCCGACAACGGTGGCTTCAAATACAACCCGCCGAATGGCGGCCCGGCCGACACTGACATCACTAACTGGATCCAGAATCGCGCGAATGCCTTGCTTGAAGCAAAGCTGAAAGGCGTCAAGCGGGTTACCGTGACGAAAGCTCGCGCGGCATCGACCACGCACGATCACGACTTCCTCAATAACTACGTTGAAGACTTGGCCAACGTCGTCGACTTCGACCTGATTCGCAGTGCCGGCGTCCATATGGGCGTTGATCCACTGGGCGGTGCGGGCGTGCATTACTGGGCGCCGATTGCCGAGCGTTACAAGCTGGATTTAACTGTCGTCAGTGCCGAAGTGGACCCGCAGTTTGCGTTTATGACGGTGGACTGGGACGGCAAAATTCGCATGGACCCGTCGTCCAGCTTTGCCATGCAACGTCTGATTGGCCTGAAGGACAAATACGACGTCGCGTTCGCCTGCGATACCGATCACGACCGCCACGGCATCGTGACGCGCAGTCACGGCTTGATGATGCCTAATCATTACCTGTCGGTACTCATTGACTACCTGTTCCAGCAGCGGCCGGAATGGAGCAAAAACGCAGGCATCGGAAAAACCGTCGTCAGCACCGCCTTGATTGATCGCGTGGCGAAGCGCCTTGGGCGCAAGCTGGTGGAAGTGCCGGTCGGCTTCAAGTGGTTTTCCGCCGGCTTGTTCGACGGCTCACTCGGCTTCGGCGGCGAAGAAAGCGCCGGCGCTTCCCTACTGCGTCGCGACGGCTCGGTGTGGACGACCGACAAAGACGGCTTAGTGCCGGCGTTGTTATCGGCCGAGATCACCGCCCGCCGCGGCAAGGACCCGGGCGAACTGTATGCGCGACTGACTCAGGAATTGGGCGAGCCCATTTCTGATCGCGTCGAAGCAGCCGCCACGCCAGCGCAAAAGGCCAAACTGGCCAAGCTGTCGCCCGACCAAGTGCAGAGCGACAAACTCGCCGGCGAAAAAATCGAGCAAGTACTTGACCACGCGCCCGGCAACGGCGCCGCCATCGGTGGCATCAAGGTAATCGCCGCCAGCGGCTGGTTTGCGGCGCGCCCATCCGGCACCGAAGCCATTTACAAAATTTATGCGGAAAGCTTTAAAGGCAAAGAGCACCTGCGCAGCTTGTTGAAAGAAGCCCAAAGCATCGTCGACACCGCGCTCGCCTGACCCACAGCTCATAAAAGATTGTAGGAGGGGCTTCAGCCCCGATGCTCTTGCTGTAATTGTCTGCATGCAGAGCATCGGGGCTAAAGCCCCTCCTACAACGAAATCTAACGCCGCAGCCATAGCAACAACCACTTCATCACCCATCGGAGAAACCCATGTCCAACGAACTCGACCAGCAATGCATCAATACGCTTCGCTTCCTGTCGGTGGACATGGTGCAGAAAGCCAACAGCGGCCACCCCGGATTACCGCTAGGCGCCGCACCAATGGCGTACACGCTGTGGACGCAGCAACTAAAGTGCAACCCGGTTAACCCACATTGGGCTGATCGCGACCGCTTTGTGCTGTCTGCCGGACATGGCTCGGCGCTGCTCTACAGCCTGCTGTTTATGACCGGCTACGACTTGTCACTAGAGGACATCAAGCAGTTCCGGCAGGCGGGCAGCAAGGCGCCAGGACATCCCGAATACGGCCACACCGCTGGCGTGGAAGTGACCACCGGCCCACTCGGCCAGGGCTTGGCCAACGCCGTTGGCATGGCGATTGGCGAAGCGCATCTGGCCGCGCGCTACAACCGCGACGACCACACGATCATCGATCATCACACGTGGGCGATCGTCAGTGATGGCGACTTGATGGAAGGCGTGGCATCCGAGGCGGCCTCGTTGGCCGGGCATCTCAACTTGGGCAAGTTGATCTGTTTGTACGACGACAACTACGTCACCTTGTCTGCCGGCACGGACATGACGTTTTGCGAAGACCGTGCGAAGCGCTTTGAAGCCTATGGCTGGCAAACGCTGCACGTGGCGGACGGCAACGACGTGGCAGAAATCAGCGCCGCACTCAAAGCCGCGCGCGCCGACACCGCACGGCCCACCTTGATTTTGGTGCGTACGCACATTGGATTCGGCTCACCCGAGCAAGACAGCTATAAATCACACGGCTCGCCGCTAGGCGTGGAAGACGTCAAAAAGACTAAGGAAAACCTGGGCTGGCCAGTTGAGCCGCCGTTCTTTGTACCTGAGCCGGCCTTGGCGCACTTCCGCGAAGCACTGACGCGCGGCGCGCAGGCGGAGAAAGAGTGGAATAGCCGCGTGGACGCCTATACGAAGGCATTCCCCGATCTCGCCAAAGAACTGCAGCAACGTCTCGCCGGAAAACTTCCGGCGCAATGGGACGCCGACATTCCGGTGTTTCCGGCTGACGCCAAAGGCATGGCCACCCGCGTCGCTGGCGGTAAAGTAATGAACGCGTTCGCCGCTAAGCTACCAGCACTTTTTGGCGGCTCGGCCGACCTGGATCCCTCCACCCACACCGCGCTGAAAGGTATGGGCGACTTCAACCCGCCCGCTGCGCCCGGTGAAGACGTGGAAGGTTCCGACGGCGGCGGCTGGAGTTACGCCGGACGTAACCTGCATTTTGGTGTGCGCGAACATGCGATGGGTGCCATCGTCAACGGCCTCGCCGCCCACGGTGGTTTCCTTCCGTACGGCTCCACCTTCCTGATCTTCTCCGATTACATGCGCCCCGCCATTCGCTTGGCCGCGTTGATGGGCATCCACGTGGTGCACGTGTTCACCCACGACAGCATTGCCTTAGGCGAAGACGGCCCAACGCATCAGCCGGTAGAACAAATCGCCAGCTTGCGTGCGATTCCCCATCTCACCGTCATTCGCCCGGCCGACGCCAACGAAACCGCTGTTGCGTGGAAAGTGGCGGTGGAAACCACCGACCGCCCCGTGCTACTGGCATTAACGCGGCAGAACGTCGGCACGCTAGATCGCCAGCAATACGCCAGCGCCGACGGCCTACGTAAAGGTGCCTACGTGTTGAGTGATGCCAAAGACCGCAAGCCAACCTTGATCCTGATCGGCACCGGCTCGGAAGTCGGCCTGATCCTAGCTGCTGCCGAACGTCTACAAGCCGATGGCGTCGCCGTGCGCTGCGTATCCATGCCCAGTTGGGAATTGTTTGACGCGCAGCCGCAAAGCTACCGCGATAGCGTGTTTCCAGCGAACGTAACGGCACGCCTCGCGGTGGAACTCGGTTCGTCGCAAGGCTGGCATCGTTACGTCGGCGATCACGGCGATGTGCTCGGCGTCGATCGCTTCGGTGCGTCCGCACCCGCTGAAATTCTACTGCGCGAATACGGCTTCACCGTGGATAACGTCGTGGCCCGCGCGAAGGCGCTATTGGCTCACTAAGGTTTGAACGGCACGTACTGCACGCGCCGCTGACCAGCGCGTGCAGTACGTTTGGAAAGCTGCTGGGGCCTGCCGCTTACCGGGTGCCCGCCTCTAACCGCCTGGCTGCTCGCCTACGTCCTGCTCAGCATGCGCCACGAAACCTGAAACTGCCGCCATATCGGCTCCGCCGCATGGCCATGCGGCTGCCCCGACAAGCAGCGCTGCATCGGCGTGTCGAATGGACGCAGGCGGCGGCTAGCGCCCGGCGTCGCTACGCCCAAGCGCGAAATCTATACGACAATGCAACCCTGACACAACGATGAAAGCCCTGTGGAGCCATGATGAGTCTTGCCAACCTGCGTATTGCCACCCGTAAAAGCGCGCTTGCGCTGTGGCAGGCCGAACACACCGCCACGCTGTTGCGCGCGGCGCATCCGGGCTTGACGGTGACGCTGGTGCCGATGACGACGCGCGGCGACGAAGTACAGGACCAGTCATTGGCCAGCCTGGGTGGCAAGGGCTTGTTTCTGAAAGAGCTGGAAGTGGCGATGTTGGAAGGCCGCGCTGATCTGGCCGTCCATTCGTTAAAAGACGTGCCAGCCCATCTGGAAAATGGCTTCACGCTTCCAGCGATTTTGCCGCGCGCCGACGCAGCGGACGCTTTTGTCAGCAATCATTTCGAGCACTTGGCGGATTTGCCCCAGGGTGCTCGCGTCGGGACGTCATCGCTGCGTCGGCAAGCGCAGCTGCGCGCGTTGCGGCCCGACTTGGTGTTGCTGGATCTACGCGGCAACGTCGGCACCCGTCTCGGCAAACTCGACAGCGGCATGTATGACGCGATCGTGCTGGCTTGCGCCGGTCTGGAACGCTTGGGCTTGGCCAGTCGCATTCGCTCACGCTTGGCGGCGCCCGAATGGCTTCCTGCTCCCGGCCAGGCCGCCATTGCGATCGAAGCGTGTCAGGACCATGCCGCTGTCATTGAACTGCTGACGGCCTTGGATGACGCCGACACCCGGCTGACGGTCAGTGCCGAGCGAGCGATGAACCGCGCGCTAGGCGGCAGCTGCATCGTGCCGATTGGCGCATGGTGCGTGCACGGCGAGCAAGACTTGCATTTAAGCGGCATGGTCGGCGACGTTGCCAATGGCCGTTTGTTGCGCGCCGAAGCCAGTGCAGCGAGCGACCAGGCGGACGCGTTGGGCGAGCAAGTGGCAGCAGACCTGCTACGGCAGGGCGCCGGGAAATTACTCGGTCTGTAAACCAAGGACGCCGCCCTGGAAGCACGGATCGCCCGACTGTGGCGTTCGCTTCCATCGCCTTAAACACTCAGGCATAACGCGGCGCGTACGTATCTCATAACAACACGTTGGCGGTAGCGGCGCAGCCGCTGAAGCCGCCAACGAAAGCAGCTCGCGCGGTCACGTAAAACGGCGATTCGATCCGTTCGTCTCAACAAACTGCAAAGCCGCACAGCCAATCAACGTTGGTTATGGCGCACACCGTTAAGGCCCGGCACCGCGTCATTGTCGTGGTGCACCTGAAGGCGACCGTGCCCGGACGATCTTTTACGTGACCACGGCAGCATCCGCGATCACTCAACAAAACGGCCCTCCCGCTCACGCGAAAGGGCCGTTTGATCCAAACCTTGGTAATAAACTTAGAAGCTGTAAACCAAGTTGGTGGTGGTCAGCGTGTCCATCTTTTTGATGCCGGGCAATACGTCGCTGTTGTAACGCACCTGGAAACCGACCTTCAATGCCATTTTCTTGGTCATGTTGACCGCAATGCCAGCATCGTTTTGCAGGTACGTATTCTTGGAGCCTGCTTCTGTCAGGAACGTGTCTTCAAACGAGGTGTTGTCGGTCAGTTTGTATTTGTAGTTGACCAAGCCACGCGCAACCATCTCGCTCTCGGTCGGCTGAACCTGCCGCACCGTTACCCCACCGATGAACAAATCGAGGTCGGCTGGGCGATAACGCTTATAACCTGGGCCGATTTCGAACGACAGCTCTTGGCGGTCATCCTTCAACGCAATGTAGCCGTAGCCGAGAGAAACAACGCCCTGCCAGAGGTTGGCACCAAAGTCATCGTGTTCATAACGCGTGGCGCCGACGATGTAGCTGCGCGGGTCCATTTTGTAACCCACGGAGGCGCCCGCGTCATAACGATTAGCGGTGGTGTTGAACTGCTCCACCGTAGCGCCGCTGGAATCAACGACCTTCTGTTGGCTCTTGGAACGTAAAGCGTCAAGGAAGAAGTTGTTCTTCCACTGGTCGTTTTCTTTGGCCAAGCCGAGTTTGGCGTTGGTGTTCTGTGAACGCGAATTACCCGTGGCTGACGCAAAACCAAACTCGCCGGAACCAGTCCAACCGCCATTGTTGGTGGCTGCACTGGTGTCTTGCGCCTGCGCGGCAAAGCTGGCGCACGCCACCAGCAAGGCGCCGACGATCAAAGTCTTCTTCATGAGCGGGATTCCAATCGATAAAAACGTTAATAACCCGTTATTTTAGAGAATCGGGTTGAACTTGCTATGAACACCGGCTTTTCCTCATTAGCGATCGTCAAAGCCCAAGCCAGCGCGCTTTTTAAGATGATCTAGCCATTCAGCGCGGCGCCGGATCTGGTGCGACTTGCGACCCGCGCGAAGCGCCTCCATGCTAATCAGCGTCCCCTCACGATGCGCTGGTCAATCCATGGATCGCTACGAACGCATTTCAACGCTGCACCGGCTGCTAAAGGCAGCGCACTATCCCATTCCGCTGGCACGACTGCTGACGGAGTTGAGCTGCTCACGTGCCACGCTATATCGCGATGTCGCCTTTCTGCGTGACGCTCTGGGGGCGCCCATTGAAAGCGCCAGCTTGGAAGAAGCCGCGTTCCGTTATGAACTAGGCGAGGGCGAACGCTTCGAGCTGCCGGGCTTGTGGCTCACCTCCGATGAGTTGGCGGCGCTGTTGGCACTCAACGAGTTGATCAGCCGTTCCGGCCCAGGCGTATTAGCCGGCGCACTAGCGCCATTCAAGAGTCGTATCGAGTCGCTGCTGTCCGATCAAGGCAGCGGCAAGGCGCTTCCGATCGATCGCATCCGGGTCATTCCGTGGGGCGAGCGCAAACTGGATCAACAAGTGTTTCGCGTGGTCGCCGGTGCCGTGCTGGAACGCCGCCAATTGCGCTTCCGCTACCGCGCGCGCACGACCAACGCCGATAGCAAACGCACCACGTCGCCACAGCGACTGACGCATTATCGCGACAACTGGTATCTGGACGTGTGGGACCACGACCGCGATGCTTTGCGCAGTTTCGCGGTAGACCGCATCGTGGAACCGCAAGCGCTGGAAGACGCTGCCATCGATATCGCGGATGCGGATTTGAACGAAGTGCTGGCCTCCGGCTATGGCATCTTCGCCGGCGTGCCGAAGGCGTGGGCAACCATCCGCTTCTCGTCACACGCGGCGCGCTGGGTAGCCGACGAACACTGGCACTCGCAACAAAAAGGTGAATGGTTGCCGGACGGCCGCTACGAACTACAGGTGCCGTATTCCAAATCCAAAGAGCTGTTGATGGACGTACTGAAGTACGGACCAGACGCTGAAATCATTGCACCGTTACCGCTACGCGAGGAAATGAAAAACCTGCTGCAACTGGCGTTAGGCGATTACCAGTAGGACGCGATACCTAGGCAAAGCGGCAAGAACAATTTCAGGCCTACTTGCAAGTCGCCACAGGTCAGATGCAACGTTTCCAAAAGCGTCACGTCGTGATGGTAGGAGCGGCGGTTATGTGGCCGGGATGCTTTTCGATCTCGGTATCAAAGCAGGGGCATCACGGCTGAAGCCGCTCCTACAATGCAAAATGCAAGTCGCGGCGGTTGCAGGCGCGAGCGGCGTGGCGCGCCTACGGATGAAACGGCCAAAAAATCGGGATCAGCCACATCGACAGTGCGCAGAAGATCGCGATCAGTGGAATACCGACTTTCATGAAGTCAGTGAAACGATAACCGCCCGCGTAATACACCATCGTGTTGGTCGGATAGCCGACCGGCGTGGCGAATGACGTCGACGCGGCAAATGCTACGGCCACGATGAAGGGCTGCGCATTGGCGCCCATCGCGTGCGCCACCGATACCGCAATACCCATCATCAGCACCACCGATGGGTTGTGCCCCATCAGTTCGGTCATCACCGCGGTCATCAAGTAAACCAGTAACAACGCGGCAATGGGGCCGTGATCGCCGACCAACTGCATGCCGCCAGCAACTACCACACCCGACAGGCCGGTCTTTTCGATGGCGATGCCCAACGGCAGGATGGCGCCCAACAGAATAATGACCTTCCAGTCGATGCCGGCATAGACGTCCTTGCGCCCGAAGCAGCCAGACAGCGCCATGGCCAGTACGCCGAGGATGGCGGCAATCGGCACCGTCAATAGATGCAGGGCCGCCGTCGCGACCACGCCAACCATGATCAGCACGGCCATAATGCCCCGGCGCGAGGTACGCGGACGCTCCTCGCGTTCACTGAGCACGACCAAGCCTTCATCACCGCGCAACTGCGGCACGACCGCCTCGTCGACCAAGACCAGCAGCACGTCACCCACGGCCAGGCTGACCTGGCTGAGCTTGTCGCGCAGGACTTGCGCGCGTCGATGGATGGCCAGCACGGTGGCATCGTAGCGCCAGTTGAGCTCAGTCTCGGCTAGTTGCTGGCCCTCGCTGGAGCTGGCCGGCGCCACCATGATCTCAGCTAGTACGCGCGGGTGATCCTTATCTTGCGCATAGCGCAGCTTGGGCGCGTTGCTCAGACCAGCACGACGCTGGAACTCCTCGATCTTGCCCCAGTCGCCGCGCACCAAGAGGACGTCGCCCACGGCGATTTCCTGCGATTGTGGCGACCACATACGACGCTCGCCGCGCAACAGTTCCAGCGGATACACGCCGTAACGCTCACCGAGGCTCGCATCGGCGATTTTCTTGCCGATCAGGCTAGATTCCCCATCCACCCGCAACTCGGTCACATACTTGCCGATATCGGGTTGCTGCGGCAGACCCACATCCACCTGTTTGGGTAACAGCCAGCGCCCCACCAGCATCATGTAGGCAATGCCGACCACGGCCAGCACCGCGCCCATGGCGGTGAACTCGAACATGCCAAACCCGGCCAGCCCGTGGCCGCGCGCGATGGAATCGACAAGCAGGTTAGAGGACGTACCAATCAGCGTGCAGACGCCGCCCATTTGCGCGGCAAAGGCCATCGGCATCAGCACCCGCGCCGGTGACGTGCCGGTGCGCTCACACACGCGTAGCGCCAGCGGCAGGAACGTGGCTACCAACGCGATGTTGGTGACGAAGGCGCTCAGCGGCGCAATCACCAGCATCATCGCCAGCGTCAAAAGCCACGGATAACGGATGCGTGTTAACAAACGAATCAGCGGCTCCAGTGCGCCCGAGCGGTCAATACCCATGCTCAGCACCAACATCGCCGCCACCGCCACGGTGGCCTCGTTACTAAACCCGGACAAGGCCTCTAGCGGGCTGACGATACCCAGCAGCACCAGCGCGCCCAGTGTCATCAACGCGACGAGATCGATGCGCACCTTTTCGCTGACGAACAGCGCCATTGCGCAGACCACGACGGCCACGGTGGCCCACGCTTGCCACGTCATGCGGCGCGACCAAGCGTGGCACAGCCACGGCGCGCGAACGAAACGACAATGTGGATAACAAACGACATGGTCTAAAGCTGGCCTCAATCGATGAACGCGTAACGCGGAGGTTGCCATTATGCCGGTGAAACGTCCGGCGTCCTTGGACACGTGACTTCAGCGCCAGCAGCTGCCAACGTACTGCATCGTTTCACTATTATCGCCCTGACCATGACTAGTACCGCTCTTAGCGCTCCCGCAGCACCCCACAAACCCACGGTCGCGCTGGCGTTGGGCTCCGGCGGTGCCAAAGGCTTGGCGCAAATTGGCGTGATCGAGGAACTGGAGACACAAGGCTTTCAGATCGTCGCTATTGCTGGCAGCTCGATGGGCGCGTTGATCGGCGGTATTCACGCCATGGGCAAGCTCGACGTCTACCGCGACTGGGTCTGCGCACTGGCCCGATTTGATGTACTGCGGCTGGTTGATTGGACCTTTTCCGGCGGCGGCCTGATCAAAGGCGAGCGCATCATTGAAACGCTGCGCACGTTGATTGGCGACACCCAAATTGAGACGCTGCCACTGGCGTTCACCGCCGTTGCCACCGACCTCGATCGCGAGCGCGAAGTGTGGCTGACGCGAGGCAGCCTGTTTGACGCCATTCGTGCTTCTATCGCGATACCTACCATCTTCCGCCCACACACCATCAACGGCCGCCGTTTGGTCGATGGTGCGTTACTGAATCCGGTTCCGGTCACGCCGTTGATCCGCGAAACTGCCGATTACGTTATCGCGGTCAGCATGGATGGCCCTGCCGAAGTGCCGCTACCGGCCGCGCCAGCGCCGACTAGCGCTCACGAAGAAAACAGCTATCGGCAGCGTATCGGCGAGTTTATCGGCCATCTGATTCCGCACGGCGAGAGTGAAGCGCGCGCACCCGGTACGTTCGAATTACTCGCCCAAGCGATGGATCTGATGCAGTCCAACCTTTCGCGCTTGCGCCTGGCCGTGTACGAGCCGGACTTGCTCATTCAGCTGCCACGCAACATTGCTAGCGTGTACGAATTTTATCGTGCCCGCGAACTGATCGAGCGCGGACGCGAACAGGCGCGGCAAGCACTCGCTGGTTGGTCCAAAGCAGGCTCACCAACGCGGACGGACGAATAGCCATCCCCTGTTTGCGCCATGCGCCGGCACAACCGCGACGCCGCTAGCACCCACTTCATAAGCAATATTCACCGCCAACAACGACGGCTGACGGGTGCCAATGCGCCTAGCCTGGTCCGTGCGAATGTAACCAATGCTCCATGTAGGCCTTCAGCGCCACAGCATTGTTATGCTCTTCATCACGTGCGCCGAACAGTAGCGTCACCGGATGCCGCACGGAACGCTCAGCCAAAGGTTGCCAATGTTCGGCCACCGCGTCCAACTCAGCCTCATAGCGATGTCGGAAGCCATCCCAGAGTGCCGGGTCATGACCGAACCACTTGCGTAGCTCGGTTGACGGCGCCAGTTCCTTCGCCCAAATATCCATTGGCACCGCTTCTTTTTTCAGACCGCGCGGCCACAACCGATCAATCAACACCCGATAGCCGTCGGTCGCGGCGGCAGCCTCGTAAACACGTTTGACCGCAATGCTCATGAGCCATCTCCTTGATGGAATACCCACAGCATACGACGGCAATTTGGAGGTGGCGGTGTTTGGGTGGAAGGTAATTTCTGTGGATGCCGACAGTTGGCTAAAGAGCATCGGGGCTAAAGCTCCTCCTACACGAGCGATGCTCGCGATCGAAGGTGGGAAGCGCTTTAGCCCCGATGCTTTTTTCTCGCAGCTCACAAAAACGCTAGAGCTCTTCCACCGCGGTCACTTTCGCGCGTCGCATCAACCATGCCACGCCGCGTAAGTCGGCCAAACCCACCCATAACCGATCCAGCATGCCGTATTTGGATACGCCGGCGGTACGCGGACGATGGCCTACCGGCACGCTCTGACAAGCAAAGCCGGCGCGTTTGACCAAGGCCGGCAAATAGCGATGCATGTGGTCGAAGTAGGGCAGGCGTAAAAACACTTCGCGCTCAAACAGTTTCAGGCCGCAGCCAGTATCTGGCGTTGCATCACGCAGCATGCGCGATCGCACCGCGTTGGCGACCTTCGAAGAAATCCGTTTGTTGAAACTATCGCGGCGCGTGGTGCGCCAGCCGGCGAACAAACGCACGTCAGCGGCTGCCGCAGAGCGCGCTTCGAGCAACTTGGGAATGTCGGCCGGATCGTTTTGCCCGTCGCCATCCAGGGTCGCAATCCACGGCGACGTTGCCGCCCGTACGCCGTTCCACACCGCCGTACTCTGCCCGCTACGCGTGACATGACGCAACACGCGTAATTCGGGGTAAGCACTTTTTTGGGCGGCCAGCACGGCCCGACTATCGTCGCTGGAATCATCATCCACGTAGATGATTTCAAATTCCAGCTTGCCGCGCAGCGCGGTCGCAATTTCCGCCAGCAACGGCGGAATATTGTCGCGCTCATTGAATACCGGGACGACGACAGAAAGTTGTGGCATGGGCGAAGACCTTAAAAATTACTTGAACAGGACACTAGGACGGGCGACTAACAAGCAAGACGCGTGAGAAACGAGAGGAAGCAGGCGCGCCGGGTGATATCCCTCACCAGCAGCAGATCACACCCTGCTCTCACGCCGCTTGACGCGTTCCCACCTCCTGCGCTTCAGCGGATCTTGCTGAGTATCCCTTCCAGCTCGTCATTGCTGTGATAGTGGATGACCAGCTTGCCGCGGCCACCGCGGCCCTGCGCCAGTTCCACGCGGGCGGCAAAACGTTCGCCCAATTCGCGTTCCAAATCGGCAACGTTAGGATCACGGGCGGGTGTGCTGCGCGCCTTGCCGCGGGGCGCCGTTTGCGCGCGACGTGCGGCTTCTTCCAGTTCGCGCACGGTCCAGTCGTTACGCACGGCTTCTCGCGCCAGCATTTCCGCCTCGTGCTCGGGTAGCGTTAGCAGGCAACGCGCATGGCCCATTTCCAGCTTGCCGTCGTCCAGTAATTTCTTGATGGAGTCCGGCAATTCGGTCAGCCGCAACAAGTTGGAAACGGCGGCACGCGAGCGGCCGACCGCGTCAGCGGCCTGCTGATGGGTGAGATCAAAATCGTCGATCAAGCGCTTCAGCGCGTCGGCTTCTTCGAGCGAAGTAAGGTCTTCGCGCTGAATATTCTCGATCAGCGCCATCGCTGGCACCGCGGCTTCAGGCACCTGTTTGACCAGCGCCGGCAATTCCGCCAACTGCGCCCGTTGCGCCGCACGCCAGCGCCGTTCGCCGGCAATCAGCTCGTAGCTGTCCTTGCCAAGCGCGCGCACAACCACCGGCTGAATCAAGCCTTGTGCCTTGATCGATGCGGCCAGCTCGTCGAGTGCGTCTTCATTCCAATGTCGACGCGGCTGATATTTTCCCGGCTGAATCTGCTGGATCGGCAGCATGCGCAATTCGCCTTCCTGCTCAGTCAGCGACGGCGAACCCTCATCGTCACCACTCAGTAAGGCGTCTAAGCCGCGCCCCAATCCACGTTTTTTTGCAGCAGCCATAGTTATTCCTGATGGGGGTCGGCGGAAGCTGTAAGCGATACAACGACATCTTCAACCGCGAGCGGCTCAAGCGGCGTCTCCGCACGAATGGCAGCTATCCGTGCGCGTTCGCGCTGAATCATTTCGCCGGCCAAGCCGATATACGCGATGGCACCACGCGAGCTGCGGTCGTACAGCGTGATCGGCTGGCCATAACTGGGCGCCTCGGCCAAACGTACATTGCGCGGAATGATCGAGCGCAAAACCTTGTTGCCAAAATGCTGCGTCAATTGTGCGGAAACTTCATTGCCAAGGTTGTTGCGCACGTCGTACATGGTGCGCAGCAGGCCTTCGATTTCCAGGGTCGGATTCAAGCGATGGCGCACAGCCTTGATGGTATCGAGCAGGCTGGATAAGCCTTCCATCGCCAGGTATTCGCATTGCATCGGAATCAGCACGCCGTCGGCGGCAGTCAACGCATTCAACGTCAATAAATTCAGCGACGGCGGGCAATCGATCAAGATGGTTTGATAAACATCGGCCACCTTGGCCAGTTGCTCTTTCAGCCGATGTTCGCGCGCCAACGCATCCATCAACTTCAGTTCGGCCGCGGTCAGGTCGCTGCCACCAGGCAACAAATCGTACAAACCCACCGTTTTCACAATGGCGTCAGTCACCGACGCTTCTTCCAGCAACACGTCGCAGCCATTGGGCGTGGCCGTGCGCTTGTCCACGCCCGAAGCGGTCGTCGCATTGCCCTGCGGATCGAGGTCCACTAGCAACACTCGGCGCTTCGCAGCAGCCAAAGCGGCAGCGAGGTTGACGGCGGTGGTGGTCTTGCCGACGCCGCCTTTCTGGTTGGCGACAGCGATGATGCGAGCCATGAATGAATGCTTACCGTGCGCGGAAGAGAGCTAGATTACCATTGCCGCGTCGGTGTGCCCGCACACTCAACGGGCGCGATGACCCAAGATGACCAGATGCCGTTCGGCTTCCAACCCAGGCACACTCAACGCGCGGATCTCCTGCACCGAAAACGCCGTCGGCACTCCCGCCAGCTCGTCATCGGGACGTTTGCCCTTCATCGCCAACCAAATACCGTCTGGCGCCAACAGGTGACCGCCCCAACGCAACATGTCCGGCAAGCTGGCGAAAGCGCGCGCAGTGACGCAATCAAACTGGCCCGGCACTTCTTCTACGCGCTCCTGAATTGCGCGAACGCCGGTTAACTTGAGCGAACGAATGGCTTCGCGCAGAAAGCGCACCTTTTTGCCATTGGAGTCGACCAGCAAGATGTCGCGCCCCGGCGCGGCGATAGCCAGCACGATACCCGGGACACCCGGACCGGTACCGAGATCGGCCAGCGAGGCGCCTTGTACGAAGGGCAAAATCGCCAGTGAATCGAGTACATGACGGGTAATCATGTCCGCCGCATCACGCACCGCGGTCAGGTTGTAAGCGCCGTTCCAGCGCTCCAGCAAAGCCTGATAATCCAATAATTGTTCGACAGCCGGAGCGGGCAAGTTCAACCCCAGCTCCGCAATGCCTTGTTCCAGTTGAGCGTGCAAGGCGTCGCGTGTGGTCATGGCCGTCCTTTAATGTAAGTGCTGAAAACGCGGCAGCGTCGGGGTATTTCCCGACGGAACCCAGCGCGGCGACAAAGAAAACCCGCCGAAGCGGGTTCAAAAGACTACCAAACTCCCCCGTGGCGTGGGCGGCTTTATAGTCGCCTTGACGCAGTGTCTTTGCCGTGACGCCGTAGCCGTCGCCGCAATCGCGCGCTGAGCGCGCGCACTTGCGACGTGTTCGTTCAGGCCGCGTCGAGGTCTACCCGCGTCACCAACATGCCGCGTTCGCGCAACGTCTGATTCAAGCTGTACTTCAGTCGCGTGCCCAGATCACGGCGATCGACGCTTGCCACGGTCGGCTCGGCGCTCAAGGCTTCCTGCGCACCACGACGGATCAGCTGGTCGACCTCCTCAAACACGGCATCGGCACGTTCCGGCTCCAGCACTTGCCAATAAACCGTGCCTTGCACACCGTTGGTATCAGTGGGCTCTTCAAGACGGAGCGTTTGCCCGGCCAAGTCAATTTTGTGCGCCACCCGATCCAGCAACGGCACCACCCAATGCGTGCCCGCTTGCAGCAACCGCGCCTGCTTGCCATGCCGATACACGCTGTAGACCTGTCCCAGCGGCACCCGCTGCAGCGCTAACGCGGCCAGCGCGAGCGAGATCACCAAAACGGTAAGAAGGATCGTGGTCATGGGTTTTAAAACAATAGGTTAAACGAGGTTTATGTCACCAAGGCGAGGTTTGAGCTTACAACGCCTTGTTACGACTTATATTAACCTTCTTTTAACGAGAAAATACGGTAAATTTTGCACCTTGCTTCACAAAAACGGCGCAGCGGCGGGCCTTAACACCTGAAACAGCGTTGCCAGCTGACGCCTGGAGTCGCCACGCGTCAGCTTCATATCAAGCAATCGGGTCCGCCGGGCTTAGAACTTTCCCGCGCGAAAGTCGCTCAGCGCCTGTTGAATTTGCTCAGTCGTGTTCATTACGAACGGCCCGTAGCGAGCCACTGGTTCATTCAACGGCTTGCCCGCGACAACCAGCAAGCGAGAGACCTGCTCAGCGCCGATCAGTTTCAGCCGATCGCCTTCAGACAACACGCCCAACTCGCTGTGGTGCAGGGTTTCGCCGCCGACAGTCACCGCTTCACCGTCAAACACATAGGCGAAACCGTGATGGCCCGTCGGCAGATTCAGCGTGATCTGCGCACCTGGCTGCAAGCTGACATCCAGGTAAATCGGTGCGGTGGCAACGCCGCTAACGGGCCCGGTGGCGCCAGCTAGCTCACCGGCAATCACGCGCACTTCAACACCGTCCGCCGGGTGCACGCTGGGGATAAGGTCCGGCGCGATGTCTTGATAGCGCGGCGCGCACATCTTGTCTTTCGCTGGCAGGTTGACCCACAGTTGGAAGCCCCGCATCAGGCCATCTTCTTGCTGCGGCATTTCCGAATGCAGAATGCCGCGGCCAGCGGTCATCCATTGCACGCTGCCCGGCGTTAGATCACCACTATTGCCGTGGTTGTCCTTGTGCTGCATGTGGCCATCCAGCATGTAGGTGACGGTTTCGAAACCGCGATGCGGGTGTTCGGGGAAGCCGGCGATGTAATCGCCCGCTTGATCGGAGCCGAATTCGTCCAACAGCAAAAACGGGTCGAGCATGTCCAAACCCGGCTGGCCGATAACCCGCTTCAGCTTTACGCCAGCACCATCGGAAGTTTCGATACCGCGGACGCGGTGGGTAATGTGACGATCGGTCATCAGTGGTGCTCCAGTAGGGATAACTGCCCACCAAGATGCGCCCGCGCGGCACGTTGTCCAAGGGTCAACGCATGAACAGATCGTTGCGCTGGCGCGACCAATGCCAACTCAGCCAAACTTCATCCGCCAGCAACGGTTTTAATGCACCCAATGACCGCTGCGCTGGCGCGGTGGCATGGTTTCATCGACATCGGCGTTGGGTCGCTGTAACACCATGGCTTCCACTTCCGCCTCGGTGACCGGCTTGGTTTGCCAATACTGATTGACGGCACCGAGCACGGCGGGTACCTGCGCCAGGCAATCGTCGTACTCATCGTCGCTGAGTTTTTCAAACTCGGCATCAGCGTTAAGAATGCCTTCGTCCACGGCTAGCGCCATCACTGGGCCCAGCAACTCCATCAAATGCACATCTTCGCTCAAGCGGCCTTCCCACAAACTGGCGCGCAGATCGATACCGCGGCTGAAACCTTCACACCAACCGGCAGCCGACAGCTCCGGGCCAGTCGGCGTTTCCATTTCACCCAAGATCGGTTCGTACGCATCAACCTCGATTTCGGCGGCGATGGAGTCATTCAACTTGGCCAATAACGCCAGCACACGGTTACCTTCGGTTTCATCAACAAAGGGTTCGTGCAGCACTTCGGGCAACCATTCTTCCGGTAGCACCAGCAACGGGCCAACCGCCAGTGCGCTGAGCAAGCCGTGCACGCCATCGAGCAATAAATCTTCCTCGCTGGTGTGCGCACGCAGGTAGCGATCCAATTCGTCCAGTTCGCTGTCGTCCAGCGAGGTGGGCCACTCGGTTTTTGCAGTCATCAGAGTTCTAGCTCCAGGGTGACCGGCGTGTGGTCGGACGGACGCTCCCAGCCACGTGGCTCGCGATCAATCGCTGCCACCTTAGCTGCCGATTTCAAGGCTTCACTTATAAGGATGAGGTCGATACGCAAACCAAGATTGCGGCGGAACCCTGCTTGCCGGTAATCCCACCAGCTGTAATGACCGGCTTCCGCTTCAAACATACGGAAGCTGTCGTGCAGACCGAGGTCGGTGATCGCTTTGAGCGCGGCGCGCTCCGGCGGCGAACACAAGATCGCTTCGCCCCAAGCCACGGGGTCATAGACATCGCGATCATCCGGGCAAATATTGAAGTCGCCCAGCACGATCAGTTTCGGATAACGCTGAAGCTCGCTGGCGAGAAATTCACGCATCTTTTCCAGCCAATGCAATTTGTATGCGTACTTTTCGTCGCCGACGGCCTTGCCGTTGACCACATAAAGGTCCACCACCCGTAGGTCGCCCACGCTGGCCGCCAGAATCCGCCGTTGTGGATCATCCAGCCCGGGGATGTCCGTCACCACATCGGTGAGTTCATTACGCGCCAGCAGTGCCACACCGTTATAGGTCTTCTGACCGGAACAAACGGCGTGATAACCCGCCGCAAGCAGCTCATCCAGCGGAAACTTGGCGTCTTCCTGCTTGGTTTCTTGCAGCGCAACAATATCTGGCTGCGCGGTGGCCATCCACTGCAGCAAGTGCGGTAGCCGCACCTTCAGTGAGTTGACGTTCCATGAGGCAATTTTCATGGCGACATTGTAAGGGATGCGGTGAGACTTTCTGGTCCGCGGCGACGGGTCAACTTCGGCAACCGGCGCGCTGGAGGTGATGCACGTGGCATTCTTATCGCGCCGAGCCCCCGCGTTCAGCTACTCGCTGCTCACTCCATCTGTACCGGGAGTTTCATGCGTTTTTAGCGAGAAATACCGAAAACGCCCTCTTTTCTCTGCTCATCTTTGAGGCAACACCATCGAATCAAGCGGCAATGCTTCCCAAAACGCGGATTTTCAGTGTATGCTGGCTCAGCAAGGGCTCGGGGCAACTCAGGCACCTTGTTTACATTGCGGTAAAGTGCACATCGCTCCGAGCCGCAAACCATCAATGCTTCAAAGGTATGTTACATGTCGGATCGTCAGAGCGGTACAGTCAAGTGGTTCAACGACGCCAAAGGTTTTGGCTTCATCACGCCGGAAAGCGGTGATGACCTGTTCGTGCATTTTCGCGCGA
>JBDTBF010000123.1:0-2822 GCA_039924175.1 Rhodanobacter sp.
GGCATGCGTTACGTGACCGAACGTGTGCAAACCCCGGTCATGGCCGACGAAAGTGTGTTTAGTCCGCGGCAGATGATCGAGCTGGTTCAGACGCGGGCGGCTGACATCATCAATATCAAGTTGATGAAGACCGGCGGCATTTCCAACGCGCTCAAGATGGCCGATATCGCCGCGATCTACGGTGTGGAATGCATGATGGGCTGCATGCTGGAGTCCAGCATCAGCGTGGCTGCCGCCGTGCATGTGGCGGTGGCCAGAGCCGACGTCATCACCAGAATTGATTTGGATGGGCCCTCGTTGTGCCAATTCGACCCAGTTGACGGCGGCGTGATTTTCGAGGATGCGAAAATTACCGTGGCGGACGTTCCCGGCTTGGGAATTCGCGGCATTCGCGGATTGGAGCGCATTGAAAGTTGATCCCGCTATCCATTAATGTTTTTGCAGACGTTGACGTTCCGCGGCCATGTTTGTGCTGTAAAAAGGATGTAGCAGACGGAAGCCGAATGCTTGGCGGATGGTTGGATCAGCGAATGTAGGAGCCCGCTCGCGGGCGATGCTTTTCCGTGAGGTGTGGGGGATTACCAGCAAGAGCATCGCGACTAAAGTCGCTCCTACAGGTCGCTCCTACAGGTCGCTCCTACAAGCCGCTTCTAAAAGTTGTCCAACAGATACCCTTACAAAGTTATTTCCGCAAAATCGCATTCCCGAAAAGCCCACTATCCGACGGAAGTTTCATGGCAGCTTTGCACCGAATCATTCCTGCTTGCCTCGTGGTGGCTGCCGTGGCCCTTTCAGGCGCCGCGCAGGCCAGCTCGAAGTCGAACTCCGCGCCTTGGCACAATGCGCGACAACTTGTGCTGGTCACGACGGCGGGTTGGGATGCTGATCACGGCGAGCTACGCACGTTCAAGCGCGATCGGTTCGGCTGGCATGAGGTGGCCTTGCCGGTGTCCGTCACAATCGGCAAGGCCGGTGCGGCGTGGGGTTTGGGTCTGCACCCGGCACAGGTGGATGGCCCGATCAAACGCGAAGGCGACAATCGCAGTCCGGCTGGCGTGTTTCGTATTGGTGAAGCGTTCGGCTACGCCACTCAAACGGGAACTGCGTTGCCATATCGTGCACTCAGCGCGACTGATTACTGCGTCGATGTCAGCGGCGCGGCGCAATACAACCGCATCGTCGATAGTCATGTTGTGGGCGCGGACGCGGTGCGTGGTTCTACCGAGCCCATGCGCCGCGATCTACATTTCGATGGCGACCAGCGCTATCAACTTGGTTTCGTGATTGAACACAACACGGCTGCAGTACCGCAAGGCGGTAGTTGTATTTTTGCGCACTTGTGGACTTCGCCGACGTCAACAACCACGGGTTGCACAGCGATGGCGCCCACGACTATGCGTTCGCTCCTGTCCTGGTTGCGCCCAAAGTTGCATCCCGTTTTCGTGTTGCTACCGCGCGATGAATATCAGCGTTTGCGCGGCGGCTGGCGCTTGCCCGAAGTGCCTGACCTAAAGGATGCTCAATGAGCGCGACGCGGCGAGTTCTGATTGGGTTGGCGAGTGGGGCGGTAATTGGTGTGTCGCTGGCTGGGTGGGATCAATCGATAGCGGCGCAAGTCGCCGATGTGGCGCAGCCCATCGGCAGGTTATGGCTGAACGCCTTGCAGATGACGGTGGTGCCGCTAGTGCTCGCGCTGGTAGTCGTCGGCGTGAACACGGCCACGGATGCAGCAGCTTCAGGCCGCATCGCACGGCGGGCGATCGTGGTTTTCATGGCGTTGCTGACAGGCGGTGCGCTGTTTGCCGCTCTGTTTGCGCCCATGTTGTTTTCGTTGTTCCCGCATCACCCAGCGTTGGCGTTGGCACTCGATAGCGCCGCGCCGCTTCCGGCGATGGCGCCGGTCAGCTGGGTCGATACGCTCACTGCCATCGTGCCGAGCAACGCGATCATGGCCGCAGCGCAAAGCGCGATGTTGCCGCTAGTGGTGTTCGCGCTGTTCCTTGGTTTTGCGTTGACGCAGATCGCACCAGCACGACGTGCGTTGCTAGTCGAATTTTTTCAAGCCGTCGCGGACGCGATGATTGTCGTAGTGCGCTGGGTGCTGTGGGTGGCGCCGATAGGTGTGTTTGCGCTGATTTTGGCGGTGTGCGCGCGCGCCGGGTTGAGCATGCTCAGCGCGCTGGGCGTGTATGTATTGGTGGAATGTTTGCTGTATTTGGCGGTGACAATATTGATGCTGCCGCTCGCGTTGTTGTTCGGTGGCGAGAAACTTCGTCGCTTCGCGGCAGGGTTGCTGCCAGCGCAAGTGGTGGCGGTCAGTACGCAGTCTTCGCTCGCCTCGCTGCCCGCCATGCTGGAAAGCGCAGACAGCCGCCTTGGTTATCCACAGCAAGTCAGTGCGCTGGTATTGCCGATGGCCGTCACCTTGTTTCGCTTGACCAGCCCGGTGCAATACGTTACCTCAGCCGTGTTCATTGCGTGGGCTTACGGTATTGACTTGTCCACCGCGCAACTCGTTGTCGGTGCGCTACTGGCGGTGATCATCAGCCTTGGTTCCGTCGGCTTGCCTGGACAAGTCACCTTTATTGCCACCAACTTACCGGTCGCACAGGCGCTGGGGCTGCCGCTGAGTCCGCTTGGGCTGATGCTCGCGGTCGACACCATTCCCGACGCATTGGCGACCTTGGGCAACGTTACTGCCGACATGACAGCGACCAGTATCGTCGCGCGACAATCGCGCAAAGACACCGCGCCCGATTCACCCGCCACCGGGTAATCTCGTGCCCGCGTATGCGGCAGGCTTCTGATGGAACGGCGTTGGT
>JBDTBF010000124.1:0-11601 GCA_039924175.1 Rhodanobacter sp.
GCCGAATCGACGCTGATCAGATCGAGTGGAAAGCGCTGGCTCAACTCGCACGCCAAAGCCGTCTTGCCGGACGCAGTCGGGCCCATCAGGAAGATGGCAAGGGGGCGAGAATCAATAGGCATGGCGCTAGTGTAAATGGAGGTGCTGCGCAGACGTTCGCATACGTCTTGCTCTGCTAGGAGCGCACCCTGTGCGCGATACTGCCTCTGGGGAGAACAGCATCGCGCACAGGGTGTGCTCCTACGAAAGTCCGAGAGTGGCCAACGAGAAAGGCCCACGTCATCGACGGGGGCCTTCTTTATGACCGCGGCGGCCTGCTTACTTGGCCGGTACGCCCATTTCCTTCAGAAGATTGTCGGCATGATCAAGGTGATGCATGACCCAGAGCATGTAACGAACATCCACTTGAATCGACCGGTTCAATTTCGGATTGAACAACCAGTCGCCACTGACCGACTCCCAGTTGCCGTCAAACGCCAAGCCAACCAGTTGACCATTGGCATCCATGGACGGCGAACCGGAGTTGCCACCGGTAATGTCCAAGTCGGCCAGGAAATCCACCGGAATCGTGCCTTGCTTGGGTGACGCGTAGCCGTCGTAAGCCTTGGCCTTGATGGCATCCAGCTCCGCCTTGGGTGCGTTGAACGGTTCCACGCCCGTGTCTTTTTCAACAATCCCTTGCACGGTGGTAAATGGCGCATAGCTGACGCCATCACGCGGTGAAACACCTTGCACGTTGCCGAAGGTGACTCGCAATGAGCCGTTGGCATCGGGATAAACCGGCAGGTGCTGTGAATCCTTCCACGCAATCATTGCCTGCATATAACGCGGGCGCAGCTTGCTCATTTCCCCTTCGCGAGCATCTGCCTCATCTTCCATTTCCTTCAGTTCCGGCTGCACCGCACGCGCCAACTTCAACATGCTGTCGTTGCTGGCATCGATCGTCTGGTTGTCCGCTTTGAACCACTTCAGACGCTCATCGACATTGTTCAACTTGCTGCCTGCGTAAAGCGCAGCCACTTTTTGTACAAGTTGCGCCTGAGTCTTCGCATCACCCACCCATGCGTCCATCGCTGGAAGACGCTGGGCCTTGGGCAAAGTGACGTAACGCTGCAAACCGTAGACCATGAATTGCTGGTCTACCTTGGGATCAAAGCGACGTTCCATCTGTTTCAAGCCGCCCTCAATACGTACCCAGTCACGCTGCTGGTAGCCGGCATCGCGCGCCAGGTCTTCCTTCGGACGCTCTTTGGACAAATGCACCAGACGCACCGCTGTGCTGAACATCGAGGAGCGGCTGACCAGACCAATATTCAAGTTGCGTTCTCGCTGACCTTGGTTGCTGGCAATTTGCGCGCGTAGCTTGACGATATCGCTGGCCAACGCTGCATTTTCTGCGCCGCCTTGTTGCTTCAACCAAGCATCCAACTGCGCTTCTTGAGCACGCTTGACGTTGACTGCGTCCGCACGGTGCAGCCCTTCCAACTGACCGCCAAAGTTCTTCAGATAATTGTTCAGGCCGGCGACCATGCTGGCGTACTTCACACCCACTTTCGGGTCCGCCTTGCTGGCGTTGTCGATGATGTTCAAGGTGTCCGTGTAAATCTTGATCTGGGTGGGATAAACCCAGTCGATTGAGCTTTGCACTTCCTCAGACAGTCGATAGCGGTTGGTGCGGCCCGGATAGCCCACCACCATCACGTAGTCGCCCGCTTCCACACCTTGCGGGTTGACCTTGAGCACATGTTTCGGGTGATAGGGCACGTTGTCCTTGGCGTACGTCTCCGACTTGCCATCTTTGGAAACGTAGGCGCGCAGATAGCTGAAATCGCCGGTATGACGCGGCCACATCCAGTTGTCGACATCTCCACCAAATTTGCCGATGGACTCCGGCGGCGCGTACACCAAACGCACATCCTTGATTTCCAACTGCTTGATCAGCTGGTAACTGAAGCCACCATGGAAGCTGTAAACATCACAGCGGTAGCCATCGCTTTCGCAACCTTTGACCTCTTCCTTGATGGCTTGCTCAATCGCTTTGTAGCGCTCGGCGCCACTCATCGTGTCAGTGAGCTTCGCATTGATCTCTTTCGTCACGTCATGAATGTCTTCGGTGACGAAGATCCGCATGTTTGGGTCACCCGGCAGTTCCTCAGCCTGTGTTTTGGCAAGAAATCCATCGACAATGAGGCTTTTCTGCGGCGTGGAGTTGTACTGCAGCGCGCCGTAGCCGCAATGGTGATTGGTCACGACCAGGCCTTCCGGCGACACGAACGACGCCGTGCAACCACCGAGGCTGACGATGGCGCCCATCGGATATCCGGTAAGGTCAGTCAACTTCGCGGGATCCAGCTGCAAGCCATGTTGCTTCAGCGTGGCTGCAATAGTTGGTAACTGGGCGGACTGCCACATACCCTCAACGGCATGCGCGGCGGAGACACAGCTGACAGCAATAGCCACAGCAAGGGTAAGACGTCGCATACGGAGCTCCTTGATAATTCTGGCCAGACCCGCTCTGGCCAAGTGCGTGATGATCGTCAATAACTTACGAGTAGATCGTACTTAGCCAACCCATGACATAGGTCGCCAGTGACTTACGCCTCCCCTCACAAGTCGCAGACAACTATAGAAAACAAGCGCTTGCGCTTCCACAAGCCGCTTGGTGAGCCCGTTCAGACGAGCTAAGCAGCAACAATTTGGAAACGTAATATTGTACGTTTGTAGTTTATTACGGCTACCTCGGTAACGCTGCAGCGCAGCAAAGTGACAGGCACCGGCGGCGCTCTATAATTCCCCTTTCCCCGCCCGCACTCCGGGCCAGCTGATGGACTCCCTAATGCCACAAATGATGAAAGCCCTGGTCAAACGCAAACCCGAAGAAGGCATCTGGATGGAACAGGTGCCGGTGCCAGAGGTTGGTCCCAACGAAGTACTCATCAAGGTAGAGAAAACCGCCATTTGCGGCACCGATCTACACATCTACAAGTGGGATGAGTGGAGTCAGCGCACGATCAAGCCGGGCCTGACCATTGGTCACGAATTTGTCGGCCGCATCGTTGAAATGGGCACCGGCGTAACCGGCTACAACGTTGGCGATCGCGTATCCGCCGAAGGCCACATTGTTTGCGGCCATTGCCGCAACTGCCGCGCCGGTCGGCAGAACCTATGCCCGAATACGGTCGGCATCGGCGTCAACCGCAACGGCGCCTTTGCCGAATACATCAACATGCCGGCATCCAATTTGTGGCCCATTCCGGACCAGATTCCGTCTGAGCTGGCCGCATTTTTCGACCCGTACGGCAATGCCGCGCACTGCGCGTTGCAGTTTGATGTCATCGGCGAAGACGTCCTCATTACCGGCGCTGGCCCGATTGGCATCATCGCTGCCGGTATCTGCAAGCATATTGGCGCGCGCAACGTCGTGGTCACCGATGTCAACGATTACCGCTTGAAGCTGGCCGCGGACATGGGCGCCACGCGCGTCGTCAACGTCGCGCACCAGTCGCTGAAAGACGTGATGAAAGATTTGCATATGGAAGGCTTTGACGTGGGCCTGGAAATGAGTGGCAACCCACGCGCCTTCAACGACATGCTGGACTGCATGTACCACGGTGGCAAAGTTGCGATGTTGGGCATTCAACCGAAGGGCTCACCGGTCGATTGGGACAAGATCATCTTCAAAGGCTTGACCCTGCAGGGCATCTACGGTCGTCGCATGTACGAGACTTGGTACAAGATGACGCAAATGGTATTGACCGGTTTCCCATTGCAAAAGGTGTTAACCCACCAAGTCGCCATCGACGACTTCCAGAAGGGATTTGACCTCATGGCCGCTGGCACTTGCGGCAAAGTGGTTTGCAGCTGGAGCTAAGGAATAACTCTAGCCATCACACGCCGGCTGGCGACGCGGCGTGCAGCAGCCCAACGCTGCCCTTGCCGCGCACTGGTGAGGATCATTTACGTCGGCGGCACCGGCATGCTGCACGTGCGCCGCACCGCTTTCAGGAAAACTCATGACCTATCCCGCACAAAAACGCTACGCCGCTGAACTCGCCTCCATTCGTGAGCAAGGTTTGTTCAAAACTGAGCGCATCATTACGTCACCACAGTCTGCCGAGATTGAATTGAAAGACGGCAGCAAAGTGTTGAACTTCTGCGCTAATAATTACCTTGGGTTGGCCGATAATGCTGAAGTGATTCAGGCGGCTAAAGACGCATTGGATTCGCACGGCTTCGGAATGGCCTCGGTACGTTTCATCTGTGGCACGCAAGACTTGCACAAGGAATTGGAAGCAAAAATTGCCGATTTCTTCGGCACCGAAGACACCATTCTTTACGCCGCCTGCTTTGACGCCAACGGCGGGTTGTTTGAACCGCTACTTGGCGAAGAAGACGCGGTAATTTCCGATGCACTAAATCACGCCTCCATCATTGATGGCATCCGTCTGTGCAAAGCCAAGCGGTTCCGTTACGCCAACCGCGACATGGCAGATTTGGAAAAGCAGCTGCAAGCGGCCGACGCGGCAGGCGCCCGTACCAAACTGATCACCACCGATGGAGCCTTCTCTATGGATGGCTTCATTGCACCGCTGGACAAGATCACCAAACTCGCCGCGAAATACAACGCGTTGGTGCATATTGATGAATGTCACTGCACCGGTTTTCTAGGCGAAACCGGCCGCGGCTCGGCCGAAGTCAACGGCGTAATGGACAAGATCGACATTTTCACCGGCACGCTCGGCAAAGCACTTGGCGGAGCAGTTGGTGGTTTTACCACGGGCCGCGCTGAAATTATCGAAATGTTGCGCCAGCGCTCACGCCCCTATCTGTTCTCCAATTCGTTGCCGCCGCACGTGGTTGCCGCCGGCATTAAAGTATTTGACATGCTCAGCCAAGCTGGCGACTTGCGCGAGAAGCTGAAGGAGAACACGCGTTATTTCCGCGAAAAAATGACCGCTGCGGGTTTTGATATCAAACCTGGCGTCCACCCAATCGTGCCAGTAATGATTTACGACGCGCCGAAGACACAGGCGATGGCTAACGGACTGCTTGAAGAAGGTATCTATGTCACCGGCTTTTTCTACCCGGTCGTCGCGCAAGGCCAGGCGCGTATCCGCGCTCAAATGAGTGCTGCACACACGCGAGCTCAGCTAGATCACGCCATCGCTGCGTTCATCAAAGTGGGCAAGAAAGTGGGCCTGATCAGCGAGTAATCAGGACGCGTGATTCCGTTGAAAGTACGTTGCTGCTGGGCGCTAACCCTAGGCCCAGCAGTCTCCGTCACTTTGCGCTGCATAGGCCAGTGATAACGTCCTAGGTGCAGCAAGGCCGCGCAACATAAGGGCCACACAAGGATGGAATAGCGACACGCCGCTAGGCAAACCTGCATTTGTCATTCGCCCAGCGCTCAACAGCGAAACGGTTCGTTAAGCTGGCCCCCTAGACGTCTAGACCCCGGCGGCTTCAACCGCTTGCACCGTCGTACGGTTGGCAGAAACTGTTGGAATGAGCCTGCGAGCAAACCCGCCATCAGACGGGCGAGCGCCCCAGAGATAGCATCTCGGACAGCGTCTCGTTAACGACCGGCATCAAGCAAACGAACCTCTTCCGCAGTCAACCGCCGCCACTGTCCCTTCGGCAGGTCGCCCAACAGCAGTGGCCCGACGGCGACACGGATCAAGCGCATGACATCGTAGCCAAGCGCCGCCAGCAATCGACGAATGTGCCGGTTACGGCCTTCGTCTAAGGTGACCTCCAGCCACGCGTTTTTCGTGCCTGCGCGAAGTACGTTTACGCGCTTGGCGCGCAACCGCTCACCACTTTCATCAACTCCCGCGCACATCGCGGCCAACGCTACGGCATCGGGCTGACCCGCAATTTGTACGTGATACACCTTGTCCAAGTGCGTCACGGGGTCGGTAATTCCTGCAGCCCAGACCGTGTCATTGCTGAGCAACAACAGTCCTTCACTGGCTTTGTCCAACCGACCTACTGGCCCCAGCCATGGCAGCCCAGCAGCGGCCAAGGCCGTGTAAACCGTAGCGCGCCCCTGTTCATCCGCGGCAGTAACGAGCAATCCGCGGGGCTTGTTGAAGACCACGTAGACTTGCTCTGCTGCCTGTATCGGCTTGCCATCCACGGTAATTTGCTGCGTGTCCAAGGCGACGGGATATTCTGGATCACGCACCACCCGGCCACCTAAAGCCACGCGCCCCGCACGCACCCAACGCTCAGCCTGACTGCGCGAGCAGACACCAAGCTTGGACAACACTCGCGCCAAGCCGTGCCGCGGCGCCGCTGCCGCGCCAACACGGCGAGAACTGTTCAAAGGTAAACGGGACATTTCTCAGACCTGAACCACGAAGACAACCTCGCAAGGTTCGCAAAAGCGTGACCTCAATGCGAGACGCAACCACTACGCAAATGTTTTACCACCCCACCCAACAAAACCAAACAAAAAAAAGCCCGGCCGAAGCCGGGCTTTCTATGCTCAGTAACTAACCATCAATTACTGCTGAACTTGCAGTTCCGTACGACGGTTCTGCGCACGACCGGCATCCGTGTCGTTGTCGCCAATCGGGTTGCTCTCACCGTGGCCAATCGGGCCTTCCAGGCGGCTTGCATCAATACCGTGGCTGGTCAGGTACTTGTAAACGATCGAAGCACGACGCTCAGACAGGCTCTGGTTGTATACGTCGGTACCCTTCGAGTCAGTGTAACCAGCAACGGTTACATGGACCTGCGGGTAACGCTGCAAGGTGTCAACAGCCTGGGTCAGAACCGCAATGGAATCAGCGCTCGGCTCAGCCAACGACTTGGAAATATCCGTCTCACCCTTCTTCGGGCGATCGAACTTGAAGTTCACGCCGCGCAGGTCAATCACAACCTTCTGTGCGCAACCATCAGGGCCAACGATTGTGCCAGCAACAGTAGCCGGGCACTTGTCGTCGCAGTCATTGACGCCATCACCATCAGTGTCCATGGTGGAGCAATCAGCAACGACCGGAGCCGGAGCTGCTACTGGAGCTACCGGAGCGGCAGCTGGCGCACCGAAGCGCGACACAATACTGAAGCCCAAGAACGAATCGCCGTAGCCATTGTTGGCCGGAATGGTCTTGTCATCAAAGTCATAACGGTAGCCAGCTTCCACGCGGAAGTCAGAGCTGTCGGTAATCGTCTTGGAAAGGCCTACGCCCAACTCTGCAGCCGGTGACCAACCATGGTCACCTGCCGACTGATGCTGACTACCCATTACGCCAGCCAATACATATGGGCGCCATGCATTCCAGTCACCATGGTAGAAACGTACAACGGCACCGACGGTGTTATTCGCCCAATGACGATTGCTGTGGCCACCACCAGCTGCGGCGCCACGATCCACTTTACGACTAGTACGATCAATAAATGCGTCGATCGACATATTCGGCGTGAAGAACCGACCAACGCCTAAGCCGTAATAGAACTGCCGGCTATTGGTATTCCGATCGCTGTCATTGTAATAACCGCCAACAGTCGGCGCGATATACCAACGGCCGTCATAGCTGGGGGTTGTCGCCATGTCACTGCTCGCAGCGTCAGCCGGAACAGCAGTGGTGTCCTGCGCATGAACGGCACCTACGCCGCCCAAGGCCAACGCAATCAGAAAATACAAGCCCGTACGTTTCATCAGGTGTCTCCTTAATTAATAAATTTTTCGCGTCCGTCTAACTACTTACCGGAGATCGCGTGTTCAAAACTTACGCCATCTGGGGAATTTGCTATCCCTAACCTGACGCTGAAGCCACTACGCGGTGAAGTGTAGCAAAATTGTTAAGTGGTTAGCACATCGTTGCACCAACTCTCTGACTAGCCCAGTGAAGTTCTGTTCAGAAAAGTTTATTGCCAAACTTAATGAACGATTACGGAAATACGGCCTGCACGACCAACTTTTCCACGATGAACAAGACCAAATAACAGAGCGTTACGGGAGCCCCAATGCTCCGCTGCTGTTAATCATCCACTAACACCGTCTTTACAATGTGAAGAGCCCCATCAACTTCTGGACTGGCATCGCGTCAAAGGCAGCGGGATCCTTCGTAGCCTGCAAAATCGCATCGACCTGATGGCTCGGCAAATGCCCACGCAGCGCCGCCTCGAACTTTGCCAACAACACGGGGATACCCTCCGCCCGACGTTTGCGATGACCGATGGGATAGTCGACGGAAATCTTGTCGGTATGGCTGCCATCAGCGAAGAACACCTGCACGGAATTACCGATGTAACGTTTCGCGGGATCGTAGTAATCACGGGTGAACTGTGGGTTTTCACGCACTTCCATCTTGTCGCGCAGCGCGTCAATGCGCGGATCAGCCGCGACGGCATCGCTGTAATCGCTGGCCACCAGCCGCCCCAAGATCAGCGGCACCGCCACCATGTATTGGATGCAGTGATCGCGGTCAGCGTAATTTGAAAGCGGGCCGGTCTTGTCGATGATGCGGCAGCCGGCATCCTGCGTTTCGATGACAATTTTTTCAATTTGATCGAGCTTACCGACGACTTGCTCATGCAACTGCATGGCGCATTCGACGGCTGTTTGCGCGTGAAACTCAGCGGGGTAGCTGATCTTCAGCAGCACATTTTCCATCACGTAACTGCCAAACGGACGTTCAAACTCAAACGGCTTACCTTGGAACGCGACGTCGTAAAAGCCCCACGTCTTGGCGCTCAACGCAGATGGGTAGCCCGTTGTGCCGCGGTAAACCGCATTGATCGCGTGCGTAACCGCGCGGCGGCAGGCATCACCCGCCGCCCAACTTTTACGCGGTCCCGTATTCGGTGCATGGCGATAGGTACGCAACGCGCCATTGTCGATCCAGCTATGCGACACCGCGTTGACAATTTGTTCCTTCGTTCCACCCAACATGGCCGTCGCTACAGCGGTCGAGGCCAGACGCACCAGGATGACGTGATCCATCCCGACGCGATTGAAGCTATTGAGCAAGGCATAGCAACCCTGAATTTCATGCGCTTTGATGGCGTACCCAAGTACATCACGCACGGTCAGCGGCTGACCACCTTCACGCTCAGCCTTGCGGCTGAGGTAGTCCGCCACCGACAAGATGGTGCCGAGGTTATCGGACGGGTGGCCCCATTCGGCAGCCAGCCACGTGTCGTTGAAGTCTAGCCAGCGAATTTGCGTGCCGATGGCAAACGCCGCTTGCACCGGGTCGAGTTCGTGACTGGTTCCAGGTACTCGCGCACCACCGGGCAAGGTGGCGCCCGGCACCAGCGGACCGAGGTGTTTGACGCACTCCGGAAACTTCATCGCCAACATGGCTGTGCCCAGCGAGTCGAGCAACATGTAGCGCGCAGTGTCGTAGGCTTCGCGCGAATCGATCACGTAATCAGCCATGTAATTGGCAACGTCGACCATGGGCTGATCGGGGGCAGGACGTACAGCAGAACGAATGTCAGGCGCGCTCATGATGGGTCTCACTAACGGTAAACCATCCATTTTAGCCTTTCGCGTAGACAAACTGCAGTGCCTCATTGCAACGGTCGACAGTTGCATGTCCACGCAGTGGCCGTATCACACCACGACGACGGCTATCTCTTCGCCGCCCAGCGTCCATTTGGTTCTGTTCGCCAACGCCTACCGTCCCCGACATTGCCGCGCTGAGACCTATACTCACGCCACCCTAGCCCGCTCGTATTGAGCGGCGACTGATGCTGCCGCCAACGTCGCAGCGCAACCCACGGCCATCAAGTAACCAGCACGAAGGTCGCACCAGCGGATGGCAACGTTGCTTGACGTCTCGGCGGTGCGACCATCACAATCTCGCTTACACCCTGCAAGAGGGAGTAGTTCCCGGCACGCCCCTTAGTGCCGGTGTAGTGATCGTCAACACGAGCGACGTTTCGCTCCGGTCACTACGGCAGACATGCTGCGAACGAGACTTTTGCGGTGAATACGGACCGCGCGCGTTCGTCTTCACTGCATTGTCTGCCGCGCATGGAATTAACGTATGGAACTCTCTGGTACTGATTTTTTCTCCGGCCTTTTGGCAATCATCCTGCTGGACTTAGTGCTGGCCGGTGATAACGCCATTGTCATCGCGATGGCCGCGAGCCGCCTGCCCAAGTCGCTGCAAAAGCGAGCCATTTTCTGGGGAACGTTTGGTGCCGTGGCGGTACGTTTCGCACTAACCGCCGTCGTGGTTTATTTGCTGGAGCTTCCCGGCCTGATGCTCGTGGGCGGTTTGTTGTTGTTGCCGATTGCATGGAACTTGTTGCAGCACGACACCAGTGGCGATCCCAACGTCAAGGTGGCCACCACGTTTTGGGCCGCGTTGCGCACCATCATCGTCGCGGATGCTTTGATGGGCATGGACAATGTATTGGCTATCGCCGGCGCTTCCAAAGGCCATCTCGGTTTGGTCATCATCGGCCTGCTGGTCAGCGTGCCGTTAGTGGTATGGGGCTCGACACTTATTCTGAAATTAATCAGCCGTTTCCCAGTCATCATGTATATCGGCGCTGGTGCCATCGCCGTCACCGCGGGCCGCATGATCGCGCACGACCATTGGATCCGCGGCTGGTTTGATGCCAACGGCTGGACGCGTTACGTCCTGGACGTGGTACTTATCGTAGGCATTTGCGGAACCTCGTGGTGGCTGCAGCGCCGACGCCGGAACGCCGCACTGCAGGCCGATTGACCGGCGCAAGCAACCATCGCTGTCGATGCAAAAGAACGCAGAAAAAGGGTCGCTCTTGCCTTGAAGCAAATGCACGCGGGCCGCATATTCCATACTTTCCAGTCCGGAGATTTGCATGAAACTGTATTACATGCCTGGTGCTTGCCCGCTCGCTGATCACATTGTTTTGGAATGGGTTGGCGCGAAGTACGAGATGGTTGAAGTCGAACGCGACAAGTTGAAGTCACCCGAGTATCTGAAGATCAACCCGCGCGGTGCTGTGCCGGCATTGGCAGACGGTGAGTTCGTGCTGACGGAAAACGTCGCCATTTTGAACTACATCGCAGATCTGTACCCGGACAAGAAGCTTCACGGTGATGGCACGCCCCGCGGCCGCGCCGAGGTTAACCGCTGGCTGGGGTTCATTAACTCCGACATACATCAATCGTTCAAGCCGATATTTGGGCCGGGTAGCTACGTTGCAGACAAATCGCAGCACGCCGAGCTAATTGCCAACGCAAGCCAACGGCTCAGCAATCTATTTAAAATCGTCAACACTCCACTGACCGAGCACGACTGGCTCACCGGCGCCAGCCGCTCCATTGCTGACCCGTACTTGTTCGTGATGCTGCTTTGGGCCAAGGGTAAGAGCATCGACCTGAGCGGTCTCGACGGACTGGAGCGCTTCTTCCAGCGCATGCAGGCCGACGTTGGCGTTAAGGCAGCCATGCACGCCGAAGGGCTGTAAGCCCCAAAAAACCTCGCGCGGTTACCGCCGCGAGAGTGCTAATAAAAAAAGGAGCCACCGGCTCCTTTTTTTATTATTTTTAAAGCATTAATCAGCGCTTGTCGATGGGCACATAGGTCTGATCTTCCGGCCCGGTGTAATTGGCACTTGGGCGAATGATCTTGCCGTCTTGGCGTTGCT
>JBDTBF010000125.1:0-11160 GCA_039924175.1 Rhodanobacter sp.
CTGTCGCGTAATCTGCTGGCGCGATCACGGACAGTTCCAGTGTTCCAGGGTCTTGCACCACACCAGAGCGAACCACCAACTCACGCAGCGACTCGCCTTCGGTGTAACGCGTACGCGGCACCAAGACTGGACTGGATATTGGCTCCCAGCGCAAGAACGGGTGCAGCGCGGTTACGGTTTGTTTTCCCCACTTGATGGCATCGGCGAGGGCATCACGGCCAAGGGCCGGCCTGAGCGCCGCGCCAATTTGTGCGGACACTGCTTCGGCCAAATCGCTTGGCGCGTGTGCCGCCGCGTTGCGTGCGAACGGTTGAGTTTCAGCGCGCAGCATTTGAGTCAGCGCTTCGCTCACCAGCTTTCTGCGCTGCACTTGAGCCTGCGCTGGCTGGGCGCTTGTTTGCGCGCTACGACCATGCAGCGTGCGCAGCTTTCCGACCAGCGCAGGTCCCAGAAGTGGATCGCCCAGTACCGCGGCTGCGGCAAGCTTCTGCTCGCTGGTGGGCTTGACCTGGGTGACGTCCACGTCGCGGCGCTCAAACGTATCCAGCATGCTCGGGCGCAATCCCGCACCAATCCATGCCGATGGATCCACAACACTAGCGGCAGGCGGCGTGGCCAGTAGCGCTGTCACCGTGGTAATTGGCGCAGGCGAGTTCGGCTGCACCGAGTGGACACGGCTATTGCCGGCCAGATCCACCGCCCATGCGCGGAACGCGTAGCGACGACCGAAGCGCAAGCGAGGCAGTGTCCCGGGCGCTACTTGTGTAGCGACCCGAATGGGATGCGCCAGTTCAGCGTCAGCAGCGCTGGGCGCCTCTTGCAAGCGCTCGGTACCATTGTCGTGCACGATAAGTTTGCCCGGACGTACGGCAGACAGGCTCCAACCTTCCCAGCCAAACAATGCTTCGTGAATATGCACGGGCGAGTTGTCCACTCGCGGCGATTCGTGTGCCGCCGTACCCTGACTGAAACCTTCCTCCAGCAGGCTGCTGTAGACGTCACCAAAACCGATGACGCTGGTGCTGCTGAGACGCTTGTGCAGCGAGGCCCAACGCTTCACCTGGTCGTCCCAGACTTCGATGCGAAAGCCGCGTGCGATATCTTCGGTAAATAATTCCGTCGCGGTGTTTCCGATGAAGCTGGTTTCAAGTCTGCGCTGGCGCGCAAGTTGGTCCTGGGTTTGCTGTCCTTGACTAGTCGCAGCTACGGTGAAACCGGTGGAGCGCAGGGCAGGTGACGCGGCATCGACCGGGTCGCCATTTCTCTGGCTACGCAGCAGGCGCGGCAAGGTCCACAGAAAACGTTCCATTTTCAGCGCGCTGCCATCGGTATCCAGCGTGAGGACCGAGAAGCGCTTTTCATCGCCAAGCCGCAATGCGCCATCAACCCAGTCGGCGCCGGCCGGCGTGCTTACCAAGGCGTCGCCCGCGACATGACAACGTACCCGCGGGCTGCGGCAAGCGTCCTGTCGCTTGCCGACTAAAACCTGGGCGGACAACCAGCGCGACTTGCGTAGTCGCGCTGGATCGGTCACGCGTAAATCCACCACCAAGCCAAGGCGGCGTAGCAGCTCGCTGTGATCGCCGAGCAGTGCACAGCGTTCGTGGAATTCGCCGGCGGATTTTTCCAATGGCGGAAGTTTAGCCTTCGGGTCTGGCTGCGACCGGTAGCCGGCCTGCAGTTCTGGACGTTCGTAGAAGCGCCGGCAGCGATGCAACTCCAGCAAGATGCGCTCGATCGGATCGTTGTTGCCATCCATGGCCTTTTCCAAGCCAGCCAGGGACTTGCTTCCTTCGATGATCTTGTCGTACGCGGCAGTCAGTGCTCGCTCGTCCGGCATGCCCGACATCGACGCGCCGGTATTGGAATACCGCCCCATTCCAGTCCGCCGCGCCATCTCTGGGGCCAGGAAATGCTCGTCAGGAAGCGGTTTGTCGGTCGGTGTTGAAAACATCGTCGTCAGGTGCATGACGCGTGCAATGTCGTGCACATTTCGCGCCGAAAAGCTGCGCCACTTGCGTTGCTCCCAACGCGGCACTTCGTTTGCCGCAACCGGCGTTGTGGGTGGAAACATGGCCTGCCAGAGTTCCGGGTTGACCGCGTCCAGCACGGGTTTGCAGGGAATGTCGCCGCTCTGGTCGAACAGCCGGATGCGCGGGTTTGTGCGCATGGCCGTGGCCCAATCCTGAAACAGCGACGAAGCGGCGAGTGTCGTCGGTGCCGGTGGCCGGATCGTCGGCGAGAAGAACAACGAGACGTGAAAATTCGCGTTGCGCGCCAACGAATGGGGCAGCGCGCAAGTGATGTAGAACTCGTCCAACATGGTCACTTCTCCCCGATGAATGCCGCGCAGTACGTATCCCACGCTGGCGACTTGCCGCTCTCCGCACCCATCACTTCAAGGAACGATGGATCGCCGTTGGACCCGGCGAATGTCCGCCGCGCACTGATACGCACCGTCTTGGAAATGCCGATGACCGACACGCTGATGGTGATGCTGGCTTCGCCAACGAGCTTGCCGGTGGGCGGCTCGTAATCGAGCGACATGTACAGTTCGATGGCAGCGGAAATCAGCCCCAGCACATCCACTTCGCCGCGCATTCTGAAGTAGCCGGTGATCGAGCCGCCTTCGCCCTCGATGCGAATATATACGCCAAGCATCACGGAGATCGAACCGGAGGCAACGCCTAGGTCGACGCCAAGGTAAGCACCGGCTTCCAGTGAAACTTCCAGCACATCCAGGCCTTGCGCCGACACCCGGATACCGCACCAACCGCCGCCGCCGATGAACGCCACGGCCAGAACGAAAGGGCGCTCGCGCGTGCAGAAGTTGAAGCCAACCGTCATCGCCTTGCCCAGAAACGGCACTTGGACGTCCGCCCCGAGCGAGAGGTTGGAGATGCTGAACACGCCGACGGCGAGATTTGGCAGCGCGACGGAGAAACCGGCACTGAGGCCTTCGGGTGTGATGTCGACCGCCGGTGGATCAGAAAAGCCATCCAGCGGAATCAGCTTCTTCAGATCATTGACGAAGGACAGCACACCGTGGAAACCAATCTCGTCAATAACGATATCGACTTGCGGTTTGCCTTTGCCGTCCGCGACAAAGGCAAAGCGCGTGAACTTGAGACTCAGCAGTTCTTCCTTGCGAAACAAGTGCAGCGTGAAGTCGCGAAGCTCGGCAAGTACTTCGGAACTCTGACCACCCTTGCGGCCGGTTTGCACCTTGATCGCCAGCCTCAGGCTATCTGGTTTGAGTCGAATCAGCGGATGGTTCTCTTCCGGCCACGAGGCAACCGTGGGCGTCCATTCGTAGCGAATCGTGCCCTGCGAGCCAGCCTCGGCGAGGCCGCTGATGAAGCCAACGAGGTCGGCAATCAGACTCGGGACATCGCCGACGAGTGATTTGAGTGACTGGGCATAAGTACGTAGTCGGCTGCCCATGAACGCTGGCAACTGGTCTGCCAGAGTCTGCATGCTGTTGACGGCCTGATCGACGAGGTTGGCGAATTGCTCGGCGATGGTCTTGACGGTCGCCAGCGCGCCGCCGCTGCTGGCAGCGTTCATCAGTGTACCCAGACGAGTGTTGAGATCGTTGAATAGCGCCTGTGCCGAGTTGGCCGCGGCCAGTACGACTTGTGCCTTGGCGACCCATTGGTCGCGTATTTCCCCCACTTTCGCCTCGGCACTCAGCTCCATGGCTTTGGCCTCGGCAACGGCGTCTTCGATGGCCTGAGTTGCGCGTTCGACTTCCGTAATGAGCCCTTCAATGCGCCCCACGAATTCGCTGACGATCTTGGGCATGTGCAACAGCTTGGTGCCTTGCTTTACCAACTCAAACAGAGGAATCAGGCCGAACAGCTTGGGCATGGCGCCGGCGAAAAAGTCTTCTGGGTTGAACTGCTGCTTGGCGACGTTGGTTGGGTCGCCGACCACGCCGACGAGGCGTGACAAACCACGGATCGGCACACTGGGCGTAAGAAAACCACCGGCGCGTTCGCTGCCGCTGCTGGCGCCTTCGCCGAAGCCGAGCAGGGGTAAGCCCATGGTCGGGTCATCGCTCGCCTGGCCGGGCGAGCCTGACAACAGCGTGCGGGCCCATACCTCGCCCGCGTTGGATTGCTTGGCCAGCCCGGAGGCACGATAGATATCGTGGTAGGCGATCGGCAACGGCCCGCCCAGCGGCGAGAGTGTTTCTACCGCTGGTACGCGCACCTCGGCACTGCTCATGCGCGGCGTGGATGCGCCCAGCGCGGCCGCACCAAGGAAGCGCAGCGTGGCTGTCGCCAGCTGGGTGTCGCCGCTGCGGTGCGGCGGCGCGAACGCGATGGCCTGACCGTGCGCCGCCACCACGCGCTGTGCTTTCGACTCACGGTATGCGGTATCAACCGCGTCAAACCCGTGGTAATGCTCGGCGACCCACAGCAGCGGCATCTGCAGCCGCACCGGGCGACTTTCGTGATCGAGGGCGTCGACCACAAACTTGAAGTACTCCTTGGCGATCTTTGGCCAGAAAAAAGTGTCCTGGTCGTCACCCTTGCCACCACTGGGTTCGTCCAACGGCGGGGTCATGATGGGGCGAATGGAGACTTCGGTAAAAGGTAGTTCGTGGCGGTCGGCGTAAACGCGCCGCGGCTCGCCGATGACCAGAAATTTGCGCTGGAACAACCCTGCTGTCGATGGCGAAGCGTCCTTCATTTTGCGCTCGGTCACCTTGACCAGCGCGGCCTGATGGCCCCACGGGTAGAGATACCCCGGGTAGACGACGCGCACATATTGATCGCGGCCCATCGGCGCCAAGTGATCCCACGCCAGGATCGAACGTAGGCTGCCGTTTGAATACGGTTTGGAATCCCACGCACCGTGTAAATCCAGCCAAGCGCCCAACGCCGATAACCACAGTGCATGCGCGGCAACCGGCAGCGGCGCGACAAGTTGTGTGGGGGTACGAATGGTCTCGGACGATTGTTGCACCAGCATTTGCCGATCGGCCGGGTCCAGCGACATGCGGAACGGGTTGTCGGTGTGCTTGGGCAGGTTCCGTGCCGTCTCTTGCCAATCCGCTTTCGCCATCTGGTCGCGATCGCGCGTCCACACCGCGCGGACGATGCGCCGTGAAGTACTTCGCTCATCGACAAACGTCGAGCCGTCAACGCGGGTACCCAGATTGCCGAGCCGGCTGTGCCACAGCTCCACGTGTTCGGCCGCATCATCGGCAACCACTGGCTCAAGCGCATGTACCCAGCGTGCTTCTGTGCTGGGCGAAATGATCAGGCGGTACGGCGCTTCGATGGCGGTCTCATCAGCTGCTGGCGGGCGGCTGTGTTTGGCTGGGCCGACCAAGTGGATATCGCCTGGAGGCTTGGGCACTAGCTTCGGGCGTGCCGGTTCTACGTGCTTGGCGACGCCGCCGCCAAGGATGAGCGAATCACGCAGGGAAGCGGAACCCTTGACCACCCCCGTGCGCGATTGCAGCAGAGTACGCACACGGCGCCGGTCAGTAACCTGAGAAAGCAGACCAGCCGGCGTGCGGTCAGATGCGCGACCGTGCGCCAGAACGTCTTGTTTGCTGGCTTTTTTCACGACGACAGCGTCGGCCTTCACGACGACTTCCAGACCGTCAACGATCCATTTTCCGGGCGTAATGACTACTACCGGCGGATTGGCTGAAATGCCGGCCGTATCGCGCGTTGGCACCTCTCCTGGCGTAGCAAGGTCATGCACCCTGGGGCGCAATCGGGTCATCGCTTCCAGTATGCCGGCGCTGGAAAACTCGATCGTTTCACCCGCAGGGATGTCGAATACCAGCCGAGTCGCGCCCGCAGCACGCGCCAGTATCGGTGGAACATGCCGCTCGTTTGCTGTGGTTGGGAAGCCGCTATTGGCTTCTATTTTTGGCTTTTTGGTGGGGTCGGATTCGTCGTAAACGAGGTTCTTACCACTCTGGCCTTCGTAGATCGCCTCCTCACCGACGTGCTGAAACGCATAGCGCACCACCAGATAGGCCGATTTTTGCTTGGCGAGCGGGCGCAAGTGCGCCGGCTTGGCGCCATCGGACAACAGCTCACAACCGACCGCATCGACCGAGAGCGCAATCAGATCCGCCGGTCGTACGATGTCGACGTGAATAGTGGGTACTCGCGGCGGTCGCACCACCCCCGGCACACGAACTCGCTCGTGCGGCAGCAAAGCCTCGAGCTGGCTTACGGCATTGACGAAGCGGAGCTGCGTAATCGGTACGACCGTTGCTCTACGTTTCTTCACAGGTGTCATCGTGCTTGCTCCACTGGTGTGGAAGATGCCGTCGACACGTTGTTACGCGTCGACAAACTTCGCGAAGCTCACCATCCAGGGCTACCGTAGAGTGCGGCGATGCAGGTTTCCTGATGCGCGGATCCGTCGCGAATGACTACCTAGAGTTTGTATCTAGCAGCAGAAGACTCGTTAGCACAATCGTGCTGGGTTGTTGGACAAATCTGCGCGAGTACTGACCTCAGATAGAGGTGTGCCGACGGAGGGCCAAACTTCGAGCGCGCTGCCGATACTCGGTGGCGGTCACGCCCACGACGCGTCGGAATATCCGCGAGAAATACGACGTGTCACTGAACCCTGAAGCGTAAGCAGCCTGCGAGATATTCGTGTGTGGTTGTGCGAGGAAGTCACGCGCCTTGTCAATCCGAAACGCCAGCAAAAAGTGCTCGAACGTGGAGCCCTGCTCGCGCTTGAACGCACGACTGAATTCCGAGGGACTGATGTGACAGAGATCGGCAAGCACGTCACGCCTTAAGTCCTGGTCAAAGTATCGAGCGATGTAATCCACCGCTATGCCAGTTCTTCGCGTGCTCGAAGGTGGCCGACGCAGATGCCCGGCTGGCTCGATCAGGTCTGCCGGCAAACACCGTTCCAGCGAGCGGTTTGGCTGTGCCACCGCGACGGTTGCATGCACCACTTCGATACTGCGCGCCAGTGCTCGGCGCGACACCGGCTTAACCCGATAATCCCAGACGCCTGAACGAAATGCCCATACTGCCAACGCTTCGGAGTGGTACTCCGTAAACATCAACAACGGGAGGTGTGGGGCGGCTTCTCGCAGCAGCGGCACCACTTGCAGCCGGGCCTTATCCGGATAATCAAACTCGATGCAGACAAGTTGCGGACGAAGCTGGCGCAGCGCGTCGGCAATGCTCCCCAGCCGATCGACTCTTGCTGCTTCATGTTTCGTCGTAACGGACTGAAAGAGCCCATCGAATGACGATTGACTGCACAGATCGATCCATAAAAGTCGAATAGCGTCCATAGACGTGGCATCCCATTTATTGGGTCACTCGGTACCGCGCGTTTGCACTATTGTGCCAGCCAGTGTCGGAAGTGTGGGGCGGCAACGGTCACGTGCCGTTGATGCGACCAAGCGCGCTTGTGTCCGTCGCGATCGACTTCGCCAAATTTGCGCCATAGCGCCGGTAGTCTGCGCAGGTATCCGTGTGAAATCCGTACTCTGGCATGGCGGCAAACTCGCGGGGAACGCATAATCAGGCCTTCATGTCTTGCCGTTTGCGAAGGACCCAGTGATGACCGCACCTACCCGCATTGATCCCACCCGCCACATCCGCGCGCCGCGCGGCACCGAGCTCACCTGCAAGAGTTGGCTCAGCGAAGCGCCGTATCGCATGCTGCAAAACAATCTGGATGCCGAAGTGGCGGAGAACCCCGCCGAGTTGGTGGTCTACGGCGGTATTGGCCGCGCCGCGCGTAACTGGGAATGTTATGACGCAATTCTGAAAGCGCTACGCGAACTGGAAGATGACGAGACGCTGCTGGTGCAATCGGGCAAGCCGGTCGGCGTGTTTCGCACCACCGTCAACGCACCCCGCGTGATGATCGCGAACTCCAACTTGGTGCCGCATTGGGCCACGTGGGAACACTTCAACGAGCTCGATAAGAAAGGCCTGATGATGTACGGCCAGATGACCGCCGGGTCGTGGATCTACATCGGCTCGCAAGGCATCATTCAGGGCACCTACGAAACCTTCGTGGAAATGGCGCGCCAGCATTTTGGTGGCGAGCTGAAAGGTCGCTGGATTCTCACCGCTGGCCTTGGCGGCATGGGCGCCGCGCAACCACTAGCCGCCGTGATGGCGGGCGCCTGCATGTTGGCGATTGAGTGCCAACAATCGCGTATCGACTTCCGCTTGAAGACCCGTTACGTCGATGAGCAAGCGGCCGATCTGGATGACGCGCTCGCCCGTATCGCGAAATACACCAAAGCTGGTGAAGCGAAATCCATCGCGCTACTCGGCAACGCTGCCGACATTCTGCCCGAGCTGGTCAAACGCGGCGTCAAACCCGATGCCGTCACCGATCAGACCAGCGCGCATGATCCGGTCAACGGCTACCTGCCACAGGGTTGGACGGTGGAGCAGTGGTTTGAGCGTCGCACATCCGACCCGACCGGCACGGCACGCGCTGCCAAGCAGTCAATGAAAGTCCACGTCGAAGCGATGCTCGCGTTCCACGCGCAAGGCATTCCCACGTTCGACTACGGCAACAACATTCGCCAGATGGCGCAAGACGTTGGCTGCGAAAACGCGTTCGCGTTCCCCGGCTTCGTGCCCGCCTACGTGCGCCCGTTGTTCTGCCGCGGCATCGGCCCGTTCCGCTGGGTCGCGCTGTCCGGCGATCCGGAAGACATCTACAAGACCGACGCCAAGGTCAAAGAACTCATCCCCGACGACAAGCACCTGCACCACTGGCTGGACATGGCCAAAGAGCGCATCGCGTTTCAGGGCTTGCCCGCGCGTATCTGCTGGGTCGGCTTGGGCATGCGCGACAAGCTCGGTCTTGCCTTCAACGAAATGGTGCGCAACGGAGAGCTGAAAGCACCCGTCGTGATCGGCCGCGACCATCTGGATTCCGGCTCCGTCGCCAGCCCCAACCGCGAAACCGAAGCGATGAAAGACGGCAGCGACGCCGTGTCCGACTGGCCGCTACTCAACCTCATGCTCAATGTGGCTGGCGGCGCAACGTGGGTGTCGTTCCATCACGGCGGCGGCGTCGGCATGGGGTACTCGCAGCATTCCGGTTTGGTCATTGTTTGTGACGGGACGAAGGAAGCGGACGAGCGCATTGCGCGGGTGCTGTGGAATGACCCGGCGAGCGGGGTGATGCGGCATGCGGATGCGGGTTATGAGGAAGCGATTGAGTGCGCGAAAGAGATGGGGCTGAACTTGCCGATGGTGTAATACCAAGCTTGTTAGTGATACGGCATTGCCGTATAGTACTTGGGCGGAAAGGAGTCTGCCATGTTCGAGTTCATCGAGTCGCCCATCTTCGAAAAAGTCATTTATGACTATCTCGACGACGAAGCCTATGGCGCACTGCAATCAGCTTTGTCGCAGTGGCCGGAGGCGGGCGATCTTGTTCCCGGCTCGGGCGGCTGCCGCAAATTACGTTGGCGCCTGCCGGGCAAGGGCAAGCGAGGCAGCCTCCGTGTCGTTTATTACGTCAAGTTGCGAGATGGTCGAATCTGGCTGATTACGATTTACGGCAAAGGCGCAACGGAAAACATTCCGGCGCACCTACTCAAAGCCTGGAAAGAGGAGTTTGCTCATGGCGAAGATGACTGAGGCGCAACTGATCGAACGCGACAGCAAGCGCAACATCGGTGAGGAAGTGTTGCAGGCGATTCGCGATCTGAAAGCAGGTCGTACCGGACGTGTGTTTCACGTCGAGGTTGCTCAGGCTACCGAGGCGCGGCTCAAGCTGGGGCTGTCGCAAACCGAGTTTGCTGCCATGCTCGGCGTGTCCGTGCGTACCTTGCAGGATTGGGAGCAGGGCCGGCGCGAGCCGAGTGGGGCGGCGAAGGCGTTGTTGACGGTTGCGGTAGCAGCACCAAAGACGGTCATGAAGGCGTTGGCGGTGGCTTGATTGAATTAACCTGTCTCCGTCGCCCGATTTGAACTTGAGTAGCTGAGTTATCCATGCCATATTCGGCTCTATATTCGGAGACAAACATGGATACCATTCTTGCCGGCAACAGCGTCAGCATCACCGAGCTCAAGCGCAACCCCAGCGCAGTGATTGCGGCGGCCGATGGTGAATCGGTCGCCGTATTGGTACACAACACGCCCAGCGCCTATCTGGTGCCGGCTGCTACCTACAAGCGTCTACTCGACCGCATCGAGGACTTGGAACTGGCCGAGTTGGTGCGTTTGCGCGCCTCGGAGCGCCGGGTCAAGGTCAAGCTTGATGAGCTATGAGCTGGAGTTTGTCGAGTCAGCGCTGAAGGAATAGCGCAAGCTGCCTGCAGACATCCGCGATCAACTCAAGGCCAAGCTGGCACAACGCTTGGAAACGGCTCGCGTTCCCGCTGCCCGTCTGCACGGGATGCCAGACTGCTACAAGATCAAGTTGCGCACGGTGGGCTACCGGCTTGTTTATCAAGTACAGGACGAACGAGTTGTCGTTGTGGTGATCGCTGTTGGCAGGCGCGACAAGGGGTTGGTCTATCTTTCGGCGAAAAAGCGTGTTTGAAAAAGGCGTCAGGAACCGCCTTGGACGGTCCTCTGACCGGGGTAATTGTCCCTGACACCTTTGTTCCCGTCGCGCATCGATCCGCGGACTCGTGTTGCGAGATCGCGTTATGGTCGCGTTGGCGCGCGCGCAGACAACAAGGCGCAGGGCCTCGACGGAGCAAATGCATGCGGCTGCACATTCTGTCTGATCTGCATCTGGGCGTGCAGGGCATGCCGCCGCCCGAGGTGGAAGCTGACGTGACGATTCTCGCTGGCGACATCATGCGTCCGGCGGGGGCTGCGATGGCGTGGGCGGCGGCCTTGGGCATTAAGTGGCTCTGACCCGGTTACGGTACGGGGTAATTCATGCTGCTTGTCCGCATGAAATTACGTCACATTGAAAGGTTGCTGCAAGCTTCGTGGCGTCACATGCGAAGACCTCTTCGGGGGAGGGGCGGTGCCGCATGCCGCGATACGGAGGGGCATCACCGGTGTGGGTTTGCAGCCGGCTCCAGAATGGGCCGGCTCGTCACACGCGCATCCGGTTCAAAAATAGCCAACGTCAGTTTTCTGGAGGGAGAAACCCATGTCATTGCCTACACCTGGTGTCCTCAGCCTTGCGCTGTGTGCCGCCGTCAGTCTTGCCATC
>JBDTBF010000126.1:0-22397 GCA_039924175.1 Rhodanobacter sp.
ACCTAAGCCAGAAACTGGATGCCGACGCCAAAACGCAGGCCGATTATCGCGAGATAATCGGCCGATGGGAGGGTGACGATAATCCGCCCGTGAGTGCACAGTTTGCCACCCAAGATAATGCCGCTGATAATGGCCCGAACGCAGGGGCAGATAATGGGCGGTGAAGTCGAACGCGGATATACATTATGCGAAATAGCGGAAGCCCCAAATGAGCCCGCCGAACCCGCCGCCGATGCTGCCCCCGCCGCTGCTGCTGGCCCTGCTGCTGGGCGTCCTCCTGTGCGCCGCCGTCGGCAATGGCTTATCAGCCCCGAAGGCTTCCGTGATCTGCGCCATAGCTGTTTGCTTCGACACATATCCAATGGACGCCTGCATGAGCCGAACCGGGGCGAAACCATGGCGCTGGTGGGCATCCCCTTCGACCTTTGATTACGCAGATGGAGCCCTATTGAAACGCGGTAAGGTTTGCGGTCAGCCGCGCCTCGCTAGGCGGACTGCAAGCGGAAGTGCTCTACCAGGAAGTCGCTGAAAGCCCGGACCAGCAATGAGGACTGGCGATGCTGCGGGTACACCGCGTAGATGGTGAATGCCTCGGGGCGAAACGAACTGAGCACTTCAACCAATCGACCATCTGCCAGCGCGGCGGCAACGATAAAATCTGGCAGATTGGTAATCCCCATGTTCTGAATGGCAGCGTGGCACAACATCTCGCCGTTGTTCGCGCGCATGCGCCCACTCACTGCTACTTTCCGAGCACGCCCTTCGATGCGAAAGGTCCACTCGCTATGACGTGCGTGCCCGTAGATCAGACAATCGTGTGAGCCGAGCTGATCGGGTACCACCGGCATGTCGTGCAGGCGCAGATAATCGGGACTGGCACAAGTGATCAGTTGTACGGACGCGATACCCCGCGCCAGCAAGCTGGAATCCGCTAGCGTACCGATGCGCACCGCCATGTCGTAACCCTCCCCGACTAGGTCGACCGTGCGATCGTTTAACTCCAGTTCGATCGATACCTCTGGATGGCGCCGCATAAATTCCGGAATCAAAGATCCCATATGCAGAGTTGCGAAAGTCATCGGTGCGCTTAGGCGCAGGGTGCCCCGAGGGGTTGCTGTCTGGCTGGTGATCATTTGTTCCGCATCATCGACCTCCAACAAGATGCGCTGCGCACGCTCGTGGTAGGCCAGGCCGAGGTCGGTCACGCGCAGGTGCCGCGTGGTGCGCACTAACAGCCTCGCGCCCAAACGCTTCTCCAGCGCGGCAATACGCTTGCTAACGAACTGCTTGGATAGTCCCAGCCTCTCCGCCGTCGCGGTAAAACTCTGGGCGTCAACAGTCTCAACAAAAATACGCATGTCTTCGAGATGGTTCATTGTCTCTATCTGGTTGACAGTATTAAGTCACTAACGGTCTTTTTCAAACTTCATGGCGACTCTAATATCTCGCTCCAAATGCAGCAACTCTTGCATCACCACTCACTTTGGAGCACCGCCATAATGAACCGTCCGTCGTCCTTCGTACCCACTGTCGCCCGCGCGCTGCTGGCCTCACTATTCCTGATCAGTGGCATCGGCAAAATTGCCGCACCTGCCGCGACCAAGGCCTACATTGCTTATGCAGGTCTGCCGCTTCCCGACGTGGCTTACCTGATCGCGATCTTTGTTGAGGTGGGTTTAGGTACGGCCCTGCTTCTGGGCTATCGCACTCGACTTGTAGCGTGGTTGATGGCGGCGTTCACTCTAGCCAGCGCGTTCGCCTTCCACGCGCACTTCGGCGATCCGGCGCAGATGACCAACTTCCTGAAGAACCTCGCCATCACCGGTGGTCTGTTGCAGGTGGCAATCTACGGCGCGGGCAGTTTCGCGCTAGACAACCTGATCGGCCTGCGTCGTACACAGACCGCCTAATCGGCGCAGCTTGCTAATCACTTCCGTTCATGGGGGAGCCAGCCCTCCTCCATGAATCATTTCAAGCGAGCTATGGCTCATCAATTTTCGACACTTTGAAGAGGGCTTTTCCCATGATGCAAGTACGTAAAGCAGCTGACCGTGGTGTCGCCGAGCATGGTTGGCTCAGTTCGCGCCACACCTTCTCCTTCGCCGGATACAGGGACCCCGGACAAATCGGCTTTTCGGATTTGCGCGTCATCAATGAAGATCGCGTACAACCTGGTCAGGGTTTTGGCACGCATCCGCACCAGGATATGGAAATCTTTTCTTACGTATTGGAAGGCGCGCTAGCGCACAGCGACAGCATGGGTACCGGCTCGGTAATCAAGCCCGGCGACGTGCAGTTAATGAGTGCTGGCACAGGTGTCACTCACAGCGAGTTCAACGGCTCCGACGATGCGCTGGTGCACTTTCTGCAGATCTGGATCGTGCCAGCGAAAACTGGCGGCAAACCGGTTTACCAGCAACGTCGGTTCGACGCGACTGAAAAACGCGGGCGTCTGCGCGTGATCATCTCACCGGATGGCCACGACGACTCTCTTCGCATCCAGCAGGATGCGTCGGTCTACGCCGGTTTGTTTGATGGTGAAGAAAGCACCACGCTGCTTCTGCCAACGAATCGACACGCCTATGTACACGTGGTCCGCGGCAGCATCGAACTCAACGGCGAAAGAATCCACGCTGGCGACGGCGTCCGCCTGCGCCATCCGGAGAAGTTGGAATTCAAAGCGGGAGACGATGCCGAAGTACTGGTGATTGATCTGCGACCAGAAGAATTGCCGCAGCTGCCGTAAGTCAACTTGCGCTGGTGGACGAACGCTGTGCGGTCGATCACCGGCGCGAGCGTTGCCGTACAGATTTCCCACCCCAAAGTGAGACTCCGTTGGCTGCCAGCAGTGGCACGCGAACTTGGTGAGAGAACGACAGCCCAAGGCCGACTGGCCGCGCTCGAAACTTGAAGACGTGGTTTAGTTGCTCACGCGCTTCGCAGAGGCTCTTTGACGCTGCAACGCACACAGTTATACCGGTCCAATTTCATCGGGTCGGTCAACAATTTCACGTAACCAAAAGCCATTCACTGTGGTTGCTGACCGATCGGGTCGCCAAATCTGGCACGCTGCTTAACGCCCCGCTGCCGGCTCCGCTGCTGCCGCATGAGTGTAAGTTGCCGTTTTGGCGTATGGCGCGGGAACGTCCCACATCCGCGCGCCATACCAGACGGCCCAGGCCACCACAAACAGCGACATCACCCACACCCAGACGGGAATTGCCGAACGTGCCTCTGCGCGGCGCGGATCGAACGGATCGTCGTTGCTGAAGGCATAGCGGCTCAGCCGGACAACAACCGAAAAGATAGCAAGCACCGCCGGACAATACGGCCGCGACCATAGCTGCCGTCGGAACGGCTCCTCAAGACGATATCCTCGGTTCACGCCACACAAACTCGGCTGGGCGAGCGGGCCTCGCGCGCTACCAGTTCATGCGACAGGAAGAGGTGCCGGACAAGTCAGCCCCACGTACGAGACTCCCCAATACGCACGCGGTGCCTATCCCCAGCGCGACCCGTGGGCCCGCGACAAACGTGGTACCTCACTCGTTTTCAAGCGCGCTACTGCACAGCCGTGCAACTACTCGGCGGAATGAAGACGGCGTAGCAATCGCGCCCTTGTAGTTTGGCGTCGTACAGCGCCAGATCCGCACATTCGCGTAGCTGTTGCAGGTCTGGCGTCTTCAGGCGCAGCGTGCAGATGCCGATGCTCAGTGTCACTTTGACTGGGACTCGCAACTGCTGCACCGATATCCGCAGGCGTTCAGCCAATTTAATGGCTGCGCTCGCACCCGTTTCCGGGCTCAGCACGAGCAGCTCATCTCCACCTACCCGGGCTACGATGTCCGTACCGCGTACGCAGGTCCGCAGTGCAGCACCGAGCTGACGCAGAACTTCGTCGCCCATAAGGTGACCATGCGCGTCGTTAATGGACTTGAAGTGATCCACGTCGAGCGCAAGCATCGAAATATCATGTTGGTAACGTACCGCCCGTGCGACCTCGATAGCTGCGACTTGGGCAAATGCCTGCTGATTGATGCAACCCGTTAGACCGTCGATGGTTGCAAGCACCGAAAGTTGGCTCCGAACGGCTGCCAGCACCCGTTCCCGCTCTTCCCTTGCGGCGGCACCCAACAACACCATGAACACGGCAACAACAATGACCACTATCTGCATCGCGAAGGTGTGGGAATCCGGGCTACCGGGCGTGAGCCACGCGACGACGAGGTACAGCACGATGGCAATCGATCCACAGAAAAGGATGGCTGCTCTGGAAAACCCCATCGACAAATAGATCGTGGGCAGCACCCAGAGCAACGCGACGGGACTTCCAATGCCGCCGTCCAGAAGTGACGCCGTGGCGACCACTGCATAGGCGGTCACGGTGCACCCGATGAAGAGACTGCCGCGTTGGGTCGCAGTGATGAAATGCCGGCGGCCGAGCCACACTAATAACGCTTGCACGATGGCAAACCCGCCGACTAGCGCGAGCCAGACTCGGTTAGGTCCGGTGTCCCAGTTGCGGAAGACGTAATAAAGGATTGCGCCACCACCGCCCACAAACCCCACAATGCCCGTGTACAGTTCGCGCAGCCACAGGCTTTGTTGGCTGCGCTCGTCGAGAACGCCGGCGTCGGCGTTGGTGTCCTTGATAGTGTCCGCCAGCCGCGGCCCGCTGACGGCCTGCAGCAGAGCGCGACCTAGGTAACTCTTGATCTTGGCGAATGTGAATATGTTCGGCACAGTCGTTGCTCCCGGCGGTTGGTCACGTTCCTAGGTCGGTAGCGACCGGTACGGATTCACGCCATGAACTGTAGGCAAGCACTGGACGTGCCAAGCTACGTCAATACAGCGTTACACGTTGTAAAGTCAGGCTATTTTGTAGCCCAATTCCGATACGGACCACCGCACCCTGTGTTACATCGGCGCAGATGTACTGCTGGCGCGCGGGGCGACAGAAAACTTGGCGGCGTGCCGATACGCGGGACTTCGGCCGAGCCGGCAAGCGCGGGCCAACAGCAGCTCTACGGGCTTGGGCGAAGCATTGTGTAGCGCGTCCGCGAGGCGTCGGTAATCAACGCTTTGCTACATCATCCAAAAGGTGCATCACACGACTGCTGAGTGCCCGTACGCACGACGGAGTTGCTTAATCCTTGTCACACTGGCTGATCCGGCAAGTTGCGGTCCCGGATTCAGATCTGCGCTCCGCACACCTGCTGCCGAGCGGAAAAGCAGGAAGCTTGTCAGCTGAAATTACCAAGAGATCAAACGCCCCTATCTGGCGCCTCGACAGACGTTTGGACCGGCAGGCCATGGCCGGAACCGAATGTCATGTTTGTACGACAACCCCGCCTGCAGTGAAGCGGCAGCTGCCATTCCCCTGTAGGTAGCCCGTCCTGATCTCATGGACATGGTCACAGCTGGCAGGCACTTGGCAGTGAGGTGGGGACTTACAGCTGCTGGTTATGCATATCCGAACTCAAGGCTGCAGCTCATGTCTCCTCGCGGGGCCGCCGTCGTCGCTCGGGTGCCGTGCGTACTCAATTTCTTCTTTTCGCACCCGATGGCGCACGCAGCGGCGTAATGATGCGGCAGGGATCGTCCACAATCCGCCGGGGGCATGCCCCCGCATGGCCGCTGACTAGCACGTGTCACCGAAACGAATTATCACAACGAACTGAAACGCCCTGTGTCCTGGCTCGATGAGCCACCTGCGTCACAAGTAGCCGCGCAGTGTCATTGATGCCCATAGCGTGCGTCATACACCTGTCACTAGCCTACGCGGCGCCATCGTTATTGGCTTCGCACGGTCGAAAATCGCGGCGAGTTGCAGAATTTCCACGTCAGGTTCTTCGGATAGATGTCATTTATTGTGACGCTCGACACATCGCACCACCCTGAGTTGGCACGCGTGCTGCACAGCTTCTCAGTACGAAGTTCTTCCTGCAGCCTGCGATCAGGAACCGACATTGACCACACCCCACTCCCCTATGAACTTAAGCCCGCAGCGTCATTCGGGACCATGGATTCGGACGTTCAGGACGGCTGGCCGTCTAAACAGCGCCCGACAGCCTCAAAAAAAGAGAGTTATCGAAGCCTGTGGCATCCGCGGCAGTGTCGAACACCGAAAGCACAAGTCCCAGGATGTGGGAATCGTCACACCGGGTCGACGGACGCAAGTACTTGATGACGGTGTCGCAAGTCCGCGTCCGTTGTTCACCGTCGAACCACCCTCTCGATGGTTAACTGACATGGCGTCGGTGTAGCCGACGACAAACGTATCTCACAACAACCTGCGTTCGATCATTGAACAAAGTCACACCACATGGAGTACACGGCAGTGAGAATTACGATTCGACTCAGAGTAGCAATCGCCTACGTCACGTTGGCCGTCGTGCTGCTTGGTCTCTCCCCTTCCGTGCTGGGGATCTTTATCCACGATCGGGAACTCGTGCTGATCATGGCAACGGTTAAAGAATGGCTGTTTGTGCTGGGTACGATCGTGGGCTTGTTCTGGATGGCTGCCTATGCTCGGCGGCACGAGTCATCAACAAACCCTGCCAAGCAAGATGATCGTGAACGTACGGTGACCGTTCTGTTGTCTGCCATGCAAATGTCGCGCATGAACTGGGGTGATGATTCCCGTCGGGTGACGCATATGGTCGAAGGTCTAGGCAGGCTTGCTGGGCTTGGGGAAAAAGAACTACGGGACGTGAAGATAGGCGCCCTATTGCGTGACGTAGGACACCTTGCGATTCCCCAGGCGCATGTTGAAAAGCAGGTTCGGTTGACTCCTAGCGAGATGACGCAGATGCGCCTGCACCCGTGGATCGGAAGCCAAATGCTCGAAGACGCGGGGTTCTCACCGATGGTGACTGACATCGTTCGCGCCCATCACGAACGTTGGGACGGATTCGGGTATCCACGAGGTCTGGTTGCCGGCGCAATCCCGCTGGCAGCCCGCATCGTCAGCATCGTGGATGTCTGGCATGCGCTAGGCTCGGACCGAGGACACCGATCCGGGTGGTCCGAGGCCGAGGTGCTCTCCTACCTTCGTCAAGGTGCGGGCAGCCAGTTCGATCCCGAGTTAACAGCACTGTTCCTGACTCATTACGACGTCTTGGAAGCCGGTGCGCCGCAGGCCAAGGGTTCGATGAGAGGCGTTGGTAGGCGCCACAGCAAACATTTACCGCAACCATCCTGCGCCAACGACTATGTGGAGGAACCACTCCGACGTGTCCGCGTATGACCACCGCTAGCCAAGTACACGCCTTGAGAAGGTGCAGACTCCTCTGCGGCAATGAGTTTCGCTTTCACAAAACTCTGTACGCTGGCGGTCTGTGAAACTCGCTTTTTTTTGCATGATCCATCCACTTCGTGCTCGACTACTACTGATGCGTCGAGGATGGGTCTAGTAAGACTGGCGTGAATGGCCTAGGGCACCGGAACGCCGCGATCGCGTCTGATGGCCGAAGCCGTCTGGACGGCCAATTGCGCTGACCGAGCTCAATGTAGAAGCTCGCGCGGCTGCCCCACGTAGAATTTCCCCAGCATCGCGCCGGCATCCACCGCCGATAGCGGACACGCGAACAAGTAGCCCTGCGCCAGATCGCATCCAGCCTCACACAGCAAGGCGCGTTGTTCCTCCGTCTCCACGCCTTCGGCAACTACAACAAGGTTCAGCGCCTTAGCCAGCGCGATGATGCCGCGGAGCAACGCCACGTCTCCTTCGTTTTGCGGCAGATCACTCATGAACGACTGGTCGATTTTTATCAGGTCGACCGGCAGTCGCTTCAGGTAGCTCAGTGAGGAATAGCCGGTACCGAAATCGTCAAGGGCCACCGCAACGCCCATGTCGCGAATGCGACGAAGCGTTTTGATCGCGCGCTCCGGCTCGGAGATAAGCACACTCTCGGTGATCTCGATCTCCAAATTCTTGGGTTCTAGGTGAGTGTCGCGCAAAATCTCTGCCAAGCGCTCGACGAAGTTCGGGATGCGCAACTGCCGTGCCGACACGTTGACAGAAACAACAAGCCCCGGCGCTTGCGCTGCCCATTCCCGGGCCTGTGCGCAAGCGACGCGCAGCGCCCAGTCTCCCATGGGACCGATGAGCCCGGAGTTCTCGGCGATCGGGATGAATTCGACTGGCGAGACCGTACCTAGCTTTTCGCTGGTCCAGCGCGTGAGTGCCTCGAATCCCACAATGCGGCCGTCGCATGGCGTCACTTTGGGCTGATAGAGCAGCGACAATTCGCAACGCTCAAGCGCATGGTGAAGTTCGTTAGTTAACGTGAGCCCGCGATGGCCCTGCGAGTCGAGGTTGTCGCTGAAGATGTGATACCTGCGTTTCCCGTCACGTTTTGCTTCGTACATCGCAACGTCTGCGTTCTTCAACATCGACATGCTATCGGACCCAACATCACTGAAGCTGATTCCGATGCTCGCGGTGACAAAAAGTTCGTGTGCTGACACGCAATAGGGCGTCGCCAACACATCCAACAACTTGTTCGCCAGCGCTGCGCATTCGGTTGGACCGATGACGCCCTCCATCATGATCCCAAACTCGTCTCCACCCAGCCGCGCCACCACATCCGTCTTGCGTACGGCTGCCGAAAGACGCGCGCCAACCTGCTGCAGCACTTCGTCGCCGATAGCATGTCCCAGTGAATCATTGACGGGTTTGAACGAATCCAAGTCCAGGAACATCACCGCCAAACACGTTTGGTCGCGTTCGCTGCGCGCCAAAGCGCCTTGGATCGCCTCGACGAAGGCGGCACGGTTCGACAGACCCGTAAGCGGATCGTGGTAAGCGAGAAAGGTAACGCGCTCGGCATCCGAGCGTGCCTTCGAAATATCACCGAACACCACGACACAATGCGTGGGGGAACCAGCGCCATCGCGGACTGCAGTGAAGCTGGTCTGCACGAGTTGCGGCGAACCATCGCGATGGCGCCGCCACAACTCACCCTGCCAGCGCCCTGACGTAAACGTGACTTCCCAGATATGTTCGTAAAAGCTAGGTGGGTACCGTTCCGAACGAAGAAAGGCTGGGTTGCGCCCAATCGCCTCCTCGCTGGTGTAACCGGTGATAGTAGTAAAAGCTTGGTTCACCGATATGATGCATCCCGACAAATCGAGCGTCATCACGGCCTCCAGCGCGAACTCCTGCGCGTTCGCGGCGATGCGCAGCCGCTCATCAGTCTGCCGTTGCTCGGTGATGTCTTCGTAGGTGCCCAGCACGCCGATGGCTCGTCCATCGGGGCCCAGCATCGGCACCTTGCTCGTCCGTAGCCACATCACGCTGCCGTCAGGTTGGTGCTGCGGCTCTTCGTAGGCAACATCAGTACCACCGCCGTCCAGCACCGCCGCATCCTTCGCGCGATAGGCTGAGGCATCTTCTTTCCATGCCATGTCAAAGTCGGTTTTTCCGATCAGTTCGGATGAAGACGCGAAGCCGGCGTCGCGCGCAAACGCTGTATTGCAGCCTAGATAGCGCCCCTCGGCGTCTTTCCAGAACACTCGTTGCGGAATATTGTCGAGAACGAGCCGCAGCGCCTGCTCGGCATGAGAGGCGGTGGCGGCGCGAGCCTGCCCTTCACTCGCCAGCCGATTTCGCGCCGCTGCCGCCACCCGCCGCGTCACAAAGCCGATGAGCGCTATCGCTATCAATTGAACGAGGACGAGGATGAAGATTGGAACGACGCCGCCGGGAATTTCATCGAAGGGGGCGTCAGATGTCACCATGATTACCACGGTGAGCAACGCCGCCATCAAGCCGCCTTCGAGGCCAGCGAAGTACGTGGCCAGCACCGCAGCTAGGAGGAGCAGCGCGCCAGGAAGCGGCTCCCGCAGACCGATGGCATGCAAAGTCAGCAACGCAACCAGCGCTAGGGCGGTGAACCCAGCACCCCAGCCCGCCGCCGCCGCGAGTCGGCGCCGGAGAGGGGTTAATTGGTTCCGGTACGTAGGTAATATCAAGTCTTCACCAATGAGACAGCGGGCATCGCACGACTAAGATTGCTGACAGTTGGGGCCACGCCGAACAGATCTTGGGAGCACGAATTCAAGCCCTACACTGTCCCGGCTTCGGTGAAGATACGATCTACGCCGTTTTATGGGAAGTTGAGTGTGTGCCGCGGATTGCCCGGGATCACCATTACTTCCCGCGCAGACATTCCATAAATCGTTCTGGGCGGGTGCCTTCTATCGGCGGCAGCCTGCCAAAGCCAATTCTCATCAAGTCGCGGCACGCTCCCTGGCCTTCAAATGGAGCCGCGTCGTGTACTGCTGTTGGCAACCCCATACACCCTATGACGAGTCGCGCTACCCGGTGGCGCTACAACTGCGCGGGTCGCCCTTGGTTGCGGGGTTGCCCACGAAAACCACTGTCGGACTGATCCAGGGCGTGAGGCGGAGCATCACTCTTGGCCGACGCAGGAAAGATTCCCTTGCCGCGCGCCAGGTTAAAGTTATTGACGTTGTACAAGCACGAGCCGGTGCCAACACCTGCTGATCTAGCGACCACGCCCGACCGTTGTAACGCGCCATCGCAACGCCAACGCGGGTAGAGCAACCGATGATGCGGCGAGCCCCATCAGCCACACTCTCGTCTCCAGGATGAGTCTATCTTTCGGCTACAGCATGGTCAGCCACACAATCCGACGACAGACCTCGATCTTCTTTCCAGCCCACGCGGGCACGCGGCGTCGAGCGGGTCCGTTCCCCTTCTACACGCCCGAATTGCTTGAACGCTCCGCAACGGCGGCGTATCGGCCATCTTGGACGCAGTATCCCGACGTAGCTTGCCGCGCGGCTCGATAACCCAAGCATAGACGTCAGCGGTGACCGCACGGTTACAAATTCCCATCTCGCTGCAACCACCCACACAATCTGCAGCACCCTGAACAACTTCGGGTTCATATGCGAACATATATAAGGTAGAGGAAGCTTGAACCGCTGCTTCGCGGGCGCGAAGACACGCGCGGAGACACGCGCGGAGACAGAAGCCGCCCTCGGCAGCAAGGCGATCCGAGACTCGACGCGGAGTTGTGCTCATGAAAAAACCAACGCTATCGTCGGTACCTGATGTCGATGCCTTGGACGTCCCCGCCCTTGGCGCTCTGCGAGCGTCAGAATCCCGCTACCGTCGGCTATTCGAAAGCACCCAAGACGGGATACTTCTGCTCAACGCCGAGACGGCACAGATCGAAGATGCCAATCCCTATTTGATTAACATGCTTGGCTACTCGCACGCGGAGTTCCTTGGTAGAAAACTGTGGGAAGTCGGCGCGTTTGCAGACCGAGTAGAAAGCAAGGAGCTATTTGCCACGCTGCAAACGAGCCGCTACGTGCGTTATGAACAGCTGTCGCTCAAATCGAAAGCCGGAGCACGAATCGATGTCGAAGTCATCAGTAACACCTACGACGTCGATGGCACCAAGGTCATTCAGTGCACCATCCGCAACATCACCGACCGCGTGCAGGCAGAAGCGAAAAGCCAACGCTACGCTCAGCTCTATGCTGCGCTGAGCCAATGCACCAAAGCCATCTTGCACGGTCGCAGCGAAGATGAGCTATTCCTACAGATATGTCGTGCCGCAGTGCAATTCGGCGGCATGAAGTTCGCCTGGGTCGGCTTGGTCGACGACGAAACACTCGAGGTGCGAAGCGTCGCCAGTTTCGGTGATAGTGATGCGTATCTTCAGGGTATCGAGATATCAGCTGATCCTGCCAGTCCTTTCGGGCACGGCCCTGAAGGAAGCGCCATTCGCGAGAATCGTCCGTACTGGTGCCAAGATTTTCTACATGCAGCGGCAACCACACCCTGGCGTGAGCGCGCCTTACGCGTTGGTCTAGCTGCCTCAGCGGCGCTTCCTCTGCATCACTTAGACAAGGTTATCGGGGTCCTCAGTCTGTATTCCAGCGAGGTCCAAGCCTTCGATGGACTCGCGCGCAAGCTACTGCTGGAAATGGCGACCGACATCAACTTCGCGTTGGATAATTTTCACCGCCAAGCCGTGCAGGAGCAGGCGAATAGGGAAATTGCCTACAAGAAAGTCATTATCGAGACTCAGCAAGAGACTTCAGTCGATGCCATTCTTGTTTCCGATGAGAGCGGTAGAGTCACTTCCTACAACAAACAGTTCATCAAGTTATGGGCGCTCTCTCCGCAGCTAGTGAGCGCGGGCCCGGATGGACCAGTACTTCAGGCAGTGATCAATCAGGTCGAGAATCCCGATACATTTCTTGCGCGGATTCGCTACCTTCGCGAACACCACGATCAAAACAGCCACGATGAAATCCATCTCACCGACGGAAGAACAGTCGATCGCTACTCGGCACCGGTGATTGGCGTGGACAGGCAATATTACGGCCGCGTTTGGTATTTCAGAGATATCACGGAGAGTCGGCGCATTGAGAAAGAGCTACATCTGGCGGCGACCGCCTTCGAAGTTCAGGAAGGCATCATCATCACCAACGAGCGCAACACTATCTTGCGCGTCAACCAGGCATTCACTCGCCTGACCGGATATAGCGCGGAAGAGGTCATCGGTCGAACGCCCGCATTGCTGCAGTCAGGAAGACATGATGCCAAGTTCTATCAAGACGTATGGGAGTCGCTCACTCACCACCACTACTGGCAAGGGGAAATCTGGGATCGGTGCAAAAATGGCGAGGTGCATCCGTTTTGGGTAACCATTACCGCGGTGTCCAATGCCGACAGAGAAGTTACACATTACGTAAGCACCCATTCCGATCTTACCCAGCAGAAAAAGAACGAAGCTGCAATCCACTCTCTGGCGTTTTACGATCCACTCACACACTTACCCAACCGGCGCCTGCTGCTGGAGCATTTGCAGCATGCCCTTGTCGTCAGCGGTCGAAATCACGACCACGGCGCCCTTCTGATCGTCAACCTCGACAAGTTCAAGCGGATCAACGATACCCAAGGCCACCATATCGGTGACCTATGGCTGTCGGAGGTAGCCAGCCGTCTGCAAGCCTGTATCCGTCCCGAGGATACCGTAGCGCGCTTGGGCGGTGACGAGTTCGTGGTGGTATTGGAGAAACTGCATACCGAAGTCTTGAATGCGGTCAGCCAGACACATGCCATCTCCGACAAGATTCTTGCCGCCATCAATCAGCCTCATTCACTGTCGGGCGACGAGTATCGCGGTTCAGTCAGTGTGGGCACCGCCCTGTTTCGTGGCAAGAAGGTCGTGGTGGATGAACTGTTGAAACGGGCAGACTCGGCCATGCACCAGGCCAAAAGCACCGGCGGCAATACCATGTGTTTTTATGATCCAGTCATGCAGGCTGCACTGGATGTTCGCGCGGCACTGGAAATCGAGCTGCGTCACGCGCTGGACGAGCCGGAGTTCGTCCTTTATTACCAGGCACAGGTTGATAACCATGCGCATATTCTGGGTGCCGAGGTATTGATTCGTTGGCAACATCCACGGCGTGGAGTAGTCCTGCCGAAGGAGTTCGTCCCACTGGCCGAGGAGTTGGGTCTGATAGCGCCTATTGGGCTGTGGGTGCTGGCGCAGGCCTGCAGCCAACTCAAGGCATGGGAAGCCGATCCATGCACACGCAGCCTTTACCTGGCGGTCAATGTCAGTGCACACCAGTTCCATCAACCCGACTTTGTCGAGCAAGTCCGCCGAACGCTGGAAACTCACGGAGGCAACCCAAGGCGACTGAAGCTTGAACTGACGGAAAGTGTGGTGCTTGACAACATTCAGGGCTGCATCGTCAAGATGGACGCACTTCGAATGATCGGAGTGACTTTTTCCATGGATGACTTTGGTACGGGTTATTCGTCGCTTTCCTATCTCACGAAACTGCCACTTGCTCAGTTGAAAATTGATCAATCCTTCGTACGTCAAATAGGCGAAAGGCACCGCGATGCAGTGATGGTGCAGACCATTATTGGTATGGCGCACAACCTAGCGATTGAGGTGCTAGCCGAAGGCGTGGAAACAGAGGAGCAGCGCGTCTTCCTGGAGCAGAATGGTTGTAACCATTATCAGGGCTACCTATTCGCCAAGCCTGCACCGATCGCTGAGTTCGAGGCAAGCCTGAAGAGTCGGGGCATCTATTCAGCGAGAACTTAGTGAAGAATGCGTCCGGCTCAACAGCGTGCTCGCAATCGTGATTGAACGTGAACAAGAGAAGATGGACCGAACCCGATCCGTACGTCGAATGACGCCAATGTGGTCGCGCGAAGATCGACGTCAGATTTAGTTATTGCAGCGTCCGCTTCTGGCCGTTTCCTGCTGTTGAGACAGAAAGCGATCACCACGCGGGTCAGCGCCCTATGACAGTAGATAACGGCATGAGCGTCGCCCTAATATCATCTCCAACGCGCCGGCAGCCGAGCTGACTTATTAAGACCCGAGGCCATTGTCGACAACATCGCCACGCGCACCGACTGGGTATGCAATTCAGCCTCACCCCCGATTCCGGCCGACTATCCGCAGACTAGTTTCGTGGATTCTAATCAGTCCCATATGCTCGGCTTGTTCAACTTCGCAGCAGACAGCGCCGCACAAGGCATGGTCTGGATGAGTCCAGCGCAATCACTCCAGCGCAATATGGGCTCGCGCCGACTTGGCGCGTCGACTTCGCGCGCCTGCCTCGCGGCTACATTACCTATCTCACATTGAGATCAAGCGACACCGCACGTCGACAGCATTTGTGCGCGTGAGTGGTGACACGATGATGCGAGGACGTACGACCCCGCTCCGTTTCGCAGCCGTTGCTGGCCCACTCGCCTCTTCTCAGCTGGTCTCAAACAACGCCATAAAGCCGAAATCCATGTGTGGCTGCATATGGCAATGAAACAACGTCAGCCCTGGTTGGTCGGCGACGAAATCTACTTCGACGGTTTGGAACGGCGCAACCATGACGACGTCCTTAAAGATGCCGGCGGTTGGCTGTCCGGCAATGCGCGTTAGCTCGAAGCTATGGCGATGCAAATGCAACGGATGAATGTCGTTGCTGGCGTTTTTTAGACGCAACCGATAACGGTGCCCCAGCCGTAAATGCTGGGTGACTCGCATGGCATCCATGTCGTACGGCGCGCCATTCACTGACCACAGGTCGAAACCCTGCGCGGCGCTTTGGCGGGCGGTAAAGACCAGGTCGATGATGGCTTCGGGTGTGGTTGGTTGGCGCTTACTTTTCGAAAAAAGTCGGTAATCCCAGAGAAACGCTGGTGGCTTTTGCCAGACAGGTTCACCTTTGGCATCGGCATATTCCACCACGATGCCCATCCCTGCCTCGCGATCGTGATCGTTTAGATCGCCGAGCACCCACACCCCAGGGTGGTTCATTTCCACGATCGCCGAAATGCGTTCGGCGTTACCTAGCCACAATACGGGGACGCTGGCCGGGTTTGGCACTGGGTTGCCATCCAGTGCGATAACTTTGAACACATGGCCGGGAAGCGCAAGGCTGCGTACTTCGGTGGCGCTGCCATTGATGATGTGCAACAAGACACGCTCGCCGCGTTTGACACGAATCGGCTCACCGTGGCCCAGCATTTTTCCGTTGATCGCAAACGAACGGTAACCAAGTTCATAACCGGGCGACACGCGACCAGCATCAGGGTCGGACTTCGCCGCGATGGCGACTAACGCATTGTCCATATCTTGCAACGCCATAAACGGCGTGTCGGTGTCGCTGTGCGTCAAGTACGGCTCAAACTCTTTTAACGTCAGAAATACTTCGCGGTCATAAGCACCTGGCTCTTGCTTTGGCTCGATAAAAACTGGGCCAACCTGGCCGGTGTATAGACCGCGGTACAGATTGGCGCCTGCGCCAACGTGGCTATGGTAGAAACGCAGGCCGGAAGGCCCCGGCACAAAAATTTCTCGGCGATGACCCTGCGGCAGGACAAACGGCGTGCGCTCTTCGGCCGCGCCGTCGACCGTATCGGGCAGAAACTGTCCGTGCCAATGCAATTGCTCGGGGATGTCCGTGTTGTTGGCAATATCCACCACCACGCGCTTACCCTCTTTGAAGCGCAGTAGTGGTCCTGGAAATTGGCCGTTGTAAAGCGTGGTGGAAACGATTCGGTTCGGTGCCAACTCGATCAAGCCGGTAGCAATGCTGACTGAGTAATCAGCCGCCGCCGAGCTAGCTGCCGACGCTGCAGCACTTGACGCGACGGCCGGACTGGACGCCCACGTTGCAGACGAAACACCCGCCGTCAGAGCGGACAATCCTGCCGTTTTCAAGAAACCGCGACGATCCATCACAAACTACCTCGGGAGAGAGAAATCACGGTTGAAGTTTCACTTCGGCGCTGCACGAGGCATTCGCTTTGAAACATCCAGAGTCGAGGATCTCTAGCCCCCGCAGGCGCGAGGAGCTCAAGTCGACTTCACTAACGAAACATCTTGCTGGTGCACGGCCTTTTAAACGAGGCACGCAGTAGGTCAAGACGCTGCGCGCACCGCCGTGCCACGGGCACGCGCCGCTGCAGCACCTGAGGTCAGTTTGTGCGACCAACGCATGCCAACTACCAGCAACAGCAGCGTGGCAACGTAAAACACCAGCTGGATACCACTTGGGCGTGCGTCGTAGCCGACCAGAATATGCAGCGCTTGGCCAAACAACGAGCCGTTACTCAGCAGGGCCGAGCTATTCCACAACTGTCCACCGAGCGGCGGTAGCCAATTGGCTTGCAACAGAAACCGGGCTGCCGTCGACGCAAGGCCTGCCGCCAGTAGCACCAGCATGCCGTTTGTTGCGCTAAAGAAGTGTCGAATGGGAATGCGCAACAGGCCCGCGTAGAGCGCAAAGCTAACCGCAACGCCAGCGGCCACGCCGACCGGTACGCCGATAAGCAAGTCCCCTACCCCAGCGCCTCCGGCTGCCATGCCGTATAAGAACAAAACAATTTCCGAACCTTCGCGCAAAACTGCCAACGCCACCACCACCAGCAGCATGCCCATGGAGCTGGCGCCCGTCTTTACGGACTGACCCACAGTCTGCATTTCTTGTACTAGCTGGCGGCCGTGGCCGGACATCCAGACTACATGCCAGCTGATCATCAGCACGGCGGCCAATAATACGGCAGCATCAAATAGTGCCTGACCCGAGCCCTGAACGGCCTGCTCGATGGCGCCGGCAAACAGCGCCACTACAATCGCGCCGAGTACACCCAGGACGATGCCACCGCTAATAAACAGGCCACGCCGTGGCACACCGCGCGTTGCCGCGGCGACAATGGTGACGATTAATGCTGCCTCGAGCACTTCTCGAAACACCAATAGTGCAATACCAAGCATGGACTGTGTCTCCGGGAGTTATTGGGCGACAGATTTACTGGACGATCAACACGCCGTGACCGTTGTCACGATGGAAGTCGTCGAAGAACGTGTAACGCCCCTTGTCGAGCGGGCCCACGTAGACGGTGGCCGTGGTGCCCGGCAAGACAATCTGCTCGCGATTGAAGTCGTTGCTTTCAAACTCTGACGGCGTAGTGTTTTCGTTGCGCACGTGCAGTTTCAACGACGTGCCCGCAGGCACCTGCAACGTACTAGGAACATAGACGTTCCCACGAATGACCAGCGTGTACTCGGCTGGTTCGGCTGCGGTTGCGGCGCCGGACATCATTACGCTGAACACGAGCATCGCAAGGGGGAGACACTTCATCAATCATCGCCTGTAACAATGTAGCGAATGATAATCATTATGCTTTACGTGTCAATCACTTGTGCGTTTGATGCGCTGTACAGCCCCGCTGCTCAGCGACCGAAGATGACTTCTTCGCCCTCGTGATCGCGGTCCCAACCACGTAGTTGATCGCGAATGTGGGCAATGCGCTGGCGGCCGAGTGCGTTGCGCTCTTCGTCCAGCACCTGCCCCTCTAACAATTCCGCCAAGCGCTGTGCTGTCGGCAACATGGCATCCCACGCGTCCAGCGCGGGCAACGGCGCGGGCAAGGTCATAAAAAAGCTCACGCCAGGGGTTCGCAGCAAGTCCAACTGCGTCAAATCAAAACTTCCGGGCTTCAACATATTTGCGACGCTGAAGATGGGCCCGAGCTCGCGCTTGCCATCCACCAAACGATGGTAAATACCCATGTCACCAAATTCTAGGCCAGCCTTTTCCGCGGCCACAATAAGGTCAGGCCCCTCAAAGAAACTGCCTTCGTGCGCAACAACAAATAGCGTCACGATGCGCTCTACCGGCATTTGTGTCGGACGTCGTCCAAGGTCAGATCGCGCCGGTACGTCAGCATCGGCGGCACCTTTTGCCGGCGATGCATACTCATGCGCCTTAGCGGGTTGGGTGGCCGTCGGCTCAGAGAACAGTGGTGCCTCAATTTTTACATCTTCGTTAGCAGACTCACTAACTGGCGGCGCACGTAAGGCGTCGACGATAGAAGCAACGTGGGCAGAAAAAGTTGAGCGCGGCTTGTCTACTTGTGGTTTGACTGGCGCCGCATTGCCACCAGCCAACGTGGCGCCCAGACGCTCCAACTCTTCGCGTAGACCCACTTCCAAGTCACCTTGAGCCGGTTTGGCGGCCATCGAGCTCAGGTCATCCGTCCGCGTATCAAGCGCACCAAACGAGGGTTCGTCGCTGTCTACCGGTTCACCACCAAGCACGGGTTCGTGGCGTCCGGTACCACTACCCGACGAGCTAGCGCGTCGTTTGCCTTGTTCCTTGTCGGGTTGCCCGAAAAACCAGATAAGCGCCCAGATAATGGCGCCGATGATAAGCATCGGAACACCGACTGCAGGATTCCAGGCAAAGGCGAGTACAGGTTCGAACGTCATCATTGGGTCCTCAAGCAACGCCAGCTAGTTTAGCCGCTTCCGCCAAATCCACTTGCACTAATCGCGATACGCCGGGCTCACGCATGGTAACGCCGCACAACTGCGTGGCGGCTTCCATCGTGGCCTTGTTGTGGCTAATAAAGATGAACTGCACCTTTTCGCTCATTTCCTTGACCATGTCGGTAAAACGGCCAACGTTGGCCTCGTCCAAGGGCGCATCTACCTCGTCCAGCAGACAGAACGGCGAGGGATTGAGACCGAAGATGGCGAACACCAGTGACACAGCAGTTAATGCCTTTTCGCCGCCGGACAGCAACATAATGTTGGAAACTCGCTTGCCTGGCGGGCGCGCCATGATCGACACGCCAGTGTTCAGTAGATCGTCGCCGGTGAGTTCGAGATAAGCGTGACCGCCACCAAACAGGCGCGGGAATATTTCCTGCACACCGGCATTAACCTTGTCGAAGGTTTCCTTGAAACGCTGACGCGTCTCGCGGTCGATTTTCTTGATCGCGCCTTCCAGCGTTTCCATCGCACTGACCAAATCGGCCAGTTGATTGTCCAGATAGGTCTTGCGCTCGACTTGTTCGGCGTGTTCTTGAATCGCGGCCAGGTTCACCGGCTCCAAGCGGACGATCTTCTGGCCCAATTCGGTTAGCTGCTGACGCCATTGATCGGCATCAATATCATCGGCCAACTCGGCCAGCAATGTTTCCAGCTCCAGGCCTGACTCGGCGATTGCGTGCGCGAGCTGCTCGGCGCGCAATTGCAATGCCTGTGCGGCCAAGCGCTTTTCCGACAGCTTCTCGCGCAGCACATTCAAGCCTTGTTCGATCCGTTGCCGCTCCTGCTCCAGCCGCCGCACTTCGGTGTCGCAATCCTCTAGTGCGTGGCGCGCTTCCACTAATTGCTTATCGACCAATAAACGTTGGTCGAGATAGGTTTGCTGCTCCGCTTCCAGCTCGGTGATTGGCTGGGTGCCCGATGCCAGCTGCTCGGCTATTTCGTCGCGGCGCGCCTGGATCTGCCGTAACTGCGACTCCATCCGTCCAAGCGATTGCTCAAGCGATGCCTGTGACGAGCGTTTGGACTCCATCGACAGCGCGAGTGAATGTGCTTGGTCGGCCGCTTCGCGCGCATTCATACGCGCTTCTTCGCGCGCTTCCAACAACGCACGCCGCGCATTTTCAAGTTCGCGACGCTGGTCTTCCATGTCACCCATCAGGCCTACAGACTCGTCCAACCGTGCTCGTGCATCGCGCGTCTGCACTTGCAGCTCATCGAGTTGGCTGGCCAAATCGCCGAGCTCACCAGTGACCTTTTCAGCCCGTGCACGCGCACTTTCTAACTTGCCGCGATGGCTCTGTAATTGGCCCGCCAATTCAGATTGGCGGCGGTGTGCGTTGTACAGCTCACGTTGCGCATCATCGCGTGCCCGCTCTACTTCGAACTTGCGGGCGCGCAAGCTATCCAGCGTGGCGCCGGATTCTTCCAACATGGCTTCCAGCGTTTCAATTTGTTCGGCCAGCGTCCGCAACTCGCGCTCCCGCGCCAGCACGCCAACGTGATTACCTTGCGCTCGGCGTACGCGCGCCCACTGCGGTGCCAACCATTCACCATGGCGAGTAATGACCGATTGACGCGGATCCAACGCACCTACTCGCTGGCGCGCCTCTTCCAATGTTTCTACCGTTTGTACTTGCGCCAACAAACTTAACGCTACCGCTGGTCCGCGCACGTACGCAGCCAGAGTGCCTGCCGTCCCCTGCCCGCCATCTGCGCCGGAAAGCAGTGCAAGGTCAGCTTCGCCGACGTCACCAAACTCGGCCGATAGTTGCAGCGGGTCGTCCACCAGAATGCCGTCGAGCAAACCAGCCAAAACGGTTTCCACCGCTGACTCCCAGCCCGCGTCCACTTGCAACACCGTGCCTAAACGACGCGCCTGATTAAGGCCAAGCCGCGTCAGCCAACCGCTAGCCGCGCTTTCTTCTTCACCAAGCGCGGCATGCTGCAAGGCTTCCAGGGAGGCTTGACGGCCGCGCGCCGTCTGCAATTGCTGACGCGCTTCATTGAGCGAGGACTGTACTTGGCGTTCGTCCTCCAGCACCTTTTCATGACTGGTCTTGTGCTGATCAAGCAAGCCGCCAAGGGTTTCCACCAACTCACTCTGCGTGTTCTGGTCACTGGTTAGTTGCGCACCAGCGGCGTCCAGTGCAACCAGGTCAACGGCTTTTTGTTCGGTTTCCAGTGCTTCGCGACGACGCGCCAGGTCAATACCTTGGCGATCCAAGTAGTTAAGTTTGGTGCGTTCCACTTCAGCGGCGCGACTGGATTCGCCGGCACTGCGCGTATGCGTATCCCAGCCCTGCTGCCAATCCGCCAGCTTGGTTTCGGTGTCGCGCTGCGCTTCGTTGGTGTCTTCTAGTAGCTGCTGCAGCGCTTCAAGTTTCGGCGCGCCTTCGGCTAGCGCCGTACGCAGCGTCTCTAATTGGCCGCGATCGCTAGTTATCTGTTCGGATAACTCAACATGCTCACGTTCGCTAGTGGCGTGCGCGCGTTGCAGGCGCTCGGCCGTCTCGCGATTGTGTCGCACTTGCTGCTCAACCCGCGCAATCTCGGCGCCTACTTTATAAACGTCCGCTTGCACGGCGTTCAAATGGTCGCTGGCGTCAGTGTGGCGCTCGCGCATGCTTTCCGTTTGCGCTTCAATCTGGCGTTGCGCGGCCAACTGCTTTTCAATTTCGGTCTCGGCGGCGGACAAGTCCGCGCCTTCGCCATCGTGCTGACTTTTCAGGCCGCGATATTCGAGCGCACGCAGTTCAGCTTCTTTGCGCTTTTGCTCTTCCTTCAAACCTTTCCAGCGTTCGGCCGCACGCGCTTGGCGGTTCAAGTGGTCGAGTTGTTTGTCTACTTCATCGCGCACATCGCGCACGCGATCCAAATTTTCGCGGGTCGCCTTGATTCGGCTTTCGGTTTCCTTGCGCCGTTCTTTGTATTTCGAGATGCCGGCGGCTTCTTCCAGATGGGTGCGCAATTCTTCTGGGTGCGCCTCGATGATCTGGCTGATCATGCCCTGCTCGATAATCGAGTAGCTGCGCGGCCCCAAACCGGTGCCCAGAAACAAGTCAGTAATATCGCGGCGGCGGCAGCGTGCGTTATTCAAAAAATAGGCGGACTGGCCGTCGCGACTAACCTGACGCTTTACCGAAATTTCCGCGTACTGGCTGTATTCGCCTTGCGCCGAACCATCCGCATTGTCGAAGACCAGCTCCACCATCGCCTGCCCCACCGGCTTGCGCGTGGTGGACCCGGAAAAAATGACGTCGGTGATCGAGTCGCCGCGCAAGCGGCTGGCGGCGCTTTCACCCATCACCCAGCGGATCGCGTCGATGATGTTCGACTTGCCACAACCGTTCGGGCCAACCACGCCAATCATGTTGCTGGTCAGGCGCAACGTGGTCGGGTCGACAAAGGACTTGAAGCCAGCGAGTTTTATGGTGGTCAGAATCATGCGGGCATCAATGAGTTAGCGATCATGCCCGCACAGCTGGGCGACAAGACACTGTGCCAAACGCAGAGCAAGGCTGCAATGCGCTCCTA
>JBDTBF010000127.1:0-13407 GCA_039924175.1 Rhodanobacter sp.
CATTATGGTGCAGGCACTCCACTTCTCGATGTCTCGACAGATCCTCTTATTGCCTTGTGGATGATTGCTTTTGCAAATGCCAAAGACCCAAGCTTGCTTGATAATGAATCTGGCATGCTTTTTGGAATTAAAAAGCCACCTCGTGAAAGGTGGATATTGCCGCTAGATGCTCGCCCTTATAGATCCTTTCCTAAGCCATCTGTTAGCAGCTCTTTCGGCGATCAAGTATGGTGGTATGAGGCACCTGATGTAACAGAGAGATTGAGGGTTCAGCGAGGCTCCTTCTTGCTCGGTCCGTTAGCCAATCCTAAGATGCGAAATGAGGCGACTATTCCTCTTGACTTGGGGGACAAGTCAAAGAACTGGGTGAAAACCCGTATGGATAACAAAGGAAAGCCTTCGAATGTTGCGCACTCAACGAGTGATGTCTTCGGAATAGTAGTGCGGGGATCAACGAAGAGATTCCTACGTAGCTTGCTGCAGGATAGATCTGGATTGTCTCTTGATGCGGTTTATCCCACTCCATGGCATCGGCCATTTATTGGGCAATTTGCGGAGGCTTATGGACGATCCCGGCCCCTTGCTTACGACTTAAAGTTAATAACGGGGCCAAGAACGTAGAAAACAGGGGTCAGAGTCTGAGGTTTCCCCACGAATCCTTTTGGCCAATCAACAGCTTACGCGCAGATTGAGGGAACAGTGCGCGCATGATGCGGTCAATCCTCACGGGTTACGAAGCCAGAGGAGGCCACACCATGCGCGCGACCGAAGTATTGCAAAAGTGTCTGGGTGATGCACTGAGCGCGATGCACGCGCTACGCAGTCGCGTCTTGTTGCAAGCGGTGGAGTCGGTCGTTCACGGACGTCGCCTGACCCTGATCGATTTGGCACGATCATGGCCTGGAGTCGATCGTATTCGTGCACCGTTGAAGGCACTGGATCGATTGCTGGGCAACCGCCATTTGCATGCCGAGGAAAAACAGGGGTCAGAGTGCACTTTAAGTGCGTGGGACCTCTAGAAAGTCGACTCCAAAACAGGCCAAAACAGGGGTCAGAGTGCACTTTTCGAGCTTTACCCTTGGGTTGTTTTGCAAAACAGAGGTCAGAGTGCACTTTCTCAAGAGGCAAAAAGAGGGGTCACCACTCTTCTGCATCGCCGCGCTACTGGCTTCAATGCTGATCCGCTGATTCGGCTATGCGTCACGGATGCACTTGGCAACAGCTTGCGGGGCTTTGGCGGTAGTGAACGTCGCGTATGGCGTGCCGTTGCGCAGCTTGCCGACACTCGCACAACCAGCCAGTGGTGCAGCGGCAAAATGATCAATCCCTTGTGCATGGCAACACCCCTGTTAGTTAGACGGATTCAGCATAACTACCGAGGGAATTGCACTTTCCGTTGTGGTGTGTATCATACACACCATGGACAGCAAGGACCTCATCCAGCTACTGAAAGCCAACGGCTTTGTTGTCATCGGTGCTCGCGGAAGTCACCACAAGCTGCGTAACGCCGCGAACATCACGGTGATTGTCCCGCACCCCAAGAAGGATCTGGGCAAGGGGCTTGTTGCAGCCATTCTGAAGCAAGCCGGCCTGTAGGCTGGGAGGAATTATGCGTTACCCCATTGCTATCGAAATTGGAGACGACAAGAACGCTTACGGCGTTGTCGTGCCGGATCTGCCGGGTTGCTTCTCAGCCGGCGACACTATGGATGAAGCTATCAGCAACACCGAAGAGGCCATTCTTGCGTGGATGGAAGCGGAAGAAACACTCACGCCGCCGCGCGCGTCAAAGGTCGATGTACTCCGCGGTCTACCGGAGTACGACGGATGGGCATGGGCTTTTGCCGCTGTCGATCTTGCCAAGCTCAATGACAAGGCCGTGCGGATCAACGTAACCATTCCTGAGCGCGTGCTGCACGCGATCGATGGATACGCCCAATCTCAAGGCGAGTCACGCTCGGGATTCCTCACTCGTGCCGCATTGGAAGTGATGCACGGTTAAAAAAGGACAAAACAGGGGTCAGAGTGCACTTTAAGTGCGCGGGACCTCTAGAAAGTCGACTCTGCCTCTTTTCCCTAATCGTTTCCTTGCGCGTGGTCGGCCTTGCGGCGATGCTTTTTCTGCGCGTAGAGCCTGGCATCGGCCACTTCCAGCAACGATCCTGACTGGCTACCGTCTTCCGGCGCGGTGGCTACGCCGATCGATATTTCAGGATAGGCGGCCTCTCGAGCGGCACCATCCCGGACCAGCTCAGCGATGCGACCCGCAATCTCCAGGGCGTTGACCTGGTTCGTATTTGGCAGGACGGCAATGAATTCATCGCCGCCGTGCCTCCCCAAGAGATCTCCGGTACGCAACATGCCAGCCATTGTGCGAGCAACCCAAGTCAGCGCGCGATCGCCCGTGCTGTGACCATAGTGATCGTTGATGAACTTGAAATGATCCAGATCCATCGCCAGCACACTCAATGGTTCGTGCCGAATTCGGTGTACCTCCAACTGTGCATCTAGCTGGGAGAGAATGCCGCGACGATTGAGCACGCCGGTGAGGGGATCCTTGATGGCTTCCGATTGCAGGTTGGCGTGCGTGACCTCCCAGTTGGCCGTCATTCGGTTGAAACAGTCGCCGAGTACCGCTAGCTCGTCGCCGCCTTCCACCTGTACGCGCACTTCTGTTTGCCCTTCCTCCAAGCGGCGCGCGGCTTGCGTTAATGCCTGCATGGGTCGAAGCAGAGAGTGCAGGAAGAACATAATGAGCACCCCGGCCACCGCCAAGGTGAGCAGCCAGCTCCAGATCAGCCAATGCAACTGGGTTGATCGTTGAACGGTCGCGTTCTCGTATCGCGATTGCAGCGCACGCGACAAATTTACGCGCGCGGCTGATATGTCCCGCACGGCGCGCTCAAGTTCGGTACGCGTGCTCGCGTTGGATGCCGTGCCATCAAAATGTCGCTTGTGCACCCGTTCGACCAGCTGACGAATCGACGGGCGCGCCTGCACCCAAGCATTTTGAGCCTCGTCCATGACCTGCTTTGGCACCTCCGCACCCGACTGAATGCTTGAGAAGCTGGTGTCGATATTCTGGGCAAGTGTGGCGAAGTCAGGCACTGAGTCGTGCGACTCCGCGAGCAGTTCATCCACTAGTGCCTGCTGCAGGTAATACTCCAGCGTGGCCAGCGGGACCAGTCCGTGCACAGACTCTTCGACGGAATCGCGGAACGCCATTTCCTGGTTGTTTAGAACAATCATGCTCACGGCACTGAGAACCGCAAGTGGAACCAATAAAAGCGCGATGATCACGCTCATCCGTTGCCGCACCGAAAGCGTGCGCAAGATTCGTTCTGGACTTCTCAGCATCACCATCTCTTGTTTTCCTTCATGCTAATGCGGTGCGTCCTGACGTGAAGGGGTCCGGCGCATTCGTGGTGGGGACCGTGCGGAAACCACAGACAGAAGCCAGAGCCGCAGCTGTTCGCAAAAGCGCAAGAGCCACATGGGCTGGATGCGTGTGGCGCTTCAAGGCTTACGGAATGGTATCAGTCACTACTGTTCGATTAGATATCTAAAACCGGGGTCAGAGTGCACTTTCCGCGCTTCACTCTGGCGGCTTTTTGCGTGGGCGACCGATTTTTGCCGGGCCGGCGCGGCGCGATAGCTGGGCTTCTATTGCGATGCGGAAGCGGTCGGAGCCCAAGGCGTGTTGGCGCTGAAGGTGGATACGGATCGCGTTGAGTTGATCTTGGGTCAGGCTTTCCATGGCGAGGGCGCGGTAGGCGCGATGGCGTTCGTCGTCGGTACTGCCCAGTGCCAGATAGGTGGGATGCGGATGGAGCAGTGGATCGGCCCGGCCGAAGGCGTTGTGCGCGTGGCTGGACCAGGCGTATTCAAGCGGGTCGGCGGTCATGCGGGCGCGGACCGGGTTCAGTTCGATGTAGCGATAGCAGTGCAGCAGGTAGGTCTCCTGATCTACCAGTGACGACTTGTAGCGCCCTTCCCACAACGTACCGGTTCGGCGGTAGCGGTCATTGATGTAACGCACGTAGCGTCGGCCAAGGGATTGCATCACCCGCGCGATTTGGCCGCTGGCGGCGGGCGTCATCAACAGATGCACGTGATTGGTCATCAGTACGTAAGCATGGACGCTGCAGGCCTCGCGTAGGGATATTTCGCGCAAATCTTGCAGGTAGCGCACGCGATCCACGTCGGTGAAGAAGCACGGCTGGCGATCATTGCCGCGCTGAACGATGTGCTGCGGAACGTTGGGGAGATCGAGTCGCGGCTGGCGTGGCATGGCTGCGTCCGTGGTGGCGTCGCCCCAGTTTCCTCACGCAACCGCACGCGGTCTGTCAGAACATCCCGCGCTCTCCCGTCAGAAAGTGCACTCTGACCCCGGTTTTGGACCCCGGTTTTGTTTCAGCTATAACGACTTGCGTCATATAACGTTACGCGTTATGGTCAACTTGTGATCAGGAACTTTGCCGACAAGGAAGCGGAAAAGATTTGCCGCGGAACGCCATCGCGGCGACCACCGGCCGATATCCAATCCGTCGCGCGTCGCAAGCTGCGCATGCTCAACAACGCCGCCGTACTGGAAGACCTGCGTATTCCTCCGGCCAACCGACTCGAGGCGCTGAAGGGCGCTCGCAAAGGCCAGTACAGCATCCGGATCAACGATCAATGGCGGATCTGCTTCAAATGGATTGAAGGTGATACCCACGACGTTGAAATCGTCGATTACCACTGGGATGAGTGAGTTGACTATGAAGACCTTACCCAACATCCACCCCGGCGAAGTGCTACTTGAGGAGTTTCTGACTCCGATGGGCATTAGTCAGAACGCGCTGGCACGTGCTGCGCGCGTGCCACCACGCCGCATCAATGAGATTGTGCTGGGAAAGCGCGGAGTGACGGCAGATACCGCCGTGCGCTTGGCGGCGGCGCTGGGTACCAGTGAGCGATTCTGGCTTGGTTTGCAGGCGGATTTTGACCTGGAGGAGGCGCACCGGACGCTGGGCAAGAAGGTTCAGGACATCGAACGGATCACGGCTTAGCGAAGGTTGAAGGAAGGCGTCAGGTTAGAAGAAGAACAAAACCGAATCAGGTTCACTTACAACCTTTTGAATCTCCGTGAGGGTGCCGATGTGCTGTGCGCTGGCTGGCGAAGGGCTGGCTCTTGACTTCGGCGATCGCGCGGAAGTTATCGTGGCCGAGGGCGGAAGAACGGTGTCAGGCTCACTTGTAGTTTGAGTGCATCACTTAGCTGGGGCCGGAAGGGCCTTCAGGCCGGTGCGCGCTACTACCCACAGCCATGCAAACCCGAGCAACGTTCCTGCCACGCCGTAGGCCGCATCGATCGGGTCTTGCGTATTCAGCCATGGCACCAGAAATTCGTAGATTGCGTTGGTCAAGATCAATGCGAGAGCTGCCAACGCTATGTACCGCACTGACACGCCCATGAGCAACCAGAGGAACCCGACCCCCGTCACAAGCAGGTACGACAGGGCGAAGTTGGAAACATGGCTGTAGAACCCGGGTAACACGTCAATGACGCTTTGCGACTGAAATGACCCCAGCTTTCGGCCCATGAACAGCGCAAACACGGCTGTCAGAAGCAGCAGATGCACCGCTGCGGTCCAAGCGTGCGGCGTAAAACGAATTATGGATGATCGGTTCTTCATAACGCGGCGCGTGCTCCTCGGGTGCTACCCGATAAATGCGGACACTGTCAGGAAAACCCAAAGACGGGGTCCGGTTCGAATGGCACTTACTTAAGCTCGTCAGCCGCGCGAAAGCAAAAGCGAGAACGGGGTCAGGTTCACTGACCATCAGCTGAAAGCGGTCAGGTTCATTTAATCCTGATTCTTGGGTGATTTTTGTGGCCTGCCGCTGATCGAGCGCTTGGTCAGAGCTTCGAGTTGCTAGGGAAATGAACCCGACCCCTTTACCCCAGCCCCGTGGGCAATCAACGTTGCCGGTAAACCACGAACTTGGCGCGGCAACCCTTACTCACCCAGATGCCAGCACGGTTCCAGCCCCAGGACTGGTCTCGCACGCAATCCGCGCGTGACTGCTGGCTTTCCATCTCCACTGAGCCGCGTCGGCCGACATCGACGCTGCAGAATTGGTACTTGTTGTCAGTGCTTGCGCATTCAAAGCGGATCTCGCGGTTCCATGGGTCCACCGATGCGCTTGGCCGATGTCTGGCGGGGAGAGTGCTGCGCGGTAGCGGGCGCACGTCGCGCCGGACTTCAGCAAAGCTGCCGCGGCAGCCGCCATTGACCCAGATGGATATGCCATCCAGATCCCAGTTTTTACCTCGCACGCACGGCGTCCCTGAGTCCTGCTGCAGCAGCACGGCATCATCCCAGGGTCCGACATTGCAGCGCTTGAACTGCTGACTGTTGCTGGCGCAGGACACCGCATAGTCCTCGCGCACGAAAACCTGTCCACGGTTCGCATAGCGGTATCGCGACGCGTAGCCCCGTCGCACCTCGGCGAACTCGCCGCGACATCCGCCACTGACCCACATCCATTCACCGTCCCGGCCCCAATTCTCGCCACGCACACAGGGCGTCCGTGACGCTTGTCGGATCAACTCCAGATCCTCCCAACGGTGCACGTTGCAGCGTTGAAACTCGTTGGCGTTGCTGTGGCAGGTGACTGTCTTGCGGACCGGCATTTCGGTCCGCGATTGCGCCTGCAGCGGGCCAGCGCTGAACGTCATGGCGGCAACGAGCAGGGCGGTGAACACAAGGCCTGCACGGATTACATCAGACATGGATGTCTCCTCGTCGTAACGGGCGAGTGGTGTGGGCCGTCTTCGTGCGAACGGCTCCACAAGCATGACCATGACCATAGCAATACGGTCAGTGGACATGCCACAACAGCTAGCCAACCTAACCCCTTTGGACCCCTTTTGTGGCCATCCAGATCGATCGGGCGGGCTCTCCAGCAGCGTCTGAAAAGCGAGCCGAAATTCTTTGCGCGGTGCTTTATTGAGTTGGGGGCGTTGGCTTGTTGGCCGAATGGGTTTGATTTGAGCGCGGGGTCGTTGCACCGGCGATTAGAGGAAACGGGGGAGCTTCGGCGGAAGGCGGCTTGAGGGCAAAGAGGTGTCAGGGAGGCAACTAACAGCAGGGTGGCGCACAGGATGAGGGTGAGGCGCGACTTGCGCTGATGGTGGCGGGTTGGGCGGTGAGTAATGCCCTTGGGTATGGCCCGACTTCCACGTATTGAGCTCGCAAGTATCCCTCTGCATGTTGTGCAGCGTGGGAACAATCGGTTGCCGTGCTTTCTGGACGAAGAGGATCGACAGCGCTAGCTGCAGTGCTTGCGGCAGGCGCTGTCGCGCTTTGGCTGCAGGCTGTATGCCTACGTGTTGATGGACAACCACGTGCACTTGCTGCTGACGCCTGGTGAAGCAGGTGCCGTGTCGCGACCGGTGCATACCTTTGCACGCAATTACGTTGGCTCGTTCAATGGCCGGCATCGGCGTACGGGTATGCTATGGGAAGGGCGCTACAAGGCGTGTCTGGTGCGCTCGCGAAGTTGCTTTCTGGCCTGCAGCCGCTATGTCGAGCTCAATCCGGTGTGCGCGTGGATGGTTGCGCAGCCGTACGACCATCCATGGTCGAGCTATGCCGCCAATGCGGATGGGCACATTGATTCGCTACTGACTCCGCATCCCGAGTACCTTGCGCTTGGCAGCAACCCATTGACTCGTGCAGTAGCCTATCGAGCCTTATTTGCCGAAGCGTTGTCCGGTGAGTTGGTTGCTGAGATCTGGACCTAGCTGCAGCAGAAGGTGCTGGGCTCAGACCGGTTCCGCGAATGGGTTGAAGCCAGGACGGGCCGATTCACTGGAATGCGACGTGGGCGCCCACCGAAACGCTGAAATTGCCCCTGACACCTTTTCAACACCTTTTCACTTAAGAGAGCCGCTTTTTGCGGCTCTCAACTTGATTGACAGCTTAAGTGTCCTTGGTCAGAACACGTTGCACTTGATAATCCCGCTTATGAGTCCAGGCCCAGGAAAGTCGGACATCACGATGCCCGCCCGGCCATGGAGTTCCCCCCCAGATGCTAGCCGCGTATAGAAAAGCTGATTGGTCCCGAGGAAGGCGATCGAGCACCAGCTGCCGAGACAGCTGACGCGCGGGAAGTCTGGCCAACTGGTCTTCCAGCCTCCGATCGTCGTGCGCCCGGTCAGTAGCAAGGGCGCGGTTGTCTGCGGGCTTGAGGCCCCGCTGGCGACGAAGTATGGAAATGATCCGGTCGACGCGCTCAGGTAGTTGATGTATCCCTGCTGCAAACTCCCTGAGATAGCGGCGGTGGCGTGGTCCTTCACTTTTTGCCACTTGTCATAAAGACTCCAGTTGCTGGGAAGATTCCAATGGTCCTGGATGCTGAACGCTGTCGTGTACGGAATGCCATAGCGGTCTTTCGCCGGAAAGTCCTGAAGCACGACAATCTTCCCGCGAACGTCGCTGAGTGCGGGATTGTCGCTGGATCCTTGCCAGAACTCGGCTTTGTTTGGTTGGTAATACTTGGTTACGAACGTCTGTTCGAAAGTCTCGTTGTTGTCGCTCCCGGTCCCTTCCTCGGCGACCCGCATGATCACGGTCTCGCTTGGGTGAACCTTGAGGAAATCAATGACGGTCGCTAGGACATCGGAGAAGTACGCGTACTGGAACGCAATACCGTGATAGATCGGGAACTCGTCCTTGATGTGCTTGCATCGAATGTCCAATGCTCGAATGCCTGATTTGAGCTGATCCGCGAGCGACATTGACTGTGTCTGGGTGATGTCACCCCCATAGAACGACATGGTGTCGTGAGTGCCGGGGACAGATAGTTCGTTCAAATGGCGTGAATCAGGCAGTCCTGTCATCCAGTCTGTATTGCTTGTTTTGATCTCGGGATCGTGGGAATACCCCATTCGATTAGCGGCAAGCTCCCCAGTAGGCATGAATACAGCGGCACCTGGCATCAGTGTGTCTGTCATAAGTTGCGCTCCTTAGTTTTTCGTTGGCCGCAAAATTCGGCGACTGCTCGGCGGCAACCAACTCTAGAAGGGTTTCGGGCGTGGCAATGTGTAACGCGCCTCGTTTGCGCTACACGCCGTAAAGGCGACGGAGGCAATTAAGTACCCAAAGGGGACGGGGCAATTAAGTCACATCAAATAGCGCTTAGGTGCTTCTCATGCAGGCCGCCCGCGCGGCCTCGCTGTTACTGGTCGACCCATAAAAAATGGTCACATTGCGTTTTTCGAAGCTTGATTTTCTTGTGCACAACCCCCGGACGCATCGTCCGCCGGGCCATCTAGACGCCCGCATGCTCACGCGACGATTCTAGACCTGATCGTTTCTGTTACGGGCAGGTTTTCCGCGATGCGTCCGATTGCAAGGCCGGCGCGGTGCGAAAATCGTCTCCGACACTTCTGGTCGATACGTTTTCTCAGGTGGACGTCACAGCCTGATGCGAACGTCGTCGCTTGGTTGTTTCAGCAGCGGTGCAAATCGTCGGAACGTCGTTTTCGGTTGAAGCCCGTTGCAACCTAATGCTTAGCCGAATCGCCCGACTCTTGATCTCGATGACAGCCGTTAAGTACTGCGGCATGATCCGTCTACCTGGGGCCTACAAATTCGCGGCTGCAGGGCTGGTGACACTCACTGATTCCGGGGATCAACTCATGCACACGACAAAATTGTTGGCAATAGCCAGCGTGTTTGCGCTGCTGACGTTACCGCTCACGGCGGCTGAAAAATCCAACTCGGTCTACGATTGCTGGCACCCGGCCTTTATGGCGGGCGATGCCGACGCGGTGGCGAAGTGTTATGCACCCGATGCGGTCTCTTGGTTGTCCGGCGCACCGACCATGCGCGGCCGCGATGCCATCCGCGCGGGTTACGCTGGTTATTTCGCGGAGACGACGATAAAGAGCGCCAAGCTGGTCGAGATGGGACGATTCGCGCACGGCAATGAGGTTGCTGCCTGGGGTACGTTCACCGTGGTCTCCGTGTCGAAGAAGGATGGCAAGGAAACGATCGAGCACGGCCGCTACACGGATGTATCGCGCAAGATCGGCGGCCACTGGATGTACGTGGTGGACCACGCCTCGGATGATCCGCCGGCCGCGCCCGCCAACTGACGTGATCGGGGGTGGGGACTGCACGAAGTGATCGTGCAGTCGCGGCGCTACTTCGGGTTGACCTGCCGCTGTTTGCGGAACTCGTCGACGGTGAGTCCACCCACCCCCCAGTTCTCCATCTCGACTTCCTCGATTACCACATAGGTCGCAGCAAGTGGCTTATTGAGTACGTCCAGCAGCAGCTGGCTGGCCCCCTTGATGAGAGCCGCTTTTTGTTCGCTCGTCGCAGCGCTGTGCTCGGGGGTGGAACCTTCGCGCGTAATCTGGATTGTGACGATAGGCATGATTACTTTCCTCGGTAGCTCGGGACGGGCGGCACGTCCGCCCGGTGAAGGCTTAGTCTGCGGCGCGGTGACGTCCACGTAGTGGTGTTTCAGTCAGCGCAGCAAGCAGTAGCTCTAGGTCGGTGGGGAAAAAGATCAGCGACATTTAATCGGCAAAACGGGGACGGAGGAAGCCGCTTTCAGCGGCGGATTCTTTGAGCCAACGCCTCGGAGGATGTGATGGCGATGATCAACTCTTCCCGATCAAAAGGTTTGACGATCCGGATGGACTGCTGAGGGGCATCGTCTTCTACTTCGAGCGGATCACTGAGCATCAATACCACCGCCATGCCGGGATTCTTCCGTGCAGCTTCCTCCAGGTAGATGCCCGTCCGGCTCTCGTCTGGGGCGGGAACAGACGCGGCAAGAAGTGTCACCTGGTGATGCTCTATCGCCCGTTTCGCAGCTTCCGCGTGCGTCGGCGCAGAGATGGCCCGATAGCCGTAAGTGGTCAAAAAATCGCACACCGTATCGGCCAGATCCTTCCGTGGCTCGATGACAACGGCTATTCCGTCGCGCCGAAACGTGTCCATTGGGTCACTCCCTTATTGTAGTCAACGGCGAATTGAAACTTCGGCAGATCGCTGGGATCACGAGTTGGCCGGACGGCGCGTGCTCTTGAAGCACGCGCACTGAGTCTACGCTGCGAAACCGAAGGAAGACCGGGATAAGAAAAAGGTGAGCTTCATTTAACCAGTAAAGCCGGGAGGGAGGAAAGGGCGGCGCGGCATATCCTCATGGTGACGTCCACGCGGTGGTGTTTCAGTCAGTGCAGCGAGTAGCAAATGCAGCTAGGTGAGGATGTCGCTGGTGGCCTAATTGCCTCCGTCCCCTTTGGCTGTTCAGCTGAGTCAGAGGTCCTGATCGACGCCGATCGCGACGTGTGCGACCATCACGCGCTGCATTTGGGGAATCACGATGAAGCAGCTGACCATCAGCGAGGGATTGTGCTGCGCCAATTGCGGCGCGCCGATGCAGGGCAAGTTCTGCCACGAATGCGGCCAGTCGATCCACAGCGTACTCAAGCCCGTGCACGCCATGATCGAGGAGTCGGTGGAGACCGTATTCCATATCGACGGGCGCATCGTGCATACCGTGCCGCCGCTTCTATTGAAGCCCGGTTTTCTGACCCTGGAATATTTTTCCGGTCGGCGCATTCGTTACATCGCGCCGGTGCGGCTGATGTTCGTCCTGTCACTGCTCTCGTTCTTCGTATTCCATCTGGCGATCAACCAGCTCGACAGCAGGGGCGCGTTTGCCGATGACGCTTCGGTGAGCTCCGACGACACGTCGGCTATCGCACAGGCTGATCGGCCAGAGGCAGTTCGCGCAGCCCTTGCAGTGCAGTTGAATGCACTGAACAGCGCTCGCGCAACCGGCTTATTGAGCCAGGCCGTGCTAGCGCAAACCGACATCGCCGCAAGCGAATTGCGCCGCAAAGCCAGCGAACGGCTAGTCGCGCTCGGCGCCGCGCCGATGTCCGCAGCTTCCATCGCCACGCCACTTCCCATCATCTCGACACGCGAACCGGCGTTGTCGAAAAACAACGGGCCGCAAACCGCGGTCAGCGTTGAGTCGAAACATCGGCGCATTGAGTGGCTGCCGGACATGGCCAACGATCGTCTGGCCGAGTTTAATGACCGTGCTCGCGACAACGTGTCGGCCCTGATGAATGGCGACCAGAAAACCAGAGCGCAGGCGAAGCAGCGCATGATCAGCGGGGTCTTCAGTATGTTGCCGCCGGTGATGTTCGTGTTGATACCGGTGTTTGCGGCCCTGCTGAAGCTTTTCTACGTGTTCCGTCGACGACTGTATATGGAGCATCTGATTGTCGCGCTGCATAGCCACGCTTTCATTTTCCTCAGCCTTTTGCTGATCACGCTTGTTGGCATGGCTTCGACCTGGCTTCGCCCCCACGCTGCGTGGACCGGCTACGCATTTGGATGGCTACAAGCGCTACTGCTGCTGTGGATGCCGGTCTACCTGTTGATGATGCAAAAGCGAATCTATCGCCAGAGTTGGCCTATGACGTTGCTGAAATTCGGTTGTATTGGTTGGTGCTATGTCTGGCTGTTGACGCTGGCGCTGGGGGTGGCAGCAATGTTGGGTATTGCCCATTAGCGGCAAAGATAGAAGCGCGGGCAGGTTCGCTTACAACCGTTTGAATTGCCGAAACAGAGGTCAGAGCGCACGTTAAGTACGCGAGGCTTGTGGGAAGCCGACTGTGACCTTTGCTTTCGCTTGCTTCCGTGTTTTGCTGCCGCCCCGCGGCGGTTAGCCTTCCGCCGCCCAAGCCACCGCGTCCGCGCCAGCAGGAATGCGGATGGGCGCGGATGGATCGGTTACCCCGCGCCACACGGCCGCTACCACGTCGTGCGGATGCGTGACCGGACCACCCGCGGCGAAGCCGGCGGCAAGCTGCTGTGCCAAGGCAACGTATGCCTCGTGGTCGAAACCAAGCATGCGGCCTCGCGCGTTCTCACCGAAGCGGGTGTCGGGCGCGCGGCCCGGCAGCACTAGGTGGGCGCGCACGCCGAAGGGCTCAACTTCCAGCGCCAATGATTCGGTGAACACGTTCACCGCCGTCTTGCTTGCGCTGTACGCGGCGAGCATGGGGAGTGCCTTCAGGGTCACGCTCGAGGAGACATTCACGATGACACCGGCGCGCCGCTCGCGAAACTGCGGCAGCACCGCTTGGGTCATGGCGATCGTGCCGAAGGTGTTGGTTTCGAACAGCTGGCGTACCAGATCCATTGGCGTCAGCTCGCTCGGTGCGGCCGCACCGATGCCGGCGTTGTTCACCAGCGCGTCGAGCGGTCCGGCCGCCTCAACGGCCTGACGGATGCTGGCCGGGTCAGTGACATCGAGCGCAAGCACGCGCAGCCGTTCGGAGCGGGGCAACAGGTCTTCGCGCGGTGTGCGCATGGTGGCAAT
>JBDTBF010000128.1:0-42590 GCA_039924175.1 Rhodanobacter sp.
TTTACGTTGCGACCGAAGACGTTTCGTCCTAGGTGAGCCGCCCATTCTACATCGATTTCGGTGACCGTCAACACCTTCGTGAAACTCTTTTTCGAAGCTGCTTGGTGCCCCCAAACGCTGCATGGGCCGCGGTGGGAGGCGAATAATAAGCCCTAGACATTTTTTGGCAAGCACTTCTTCTGAAGTATTTTTGAAATAGATCTCAAGCAATTGATGTAGCTAGTGATTTTTCTTTCAAGCAGCGTCGCCTTGGAGTGGCGTACCAGGCGCAAATGGGCGCCCAGTCACGCCGCAACAAGGCGGACACGGGCGAAGCGGCGCTTGCCGACCTGCAAGACGCCTTCGAACCCGCCGGCGAAGAGGCGTTGCGCGTCCTCGACCACCTCAGCATCAATGCGCACGGCGCGCTCTTTGATCTTACGGCTAGCTTCAGAGTTGCTCGCCGTCAGCCCGGCCGCGGTCAGCAATGCTGCTAGCTTGAACCCCGCGTCGGGCACGCTGACATCCATTTGCGGCAATAGCGCCGTATCACCGTCGCCGCGCACCACCGCATGCCATCCAGCGATAGCCAATTCAGCCGCCGCGGCGCCATGGAAGCGCGTGGTGAGTTCACGGGCCAAGGTGAGCTTGGCATCCCTCGGGTTCAAGATGCCCGAGGCGACCTCTTGCTTCATTTGCGCCAACTGCACCAACGAGACGTCAAAACTGAGCAACTCGAACCAACGCCACATCAAGTCATCACCGACCCGCATGGTCTTAGTGACCATGTCGATGGCAGGCTCGTCGATACCTATATAGTTGCCAAGCGACTTGGACATTTTATGGACGCCATCAAGGCCCTCCAACAGCGGCATGGTCAGCACCACTTGTGGCGGCTGCCCGTGATGCTCCTGCAGTGCTCGGCCCATTAAGAGGTTGAACTTCTGATCGGTGCCACCGAGCTCGACGTCGGCGTGCAGAGCGACTGAGTCATAGCCTTGGACTAACGGATACAAGAACTCATGAATCGCGATGGGTTGCTGCGCCGCGTAGCGCTTGGTGAAATCGTCACGCTCCAGCATGCGCGCCACGGTGTGCTGCGCCGCCAGCTTGATCAAATCCGCGGCTGACATTTTGCCGAACCATTCCGAATTGAAACGCAATTCGGTACGACTCTCGTCCAGCACCTTATATACCTGACCGGCGTACGTCTTCGCGTTCGCCAACACATCTTCACGGCTAAGCGGCTTTCGCGTGACGTTTTTCCCCGTCGGGTCGCCGATCATGCCGGTGAAATCGCCAATCAGGAAAATCACCTGATGCCCCAAGTCCTGAAACTGGCGCATCTTGTTCAACAACACCGTGTGCCCAAGGTGCAAATCGGGTGCGGTGGGGTCGAAGCCCGCTTTAACTCGCAGCGGACGACCAGTCTTTAAGCGCTCAATCAGATCCTCGCGCTTGATGATCTCGTCCGCACCCCGGGCGATCGTAACCAGCGCCTGCTCAAGCTCGCTCATGCTTCTCTCTCTAATGATGAATGGTGGGCGCGAGACGCTGCCGCGCCGCCGTGATGTCCACGTTAATTGTGCGTTAACCAAGGACTGCCGCGCAAACCCTTGATGGAAAAGGCGTTGACGCCATTTACACATGACCGTTATGGTACGCGATGTTGGTTATTTTATACGTCGGGGCGGACACGCATGGCTGAAGAGAAACAGGGGGCGCGTCGCGCACGCCGGCAGGCGATTTGCCGAAAGGCACAACAGCAGTACCCACGCTTCTATGAACGCTGTTCACATTGGTCCTTCAACCGCTCCGATGTAGTAGAGCCGCTACGCTGGCGACGCGAGCGTTGGGTGTTAGCCGGTACCGCGTTGCTGATTACCCTGCTCTCCGGTTTCATCATGCCCGCATGGGCCAGCGCAATGCGCCCGCCCACCATCGCCGCAGCGCATTCGTTACTCCCGCTGACGTTACCCAAAGCAACCCCGATCCACACCGACGTCGATGATTGGCAAGTGATTCGGGTGCAGCCCGGGGAAACGTTGTCTGACATCTTTAACGGGCGCGGGCTGGGCATGAGCGATCTGCAAAAGGTGATGGATGCCGCCGGCAGCTCGAAGACAGCGCTGCATGACATTCGCCCCGGCGACGAGTTCGACTTCCTTCTGAACCACGACGGTAGTCTCGAAGGGTTTCGTTTCGACAAAGACCAAGCCAGCCGCGCGACGATCCGTTTCGACGGCACGCAAGCCAAACTCACCGTTCAAGCGCGCGACATGGACTTGCGTGAACAAGTGGCGCACGGCGTCATTCGCAGCAGCCTTTATGCCGCTGGCGACCAGGCCGGCATGAACCCAGCGATGGTCGGCAAGCTGGCTGACCTCTTTAAGTACGACATCGACTTCGTGCAAGACCTGCGCAAGGGCGACTCGTTCACCGTCATTTACGACGACGTCTACCGCGACGGCGTGCGTTACGGCGAAGGCAATATCATCGCGGCGGAGTTCATCAACGAAGGCAAACGCTATACCGCCTATCGCTTTAAAAAGGCCGACGGCAACTACGGCTGGTTCAGTGAGGATGGCCGACCGATCGAAAAGTCGTTCCTACGCATTCCCGTCGACTTCACCCGTATCTCGTCCAAGTTCAGCGTCGCCCGGATGCATCCGATTCTGGGTCGCATGCGCGCGCACAAAGGCGTCGACTACGCTGCACCGTCCGGCACGCCCATCCACGCGGCGGGTGACGGTGTGATCAAGTACCACGGCTGGGAGCGCGGTTACGGTAATTTTGTGGTGATCCAGCATGACAAACGGATCAGCACCGCTTACGGCCACATGTCACGCTTCGTCAAGGGTCAACACGTCGGCGAACGCGTACGCCAAGGCGAAGTTATCGGCTATGTCGGCATGACGGGCTTGGCTACCGGCCCGCATTTACATTACGAATTTCGAGTCAACGGCGTGCAGCGCAACCCGCAGACCGTGACGCTACCCAAACCCGAAATTCTGCCGGCGGCGCAACTGGCCCGCTTCAAGAGTGAAGTGGTACGACCACAGCTAGCGCGGCTGACCGAATTAGACAACCGCATCCGTCTGGCGCGCGCGAAAGTGCCAGCGAAAGGCGATAACTGAGCACACGCGTGGACGATGCTTCGGCACTCTACATTGGGCTAATTTCCGGCACTAGCGCCGACAGCATCGACGCCGCTCTGGTCAGCTTCAACGGCGAGACGGCGCAATTGCGGGCGAGCCATGCCGAACCATGGCCGGCCGAATTAGCCACACAAATAGTGACGCTGGCGCAGGGTGAAGCCCGCTTCGATCTGGACGTATTTGGCCGGCTGGACGTTGCTATCGGGCGCTGCTTCGCCAACGCAGCACTGCACCTACTTGAGCAGAGTGGAACGGACGCCGCCAGCGTACGAGCCATCGGCTCACACGGACAGACACTGCGACATCGGCCCAGTGGCAGCTACCCTTTCACGTTGCAACTGGGCGACCCGTCGATCATCGCCGAATGTTGCGGTATCGATGTGGTCGCTGATTTTCGCCGCGCTGACGTGGCCGCCGGCGGTCAAGGCGCGCCCTTGGTGCCGGCACTACATGCCACCTTGCTTGGGCAACGCGGCCAGACACGCGTCGTGTTGAACCTTGGTGGCATTGCCAACATCACCATTTTGCATGCCGACGGTCACGTCCACGGTTTCGATACTGGCCCTGCCAATGGATTGCTGGATGCCTGGTGCTTGCGTCAGCTTGGCGAACCGTTTGATCGCGATGGCGTGTTCGCAGCGAGCGGGCGAGTTAATCAAGCCCTGCTGGACGCGCTACTCGCCGATCCCTACTTTGCGCTGATGCCGCCCAAGAGCACCGGACGCGAGCACTTCCACCTGGACTGGCTGGCTGGCTACGCGTCATTGAAGACGTTGCGGCCGGCCGACGTCCAAGCCACCCTGCTTGAACTAACCGCACGCAGCGTAGCGGCCGCCATTACGCAGCATGCAGCGGACGCCAACGAAGTACTGGTCTGTGGTGGCGGCCTCCACAACACGGTTTTGCTGCACCGATTGCAGCAACTACTAGCTCCACGGCTGGTGACAAGCACCGCTCGCTATGGCGTTGATCCGGATTTCCTGGAAGCTATCGCGTTTGCATGGTTGGCACGGCAACGCGTGTTAGGGCGGCCGGGCAACCTACCGGCAGTCACTGGGGCGCGCGGACTACGCGTGCTTGGCGGCCTCTACTCCTCGCCAGACGCCGCCGCATCGGCTCGAATACGTTCTGGCGACAATTGAGTGGCCGGTGCTTGCGCCAATGCATCCAGCGCCTCCTGAAACGCTCCTGACTCGGCAGATTCCCAGTGGCCGTCCAGCGTCATCCCATCCGCCGGGTCGCGCAGCGTTTCGCTGAACTCCTGCGCCGCTGAAATACCCAAGCCATTGCGCAGCGCGTACAGCATCACCTCATTGATAGACCACTGCCTCTCTTTGGCCAACGAGTAGATCCGCTCGGCCAATACGCCTTCAATGTTTTGTACCAGCACATTGGGCATAGCTCACTCCGTGCGACAGAACAAGGGCTATTTAGCCCTAGTATGCTCGCACGAAGCCTGCCGTGGCTTGGACCACTTTTCGTGCCCCGGTTGGCACTTCACAGGTTGACCAAGCACTTAGCCGAGCCACCGAGGCGGCCACCGTCTAAACGTCACTCAGAAAAGCAGCCGTCTCGGCGCACTCAAAAAACCGTTAGCACTATCTTCATTACTCCGAAGCGTCGCCTCAGCCACCATCCATCGTGGCGCGTTCGATACTGCGAAAGCGTGGCCACAGGTACGCGAAAATCATCATCGCTGGCAGCACCGCCAAGACCGTGATGATGAAATAGCCGCCATAGCCTGTCGTCATCGCAATACCGCCGGCGAAGAAGCCAAGTACCTTGCCCGGCAGGTTAACCAGCGAGCTCAACAGCGCGTACTGGGTTGCCGTGTGCTCGCGGTTCACCAACGAAGAAAGGAAAGCCACCGTCGGCGGTCCAAGCATCCCAAGCGTGAGATTTTCCCCCGAGATAACCAGCGTCAATGCCAGCAGGTTTCCCGGATGGGCGATTAGAAACAGATACAGCAGGTTGCTGCAGCCGCATAGCACGATGGTGACGCCGAGCGGACGCCAGGCGCCCCAACGCGTCACCGCAGCACCACCGATGAACACGCCGACGATGCCGATCCAGATGCCGTAGATCTTCGTCACCGTGCCAATTTCAGTTTTGGAAAAGCCCATGTCCCGATAGAACGGACTCATGATGCCGCCAATCGTCGCCTGCTCGGGCATCTTGAATAGCAGCAGGAACAGCAGTGTCACCGCCGCCAGTAACCAGCCGTAGCGGCGGAAAAAATCGATAAACGGATCAATCACGCCCTCACGCATGGCATCGCGCCAACGCGCCGATCGGACGCGCAACAGTTCCTCCGGCTCGCGCGCCGCCATCGTCGCGGCGATCGGCACCACCATGGTCAGCGCCATCAAGGCGTAGACGATGCGCCACGGTATGTGGTCGGCCAGAATCAACGCCACCGCACCAGCAATCAGCAAGCCGATCCGATAACCCAATGAGTAGGTGGCAACCAGCGCGCCCTGTTGCTCCACCGGCGCAATCTCAATGCGATACGCATCTACAGCGATGTCCTGGGTGGCGCCGAAGATAGCCACCGCCAAGGTGGCGACAACAAAGGGCACCAAGTCCTTCGGTGTCAGCCAGGCCATTGCCAGCAACCCCACCACCACGCCCAACTGTGCAAACAGCAGCCAACTACGGCGACGTCCAAGGTGGGCAAAACCGGGCACCCGCCAGTGATCGAGCAAGGGCGCCCAGACGAACTTCAGCGCGTAGGTCATGCCGGCGCTGGCGATCATTGTGATCTCGCGCAACACGATGCCGTTTTCTTTCAACCAATACGCCAGCGTGCCAGCGACCAGCAGAAACGGCAGACCGGAAGAAAAACCGAACAGGAACATCGTCCATGCGGCCGGCTGCGTAAACGCCCGCCATACCGATGGCTTTGCCGGTTTTAGCGCCGCCAATTCAGTCTGCATAGTCAACGATGTACGGCGCGTGGTCGGAGAAACGCTGCTCGCGATAAATCGAGCAACTGCTTATTTTCTCGCGCAAACTCGGCGTGCACACTTGATAGTCGATGCGCCACCCCACATTGTTCGCGCGCGCCTGACCACGATTGGACCACCACGTGTAGTCCTCCGCTTCAGGCTTCAATGCACGAAAGCTGTCGACCCAGCCGCGCTGATGAAACAACAAATCCAGCCACGCGCGCTCTTCGGGCAGGCATCCGGAATTCTTTTGATTTGAGCGCCAGTTCTTGATGTCTTTTTCGGTGTGCACGATGTTCCAGTCGCCACAAATAACATAGTCACGACCGCTGGCCAGCCACGCGTCGAAGATCGGCGTAATCCATTCCATCGCCTTGAACTTGAATTGCTGCCGTGGATCCCCCGACGAACCCGACGGAAAATACAAAGAGACCACGCTAAGGTTGCCGAAGCGCGCTTCGATATAGCGCCCTTCATTGTCAAACTCGTCCCAGCCCAATTCCGTTAGCACCTGATCAGGCTTGCGTTTGGCATAGATCGCCACGCCGCTATAACCTTTCTTGCTGCTGGCATCTCGATAGAAACAGTGGTGATCTAATGGACGAAACATCGCATCGACCAACTGTGGCTCCCGCGCCTTGGTTTCCTGCAGGCAGACAACGTCCGCATCTTGTTCCGACAACCAATCGAATACGCCCTTGCTGGCGGCCGAGCGAATGCCATTGGCGTTCAAACTGATGATACGCATGAAGTCTCCAAACAGTGATGGGCGATGATAACAACCACAGCATCCCTCCACCGCACTGGTCACTTTTATGTCAGCACCCTCTCCTATTCGCGTAGCGCCTGACGACGCCGCAACCCATGACGCATTGTTGGCGCTGCGCGTGGCGCCGGCACAACAAGCCTACGTCGGCAAAATAGCGAACCTGTTGGCCGATGTTGCCGTATGTCCGGAAGCGGACTCCATGGTTATCTGGCACGGCGCGACCGCCGTTGGTTATTACCGCATCGATCCGCACTCGCGCAGCGTGGCCGGTCGTGATTTTGAGGTTCCAGCACTCGGGCTGCGCGGGTTTTTCATCGACGTGTGCTGGCAAGGCCGCGGCTTCGGCGCGCTGGCGCTGGCGGCGCTGCTTGAAGACGTCGTGCGCCGGTATCCTTTGGCGCGACTGCTCGTGCTCACGGTGAATGTCAGCAACGATGCCGCAGTACGTCTGTATCGCCGCGCCGGCTTCGTTGACAACGGCGAGCTGTACCATGGCGGGCGCGCCGGACCACAACACTTGATGCGGCGCGCGCTGCCCTGACTAAAAACCCATGGCGAGGCCACTGTGTACGATTATCAACGCGACTTTATTGAACTTACCCTGCAACGCGAAGTACTGCGCTTCGGCGACTTCACGCTGAAATCTGGCCGTCAGAGCCCGTATTTTTTCAATATGGGTCGCATCGATTCGGGCGCTGCGCTGGCGCAACTGGGTCGCGCTTATGCCGACACGCTGATGCAGTCTGAGGTCGCCGTCGACATGTTGTTCGGGCCCGCGTACAAGGGCATCGCACTGGCAGCTTCCACGGCGATTGCGCTGGCCCAACAGCACCAGCGCGACCTACCGTGGGCGTACAACCGTAAGGAAGCGAAAGACCACGGCGAAGGCGGCGTGTTGGTCGGCGCGCCATTGCAGGGGCGCGTTCTGATTGTGGACGATGTCATGACGGCCGGCACCGCCGTGCGCGAATCGCTGGCGCTGATTGTTGCCAACGGTGCCACCCCTGCGGGTGTATTAATTGCGCTAGATCGGCAAGAGCGCGGCCAAGGTGAGCACTCTGCCGCCCAGGAAATCGCCAGCGATTACGGCATTCCCGTCATCGCCATCACCAATCTGGACGACGTTCTGGCCTACGCGCGCGAACGCCCCCAACTGGCGGCAGAACACGACCGCTTACTGGCGTACCGCCAACGTTACGGCGTACGCGTTTAGCCTCGCGCAGCGGCGAACGGCGTCACACCATTCAGCTTAGGAGCCACCGCTCGCCTAGGCAGCGCAGCGCAGCTCGCTATACTGGCCACTTATCGGGGAAAGTTCATGCGTAAGTTGTTGTGTTTCGTTGCTACTACCGCACTGCTTGCCAGCCTGTCGGTGTATGCCCAAAGTAATGGCAGTGTTCGTTACAAATGGCACGACAGTCACGGCCTGATGCACTTCAGCGATAGCCTAACTGCCGAAGCGATGCAGTCTGGCTACGACATGGTGAACGACCGAGGTATGGTGGTGCGTCACGTCGACCGCCAGCTGAACGCGCAAGAGCGCGCCGCCGCCGCCAAAGTTGCCGCTGAGCAATTGGTCGTGCAGCACGCAAACGAAGACAAACAGCGCGCCGAAGCACAAATGCTGACGGCGTACCCAGATGAAGCGGCCTTCAAGCTGTCGCAACAGCAAGCGCTAGAGTCGCAAGACCAGCAAATACACACCACGAAGATCAACCTGCGCAGCCAAGAGCAGGCGCTGACCGACCTGTTGGCGCGCGCGGCGGACCACGAACGGGATAAGAAGCCCGTGCCCAAGCCGCTCGCCGACGGCATTGCTAAGCAACGCAACGTCGTCACCGGTCAACGCTCGACGCTGAATCGACAGCAAGCCGTGCGCGCCCAGACCGTGCAAGACCAGACCAAGCAGCTAGCACGTTATCGCGAGCTGTCGGCGCAAAACGCACAGTCGGGAAAATGAGTGGTTCGGCCCTACGCGATTCACCTCCGTAGGGTCAGCGCGCTTATCAAAGCCCGCGTCAAGGCGCCTCGCCGACGCTTAAAACGGCAACGTTAACGTTTTATCCAGCGCCAGTAATTGGGTACGGAATACTTGCTGGATACGCGCCAACGCCTGGGTCGTATCTGCTTCAAAACGCAGCACCAACACCGGCGTGGTGTTTGACGCACGCACCAAACCCCAGCCGTCGGGCCACTCCGCCCGAATACCATCGATGCCGATCAAGGTGGCGCCAGCAAAGTCGGCCTGCTTGCGCAGCTTGTCCATGAACGGATAATTCTCACCCTCGGCCAGCTCGACCTTCAACTCAGGCGTGGACACACTTTTCGGCAGCGTCGCAAAAATTTCTTCGGGCGAGCGTCCTTCGGCGTCGCCAGCCAGGATCTCCAGCAAGCGCGCCGCCGCGTAGACGCCGTCATCAAACCCGTACCAACGTTCCTTGAAGAAAAAATGGCCGCTCATTTCACCAGCCAGCGCGGCGTGGGTTTCACGCATTTTTGCTTTGATCAACGAATGGCCGGTACGCCACATCAACGGGCTACCGCCAGCGTTCAAAATCTGGCCTTTCAGATGACTGCTGCACTTCACGTCGTAAATGATGGTGGCGCCGGGCTCGCGCGACAGCACATCGCGAGCAAATAACATCAGCAGGCGATCCGGATAGACGATTTCACCGCCCTTGGTCACCACACCCAAACGATCGCCATCGCCGTCAAACGCCACACCAAGGTCGGCGCCGGTCTTTTGCACGGAAAGGATCAGATCCTCTAGATTCTTCGGGTCGGTCGGATCCGGGTGATGATTCGGGAAGGTGCCGTCAACATCGCAATACAGCGGGATCACCTCGCAGCCGACGCCTTCCAGCACCTGCGGCGCAATCGCTCCGGGAATGCCGTTACCGCAATCGACAACGACCTTCAGCGAACGCTCGGTGAGCACGTCGGAAACAATCTTCTCGATGTAATCCGGCGCAACATCCACTTCGCGCAAGCTGCCCTGACCGTCGTTATCCAGCGCGCCGGTGGCGATGCGCTGATACAAATCCTGAATCGCCGTCTCGGACAACGTCTCGCCACCAACAACGATCTTGAAACCGTTGTAATCGGGCGGGTTATGACTGCCGGTCACGGCAACGCCGCAGCCCGTGTTGAAACGGAACGTGGCGTAATAGACCACTGGCGTTGGCACGGCACCCAGATCGATGACATCAATACCAGCGGCGCGCAAACCATCACACAACGCGCCCGCTAACTCGGGGCCAGATAACCGCCCATCACGCCCAACCACAATTTCGCGCAGACCCTTTTCGCCCATCAACATGCCAATGGCTTGGCCCAAGACACGCGCCACACCGCGATCCAGCGTTTTACCCACGATGCCGCGCACGTCATAGGCACGGAAAATACTGGGATCGACCGCTACTGCCGCTGCTGGCGCGGGAACCACTGGCGCAACCGGAGGCTTGGCCCGTGCTGGTGGCGCCGCCCGAACATTCGCAGGTGCCGGCTCAGCGATAATCGGTGGCTCTGCCACTTTGACCTGCTGCCGAGTAGGTTGACTCGCGCGCCAGCGCAGCCACAACAAGTAGATGCTGCCAGCAACTGCTAGCAACGCCAGCAACGCGCTCAACAACCATGACTGGGGCAGCACAATAAACGCACGCGGGAATTCAGCGCCAACCCTGAAGGCGGTACCGGCTACCGCTTTCGTTATGCCACTGGCTTCGGCTGACGCCTCGCCGTGAGACAGCAACTGGGTGTCGCCGTAGGTACCGGCTTGCAACAGGTCGAGCCGACCACCGGCGGGGGAAACGGCCTCAAAGCGCTGCTGGAGCGGGGCAAATGGCAGTTCCACCCACGCCCATGCCCGCACGTCCATCGACGTACCTAACGGCAATACAAAGCTCAGTCGACGATCGCCGCTGCCATAGGAAACACTTTGTACCAAGGGCACACCGTCCTCACTTTGTGCCGCCATCAACTGCGCTGCCTTGGCGTAGCCAAACTCCCGGTAGTTGGCATGCAGCACGTCATTCAAGTCGCCGCGATACAACTCCAGCTTTTTCACTTGCGGTAGCTTCTGACGCAGCGCCGCGGCCGCTTGCGGCAAGTCTTCCGCCATAACCGACGGATCCAGCGTCGCCACCGCTTTGCGCACTTGCTGAATTTGCACCGCTACCTGTGCGGCTACGACTTCTGCGGCTTGATCCTGCGCCATCCGTACGCGCGCAACGGCGCTACTTTGGGTGGCAATCAACCACGTCTGCCAGGCGCAGAAAAGTCCCAGCAGTAGCAATACGGTGGCGCCCGCCAGCGGCAGCAGACGTTGTCCGCTTTCGCGCCACCGCTCTTTGTCCAAGTTAATCACTCGACCCACCCCTTGCGGGCGTCACCGTCGGGCGCGCTCGCTCATAGAGACAACAGCTGCTACTTAATTCCAGTTGACCCAAAGCCGCCGCTGCCCCGCTCGCTCGGCGCGAACTCCGTCACTACATTTAACCGCGTCTGCGCCACCGGAACTAATAACAGCTGCGCAATACGATCACCTACCCCCACCGTGTACGGCTCGCTGCCACGATTCCAGCACGAAATAAACAACGGACCCTGATAGTCCGCATCGATGACGCCAACCAAGTTACCCATGACCAGACCGTGTTTATGACCCAAGCCGGAGCGCGGCACAATCAACCCGCACCAGCCGGGGTCGCCGATATGAATGGCCATACCCGTCGGCACCAGCGCCGTCTCGCCCGGCGCCAACGTCAGCGGTGCGTCCAAGGCGGCGCGCAAATCCATCCCGGCGCTGCCTATCGTTGCGGTTTGCGGCAGCGGAATGCTGTCGCCTAGACGTGGGTCGAGGACCTTCAGCGCAACGTCAATCACAGCGCGCTCGCTCATGAGCGGGCTGCCTGATAGCGCTCGGCGACACAGGCAAGCAGCTGCCGCGCCAAGGCTAATTTTGGGGCCCGTGGTAGCGCCAGCTCACCGCCCGCCCAATAGACGGTCAGCGCGTTATCGGCTGCCTCAAAGCCGAGTCCACTACCGACCTGATTAGCCGCAATCATGTCGATGCCCTTGCGCTGTAGTTTCGCTTGCGCATAGCCAGCCACATTTTGCGTTTCGGCAGCAAAGCCGACCAAAAATGGGTGTCCAGCTTGCGTCGACAGGCTATGCAGAATGTCCGGGTTTTCATCCAGTTGCAGCGTCAATTTTCCACCATCCTGCTTCTTCAATTTTTGTGGCGACACTGCCATCGCGCGATAGTCCCCCACCGCCGCGGCGGCAATATAAATATCAGCCTGAGCCGCGCCCGCAAGCACCGCCGCCTGCATTTGCATGGCGCTGCGCACGTCCACCCGTTGCGTCACGCCCACCGGCGTTGGCAAACTCACTGGACCGGCTACCAAGGTGACTTGTGCGCCCGCTTCGGCGGCCGCTTGCGCCACCGCAAAGCCCATCCGACCGGAGCTGCGATTGCCGATAAAGCGCACCGGGTCAATATCTTCGTACGTGGGTCCCGCGCTAACCAGCACGCGCAGCCCCTGTAGCGCGCCATCGGCGAATGAGGCTAGTAAGGCATCGCGCAGTTCATGCGGCTCCAGCATGCGGCCGGAACCCACATCGCCGCACGCTTGCGCGCCCGCCGCCGGTCCCAACAAATGCGCGCCGCGCTGGCGCAGGGTTTCGACGTTCGCCTGAACCGCGGGATGCGCCCACATTTGCTGATTCATTGCTGGGGCCAGGTACAACGGCGCGGCACTGGCAAGACATAACGTCGTCAACAAATCGTCGGCCGAACCCTGCGCCAAACGGGCCAGCACGTCGGCACTGGCCGGCGCAATCACAATGCGTTCCGCCCAACGGGCCAACTCAATATGGCCCATCGCCGCCTCAGCCTGCGCATCCCACAAGCTGGTTCGCACCGCCTGGCCAGACAGCGCTTGAAAGGTGGTGGCACTCACAAACTGGGTAGCGCCGGCGGTCATCACCACGCGCACATCGGCGTCTAATTCGCGCAAGCGGCGAACCAATTCACACGATTTGTAGGCAGCAATGCCGCCCGAAACCCCTAGCAAAATACGATGATGCGCAAGACTCATGTAAGGCAGGCCTGACAACCGGGCAGACACGTAGCTTACCGGATTCATGCGATCTAGCCGCTGTCCCGTCATGACCGTAACGGGCAAGTTACAAGCATGAGCATCCGTGATTGGCCGGAAGGCGAGCGACCCCGAGAAAAATTACTGACCCACGGCAGCGCCGCGTTATCGGATGCCGAGCTATTGGCCGTTTTATTGGGTAGCGGCTGCCGCGGCAAAGACGCCATCGCATTGGGCCGTGAACTGCTCACCAACGCCGGCAGTCTGGGCGCGTTGCTAGGCCGACCGGAACAGCAGATTCGCGCCGTTGGCCTAGGGCCAGCCAAGCGTTCGCGGATTATTGCGGCACTGGAGCTGGCGCGACGCAGCTTGGCTGAAGAATTACAGCAAAAGCCGAGTTTGGGCAATCCACGGGACAGTGGCGATTACCTGCGTGCCCGGCTGCGCCACTTACCGTATGAAGTATTCGGCTGCCTGTACCTGGATAACCGCCACCGCGTACTGGCCTTTGAAGAGCTGTTTCGCGGCACCGTCGATGGCGCTAGCGTGCATCCGCGCGAGGTGGTTCGCGCGTGCCTGCAGCACAATGCTTGCGCGGTGATCTTCGCGCACAACCACCCATCCGGCGTCGCTGAGCCCAGTGCCGCCGACCGTGCCATCACCCACGAACTGCGCGACGCCCTGCAATTGGTCGGCGTACGGGTGCTGGATCATTTGGTCATTGGCAGTGGCGAGCCAGTATCAATGGCGTCACGCGGCCTGCTTTGATGGACTGAGCCGATTGTGCTGACTTGATCGGTTCGAATTGGCTAGCTCGACCCGCACCGCCCGATCTAGTCCGCCCGATCTAGTCCGCCCGGCTTGGTCCGCCCGACTTGGCGGCCCGGCTTGGTCCGCCCGGCTTGGCGGCCCCGTTACAAACCATCGCGCCCGCACAACGACGCCACCATTAAGTGTGCGTCGCATGAGGCCGGCGGCGGCAGCTTTTGTCACACGCCGATGCCGCGCACAACCATCGAACGCGACCGGCGCTCGGCCCGGCAACGACACACAAACGATCCGCCCACAGCAGACGCCATCCAGCACCCACCGAAAACCCCGAACGGGCACCCGAAAAGATGGCACGGATGAAAGCGTGCCAAAGGACCGGGCGGTGGAGTGGGGGAGTGACCCGTGCATCCGCAGCGCCTGCACCCGGGGAAGAGTCATCGCTGGCCACCAGCCCGTGCCGCACTGCCGCATGGCAAAGCGGTGACGCCCCTAACCCGAGGAAAGCCGCATCACTCCTCGAAAACTTATACACACACCAGTGAAACCGCTAGTTGCAATCGCTATCGTGCCTCGATTCACAGGTTTTGTAACTAACTATATGATAAATAACATGTCTTTTTATGTATTTGTAGGTTTCTACGTACCCGCACGAAACGTGCCGAGACCGCCACGATCTTTTCCCACAGACTTATCCACAGGCAGCACCGCGGCAATGCAACAAACCCGATGACGTCGCGTCCCACTTAGCTGCGGACGGCATGGCCGCTCGTCCGCGCAACCTCGGCGGTGAAGCGGCCGGCATCTTTTATCCAACGGCGGGTCGCCCGCGCTGTCGTTCAAAGCCTGCCTCACACGGCTCCGGAATACCTCGATAAACCCGCACCAAAAAACGCCGGTCATGCCTTGCGACCGAAGCGCAGCGAGAGCTACCAACTCGGCCGCAAGCGGAGCGACCTGTTCAGGCGACTCCTAGTGGTCTGTTAGACTCACCGGTTCCATCACAAACCTGACCTTACTTGTGAAAGCACAGCTGCGCGAACTCGTTTTACAGGCCATTGTCGCCTTGCAAAACAACGCTACCTTGCCGGTCGACTTGGCGCTACCCAGCTTTGTGATTGAGCGCGCGCGCAGCCGCGAACATGGCGATTTTGCCTGCAACGTGGCTATGTTGCTGGCCAAACCGGCGCGTGCCAAACCGCGTGAGTTGGCAGAAAAACTAGTTGCGGCGTTACCCGCCAACACGCTGGTTGAGAAGGTGGAAATTGCCGGCCCCGGCTTCATCAATTTCTATCTGGCTGCCAGCGCTTATCACGCCGAAGTACGACACATCCTGGATCAGGGCGATACCTACGGTCACAGCAGCAGCGGTGCCGGCAAAACCGTGGGTGTGGAATTCGTTTCCGCCAACCCCACCGGTCCGCTACATGTTGGTCACGGCCGCGCTGCCGCTATCGGCGACTGTTTAAGTCGCTTGCTTGAAGCAACTGGCTGGAATGTAAAGCGCGAGTACTACTACAACGACGCCGGCGTGCAGATCGCCAACTTGGCCATCTCGGTGCAAGCGCGCGCACGCGGCATCACGCCCGAAGACAGCAGTTGGCCGGAGAACGGTTACCGCGGCGACTACATTGCCGACGTGGCCCGCGCCTATCTTGACGGTGAATCGGTCACAACGACCGCTGGTGTAGTGAGCGGTACGGGTGATATCGACGACCTCGATGCGATTCGCGAGTTCGCCGTGGCCAGCCTACGCCACGAACAGGATCTGGACCTGCAGGCATTTGGCGTCGGCTTCGACACCTACTTTCTGGAGTCCTCGCTCTATAACGACGGCAAAGTCGAGGAAACCGTGCGCTCGCTGATTGCCCACGGCCATACTTACGAAGAAGGCGGCGCGCTGTGGCTGCGCACCACTACGTTTGGTGACGACAAAGACCGCGTGATGCGCAAGTCCGACGGCACCTACACCTACTTTCTGCCCGACGTCGCTTATCACTTGAGCAAATGGCAGCGCGGTTATCAGCGCGCCATCACCGAACTGGGTTCCGATCACCACGGCTCGCTCACGCGCGTAAAAGCCGGCTTGCAAGCGCTCGACGTCGGCATTCCCAAAGGCTGGCCGGAATACGTGCTGCATCAAATGGTGACGGTGATGCGCGGCGGCGAAGAGGTGAAAATTTCCAAGCGTGCCGGCAGCTACGTGACCTTGCGCGACTTGATCGACGAAGTGGGCCGCGACGCGACGCGCTACTTCCTGATTGCGCGGAAATCGGACTCACAACTGGTGTTCGACATCGACTTGGCGCGCTCACAAAGCAACGACAACCCGGTGTATTACATTCAATACGCGCATGCGCGTGTCTGTAGCGTGCTGCGCCAGGCAGAAGAGAAGGGGCTCACGTTTGATCTGCAAGCAGGCCTGCAACAACTGGCGCGGCTAGACAACGAGCAAGAGCAAATTCTGCTGACCGAACTGTCCAAGTACCCCGAGTTGGTCGAAGCGGCGGCGGCTAACCTGGAGCCGCACTTAATCGCAGGATGGCTACGCGAGCTCGCCAACGCGTTTCACACCTATTACAACGCACACCAGTTTTTAGTGGACGACGTAGCCCTGCGCAACGCCCGTCTCACCCTCGTTGTGGCGACCCAACAGGTACTGAAAAACGGACTTGATTTGTTGGGCCTCGACGCCCCGGAGAAAATGTAATGGCAGCACGCAAAGGCAGGGGGCGGCAAGCGGTGCGCACCAGCGGTAATGGCTTCCCCGGCTGGGGTTACGCCGTTATTGGCATTCTGATTGGGGCCATCCTGATGGCGTTTATGCTGCGCGGCAATTTGTTGACCAGCATGAGCAAACCGGCCGGCCCACAAGCGAACCCCGAGGCGACTGCGCAGCACGGCAGCGACCCCGGCGTACTCGCACCGGCCAGCAGCGAAAGCGCGCCAAAGAAGCCGCAATTCGACTTCTACTCGGTGTTGTCAGAGAAGGAAGTGCGCATTCCTGACGCTGAAATCAGCGCGCAGGCGCGTGTCGAACAGCAGCAGAAGGCACAGGCGGCACAAAAGCAGGCGCAACTTGCGGCGCAACAACAACTGCAAGCCAGTGCGGCGGCCGAGCAAAACAAGGCTCCCGTCAACGCCCCTGCCGCCGTTAGCGAAAATATCGTTGCCGCACCTGCGGCGGCCGTCAGCCCAGCAGCAGCCGGCAGCGGCTACCTTCTGCAAGTGGGCGCATTCCCCAATCCCGCCGACGCTGAAACGCTGAAAGCCAAGCTGGCGATGCAAGGTTTTGTGGCCAACGTCCAAACCGTCGCGATCAACGGACAGACTTTTCATCGCGTGCGTCTCGGGCCCTTCCACTCGGCCACCGAGCTGGAATCGACAAAACAGCGCCTGTCGGGCGCGGGCATCAACGCTATTGCGCTGAAAGAAGGCAAATAAGCCGTCGATGCCGCGAGCGGCTAACGTTAGTGAGCGTTTCATCCGCTTCGGCAAAACACGTCTAGCGGCTGGCAATACGTCAGCCCAAACAGCCTCCCCAAGCTAATACTTCGCGCGAATCGGTATGAGACTACCGGTCGCGCGGCGGTGATCGCTAGGCTCGGCGCAGTCAATCAATAAACAACCGACTGCGCTGGCAGCGGTGCTGTGCCGCTACAATTTCCGGCATGACCAATAAAACTATCTGGATTACAGGCGCCACCTCCGGCTTCGGTGCGGCCGCGGTGGAACGGTTTGTCGACGGCGGCTGGCACGTCATTGCGAGCGGCCGCCGCGCCGATCGATTGCAGCACCTCGTGACCAAACACGGCGCGGACCGCGTCCATGTCGCAGCGTTTGATATGCGCGACGACGACGCCATGCGCGCCGCTTGCGCGAACTTGCCGCCGACATTCGCCAACATCGACTTACTGCTAAATAACGCCGGACTCGCGCTGGGAAGCTGTCTTGCGCAAGATGCCGATATCGCGCAGTGGCGACAAATGATTGATACCAACGTCACCGCGCTAGTGACCATGACGCGCTTGCTGCTACCGCAATTGATCAAACGCCGCGGCGCCATTATCAACATCAGCTCCGTTTCGGGCAGCTACGCCTATCGCGGCGGCAACGTCTACGGCGGCACCAAGGCCTTTGTCACCCAATTTTCGCAAAACCTGCGCGTCGATCTACACGGCACCGGCGTACGCGTCAGCTGCATCGAGCCCGGCATGGCCGAGACTGAATTCACCGTGGTGCGCAACGGCGGCGATCAAGGCGCGTCCGATCAGCTTTACGCCGGCACGCATCCGATCACCGCCACCGACATCGCCGACACCATTTGGTGGATCGCCAACTTGCCGCCGCACTTGAACATCAACCGCGTCGAAGTAATGCCCGTCAGCCAGTCGGCTGCAGGCCTACAAGTACATCGCGACTGAAGAAGACTGTAGGACGGGCTTCAGCCCCGATGCTTTTGTTCCGGATGCCGAAATCGAAAAGCATCGTAGCTAAAGCCCCTCCCACAGCGATGTCGTGTGGTGGCGATGCTATTGCATGAACCAGCCGTGGCTGACCACGATGGATTGGCCGGTTAGCGCAGCGGAGGGGAAGGTGGCGAGGTATAGCGCGGTTTGCGCGATGTCATCGACGGTGGTGAAAACGCCATCGACGGTGTCTTTCAACATCACGTCGCTGACCACCTGTTCTTCGCTGATACCGAGCTCCTTGGCTTGCTCAGGAATCTGTCGTTCTACCAACGGCGTGCGTACGAAGCCGGGGCAAATAACGTGCGAACGCACGTGATGCGGCGCACCTTCCTTAGCCAAGGTGCGCGCTAGCCCAAGTAGGCCGTGTTTGGCCGTGACATACGGTGCTTTCAGCTTGGATGCTTCGTGCGAATGCACCGACCCCATGTAAATCACGATGCCGCCGCAGCTTTGGCCGGTGCCATCGTCCTTGTACATGTGCTGCAACGCCGCCTTGGTGGTGAGAAAACCGCCATCCAGATGGATCGCGAGCATTTTCTTCCAGTCGGAAAACGCAAACTGGTCAATCGGGTTGATGATCTGTACGCCGGCATTGGAAATAAGGATGTCCAGGCGACCAAATGCGGCAACGACCTTGTCGGTACCGGTATTGACGGAATCTTCGCTAGTGACATCCATGGCCACGCCTAACGCCTTGCCACCCGCCGCATTGATTTCTGCGGCCACTTGGTCCGCCGCGGTCTGATTGATATCCGCGATCGCCACGCTGGCACCGTGGTGCGCATACAGCTCGGCGATGGCTTTACCAATGCCGCTGGCGGCACCGGTGATTAAGGCAACTTTGCCATCAAGACTTTTCATGCGTTGCTCCTGCTAGGGAATCAATCTGGGCATAGGAGCGCATGCTGTGCGCGACCCCAGCGGGGCACACAGGAAAAGCATCACGCACAGGGTGCGCTCCTACGGGTGTTTCGTTCGGGCTATTTCGTGTCTTCAGCTAAGTAGGTATACGCCGTCAGGCCGTGATTAAGTGCAGCGTAAAGCTGCTCGGCGGGCGCACCGACGATATTCGCCGCAGCAATGCGTTCACGATAACTCTGGCGCAAGACTTCTAGATCGTAGCCGACGTAATCCAGCATCAAATCGGTGGTGTCGCCGCGCCGTTGATAGGCAAACACATAGCCGCTGCCATCCACCCGCACGTTCACCGCGTCGGTGTCGCCAAACAGATTGTGAATATCGCCTAGCGTTTCCTGATACGCGCCGACCATAAAGATGCCAAGACGATAACTCTCCCCTGCTTTCAATTCATGCAGCGGCAGGCTCACGTCGACGCCTTCCGCGCCCACATAATGATCGATGCGACCGTCCGAATCACAGGTGAGATCGACCACGACGCCGCGTCGCGTGGGCTCTTCGGCCAAGCGTGCGATCGGGGCAATCGGAAAAATTTGCCCAATCGCCCAGACATCGGGAATCGACTCAAACACCGAAAAGTTCGCGAAATATTTATCGACCAGTTTTTCGTCCAGCTCATCCAGCGTGGCACGATGGGAGCGGTCGGCGGGCTGCAAACGGGCACGCACGGCGTTGGCAATGGCGTAATACATCTCGTCCAGCTGCGCGCGCTCGGTCAGCGTCAATTGACCCAGCGCATACAGCGTCTGGCCCTCGGCCAGATGATGTTGGGCTTCGTGAAACAGCTCCAACACCGGCCGTTGATCCAGATCTTCCCAGGTTTCACGCAGACGCCGCAACACCGCCGGCTCAGCTTCATTGGGTGGCGGAATGGTGCCGGCCGGAACGGGCTCAACCTCGGTTACGTTAACCACCATCACCGCATGATGTGCGGTCATGGCACGACCCGCTTCGGTGAGGATGTGCGGCGCGGTCAAACCGGAAGCGGTTACCGCTTCGCTCAGCGATTGCACGATGGTTGTTGCGTACTGCTCCATCGAATAATTAATTGAGTTGTAGCTGCGCGAGCGCGAACCGTCGTAGTCCACGCCGAGACCGCCGCCCACGTCAACGATTTCCAGCGGCACGCCCATGCGCGCCAACTCGACGAAATAGCGCGTCGCCTCGCGCATGCCATTGGCAATGTCGCGCACGTTGGAAATTTGCGAGCCCATATGGAAATGCTGCAGTTTCAATGTGTGCTTGAGGCCAGCCGCGTCCAGCCGCGCGATCAGCGTCAACACCTGATTCGGCGACAAACCAAACTTGCCCTTGTCGCCACCGGTGTTCTGCCACTTGCCAGCGCCAATAGACGCCAGCCGCACACGCACACCGAGCAGTGGTTCCACATCCAGCGCTTTCGCCTCGCTAAACACGTGGTCAAGTTCCGACAGCTTCTCGATCACGATATGTACGCGCAGGCCAAGCTTCAGGCCAATCAACGCCAGCCGAATATATTCGCGGTCCTTATAACCGTTGCAGATAACGATAGAGCCGGGATGCGCCATCGCCAGCACCGCCATCAGCTCTGGCTTGGAACCCGCTTCCAAACCAAACCCGTGCGTTCCCGCCGCGACCAATTCACCCGCAACGCTGCGCTGTTGGTTGACCTTGATCGGATAGATCGCCGTATAGCCACCGGCATAATCGTTGGCGGCAATCGCCTTGGCAAAGGCCCCCTGCAACCGCGCTAACCGATCCGCCAGAATGTCAGGAAAGCGCACCAACAACGGTAGTCGTAAGCCCTCGGCGCGCGCACGTTCCACGATACCCGGCAGCGACAAGGTCGGGCCGGCCGTACCGCGCGGGCTCACTACAATGTCGCCAGCCGCGTCGACATCCATATAACCCGCGCCCCAATGAGGAACGGCATAAGTACGTCGCGCTTGTTCGATATCCCACTGCTTCGCCATGAAACAAATCTCCTTTGAGCCAGACGCGGACGGCAACACCATCCAGCGTTAGACACGATATCAACGGATGATCGTCGCAGCGGCGAGCCTTGACGGATTGCTCAACAGAGCCCAAGCCCGAACGGCCGGAAGCCTCGCACGCCGCGGGGTCGGTCGGATTTGTCGGCAGCGCGCCAGCGCAAAGAACGAGCTGGTGGCGATACCAGCGGCCATTGTAATGGTCACCCGCACCGATGGGCAGCGTGGTGGCCGGGACGTTCACGGCGGTTGCCGCTACAATCAGCGGTCTCTCATCTCTTTCTAGTTCGTCAGGAACCACCACCATGTCGCAGCAGCAGCCCAGCTGGTTCACCGAAGCTCATCAAGCTTCCGGCTCGTCTATCGGTTTCCGCATCGAGAAGCTGCTGCACTCGGAGAAGACTCCGTACCAGACCATCGAGATCTACAAGACCACCGATTGGGGCAACCTGATGGTGATCGATGGCTGCGTCATGCTGACCACGCGCGACAATTTTTTCTACCACGAAATGATGACGCACCCGGCCTTGTTTACGCACGCGCGGGCCAAGCGCGTCGTCATCATCGGCGGCGGCGATTGCGGCACCTTGCGCGAAGTGTTGCGCCATGAAGAAGTAGAACATGTGGTGCAAGTGGAAATCGACGAGCGGGTGACGCGCTTGGGCGAGGAGTATTTCCCAGAGCTGTGCGAGGCCAATGACGACCCGCGCGCCGAGCTTCTGTTCAACGACGGCATCAAATATATGGCCGATGCCGAGCCAGAGTCGATCGATTTAATCATCGTCGATTCCACCGACCCGGTTGGGCCGGCCGAAGGCTTGTTCAACGAGTCGTTTTACTCAACTTGTTACAAAGCACTGCGCCACGGCGGCATTTTGGTGCAGCAAAGCGAATCGCCACTGGCGCACATCGATTTGATCAAATCCATGCGCTCGGCCATGCGTACCGCTGGCTTCAGCGCGGTGCGTACCCTGCCATTTCCGCAGCCGTGCTATCCGACCGGCTGGTGGAGTTGCAGCATGGCCCGCAAGGGCGGCGACCTGTCCGGCTTCCGCGAACGCGGTGCGATCAGCAAAAACTTTGCCACCCATTATTACAACGCGGAAATTCATAAAGGCGCGCTGGCACAGCCTGAATTTATGCGCGAAGCGCTCGGCGATTAAGCACGCGGCGCAAAGCATTACCGTATTCAACCAAGAAGCCCGCCTATAAAGCGGGCTTCTTGCTGCGTGGTATCTAAAACAACCGGCTACGTACCTTGGGTAACAGCACCAGCACCAAAGTGGCCAAGGGCCCGGCCACTAGCGAGATGACAAACCAGAGCAAGCCGCTGCGATTTTTCCCTTGTGCCAAAGCCGCATTAATCAACGCCAGCGTGCCCCAGCCAACAAACCAAGGTGCGCCGGTGGAAAATGTCGAAAAAGCATTCACCAACGATCTCCAAATTAACGACGCTTGGGGGGTGTACGTGCGCCACGAGCGACTATCCTAACAAGCATTGTCGAAACCCGGACAACAGCAGCGCAACACGAATCAGCCAGGCTTAATGCTGGGCCGCTATGCTGAGTGCTTTGCCTGCGGACGAATCCTATGCTGCGTGGACGACACTACCTTGCCTTAGCCTGCGCCGTGGCGTTACTAACGGCACCGACCTTCGCTGCCGCGACCCCGGCCAAACAAGGTAGCACCAAGGCGGCCAGCCAAAGCCACGGCCCCTCCCGCGTGCGCACCAAAGCCTTGCTGTCCTTTCAAAAAGACTTGGTCAGCGTCTTGGCACCGCAGGCCGACGCGCTGCCCTTATTGGCTGCCGCGTTGCTGGCGCGGCCACTGCTCGATCAGTCAAAATACGGCAGCTTTGCGTCGTTGATCGAACGCGCAGCACAAGCGGACGACGCCGGCCCCGCCGTTTCTTGGGTACGTTTGGCTGATTGCGACGCCCAAGCAGATACCTGCCCGAACTCGTCTGCACTGGAAAAATTGCAGACACAGGCGGCCGATAACGCCGCTGTGTGGCTACTGAAGTTGGGCGAAGACACACGCAACTCAAAACCGGACGCCGCTCGCGAAGACCTCGCTAAGGCAGCAGCAAGCAGCGTCTATGACGACTACACCGGAATCAGTCTGAAAGCTCTGGCAGGCTCGGTCGGCGTGCTGCCACCACCAGCCACCACATGGGACCCAGCCAACAAAGCCGGGGCGTACGGGGTGCAGGCCGTGCTGGTTTACGGACTGGCCAACACGCAACCACAGCCGGGGCTGGCGATCACCGCCCAACTGTGTGAGAAGGCCAGCGACGACGCCTCGATAAAGACCGACTGCCTAAAGCTGAGCAAGACGCTGGAATGGGGCTCCAGTCCCTTGGCCCGCTCGCTTGGCTTGCACTTGCGCGAAGTGCTCGCAGACGATCCGACGCAACAGGAAGCCGCCAAGCAAGCCCGCCGCAACCTGATCTGGCAAGTGCATAACTTCGCGCAGTTATCGGCGCGCGTACCGAACGACAAGGCCTTGGCGCAGCACATGCTGGGACTAGCGCATAACGGCGGAACGGAAATGACCTTGCTGTTGGCTGCCCTGCGTGACAATCACATCCCCACCGAGGCTCCGGCCGATTGGCAACCGAAAGCGGCAAAGTAGTCAGCATTTGGCGTCCACAGTGGCGCCAAACTCTGCTTGTTGCCAGAGTCCTTACACGCAGTACGCGGACGAAACGACACGCGTGACTGATCCCGTCGGTTGCACTATTCCCCCTCCTGCGTTTCCCGGTTAGGCTGGAGCTACCTTCCGCGGTAGGGGTCGATGGATGCTTACGACGCTGGTAGCAAGCAGCAAAGGTGGCTGTGGCAAGAGCACGCTGGTGACGCAATTAGCGTCGCACTGGGCGCAGGCAGGCCAAAACACGACGATTGTCGACGCCGATCGACAGCATTCCAGCTACCGCTGGGCCGGCCTGCGTCCGGACAATGTACCCGGCGTATTGGCGCTGGAAGGCGGCCGACGCGGCCTGCAAAAAATACCGGCGGACACGCAGCAGCTGTTGATCGATACCCCGGCCGGCTCGGGCCCGCGCGAATTGGAACCGTATTTAGAACTGGCCAACGTGCTGTTAGTGCCAGTGCTGCCGTCGTCGTTTGATTTAGACGCTACCTTCGCCTTCCTCGACGAACTGCAAACGATCAACCGTGTTCACCGCGGCAAGCTGCCGGTGGCACTGGTGGCCAACCGGCTCAAACCATGGACGCATGCCAGCCAAGACGCTCTCGCCGAGCTGGCCGAGCACTCCCCGTTTCCCATCGCCGCACAATTGCGCGACAGTCAAGCCTACGTGCTGCTTAGCGCGCTGGGCAAAGGTATTTTCGACTACCAATCCGAACAGGTACGCAACCACCAGCAGGACTGGAAGACCCTGCTGCGCTGGATCAAACGCCAGCACTAAAACGCGTATCGCCGCTGCAGCCACCACGCCCTTGGCGCGAGTTCACCCACAGGAGTTTTCCATGCACGAATTGATCCTATTGCGGCATGCCGAAGCGGTGCCGATAGAAAAAAACGTCGACGATCAAGAACGCCCGCTTAGCGCGCACGGCGAACAACAAGCGCAGGCGGCCGGGTTATGGCTCACCGCACGGCGTACTCGCATTGACCGCGTACTTTGCTCACCCACGCGGCGTACCGATGAAACCGCGCGACTCGCGCTGACCGCCATCGACGGCGCGCCGATTCCCCAAATGGCACGCGAAATTTACGAAGCCTCACCAGGCGAACTGCTGGCCCTGCTCGACCAGCACGCCGACGCTGGCAGCGTGATGTTGGTCGGCCACAACCCCGGTATCGAACGCCTCGTCGCGCTGCTCGTCGATGGTCGTTCTGACGAATTTCGCGGCATGCCGCCGGGTGCACTGGCCGTACTGCACCTAGACGGCGCGCTCGAGCCAGGTAGCGCCCGGTTGGATGCTTTCTGGTCACCCTGATCGCCGCTTGGTAGCCTAGCCAGTACAGCGCGATCGCGCCGTTCCGTGACGCTTCTTTAGCCGCGGAACGGCGCCGCCATTTCCCATCATCACGAGTAATGCATGGCTGCCCCGTATTATCTGCCCATGTCTTTACGCCGATTTGCTCTCCCATTGTTATGTCTGACCCTGCTGTTGCAGGGTTGCGTAGTGTCGCGCACCCAAATCCGCCACGCCGATGCGGTGGTCGCCGCCAGCACCAATCGCACCGATCACTGTGACCGCGCCGACCATTGCGCCGAGCCGTCGCCCTTACTGGACGCCGCCAAGGCATCGATCGCCGCATCCACGGCACGATTGCCGGTGCACACGGTCAGTTTGCTGGGAGAAAGCGAAGCCTCGTTGGTGGCACGACTCAACCTGATCCGCGCCGCGCAGCACTCGATTGACGTACAAACCTATATTTGGGATACCGACGACATCGGTAACTTGATGCTGGACGAGCTAGTCCAGGCAGCGCGGCGCGGCGTGAAAGTGCGCATCATTGCCGACCAACTTGCTTCATTTGGTGACATCCCCACCTTGTCCGAACTGGCGCGAGCGAGCCCAAATTTCAAACTACGCCTGTACAACCCGACCTTTCACGACGCGCATACCTCGCCGCTGCAATGGGTGTTGGGCATCAGCTGCTGCTTCTTCAAATTCAACCAGCGCATGCACAACAAGGTGTTGGTGGTGGACGACAGCATGGGTATCACCGGCGGCCGCAATTACGAAAACCGTTATTTCGACTGGGACGACGACTTCGATTACGTCGATCGCGACGTCTTGGTCGGTGGCCCGGCCGCGCGCGCCATGGCCGACAGCTTCAACTTATTCTGGAAGCACAAGCGCACGGTGCCGCTGACACATTTGCGCGACGTCAACCGTTACATCATCGCGCACCCGAACGGGCCGGGCTGGCCTGCGCCTGTCTACACGCACCCACAACGCGTCCACCGCGTGCAGGAAGAGGCTGAGGACGACGATTGGCTGGAAAGTCACATCCTTGACCACAGTATCCAAACCGGCCATGTCGAATTTTTCAGCGATTTGCCCGCCAAAACGGACAAACCACACAAACACGACGCGCTCGAATTTACCCAACACGTCATGAAGATGGTCGGCAACGCGAAGCGTGAAGTCGTCCTACAAACGCCGTACCTGGTCATGAGCAAACGCGCCCGGCGCATCTTCGAGAAGCTGCAGACACTGAAGCCGGCACCACGCATTGTGGTCTCCACCAATTCGTTGGCCTCTACCGACGCGTTTGCCGTGTACGCGATGTCTTACAAACACCGCAAGCGTTATCTGGAGGACTTCGGCTTCGAAATCTACGAGATGAAGCCGCACGCGCCAGCAGCGGTGGAGGCGAACGCGTATGCCAGCGCAACGTGGGGCCAGACCGTCGCCGCCGTGCCACGCGAGACCCGTGGCCGCTCCAAAAAAAGCAAGCGCCACAAACGCTCGCCCACCCGACAACTCACCGACGGCGGTGGCCACAGCTTACTCGGCGGCAGTGGCAGCGGCAGCGGCCGACGGCCGGCACCCTTGGTCAGCTCAGGCCGTCGTTTCGGCTTGCACGCCAAGTCCATCGTCGTTGACGACAGCTTTTCGATGGTCGGCTCGCACAACTTCGACCCGCGATCAGATCACTACAACACCGAAGCGGGCGTGATCGTTTACGACCGCCGCTTCGCCGATCAGCTACGCGCGTCCATCCTGCGCGATACGTTGCCGGAGAATGCATGGGTCATCGCGCCGCGGCACATCGACGTCGCTCTACTCTCCGAGATCAACAGCGCCATTGGCGAAGTGTCGCGGCGGTTGCCGCTGTTCGATTTCTGGCCCTACCGCTACGCCACCAGCTACCAAATCAAACCCGGTTGCCAGCCGCTGCGCGTCAACGATCCCGCGTTTCTCACCTGCTATGAAGCCGTTGGTGACTTTCCCGACGTCGCGTTGTCACCCAAGCTGATCTACACCCGCCTCATCACCGCCTTCGGCGTCGGCGCGAGCGGCATCTTGTGACCGGGATAGGGTGAAAAAGCACAGCGAAAGAACGCGCCCGCAACGGGCGCCGCACACTACCTTCTCGGCAAATCACGCACACCGTCCTCGCAGCAGCCCCCGCTCGCTGGCGATGCTCCTGCGTTGACGTGATATGCAAGACGCACCGCTCACGAGTGAATTCCGACAGAAAGGCTCGGCCCGCCGCGTCGCAGGACACCTACTTGGTCGGCAGAACACCTACTTCGTTGTAGGAGCCCGCTCGCGCGGCGATGCCTTTCGTGAAGTGGTATCAAAGCAAGAGGATCGCCCGCGAGCGGGCTCCTACGAGACGCCGGCCTAGTACGACGCAGCTTATGGAACGCGAGCGATGGCATCGCCATGAGAGGAAAAGCGCATAGGTAAGTTGCCGCTGATGCCGTCGGGCTGATCGGCCGGAACGGCAAAGCGCCAGCCGCGGACGCCACGCAAGGCATGCTCATCGAGCACCGCGTCGCCGCTGGATTCGACAATGCCGGCAGCCGCCACGCGGCCATTCCCGTCGACTTGCACATGCAGCACCACGCGACCATCCAAATGACCACGCAACTCATCCCATGGCAATGAATTGTCAGCCGGCATCGATAGCGGTACCAGCTCTGGCGGCGGTGCTACCGGTGGTGCCGTTGCGCGTACGGACGCGACAAAACCCCTATTGATGGGGGACGCCTTAATGCGCGGCGGTCCAACAGACACCGTCTGGTGACGTGCGGCAGCGACAGCACCGCGACGGATAGAGGCACCGTGGTGTGGCTGCGTGATGCGCGCAACCGCGACTCGCGGTGGTGGCCCCTGCCAACCCGACGTCCACGTACTGAGTTCTGCGGTGCCGGCAATGCCAATCACCAACGCCAACAAACTCAGGCCGGTTGTGGTGCGCAGACGCAGCATGAGAAAACGGCCGGTGGATAGGGAGCCAACTGCGCCAACAAACATCTGGCCGAGTCAGTCAACCAACACATTGCGATGATGATGGCGGTTACGGCCACGCTCGCTGTTACCGAGGCGGCGGTGGGCATGAAGATGATTGTAGGAGTGGCTTTAGCCGCGATGCTTTTCGGGACTGGCATTAACGCAAGAGCATCGCGGCTAAAGCCGCTCCTACAAGAGCTGCGCGGATATCCGTTCGCGTTCACGGCCGTTCGAGAATCGCGGTCACGCCCATACCACCAGCGGTGCAGATGGAGATCAATCCGCGACCCGAACCTTTCTGCTCCAACAACTTGGCCATGGTGGCGATCAAGCGCGCGCCGGTGGCGGCAAACGGATGGCCGACGGCCAGACTGGAGCCATGTACGTTGAACTTGGCCATATCAATGCTGCCAAGCGGCGCATCCAGACCCAGCCGCTGCTTGCAGTAATCCGCGCTTTCCCACGCTCGCAAAGTACAAATCACTTGCGCGGCAAACGCTTCGTGAATTTCGTAGTAATCAAAATCCTGCAAGGTCAGACCTTGCCGCGCCAACATGCGCGGCACCGCAATGGTCGGCGCCATCAGCAAGCCTTCACCGTGGACAAAATCCACCGCGGCCACTTCGGCATCGAGCAGGTACGCCTGAATTTTCAAGCCACGCGCGGCGGCCCAGTCGTCGCTGGCCAGTAATACCGCGGCTGCACCATCGGACAAACCGGTGGAATTACCCGCCGTCAGCGTGCCGTGGCCCGAGGTCTTGTCGAACGCCGGTTTCAGCGAAGCCAGCTTGGCCAAGGTGGAGTCCGGGCGCAGAAAGCCGTCGCGCTTCAAACCGCGAAACGGCACCAGCAAATCATCGAAAAAACCCGCTTCATAGGCGGCCGCTAGTTTGTGGTGACTCTCCAGCGCCAATTGGTCTTGCGCCTCGCGGCCGACTTTCCACTCCCGCGCCATTTGCTCGCAGTGATCGCCCATCGACTTGCCGGTACGCGGCTCAGCGACGCCCGGGAAAGACGGCTTTAACTCACTGAAGGAAAAACCGCGTAGCGCGGTCTTCAGTTTATCCAGCGGCGTTTTCGCACGATTCATCGCCAATAGGCGCTTGCGGAAACGCGTGCCATACACAATCGGCACATCCGAAGTGGTGTCAGAGCCAGCCGCGATACCGGCCTCAATCTGACCAACCGCAATTTTGTTGGCGATGATGATGGTGTTATCTAGCGAGGTGCCGCAGGCGCGCGCCGTGGTGATGCCCGGCGTGGTTGGCGCCAGTCCGGAGCTAAGCAACGCTTCGCGCGCCAAGTTCCAGTCCGATGAGTGTTTGATGACGGCGCCCAGCGCCACTTCGCCCAACTCCACACCGTGTAAATCAAACCGCTCTACCAGCGCACCAAGCACTTTCACCGACATGCCGAAATTACCCACGTCGGCATACGCGGTGTTGTTGCGGCAGAAGGGAATCCGTACGCCGCCAATCACACCAACGCGCTTTTGCGTGTTTTCCATGCTCGCAACAGTCCACAGCCCAATTGAGTCAAGGCTAACCCGCCATGCCGCGCGGCGGAAGCCCAAAACGCTGAATGGTAGAATTAACCCTCTTTTTTGTTGCTCGGAAGATCCGCCCGTGGAAGCGCAAACATCCATCGCCCTGCCGATCCTGTTAGCAGTGGAACTTGTTGAAGGACAAACCCTGCCGCGCGCTACCTTTAGCCGCGATGAAGCGGCAGAACTGGCGGCACTGATTGCCACCGATTTGCACAAACTCGTGCCAAAAATCGGCGAGGCGCGCCTTGCCCTAGTTGGTGCCATGTTCGATCAAGTGGAATTGCTGCGCCCGGGCTTCCCCGTTTGGGCGACGTTGGACGACCTGGCACGTCGCGTTCCGCGCGGGCATTTGGAAAATGTGGTGGCCTTCGGCAGTCACGAAGAGCAGATGCCGGCGCCGGTGCTAGAACCATCGCCCGACTACGCCGAAGGCATCATGCGCTACCTGCCGATGAGCCTGTTAACGCCACCCGAGCTGGCGGAAGAACTGGGCGAATATCTGGAAGTACAGCTGATTGGTCGCGGCGAAGCGGGTCCACTTACGTCCGATTGGCTGATGCGTAAACTCAACATCAAGCTGGCTCACGTGCGTTACCTCAGTCGTAACGACTTGATGGCTGTCGCCTGCGTGCAGTACGAACACGTCACCCTGGCGCCGTTATGGGTGCTACTGGAAGCCGCGCTGCTGACACCCGATCGCGACGAACCGACGATGACGGTACGCGGGCTGGAGATGACCTACAGCCACGGCCAAGTGCTGGTGCAGTCACCCTCACAATGGCTGGCCGCCTTACACACCGAAGCGCCGCAGCGGGCGCACGATTTTGCCGGAATCCTGTTTGAGTTGCGCCAATACGCGACCTTGCTGGAAGCCCATCACGTTCCCCTGCTATTGCGGCCCACACCCGGCCAGCAAGTAGAAGCGGCCTCCGGCTACGCGGTGGAAACTTTTGCCGAAGTGGAGTCGGGTTACGACCCACCGGCGCTGTTTGCCCACGAAGCGCCCGGACTCGGCATGATTGCTATCACCGTGGCGCAGCGCAGCTCGGGCGGCAAGGCACGAGTTCTGGCCCATGGTTATCCGCTGCATCCACACGCGCTGGGGCCATTGTTGGAGCTGCTCGCCGACCGTTACACCATACCGGCCGAACTGAACGCGCTGGGTCGTGTGGTATTGGACGACCAAGGTGCTTTGGGCGCCCCAGCCGTCGTGTTGCACTAAGTTAAGTCGCGCCTAGGCCACCTACGCGCTAGCTCCACCGAACGTTTCAGCCGAGCAACGCGCCGGCTGAAACCCAGCGGCGCACGCCGTTCTTCCATGCGCGAAGCAGACTCAACGCACCAAGGCACAGCCGTCAGTCGGCCGCGGGCGCGCTATCGGCGTCATCGGTCGCGGCGGCCAACTCGTTTTCATACATCCAATAATGGCAACGCCGCATACCTAGGTCAGCGTAAGTTGCCTGCGCCCGCTGATTTTCTGTTTCCACATACAAGCGCAAGCCAACCGCCGACGTGGCACCGGCCCGCTGTTCAACGTCGGCATACAAAGCGCGAAACACCCCACTACGGCGCGCCGCGGGCACCACGTACACGCTTTGAATCCACCAAAAATTGCCACCGCGCCAATCGCTCCACTCATACGTCACCAACAAGCTGCCAACCGCTTGCCCATCGCATTCGGCGATAAGGTAGAAGCCACGCTGCGGCTGCTCAAAGACTCCGGCGACGCCACGCGCAAGCCGCGCACGATCTAGGGTCTTGTGCTCGGTCTCCAGCGCCATCGCGGCATTCCAGGCAATCAAGACCGGCGCGTCAGCCATGGTGGCAAGACGAATGGACGAAACGGGCATGGAGTACTCCAGCATGAACATCGGTGTAAGAAGACGAAGGGGCCCATCCTAACCTGCACCGCCTTCACACGATGCTGAGTATCGTGGGGCGGCAAGGCGGGTGCTGCGGTCGCAGCCAAGTATCGCGCGCGCGACACGTCTAATGATGTTTTTGCAGGAGAGTGGGGCATTGAAAATCGGCAGGACACTGGATTCGCTCAGGCTGCGGCGTTTGCAGGCGTTTCGTCGCAGCCGCGTGTCGGCGCGCAGTAAGCCAGAACAAGAACCCGCACTGCGCTCGGAGCTGTTCAGTGCTGAACAGATGGAGCAGCACGGCAAGAAGTTGGCCGGGCTGCATCAGTTAAGCCCCCATTCCAGCGCCAATTTGTTGCTGTCGCGATTAGCCGATAACGAAGCGATTTTGATCCACGCTTGCGAACGATTAACCGCCGCCACGCAACAACAACGGCGCGTCACGCCCGCAGGCGAGTGGCTGCTGGACAACCTGTACCTGATCGAAGAACAAATCCGCATCGCCCGGCATCATTTGCCCAAGGGCTATAGCCACGAACTGCCGCGCCTGGAGCGCGGCCCGTCCATCGGCTTACCGCGTGTTTACGATATTGCGCTGGAAATAATCTCCCACGGCGACGGGCGCGTAGACACCAGCAACCTCAGCCGCTTTATCAACGCCTACCAGACGGTGGCGCCACTCAAGCTGGGTGAGCTGTGGGCGATCCCGATCATGTTGCGGCTGGCGTTGATTGAGAACCTTCGCCGCGTCGCCGCACGCGTCATCGCCGACTGGCGCTACCGCGGCATGGCGGTGCGCTGGGCCGATACGATGACCGCCACCGCCGAACGCGACCCGAACAGCGTGGTGCTGGTCGTGGCGGACATGGCCCGCTCCGACCCACCGATGACCGGCCCGTTTGTCGCGGAAATGGCGCGCCGACTGCAGGGGCAAAGTCCCGCGCTGGCTCTCCCCCTAAGCTGGATCGAGCAGCGTTTGTCGGCGTCCGGACAAAGTATTGAACACCTAGTGCAGCGCGAAGCGCAGGAACAAGCTGCGCACCAGGTTTCCATCGGCAACAGCATCGGTAGCTTGCGCACGCTAGGGTCGATTGACTGGCGCGATTTCGTCGAGCACACCAGTATTATCGAGAAGTGTTTGCGCACTGACCCCGCCGCCATCTATGGGGCGATGAATTTCGCTACGCGCGATCGCTATCGCCATGTCGTGGAAGCGATGGCACGGCAGCACCAACTGCCCGAACCCGATGTGGCGCAAGCGGCAGTAACGTTGGCGCAAGCAGCAGCTGATCAAGTAATCACGGCTGACGCAGCGGACGCCAGCAACACGCTGGCGCAACACGTCGGCTTCTACCTGATCGACCGCGGCAAGGCGGCACTGGAACGCCAACTGGGTGTGCGCCCCAGCATCGGCGAAGCACTGCGCCGCTACGTTGATCGCGCGCCGCTACCCGTTTACCTCGGCCTGTTGGCCCTGCTCACCTTTGTTTTCGCGCAACCGCTGGTCGCCGACGTCGCGCAACAGCCCGCGCCATGGTGGGCAGCGTCGATCATGGCGATACCTGCAGCGATCCTCGCCAGCCAACTTGGTCTAAGCCTGCTCAATTGGCTGGCCACGCTATCCGTGGCGCCGCAGTTGTTGCCGCGCATGAACTACTCGCGTGCCATTCCTGCCAGCGCACGCAGCTTGGTGGTTATCCCGTGCATGTTTGGCAGCCTGCAAGATATCCAGGATTTGGTCGAAGCCTTGGAAGTGCGTTTTCTTGGCAATCGCGACGACAACCTGCACTTCGCCTTGCTTAGCGATTTCACCGACGCAGACACGGAAACCCTGCCAAGTGATAACGCCCTGTTGCAACTCGCGCAACGGCGCATTGAAGCGCTCAACGAGCGCTACTCCAGCGCGGCGACCGACCGTTTCTTTTTGCTCCACCGCCCACGGCGCTGGAACGACGCCGAACAGTGTTGGATGGGACACGAACGTAAGCGCGGCAAATTGGCCGACCTTAACGCCTTGCTACGCGGCCATGGTCACGCTTCTTACTCGTTGATCGTGGGCGACATCGATATCCTGCAATCGGTGCAATACGTCATCACGCTGGACACCGATACCGAGTTGCCACGCGACTCCGCCCAAGAATTCATTGGCACCATCGATCACCCGCTGAACCGCGCGGTATACGATCCGGTACGACGGCGCATCGTGTCCGGCTATGCCATTTTGCAACCACGTGTCGGCATCAGTCTGCCGAGTACCGCCCGCTCGCGCTACGCCCAGCTGTATGGCAGCGATGCCGGCATCGACCCTTACACGCAGATGGTGTCAGACGTCTATCAAGACGTTTTCCACGAAGGCTCGTTTATTGGCAAAGGCATCTATAACGTCGATGCCTTCGAGCTTAGCCTGGATGATCGCTTCCCGGAAAACAGCATCCTGAGTCATGACTTACTGGAAGGCTGTCATGCGCGTGCTGGGTTACTCAGCGATGTGCAACTGTACGAAGAATATCCCGCCCGTTACAGCGCCGACGTCAAGCGCCGCCACCGCTGGATTCGCGGTGACTGGCAATTGCTGCCGTGGTTGTTGCCGTGGTCGCCAACGGAAAAGGACGGTTGGCAACGGAATGCGCTGACGGCGTTATCACGCTGGAAGATTCTGGATAACTTGCGCCGCAGTCTGGTGCCAACGTCGCTCCTTATCTTGTTGATCGTGGGTTGGCTCTTCATCACGCCGGCGCTGTCGTGGATGCTGGCGGTGTTAGCGATGGTGTTGGTGCCGCCGCTGTTATCGGCATTACTCGACTTGGTACAGAAACCGCGCGAAGTGCGCTTGGATCAGCACTTACGGGCCGGCCTGCAAGCAGGAGCGCAGCACTTCGAACGCATGTTGCTGGCTTTGGCGTGGTTACCGCATGAAGTGCAGTACACCCTCGACGCGATTTTGCGCACGCTGTGGCGCATGGCCATCAGCCATCGTCATTTGCTGCAATGGCAAACCTCCAGCGACGTTGCGCGCAAAGCAAGCAATGCGCCCGGTGCCGTATGGCGTCTGTTGTGGGTTGGCCCAGTGCTAGCCATCGTACTGACCATCACCCTACTGTTGCTGCGGCCATACGCATGGCTATTGGCCGCACCCCTGCTATTTTTGTGGCTGGCGTCGCCAGCTATCGCCTGGTGGATCAGTACGCCACGCCGTTCCACACGATCCACGCTGAATCCGACACAGCAAGTTTTTTTACGCGCACTAGCGCGCAAAACATGGGCTTTCTTCGATACTTACGTTGGCCCAGCGGACCATTGGTTAGCCCCCGATAATCTGCAGGAAATGCCCGAGCCGACGCTGGCCCATCGCACCTCGCCCACCAATATCGGGTTGGCGTTGCTGGCCAACCTGGCCGCACACGATTTCGGCTTTCTCAGTAATGGACGACTGCTGGACCGCACCGCACAAACCTTTTCCACGTTGGAGAAATTGCCGCGTCATCGGGGCCATTTTTACAACTGGTACGACACACTAACCTTGCAGCCACTGACGCCGTTGTACGTGTCGGCGGTGGATAGCGGCAACCTTGCTGGACACCTACTGACGCTGCAGCCTGGTCTGCTGGAGTTGCTCGATGAACCCGTGTTTCACCCACGCACCTTGCAAGGGCTATTGGATACATGGGGCGTGCTGCGCGCAGCGTTGGATGACGCGGCTGACGCCGCGCTGGATGCTGCACAAGCGGATTTGCAAAGCGCGCTAAGCACGCCGCCGACTCGCACCAGTGAGACCGTCGCCGTGCTACAAAAGCAACTCGAGCACGCCCTCGCCGTGGCCTCGCAGCATGAGGTCGACGTGGACAGCGACGCCGCGTTCTGGCTGGATGCCGTGCTCGCGCAATGCCGCGACCTGCACGCCGAAGCCGTGGCATTTCACCTCGACCCGATCGCTGACGATGGCGCCAGCTTTGCGACGATTCCCACGCTGCGCCAATTGGCCCGTATCGAACCGTTGTGTTGGCCCGCCGAGGCGGATGCCGACTTCGTGCGCGAACGTGCGCGCGAACGAGTCGCCCTAGTGGAACAACTGGCACAACAAGCCGGTGAACTGGCCTTGATGGATTACCGCTTTCTGTATGACAGCACGCGCGATTTGCTGGCGATCGGTTATAACGTCAACGAGCGCCGCCTCGACGCCGGCTATTACGACTTACTGGCTTCAGAAGCGCGGCTGGCCAGCTTTGTCGGCATCGCCCAAGGCGAACTGCCACAAGACAACTGGTTTGCCTTGGGTCGGCTACTGACCACCAGTGGCGGCGAACCGGTGCTGCTGTCGTGGACTGGCTCGATGTTCGAATACCTGATGCCGATGCTGGTGATGCCGACCTATGAAGGCACCCTGCTGGATCAAAGTTGCCGCGCGGCGGTGGCGCGACAAATTGAATATGGCAACCAATTAAACGTGCCGTGGGGCGTCTCCGAATCCGGTTTCAACACGCGCGACATTCACCTTACCTATCAATACCGCGCCTTTGGCGTGCCCGGCCTTGGCCTAAAACGTGGGCTGGGTGACGACGTGGTGATCGCCCCGTATGCCACCGCACTCGCGTTGATGGTGGAGCCGATCGCGGCCACAAAAAATCTACACCGCTTGGTGGAAGCTGGCGCGGAAGGCCGCTTCGGTATGTACGAGGCAATCGACTACACGCCAGCGCGTTTGCCGCTGGGGCAAGCTTCGGCCGTGGTGCATTCGTACATGGTCCACCACCAAGGCATGAGCCTGCTGGCGCTGGACTACGCGCTACTCAATCGTCCGATGCAGCGGCGCTTCGAATCGGATCCACAATTCCAAGCGACCAGTTTGCTATTGCAGGAACGCATCCCGAAGACCGCCGCCGAATACATGCATGCGTCCGGGTTCCCGATAACCGATAGCAACTCACGTGCAGCCGAGACCCGCCTGCGTGTATTTACCGACCCGAACCGCGCGCGTCCGGCAGTGCAGCTGCTGTCGAACGGTAGCTACCACGTCATGGTCAGCAGCGCCGGCGGCAGCTATAGCCGCTGCCGAGACCTCGCCGTAACCCGTTGGCGCGAAGATATTACGCGCGATCACTGGGGCATGTTCTGCTACCTGCGCGACGTCGCCAGCGGCGATTACTGGTCTACCGCCTACCAACCCACGCGGCGCAAGACCGAACTGTTCGAAGCCATTTTCTCCGACGCACGCGCCGAGTTCCGCGTACGCGAGCGCGACTTTGATGCGCACACGGAAATCGTGGTCTCGCCGGAAGATGACATTGAGCTGCGGCGCACCCGCATCACCAATCGCGCCCGTACCCGCCGCACCATTGAACTAACCACCTACGCCGAAGTGGTACTGGCGCCGGCGCTAGCCGATACCTTGCACCCCGCCTTTAGCAACTTGTTTGTGCAAACCGAACTGGTGCCCGAATTACAGGCCATTGTGTGCAGTCGGCGCCCACGCTCGCACGACGAAGAAGTGCCCTGGATGTGCCATTTGGTGGCCGTGCATGACGCTCACGTCGATGAAATTTCCTACGAAACCGATCGCGCGCGCTTCATTGGCCGTGGCCGCAGCACCGCGTACCCGCTGATGCTGGACCCTGAGCAAATACAGCTGGGTAACAGTCAGGGTTCAGTACTCGATCCCATCGTCGCCATCCGGTGCCGCCTGACCCTGGAGCCAGAACAGTCAGCCACCGTCGACGTCGTTACCGGCCTTGCGCAAAGCCGCGACGCGTGCATGCGGTTAATTGGCAAGTATCGCGACCGCCATCTGGCTGACCGCGTGTTCGACCTTGCCTGGACGCATAGCCAGGTGTTGCTACGCCAGCTCAATGCCAGCCTGGTCGACGCACAGCTGTACGAACACATGGCCACCGCAATCATTTACCCGAATGCCCATCTACGCGCCGAAGCGGCCGTCTTGCGTAGCAACCGGCGCGGCCAATCGGGACTGTGGGGCCAATCCATTTCCGGCGACCTACCCATCGTCTTGTTGCACATTGCCGACCCCACGCATATCGAGTTGGTGCGCCAACTGGTGCAGGCGCACGCCTACTGGCGGCTAAAGGGCTTGATGGTGGACCTGGTCATCTGGAACGAAGACCGCGCTGGTTACCGGCAGGAGCTACGCGACCAGATCATGGGCCTGATCGCCTCGGGCAGTGAAGCCACCTTGCTGGATCGGCCCGGCGGTATTTTCGTGCGCCCCGCACAACAATTGTCCAGCGAAGACCGCTTAGTCGTGCAATCGAGCGCGCACATCATTCTGTCCGACAACCGCGGCAGCCTCGCCGAACAAATCAACCGCCGTCGCGTGGAAACCCACGCCACGCCATTCGTTCCGGCCAAACTCAAGCGGCTCGCGTCACTGCTACCGGGCTCACCAGTCAACGCCGCAAAAGTGGAAGTGAGCGCACCTGCAACCCTACAACTGAGCAACCCCCACGGTGGCTTTAGCGCTGACGGTCGCGAATACATCATCACCTTAGCCGATGGCGACAGCACGCCAGCACCGTGGAGCAACGTACTCGCCAACCCCCACTTCGGCACGGTTATTTCAGAAAGCGGCGGCGCTTACAGCTGGGGCGAAAACGCGCACGAATTCCGCCTGACTCCGTGGCACAACGACCCGGTCGCCGACGCCAGTGGCGAAGCGCTGTACGTGCGCGATGAAGACAGCGGGCATCTATGGTCACCAACACCGTTGCCACGCCGTGGCAGTGGCACCTATATCACTCGCCACGGCTTCGGCTACAGCGTATTCGAGCACGAAGAAGGCGGCATCCACTCCGAGCTGTGGGTGTACGTAGCGCTGGACGCGTCCATCAAATTTTCCGTGCTGAAATTGCGCAACGACTCCGGCCGACCGCGCCGGCTCAGCGCCACCGGCTACGTCGAATGGGTACTCGGCGACGTGCGCGAAAAGACCTCCATGCACGTGACCACCGAATCAGACCCGGCTAGCGGCGCCCTCTTCGCGCGCAATGCCTACAACGGTGAATTCCCGAATCGCGTGGCGTTTTTCGACGTGGATGATCCGGCCCGTAGCATCGGCGGCGACCGCACAGAGTTTCTCGGCCGTAATGGCAACATGCGTTCACCGACCGCATTGAGTCGCACCCAGTTATCCGGCCATCTAGGCGCTGGGCTAGACCCATGCGGCGCGCTGCAAGTTAGCGTTGAACTGGACGTGGACGAGCAATGCGAGGTGGTATTTCGACTTGGAGTGGGCCGCAATGCCACCGACGCCAACGCTTTGGTCCACCGCTTCCGCGGCAGCGGTAGTGCCGCCGATGCCTTAGCCACGGTGCGCGAGCATTGGGAGCGTACGCTGGGCGCGGTGCACATCGAGACGCCCGATCCAGCCACCAACGTGCTGGCCAACGGTTGGTTAATGTATCAAACCATCGCCTGCCGTTTTTGGGCTCGCAGTGGCTATTACCAATCCGGTGGGGCCTTTGGCTTTCGTGATCAACTCCAAGATTCCATGGCCATGTTGCACGCCGCGCCGGAGCTGGCGCGAGAACAGCTACTGCGCTGCGCGGCACATCAATTCCCGGAAGGTGACGTACAACATTGGTGGCATCCGCCGCTGGATCGCGGCGTACGCACCACCTGCTCAGACGATTATTTGTGGCTGCCGCTGGCCACCAGTCGCTACGTACTGGCATGGGCAGATACGGGCGTGCTGGAGGAGATCGTCGACTATATCGGCGGTCGCGCGTTGCATGCAGGCGAAGAGTCCTACTACGACTTGCCACAGCATTCAGGCATTCGCGAAACGTTGTATCAACATTGCGTGCGCGCTATCGAGCACAGCTTGCGGCGTGGCGCACACGGTTTGCCGTTGATGGGCGGCGGCGACTGGAACGACGGCATGAACCGGGTCGGCGAAGCCGGGCGCGGCGAAAGCGTGTGGCTAGGTTGGTTCTCCTGCGACGTGCTGACGCGTTTCGCTGACGTGGCGCGATTACACAACGACGAAACCTTCGCTCGGCACTGCGAAGACGAAGTCAGCAAACTACGTGTGGCGCTAGAACAGCATGGCTGGGACGGCGCCTGGTATCGCCGCGCCTACTTTGACGATGGCACACCGCTCGGTTCCAGCAGCAACGAAGAATGCCGCATCGACTCCATCGCTCAAAGCTGGTCGGTGCTGTCTGGCGCCGGCGAACCTGCGCGGCAGCGGCAGGCGATGGCTTCGCTCAACCAGTATTTGGTGCGTCGCGATGCGGGCCTGGTGCAATTACTCGACCCACCTTTCGACACCTCACCGGTCGACCCCGGCTACATCAAGGGTTACCTCCCCGGTGTGCGCGAAAACGGCGGGCAATACACGCACGCGGCTATCTGGGCCACGATGGCGTTTGCTGAGTTGGGCGACAGTGCGAAAGCATGGGAACTGCTACGCATGATCAACCCGGTCAACCACGGCAGCGACGCCGCGAAAATGGACGTCTACAAGGTGGAACCGTACGTCGTCAGTGCCGATGTCTACGCAGTCGAACCCCATGTTGGCCGCGGCGGTTGGAGCTGGTACACCGGCTCGGCCGGCTGGATGTACCGGCTGATCGTTGAATCACTGCTCGGCTTGCGCCTAGAAGCCGGGCGCCTGCGCTTCGTACCGGTACTGCCGCCCGATTGGGACGGCTTCCGCATGAGCTACCGCTACCGATCCACTTGGTACCGGATCGATCTACGGCAAAGCGCCGTCGGTACCGCCAGCTCCGTCTGGCTGGACGGAGAGGTGCAAGCAGACGGCTATATCACCTTGGTCGATGACGAGAAGGAACACCACGTTGAACTGAATCAACCGCGTCCAGCATAGGGACGTGACGCGGACCAAGTTTGGTAGGAGCCCACGAGCGGGCTCCTACCAACCAACAAAGATACCTGCGCGAGCGGTCAATCAATCGTCCGCAGGCACGCTGACTTTGCCTTTCACGCGATTGTGCTGAATCTCACCACTGCCGCTGGAGCGCACGGTGAAGTCACCATCGACATCATTGGCGGTGACATCACCCGAGCCGGTGCTACCAACGTCAACGTTGTGACCCACCTGGTTGAGCGTGACGTCGCCGGAACCCGTCGATTCCACCGTAACCGAGCCACGGACATGACTAAAGCTAAGGTCACCGGAGCCGGAACGGCCGCTGTGAACATCGCCATTCACGCCATCTACTTTCACGTCACCCGAGCCCGTGGAGCGCAAATCAACACTGCCCACTTGGCGCGCGTCAACATCGCCCGAGCCAAGCTTCAGCGTTAGCGCGCCAGCTATGCCAGACGCCATCAAATCGCCTGAACCGGCGTCAAAATTCAGCGCGGCCAGTTGTTGCGCCTTCACGTCGCCCGAGCCAGATTTAATTTGCACCGCCAGCGTGGTGGGCACGCGTATCTGCAATTTAAGGTACGCATAACGGGAACCAAAAATGCCGATGCTAAACGGGCGATTGGTCAACGTATCGACGGTAGCGTCCGCACCATCACGCTTGGCGCTGATCTGTAAATCTTCCAAAAATTTCGCTTTGGACGCACACGCCGTGCCGCGCACTTCCACCCGACTCAAGCCCGGTGTGCCCTGAATATCGACATCATCCGAGCCAACATTCAGCAGCAAATTATGCAAACCAATCGCATCCAGATTCGCACTGCGCGGGGCGCTATAGCGACACTCCGCCGCACTGGCCGCGGCCGGCAAGGCTAACAACAACAGGACAACAGCAAGCTTACGCATCGCACTACTCCAAACCGATAGCACCCAAGGGGTAGCTGAAAATTACCGCGTCTGCGCTTGGCGCGATACATGACTCTTGGCAAGGCGCGAAAGAACCGGCGACCACTTGGATAACGGGTAGCTCCTCCGAGCAGGCGTTGTCGCGCCACTCTCCCCACGCCAGAATTTTGCCCTGTGCCATCCAGCGCCACGCATCGCCAGCTTTTCCCGTCACACTAAAACATCGCGTTGAGCTGCACCGACGAGTGATGGCGAGACTAGTTGCACGTGGCCACGACCATCGATATCTCCCACACACCCGTCAGCCCCACTACCGCGCCGCTAAATTTCCTCACGTAGAAACACGGGTAAATCCGTGACGGGAAACGGTGCGGACGGCTGATACAACGCCGCCGCCACCTGTCCGCGATGGTAACTGCCATGGTTGACCACATGGAACAAGATATCAGCGCGACTCATCGCGCCCGCGCCGCCACCAATAAAAGTGAAGTCGATTATTTCATCGGCTAGGTCCGGCTGCAGTGCCTGCGCATAGGCGACATACCACGCGTCGATCTTTTCCTGCGCCGTGCGCAACGCGGAGAAGGTCGACGTAAAGGGTGGGTTGCGCGTGGTGAAATGGTGCGCAACGCCCTGCAAATGCGCCTGCCATACCTGATCCATGCAATACACATGATTCAGCGCACGCACGACCGAACCAAACACCATCGCCCGCGGGGCCAGTAACGCATCTGACGGCAGCGCCGCCAACGCCGCAAAAACTCGGCGATCTGCCCACGCCTTGTAGCGCGTGAGCATCTGCATATGTTGCAAAGAAGACATAGGCTGGCCCGACCATGCACGCAGGGAAGAGCCGTCATGGTAATCCGCCACGCCGCGTGGCCGTCCACCCACCCCGCTCACGATCGCGGCTACCGCGCAACGACCAGCTAGTCGAAACGATAGATGTCCATCGCCAGCAGACCGGGATCAATCCCTGCATCGACACGATAGCTGCACAGTAGCGCAACCCTCCCCGGCGGATGTCACGCCACCGGCTGTAGTGCTGCCCGGGGAAACCCAGGTTGAGCGCAATGGTGGCCACCGTGACGTTTTGGGTGAAGGCAAGGTTCTGTGCTTGCCACACCACGTTGCGGTTGGCATCGGTCACGGCTTCCGGGCGACCGACTTGATCGTCATGAATGGCATAAATTTGGCCATTCGCCACGCGCCCGATCAATCGTCCGTTCAACCACACGTAGTCGACCCAGTTGCCGTTCGGACGTTCCGCCAACAACGGGCCGCTCGCATCGGTGGCGAAGAAGGTGGTGCCCGCTGCCCCTGTTTTGCGCAAGCGCTGACCCTCCGGATTCACGTAATAGCTCACGCGACCAGCGCTATCCATGCGATTGAAAGCGTCGTAGTGGT
>JBDTBF010000129.1:0-3228 GCA_039924175.1 Rhodanobacter sp.
CGCCGCCAGCCGCATTCCCGACCGAGGAGCTTCCATGAGTACTTTTGTACGTCGTGCCACATTTATGAGTGCGGGTCTTGCCTGCCTGCTACTCCTCAGTGCCTGCGGTAAAAAAGAAGCTGCTACGCCCGCCAATCAGCCCAGCGCAGCCAGTACAACCACGGCCACCGCCAAACCTGCACGTGCAGCAACAAGTGCGGCCGCAACAACTCGGGCGGGCGTAACAGGTAGCGCCGACGCAAAACACCCACCAGCTGCTGAGGCGACTGCCCGAATTGCCGTCGTCAAACTCACCTTGGGCGACGCCGTCGACGCCGAGCATCAGGTAACTCACGCCAGCAACACGTTTCCCGCCAACACGAAAATTATCTACGCCAGCGTCGCCTCCAGCGGGCGGACCATGGAAGCCACGCTCAACGCGAAGTGGAGTTATCTGGAAGGCCGCGGCCAATTGGTCAGCAGTATCAGCCAAGCCATCGCCACCACTGGCCCGGCCATCACCACCTTCAAAGTACAAAACCCTGACCTCTGGCCGGAAGGCAAATACGAAGTCGAGATTTCACTGGATGGCAAAAGCATCACCAAGCAGGGCTTCGAGATCACCAAAAGCTGAGCATCATGCCGGTTGCTGGCACGCCGTACGGCTGTTGAACAGCGCCGCGTTCGCGGCCAGTTATCTATCCAGCCGTTCGGTTGTTGAAAAGTACCTTGCGGTGACGAAGCGCCAAGCTTCGACGTCAACCAGATGGCTCTTCCAAGCGCCTGCGCAACATGCCAGCGCGCACGATGGGCGTCGCGATAGCTGCTTCCACGGCTGCGTCACTGCCCCAAATCTCCACGCTGCGTTTGGCACGTGATACGCCGGTGTAAAGCAGTTGCCGCGACAAAATGCGGTTTTCAGCATCGGGCGGGAGCAGCACGGAAACATGGTCGTACTCGGAGCCCTGACTCTTGTGAATGGTGACAGCGAAAGCGCCCTGATGCTCAGGCAGGCTACCCGGCGCGAAGCAGACAGCGCGGCGGTTTACTTCGGAGTCCGCCATCGCATCCTCTGCTTCAGCCCCAGGCGCACCGGCTTGTACGGTCGCTTCAAACCACACACCCAGTACGCCATTTTCGTCGCGCAGGCACAGGCCGACGTCGCCGTTGAACAAGCCTACGGTGTAATCGTTACGGGTAATCATCACGGCGCGGCCGGGATACCAGGTCGCTTCTGCACCAAGTTCGGAGCGGCCTTTCAGTTGCCGCTCGATGACCGCGTTGGCGGCCTCGGCGCCGAATTCACCTTCGCGCAGCGCGCACAACAGTTGGCGCTCGCGCAAGCCGTGCAGCGCTTTGAGAATGTGCGCCTGATCCACGGGCGCCATGGCATCGAACGCGCCAGCGGCCTGCAACACGGTTCGCAGCGTTGCACTCCAACTAACCAGCGCGCGATGAAGATCCGTCGTGGTCGCTACCGAACGTCGAATGGCCTTGCTTCCTGCGGCGCTCCACGCGACAGCGAACGCCGCAATATCGCCGGTGCGAATAGCCTCGTTGATGGGCAAGAGCGATTGGTCAGCACGAAAGCTGTGGCTCAGGCGTACCAAGTCGGCGGCGTGTTCGGCTTCCATTGCGCCGACCAGATCGAGCAGTACCGAGCCGGTACCGACCGAGGTGAGCTGGTCGGCATCGCCGACAAGAATGAGTGCGGTGTCATCGCGCAATGCATCCAGCAGGTTGCGCAACTTGTCCAGATCAATCATCGACGCTTCATCGACAATCACGATGTCCGCCGGCACTGGATTACCGGCGTGATGACTGAAACCACCGTGACGGCCACGACTGCCCAGCAGTCGATGCAAGGTGCTGGCTTCGGCACCCAAGGCAGCTTCCAGATGCGGATACCACGTCGCATCCAGCGGTTGCCATGACGCAGCCGTCGCACGGTCCGCTGGTGGCTGTGGTCCGCGCATACGCTTCGCCCCATCGCGCAAGGATTCGGACAGCCGCTGCGCAGCCTTGCCAGTGGGCGCAGCAATACGAATGCTGGGTGCGCTCTGACCACCTTCCACGCGATGCTTGATCAGCATCATCAACATACGCAGGACCGTGGTGGTCTTGCCGGTGCCGGGACCACCGGTAAGCACAAACAGTCGCTTGCCGAGCACCTGCGCAACGGCGTCGCGCTGTGGTTGCACCGGCTCGTCCGCATCACCTTGAAACAAGGTGTCGATGTCCTTCGCGCTGGTCGCAACGTCTGTCGGTGGTGTCGTCCGACGAGCGCGAATATGCTGCGCCACGGCCACTTCATGCAGGTAATTTCGGCGTAGATAAAAATGATCGTGATCGATGACAAAAGGTGTGCCGCCACCATCTTCGCTACCCGCCACAGCAAGCATGGGTTCGGCAGTCAGCGCGTGACGTTCTTCGATCGAGAGTGGCGACATGCCGTGGCGATTGGCATCCGTCAGCGGCAGCGCGCTATCGCCATACGCTTCGACGTGGCTGGCCCAGCCCGCTACTTGTGCCAACAATGGTGAGCCGCCATGCACGCGGACCCAACGCGCTACGGTTTGGTCAAGCATGCGCCACGATTCTGGTGGCGCGACGGAAGATGCCAACCGACGAAAGTGATAGGTGGGGGCCAAGGTTTTCATGCCGCCTCCGACGTCGTCAGTTCATGCGCGAACACGACAGCTACAGCCTCCAATAACGTATCGTCGAAACGATGCCGCCAGATGCCGACATCCGGTGCCAGCCCAGCGGCACGAATGAACAGGTAGACGCATTCACCCAAGTGCTGACTGCGTTGATAAGTTTTGCCAAGCCGTTGCTTCAGATAGCGATCAACGGCCACGGTGTAAAGCAACGCCTGGAAGCGGTAATGGTTTGCGTCCATTTTTTCCAGCAAGGCAGCACCCTGATAGTCCACCAGCGATTCGCCGAGGTAATTGCCTTTGTAGTCGAGCACGTGGAAACGCCCATCGTGCTGAAACGTCAGATCGATCTTGCCGTTCATCAAACCACTCAAAACGCGCGTACTGATCGGGACCAAATCAGGTTCGCCATGCGCGGCGCACACCTCGCGTAGCCGCTTCATCGACACGCGCTCCAGAGAAAAGTAAAAGCCCATCTCGGCACGCAGATCGTCTGCGGCAAGATCAGCGAGACAAAACGATGGGGATGTACTGATGCCAAGCGGTGCATCCAGCGCACCCTGGATTCGGGTCACCAGCAAATCAACCA
>JBDTBF010000130.1:0-61334 GCA_039924175.1 Rhodanobacter sp.
CGATAACGCGGCCCGCGTTGTTCCCGGGTAGGTTGCTGGAGCCAAGCGGCGACGCTTGGCCGAGAGGAATGACTGTCACGTCGCAAGACGTACAGAACCCGGCTTACAGGCCGACTCCACCTCTTTACGTTGATCAAATGCGGTCGCCATGGCGCTGAGCCCTGGCGGCCGTGTTTGTGTAGTGGAGTGAAAATTTGTTCGCCAGGATGAACGGTCGTTCAGCGCGTACTTCGCCCAAACGACGTAAATCGGCCAGCTTTGGCCCTTAAATAGTGGCGAAATGTCGCAGAAACTTCCCTGCATTCAAGCACCTTGCGACAGTTCGTGAGAAACCGCTAGAAATGTCGTCACATTTCACCTTTCTCTTTGATTCACAAGCGAAATTTCCTTGACAGTGGTCGTTTGCGACGGCTATTGTGGGCTCACGTGTGAAATTGTGGGTTTTTGTGGAGATGCCGGCTGTGTTCCAAGGCGAAACCGCCATCACTGTTGACGATAAAGGCCGCTTGGCCGTTCCGACGATGTATCGGGACCAAGTGGCGGGCGAGTGCGCCAATCAACTGGTGTTGACCTACAACCCATTCGAGTCCGGTTGCTTGTGGCTGTTTCCGCGATCGGAGTGGGAGCGCGTACGTGATCAGGTCAATGCGCTGTCCAGCGTCAAAGCAGTGCATCGCGCGCTGCAAATGAAATTGGTCGGTGCGGCGACGTTTGTGGAACCCGACGCGGCCGCCCGCATTTTGCTGCCGGCCAGTCAGCGCAGCGCCGCTGGCATCGAAAAAAAGGCTGTGCTCCTTGGTATGGGCAACAAATTTGAGTTGTGGAGCGAGCTGGCGCACTTGGCGAAAATTCGCCAGACCATCGGCGAAGACGAAATCAGTGACGACATGGCGGACTTACGTCTGTAACAGGCGCAAGTGCGGGGTTGTGGGTCGGAAGCGGGAGAGCGGTATGGCCGAGGGTTTGAATTGATGAACTCAGGCTCCGGCCAATTGCAGCATGTCCCGGTCATGCTGGTTGAAGCAGTGGAGGGTCTGTCGGTGCGCGCTGATGGGCGTTATCTGGATGGCACCTTTGGCCGCGGCGGTCACGCTCGCGCCGTGTTGTCGCGCCTGGGCCCGAACGGCCGCTTGCTGATGATGGACCGTGATCCGCAAGCGGTTGCCGCCGCACAAGCCGAATTCGCCGACGACGCGCGCGTCGTCATTCGCCACGCCAATTTTGCCAGCTTGGCCGAGTGGGATGAAACCGCGGCCGGTCTGGATGGCGTGTTGCTGGATCTTGGCGTCTCTTCGCCGCAGCTGGATCAAGCCGAGCGCGGTTTCAGCTTTATGGCCGACGCGCCGCTGGATATGCGCATGGACACCACTCAAGGTGAAAATGCGGCAGAATTCTTGGCGCGGGTCGATGAGATTGAGCTGACGCGTGTGTTGTGGAATTTCGGTGAAGAGCGCCATAGTCGCCGCATCGCCCGCGCCATCATTGCCGATCGCGATGCCACCCCATTTCTTCGCACCGGCCAATTGGCGGCGTTGATCGAGCGGGTGGTTGGTCGGCATGAACCGGGCAAGCATCCTGCTACGCGCAGCTTTCAAGCCTTGCGCATTCAGGTAAATGGTGAGCTGCAGGCTTTGCGAGAAGGCTTGCAAGCAGCGCTGGCGTGTCTCAACGTCGGTGGCCGTTTGTCGGTCATCAGCTTTCACTCGCTGGAAGACCGCGTGGTGAAGTTATTCATTCGCGATCAGTCCGGCCGTGTGCAAAACAGTCGGCGCGGACCGCCGGTCGTCGCGGCGCCGGCACGACTGAAAGCCATCGGTAAAGCACAATTTGCGTCGGCTGCCGAAGTATCTGCTAACCCGCGTTCGCGCTCGGCCGTGTTGCGCGTGGCGGAGAAATTGGCAGAAGCGGCATCGTTTGAAGCGCCGCTTAGTGAAGGGAGGCACTCATGAAAGTTGTGGGCGTCTTCGTTATGTTGCTGTTGCTGGTAGCGGTGCTGGTTAGCGCGCTTGGCGTCGTGTGGACGCGCCATGAAAGCCGTGTGCTGTTTGTCAATTTGACGACACTGCAGAATCAGCGTGACACCTTAAATATTGACTACGGTCGGCTGGAGCTGGAGCAGGCGACGTATGCCGAGCCGCGCCGCATCGACGAAGAGGCGCGCGAGAAGTTGGGCATGCTGGATCCGCGCCCGCAAGATATTCGGTTGTTACGCTGATGAGCTGGCGCAACGCTCTTTCATCCGCACATCAGGGCCGCCGCCGTGGCGCCGGTCCGAGCGCGCGTAAACGTATGGTGTTGGTGGCCGGTTTGCTGGGCTTGGCATCGGTCGGCTTGGTCGCGCGTGCGTTCGATTTGCAGGTGGTGCGTAAGCAGTTTTATCAGCGCCAGGGTGACGCACGCTTCTTGCGTGAAGTGCCTATTCCGGTATCGCGCGGCACCATCTTTGATCGCAACGGCGAGCCGTTGGCAGTGTCTACTCCGGTCATGTCGATTTGGGCCAACCCGCCCGAAGTGCTGGCCAATATGGATCGCATTCCGGCGTTGGCACAGGCGCTAGGAGTGAATGCTGACGAGTTGAAAGAGCGGTTGTCACAGCGTTCGAATCGTGAGTTTGTGTACTTGCGGCGGCAGATGGCGCCCGAAGCGGCGCAGGCCATCCTGGATCTGGGTATCCCTGGCATCAATGGGCAGCGCGAGTTCAAGCGCTATTACCCGTCAGGCGACGTCACCGCGCATGTGCTTGGCTTCACCAACATCGACGACCACGGCCAAGAAGGGCTGGAATTGGCGTACGACGATTGGTTGTCGGGCAAGCCTGGATTGAAGCGGGTGATTCGTGATCGCATGGGTCACGTGGTAGAAAATCTGGAGCAGTTGCGCGCGCCCAAGCCGGGACAGAACCTGACGCTGAGCATCGATCGGCGCATCCAGTTTCTTGCTTACAGCGAGCTGAAGAAGACGATTGAGAAGTTTCAGGCCGACTCGGGCTCGATCGTGATCCTCGATGTCAAAACTGGCGAAGTGTTGGCGATGGCAAATATGCCCACGTACAACCCGAACGCAGTGAATGACAGCAAGGCCTATCAGCGCCGCAACCGCGCCGTCACTGACTTGCTGGAACCGGGCTCGACCATCAAGCCCATTTTGATGGCCGCGGCGCTGTCCAGCGGAAAGTACACACCGACCAGCCCGATCATCGATACCACCGGTGGTCATTGGTATTTTCAAGGTCATGACATTCATGACACGCATAACTATGGGTTGTTGACGCCCACCGGAGTCATTACCAAATCGAGCAACGTCGGCGCGGCACACATTGCCATGACGCTGGATACCAGCTTGATGTACGACACCTATCGCGGTTTTGGCTTTGGCAACAGCACCAATAGTGGTTTCCCGGGCGAAGCCTCTGGCTTGCTGCGCATTGGTCGTGACTGGCGGCCGCTGGAGAAAGCCATCCTTGGCTACGGCTACGGCCTCAACGTGACCGTGCTGCAGTTGGCCAATGCATACGCCACGCTAGCCGACGGTGGCCTGATGCACACGCCAACCTTCATCAAAGGCGGCGAAAGTGGTGCCAAGCAAATCGTCTCGCCGGAGGTGGCGGGCGAGGTCGTCAAGATGATGGAGACGGTGACCGGGCCGGGAAGTACGGCGCCGCAAGCGCGTATTCCAAACTACGCCGTGGCCGGCAAAACCGGTACAGCGCACAAAGCGAACGCCGGTGGTTATTCCAAGAACAATTACACCGCCGCATTCGGCGGCATCGTGCCGGCCACCAATCCACGGTTGGTTGGTGTGGTGGTGATCGATAACCCAATGAAGGGTAGCTACTACGGCGGCATGGTCTCCGCGCCGGTGTTTGCCAAGGTGATGGAAGGCGCACTGCGTCTGCTGGACGTGCCGCCAGACAACATTGGCCGCTGGTATGTCGGTGGGCCGTTGCAAGGTGCTGGTGGTTTGGCCGGCAGCAAGGCACCTGCCGAGACGCCCATTGACGATGCACCCATTGATGAGGGGGCGCCATGAGTACGCGTCATCTCGATCAATTGTTGCTGGGTATTGCCGACACGCAAGTGGCGGCAACGGCGGGTATCGGTCACATGGTGGTGTCCGGTTTAGCGCTGGATTCGCGTCGCGTTCGCCGCGGTGATGCCTTCTTCGCCTTACGTGGCACACATGCTCATGGTGTGGAATTTGCCGCCGGTGCAGTGCAGCGCGGTGCGCAGATTGTGTTGGCCGAAGCGCCGCAAGTCGACGTGCCTGCACTCGATGTGCCGGTGTTGTGGGTGGAAAACTTGCATGAGCAGGTGGGTGAAATCGCGGCACGTTTCTATGGCCGTCCGGCGGAATCGCTGCGCATCATCGGCGTCACCGGTACCAATGGCAAAACTTCCACCGTGCAGTTGTTGGCCGAGGCACTGACCTTGTTGGGCCATGGCACGGCGTCCATCGGAACCTTAGGCTCCGGCTTACATGGGCACTTGCACGACGGTGAGCGCACTACGCCTGATGCGATTGCTGTGCAGGCGTTGCTAGCGCAGTTCCGTGATGCCGGTGCTACCCACGTGGCGATGGAAGTGTCCTCCCATGCGCTGGCCCAAGGCCGCGTGATTGGCGTGGATTTTGAGGTCGCCGCATTCACTAACCTCACCCGCGACCACCTTGATTATCACGGCAGCATGGAAGCGTATGGCGCGGCGAAGGCCAAGCTGTTTGCGTGGCCCGGCCTGCAACACGCCGTTATCAACACAGACGATGCGTTTGGTCGCCAACTGGCAACGCAATTGGCTGTGGACGTCTCCGTGTTACGCCTGACGATGGCTGGCGATAGCGATGCTGAAGTGGGCGCCAGCGACATTATTACTGCAGCGGAAGGTTTGACTTTTCAACTGCACACGCCGTGGGGAACGCGGCAGATCCACAGCCCATTGTTAGGCCGCTTCAACGTGGCCAATTTGCTTACTGTGGCGGCATGTTTGGGCGCGTTAGGTGAAACGTTCGCGTCCATCGTGAGCACACTAGCGCAGTTGCAGCCAGTCAATGGCCGCATGACGCGTGCCGGTGGGCAGCAGGGTTTGCCGCTGGTGGTGGTGGATTACTCGCACACGCCAGATGCGTTGGAACAAGCGTTGACCGCCTTGCGCGCGCATTGTGCAGGTCGCCTGATTTGCGTGTTTGGCTGCGGTGGCGAGCGCGATGCCGGCAAGCGCCCGTTGATGGGCGCTATCGCCGCGCGTCTGGCTGATGTGGCCATGGTGACCGACGACAACCCTCGTGGAGAAGACGGTGATGCCATCGTTGCGCAAATCGTGGCCGGCATGCCGGCTGCGCCCGCGCCGATCGTACAGCGTGACCGCGCTGCCGCGATCGAACAGGCATTGCGTCAAGCGCAGATCGGTGACGTGGTACTGATCGCCGGCAAGGGGCATGAAACCTATCAGGACGGCGCCGCCGGTAAGCATCCATTTGACGACCTGGCCGTAGCGCATGCCTTATTGCAGCGCTTGCAGCGGGAGCCACGGGCATGATGGCCTTGAGCGCAGTTGCCATGTGGACCGGCGGCCAGTTGTACGGCGCTGATGTTGAAGTCACCGGGGTGCAGTTGGATACGCGGCAGGTGCACCCCGGCGACCTGTTTGTGGCGATCAAGGGCGAGCGCGTTGATGGCCACGATTACTTGGCCGCTGCCGCCGAGCGGGGTGCTGTGGCGGCGCTGGTCACGCGCAAAGTTGAGCATGATTTGCCGCAGGTATTAGTGAGCGACGCAACCTTTGCGCTCGGCGACTTAGCTAGCGCCGTGCGCGCGCAGCGGAACGTGCGGGCGGTTGGCATTACCGGTTCCAATGGCAAGACCACGGTCAAAACCTTGCTCGCGTCCATTCTGTCGTTGCATGGCCGCACCCACGTTAGCGCCGGTAATCACAACAACGAACTGGGCTTGCCGCTGACTGTTCTAGCGATGCCACGAGACACTGAATTTGCCGTGTTCGAAATGGGCGCTGGCAAACCGGGCGATATCGCCTACTTGGCCGCCATTGCACGGCCCGACGTTGGTGTGGTGACACTGATTGCGCCCGCACATTTGGAACGCATGGGCAGTGTTGAAGGTGTGGCGGAGACGAAGGGCGCGATGTATCAGGCACTGCCGACCGATGGCGTTGCCGTGATCAATGCCGATGACGCTTTTGCCAATTTTTTCACCGGTTTGGCAGGTACCCGCAAAGTGCTGCGCTTTGGTCTGCAGCAGCCTGCCGACGTGACCGCTGCGGCTATCGAGCAACGGCCAGACGGCTCTCGTTTTGTTCTACAGACACCGGTTGGCCACGCCGAAGTGGCATTGCCTTTGCCTGGTCGCCATAACATTGCCAACGCGCTTGCCGCCGCCGCTGCGGCGCTGGCGCTAGATGTGCCGTTAGCCACCATCGTGGCCGGTTTGGAGAAGGCGCACGGCGTGACCGGTCGGCTACAGCGTCAGGAAATGCCGGCCGGCTGGACCTTGATCGACGATAGCTACAACGCCAATCCGTCTTCGATGGCGGCGGCGATGGACACCTTGTTGTTAGCGGCCGGCGAACGTTGGTTGGTGCTGGGTGATATGGCCGAGCTCGGTCCGAATGCCAGCGCGTTGCACACGCAAGTGGGGCAGCGCGCCCGCGAGCGCGGTGTTGAAAGGTTGTTTGCCATCGGCGAACTCGGCCACGCGACTGTCGCTGCCTTCGGCGAGGGTGGCGAGCATTTTTCCGATAAAGCCGACTTGATCGCTGCGCTACAAAAGCACTTGCATAGCGGTGTGACGTGCTTGGTTAAGGGTTCGCGCTCAGCGGGAATGGAACAAGTCGTACAGGCGTTAGCACAGGCCGCCGCTGTGGCGCCGAAGAATCAGGGAGGGGCATCCCATGTTTCTTGAGCTGGCAGACTGGATGGCGCGGCATTTCACCGCCTTGCACCTATTTCAGTACATCACGTTCCGCACCATCATGGCGGCGCTGACGGCGTTGGCGTTGTCGCTGGCGATGGGGCCCTCATTGATCCGCAAATTGGCGGCGATGAAGGCAGGGCAGGTGGTACGTAGCGATGGTCCGAAGACGCACCTGGTCAAGGCCGGTACGCCGACCATGGGCGGCGTCATGATCCTGCTTTCCGTCACGGTGTCCACGCTGCTGTGGGTGGACATCCATAGCCGCTACGTCTGGGTCGTGTTGGGCGTGATGCTGACCTTCGGTGTGATTGGTTTCTACGACGACTACCGCAAGTTGGTGCTGAAAGACAGCCGTGGTTTGGCTGGCCGCTGGAAATATTTCTGGCAGTCCGTGTTTGGCCTCGCCGCTGCGCTGTTGCTGTATTACTTCGCACCGCAGGCGGTGGGCAACATTCCCGTCGCAGAAACGGCGTTGTACGTGCCACTGTTTAAACATGTGGTGATTCCGCTGGGACTGATGTTCGTGGTGATCACGTACTTCATGATCGTGGGCTTTTCCAACGCGGTGAATCTCACTGACGGTCTAGACGGCTTGGCGATCATGCCGGTGGTGTTGGTGTCGGGTGCGCTGGGCGTGTTCGCCTATCTGGCTGGCAACAAGGTCTTTTCCGAATACCTCGGTATTCCGTCCATTCCCGGGGCGGGTGAGCTGTCGATATTTTGTGGCGCACTCGCTGGTGCGGGACTCGGCTTTCTTTGGTTCAACACGTATCCGGCACAAGTATTCATGGGCGATGTTGGCGCGCTCGCCATGGGTGCCGCGCTCGGTTGCGTTGCGGTGATCGTGCGCCAGGAAATTGTATTGATCGTGATGGGCGGCGTGTTCGTGATGGAAACCGTGTCGGTGATGTTGCAAGTGGGTAGCTTCAAGCTCACTGGCAAACGCATCTTCCGCATGGCGCCGATCCACCACCACTTTGAATTGAAAGGTTGGCCCGAGCCACGCGTGATCGTGCGTTTTTGGATCATCAGCGTGGTGTTGGTGTTGGTCGGTCTTGCCACGTTGAAGGTGCGCTGATGCTGTTTGACACCACCCAGGCAAAACGCCGTACTGGCCCGCGTGGCAGCTTTGACTTGCTGCTGCTGTTGGCCTTGATCGGCTTGGCCAGTATCGGCGTAGTGATGGTGACGTCTAGCTCCATCGCGGTGGCCGATAGTCAGCATTTAGGAGCGTTCTACTTCCTCAAGAAGGACCTGTTCTTTTTGCTACTGGGCTTGATCGTTGCTGGCGCGGCGATGCGTACCGAATTGAAAGTGCTGGAAACCTATTCCGTGCACTTGATGTTGTTGGCGTTTGTGATCTTGCTGGCGGTGTTTGTGCCGCATTTTGGTATGCGCGTGAATGGCGCACGGCGCTGGTTGAATTTGCTGGTAACTACGTTTCAGCCGGTGGAAGCGGTGAAATTATTTATCGTTCTGTACATCGCCGGTTATCTCGTACGCCATCGCGACAACGTTGAAACACGATTCCTGGGCTTGTTCAAACCGGTCATGGTGGCCGGCGTTGTCGTGGTACTGCTGTTGCTGCAGCCTGACTTTGGCTCGGCCACGCTGATCATTGGCGTCACCATCGCGATGGTGTGGCTCGGCGGCGCTCGCCCAATCTTTTTGGCGGTTATGGGGGCACCGTTGATGCCGCTGCTTTACATCGCTGCCACCGGTGAAAGCTATCGCATGAAGCGGCTGACGTCCTTCATGGACCCGTGGAAGGATCCGTTCAACGACGGTTTTCAGCTGACCCAATCGCTGATGGCGGTTGGCCGTGGTGAGTGGACCGGAGTGGGTCTGGGTTCCAGCGTCCTGAAACTGTCCTACCTACCCGAAGCACATACCGACTTCATCTTCGCCGTCATTGCCGAGGAGCTGGGCTTGGTTGGCGTGGTGGTGGTCATCGGTTTGTTTGCCGTGGTCGTTGGCCGTGGCCTGAGCCTAGGGCTGAAGGGCGTAGAAGTTGGGCAGCGCTTTGCGGGCTACGTGGCGTTTGGCATTTCACTGATGCTGGCCATGCAAGCCATCGTTTCTGTGGGAGTGAACCTAGGTGCGCTACCAACCAAGGGGCTGACTCTGCCGCTGATTAGCTATGGCGGCTCGTCGATGGTGCTGACCTGTGCAATGGCTGGCGTCTTGTTGCGCGCCACCTTCGAGATCAATCGTGCGATTGCTGCGCGAGCGACTAGCAAGCGCGTCGCAGCGCCCGCTGCCGCCGAGGCGGCCAGCGCCGCGATACCTGCGCGGGAGGCCGTGTCGGTATGACCAAGAACGCGCCCGTACTAATCATGGCTGGCGGCACCGGCGGCCACATCTTCCCGGGACTGGCTGTGGCTGAGTGCCTGCGCGAGCAAGGCGTTCCGGTGGTGTGGCTGGGTGCGCGTGGTGGCATGGAGACCAAGGTCGTGCCGGCACATGACATCCCGCTGCACACCGTGGCGGTAGGCGGCTTGCGTGGTAAGGGCTGGAAGACGCGCTTGCTGGCGCCGTTGATGTTGGCGCGTGCGTTGTGTGCGTCATTTGCCATTGTCTACAAGATTAAGCCGCGCAGCGTGTTGTCGATGGGCGGCTATGTGGCCGGCCCTGGCGGCGTTGCCGCGTGGTTGCTGCGCCGGCCCTTGCTGGTGCACGAACAAAATCGCGTGGCCGGTTTCACTAATCGCAAATTGTCTGCCATCGCCAAACGCGTTATGGCAGGTTTCGCCGATGCGCTGCCGCACGCGCAGTGGGTGGGTAATCCGGTGCGTGCAGCCATCGCGGCGGTGCCTGATCCGACCCAACGTATGGCCGGTCGTACTAGTCCGGCTCACTTGCTGGTGCTGGGCGGCAGCCTTGGAGCCCGCGCACTAAATCTGGCACTGCCGCAGGCATTAGCGTTGATCCCGCCAGCGCAGCGCCCCGAAGTTCTACATCAATGCGGCGCGCGTGGTCTGGATGACGCGCGTGCAGCCTATACGCAAGCCGGCGTCGTAGCGCGGGTGGTGTCCTTTATCGACGATATGGCCGGTACCTATGCGTGGGCTGATCTGGCCGTTTGCCGCGCGGGTGCTTTGACTGTGGCTGAACTGACCGCTGTCGGTCTTGGCGCGGTCTTGGTGCCGTTTCCGCATGCGGTGGACGACCACCAAACGCGCAACGGCGAAGTACTGGTGGCCGTGGGTGCTGCCGAATTAATTCAGGAACGGGATTTGGACGTAAAGACATTGGCGCAACGACTGCAGCACTTGTTAGGCGATCGCGCTGGCTTGCTGACCATGGCGCTTGCTGCGCGCAGCCTGGCTAAACCCGACGCTGCGCAAATGATTGCCAGCGCCTGCCTGGAGGTCGCCGCATGACCTTGCAACGATTGCACGCAAAAGACGAGTTGATGAGTACGTTTCGCCACGTGCATTTCATTGGCATTGGCGGCGTAGGCATGAGCGGCATCGCCGAAGTGCTGCACAACCTGGGTTACGCCGTATCGGGTTCCGATCGCGCCAATTCTCCCAACGTGCAGCACTTGCAGCATTTGGGTATCACGGTGCATGTGGGACACGCAGCGGAGAACATCAACGGCGCCGATGTCGTGGTGACCTCGAGTGCTATTCATCCGGACAATGTTGAGTTGCTGGCGGCGCGTGCAGCGCGCATCCCACTGATTCCCCGCGCCGAAATGCTCGGCGAGTTGATGCGTTTTCGCCGAGGCATTGCCATTGCTGGCACGCATGGCAAAACCACCACCACTAGCCTTACCGCCAGCGTGCTGGCCGAAGCGGGCTATGACCCAACTTTCGTCATCGGCGGCCAGTTGAACGCAGCCGGCGCTAATGCGCGGCTCGGCGCGGGTCAGTATCTGGTGGCGGAAGCAGACGAGTCGGATGGCTCGTTCTTGCTGCTGTCGCCGGTGATCGCCGTCATTACCAATATTGATGCCGACCATCTGGAGAATTACGGTGGCGACTTCGAGCGCGTGAAGCAGGCGTTCGGCGACTTCCTGCATCGCTTGCCGTTTTATGGCCTGGCCGTGTTGTGCGTCGATGACGCCGAAGTGGCGAAGTTGGCCAAGTCCGTAGCGCGCCGTGTCATGACGTACGGCATCGATACGGCGGACGCTGATGTACGTGCCATCAACGTCACTCAGCACGCCTTCGAAATGCACTTCGATCTGTGCTTGCCTGGGCGTGATGCTGCGTTGCCGGTCAAGTTGAATCTGCCGGGTCGACACAACGTGTTGAACGCGTTGGCCGCCGCGTCCATTGGCTGGCAGCTCGGTGTGGAAGCCGACGCGCTGGCGCGAGCGCTGGAACAGTTTGAAGGTGTCGGCCGCCGCTTCCATCGGCGCGGTGAAATCGCTCTGGATAACGGTAACGTGTTGCTGGTAGATGACTACGGTCATCATCCGCGCGAGTTGGCGGCGGTGTTTGCGGCAGCGCGTGGTGGCTGGCCCGACCGCCGTTTGGTGGTGGCTTTCCAGCCGCATCGCTACAGCCGTACGCGTGACTTGCTGGATGACTTCGCCAATGTGCTCGCGGAAGTGGATGTGCTGGTGTTGACCGACGTCTACCCCGCCGGTGAAACGCCGATCGCCGGCGCCGATGGCCATGCCTTAGCACGTGCTGTGCGTGCTCGCGGCAAGGTCGACCCGGTGCTGGTCGACCATCCGCGCGACCTGAAAGATACCTTGCCGGCGCTCTTGCGTGATGGCGATTTGCTGCTGCTGATGGGCGCCGGTGACATCGGTGCCGCCGCAGTGGAGATTGCCCGCGCCGGCCACTTGAGGAGTCAGAAGTGATGACGACCCACGAGAGCCACGGAACGCGCCTAGGCGCCATCACCGACCCCAAGCAGTTTGGTCGGGTCGCGGTGGCGATGGGTGGCACCTCGTCCGAGCGCGAAGTGTCGTTGAACTCGGGCGCCAACGTCTTGGCTGCGTTGCAAGCGCGCGGTGTGGACGCCCACGCGGTAGATGGTATTCCTGCGCTGCTTGAGGTCTTGCGCGGCGGTCAATTCGATCGCGTGTTCAATATTTTGCACGGCCAACATGGCGGCGGTGAAGACGGCGTACTGCAAGGTGCGCTGGATGCGCTGCAGATGCCGTACACCGGTTCGGGCGTACTTGGTTCGGCGCTATCGATGGATAAGGTGCGCAGCAAACGCGTGTGGCAGTCCTTGGACTTGTTGACACCAAAGTTTGTCGCCCTGCCGCGCGGCGCCAACGTCCATGCGGCGGCAGCGCGCATCGGCTTTCCATTGATTGTGAAACCGGCTTGTGAAGGTTCCAGCGTCGGCATCACCCGCGTGTTTGAACAATCTGAGCTGGACCAAGCCGTGGCGCTGGCCAATAACTACAGCGGCGACTTGCTGATGGAGACGCTGGTCGAAGGCCCTGAGCTGACGGTAGCCATTCTCGGTCGTGACGTCTTGCCCAGCATTCATATCGTGCCAAAGGCCGCGTTCTACGACTACAACGCCAAATATATTGCCGAAGACACGCAGTATTTGTGTCCCGGCCTTGCAGGTGAAGCCGAGCAAGCGTTGCGTGAATTGGCGCTGGCCGCGTTTGACGCGGTCGGTTGTCGCGGTTGGGGCCGGGTCGATGTCATGCGCGATAACGCCGGCCGTAATTGGCTACTGGAAGTGAACACCGCCCCGGGCATGACCTCGCATTCACTGGTGCCGAAAGCCGCGGCTGCCGCTGGCATTGACTATCAAGAGCTGTGCTGGCGCGTGCTGGAAACAAGTTTCGCGCCAGAACAGGACTCGGGCTCCACTTCATCCATTGCCACATCGACCGATACTGACGGAGGCCATCCGTGAGAGGAACCATTCGCCTGATCGCCTGGTGCCTGGCCATCGCGTTGATCGCGTTGCCGGTAGTCGGCGTCTTGCGCGGCTGGTTTGCGGCTGATCGTTGGCCGGTGACGCAATTGACCGTGCAAGCCGAGTTCAAGCATGTCACCGAACAGGACATTCGTGCTGCGGTTGCGCCGCGCCTCGGTAAAGGCTTCTTCGCGCTAAATCTAGACGCCGTGCAAAAGGCAGTCGCTGCGTTGCCGTGGGTGGAATCGGTGGAAGCGCGCAAGCGCTGGCCGGATACCTTGCTGCTGCGCATTTACGAACGGCAGCCGTTTGCGCGTTGGAATGGCAAGCAGCTGATTAGCCGGCAAGGGCAGGTGTTTGATGCGCCCGTCGGCAGCGATACCCAAGCACTACCTGATTTGAATGGTCCGCAGGCACGGCTGGCGGAAGTCGTGAGCTTCTATGCCGAAACCCGCAAGGCATTTGCACGCAGTCACGTGCAGATCACCGGCGTCACCTTGACCGACCGCGGTAGCTGGAGCCTCAGCACTGCCACCGGAGCGCAAATTGTGGTGGGTAGCCGCGATCAGGCAGGCCGCCGGTTGCGCCGCTTTCTTGATGTTTATCCGCAATTGATGGCTGGCCACGAGCAGCCATTCACCTCGGCCGATCTCCGCTACACCAATGGTTTTGCCGTGCGCTGGCCCGTCGCCTCGTCCGACGCTCACGCTGCTGGAGGTACGTCTCGCACATGAAAACTCATAACGACAAGCAGTTGGTCGTCGGGCTAGACATCGGCACTTCCAAGGTGGTCGCCATTGTCGGCGAGTACGAGCCGGGCGAGCCAATCACCATTATTGGCATTGGCACCCACGTTTCGCGTGGTATGAAGCGCGGTTCGGTGGTGGATATCGAGTCCACCGTCAATTCCATTCAGTGCGCTGTAGAAGAGGCTGAGTTGATGGCGGGCTGTGATATTCGCTCGGTCTACGCCTCGATTTCTGGCAGTCACCTGGAAACGCGCAACTCGCACGGCAGCGCCGCCATCCGGGATCGCGAAGTGACTTTGGGCGATCTCGATCAGGTACTGGAAGCGGCCAGTGCGGTCGCCATCCCGGCGGATCGCAAGCTGCTCTATAAGGAGTCGCAGGAATATCGCATTGACGGCCAGGATGGCATCCGTTCGCCGGTCGGTATGAGCGGCGTGCGGCTGGAAGCGAGCGTGCACTTGGTCACCGGCGCGGCGGCAGCAGTGCAGAACATCACCAAGTGCATTCAGCGCTGCGGCCTGTCGGTCGATGAGTTAGTGCCATCGGCGCTGGCTAGTGCGAAGTCTGTGTTGACCGACGATGAGCGTGAGCTCGGTGTCTGCTTAGTCGACATTGGTGCCGGGACCACCGACATCGCCATTTTCACGCAAGGCTCCATTCGCTTTACCGCATCGTTGCCGGTCGGTGGCGATCAGGTCACCAACGACATTGCTTATGGCGTTCACACGCCGACCGCACACGCCGAAGAAATCAAGATCAAATACGCCTGCGCGCAGACCAGTTTGGCGCACTCGGAGGAAACCATCCAAGTGCCCAGCGTCGGTGATCGCCCACCGCGTCGGCTGGCCCGACAGTCGTTGGCGCAGAGCGTGCAGGCGCGTTACGAAGAAATCTTCGAGATGGTGCAGGACCAGCTACGCCGCTCTGGCTACGAAAGCTTGGTGGCCGCGGGCGTCGTGCTAACCGGCGGTGCTTCGAAGATGGAAGGCGCGCTGGAGCTGGCCGAAGAGATTTTCCACAAGATGGTGCGCATCGGCGTGCCGCAGCAAATTGATGGTTTAGGTGAAGTCGTCTCCAGTCCGCTGCATTCCACTTGTGTGGGCCTGTTGTTGCATGGCGCTCGCGCTGGCGGCACGCGTAGTGGCAGTCAGGCGAACAGCAGCCTGAGTCAGTTAATCACCAAATGGCGTGGCTGGATTACCAAGAATTTTTGAGGGAGGAGGCTGGTAACAGCCATCCGTTGTTAGAGCAGTGACTTTTTTGGGCAGCACAGGAGGTGCTGCCACGGGCGCAAGGATTACGCCCAGCACCACAAGCCGACATGTGTCGCGTCTTGTGGGTATCACGACAACAACTCTGCGGAGGACGGGAAATGTTTGAATTAATTGAAAAAATGACACCAAATGCAGTCATCAAGGTGATCGGCGTGGGTGGTGGTGGCGGCAATGCCGTAGCGCATATGCTGAATGCCAACATCGAGGGCGTCGAGTTCATCGTCGCCAACACCGACGCGCAGGCAATGACCAGCTGCGGCTCGCGTACGCACTTGCAGTTGGGCGGTAATGTCACCAAGGGTCTTGGTGCCGGCGCCAACCCGGAAGTGGGTCGTCAGGCCGCGTTAGAGGATCGCGAGCGCATTGAAGCGATGTTGGAAGGTGCCGATATGGTGTTCATCACGGCCGGTATGGGTGGTGGCACTGGAACCGGTGCGGCGCCGGTCGTTGCCCAGTTGGCGAAAGAGAAGGGCATTCTGACGGTAGCGGTGGTGACCAAGCCGTTCCCGTTCGAAGGCCGTCGGCGCATGCAGGTTGCGTTGAAGGGTATCGAAGATCTATCTCAGCACGTTGACTCACTGATCACCGTGCCAAACGAGAAGCTGCTCAGCGTGCTTGGCCGCGATGTCACCTTGTTGAACGCGTTCAAGGCGGCCAACGATGTGTTGCAGGGCGCGGTGCAAGGTATTGCCGATCTGATCACCGCCCCAGGCTTGATCAATGTTGACTTTGCCGACGTGCGTACGGTGATGTCGGAAATGGGTCTGGCGATGATGGGTTCGGGTACCGCCAGTGGCGATGACCGTGCGCAGGCAGCGGCAGAAGCGGCGATCAAGAACCCGCTGTTGGAAGACGTCAATTTGAATGGCGCGTGCGGTATCCTGGTCAACGTTACGGCTGGTCCGAACCTGACCATGCACGAGTTCGACGAAATTGGCCGGATTATTCACGACTTTGCTAGCGAAGACGCGACCGTTGTCATCGGCACTTCGTTGGATCCGGACATGCGTGACGAAGTGCGCGTGACCGTAGTCGCAACCGGCCTTAATCGCGCCAACGCTTCACGTCAGCAGCCACCGATTAGCCTGGTGGAGACGCGCCCGCAGCAGTCGCGCCCGCGTCCTGTCGTGTTGCGTACGGGTACCGGTAACGAGGTGGTGGATTATGTTCATCCAGAACCGGCGTTCTCCACCCAGGTACGTACGGAAACGGCTGCGGCACCGGGCAAAAGCGAGCCGGGCTTTGATTACTTGGATATCCCGGCGTTTTTACGTCGCCAAGCCGACTGATGGCGGGTCGATCGCGCCGGTCTGGCGCGATGGTGGGAAATTGACTCACTGAGCGAGAGGCTTGGTGGTCATCGTGGTTTTGGGTGGTTTACCCATGGCCAGTAATCAGCGCGCTGGATTTTGGCTGCGCTGTGCAGTGTTGACGCCGCGTATTGAACGAGTGTTCCTACGCGCCGCAGAGACTGTGCGTCTGGAGACGCATGGTCAGCCGATCGGGCCGCGCCCGTGCTGGCAAGTTCGATGTTCCGTGCCGGATTCCCGTCCCAAGCACGGAACGTCGTCCTGATACCCGGGTTCCATCCCGATAACCGCCTTCTTGTGGCCTACGTGGTACTACATGAAGGGAAGATGAAGTGTTAGCAGACTGTACGGTACGGTTTGCTTTTATCGCAGGTTAAATATGTGTTAGCATCCGTTTCTAATTGGCCGGTGCCAACGTGAGTATTCGAACTTATGATCAAGCAACGTACGCTCAAGAATGTCATCCGGGCCACCGGTGTGGGCTTACATACTGGCGACAAGGTCTACATGACTCTGCGTCCAGCCGCGCCCAACACGGGCATTGTGTTTCGCCGCACTGACCTCGATCCGCCGGTCGACATTCGCGCACGCCAAGACAATGTAGGCGACACGCGGCTGTCCACGACACTCGTCAACGGTGACGCTCGCGTGTCAACGGTCGAGCATCTACTTTCCGCGATGGCTGGTTTGGGTATTGATAATGCCTACGTCGACTTGTCTGCGCCGGAAGTGCCAATCATGGATGGCAGTGCGGGCCCGTTCGTCTTCTTGCTGCAGTCAGCCGGCATCGAAGAACAGAACGCCGCCAAGCGTTTTATCCGCATCAAGAAATCCTTGAGAGTTCAGGAAGGGGATAAATGGGCTTGCTTTGAGCCATTTGAAGGATTCAAAGTCGGTTTTTCCATCGACTTCAATCATCCCGTCATCAGCAAGCGCACATCCCGCGCTGAGATTGATTTCTCCACCACCTCCTTTGTCAAGGAAGTGAGTCGCGCGCGCACCTTTGGTTTCATGCGCGACATTGAAACCTTGCGCGAGCACAACTTGGCACTAGGCGGCTCGATGGATAACGCCGTGGTGCTGGATGACTATCGCGTGCTTAACGAAGACGGTCTGCGTTATGAAGACGAGTTCGTCAAACACAAGATTCTCGACGCGATTGGTGATTTGTACTTGTTGGGTCATAGCTTGATTGGCTCGTACAACGCGCATAAGTCCGGCCATGAGTTGAACAACAAGTTGCTGCGCGCTTTGGTAGCTGATGTCAGCGCGTGGGAAGAGGTGAGCTATCAGGATGATCCGGCGGTTTCGCCGATCTCATACGCTCACCCGGCGCAAGCCATGTAAGTTGGAAAGTTGTAGTCAATAAAGTCCCAAGAATGGCCGCTTCGTAGGAAGCGGCCATTCTTTTATGTGGAATGTGAGGGCGGTTTTACACGGTTCGTTCACACTTTGACGACTTCGTAGGGTGCCAACGAGTACCTTCCCGTGCTATAAAACCACGCGTAGCAGAGAACCTGCGGCGTTTCGGTGTGGGTGCTGAAGGCCAAGGATGCCGCGGTCGCTTGTGGTTACAAGCGTCTTGCGACTCAGGGTTTGGTGGCATCGGCTAGGGAAGCCAAACGAAGGAATAATTCCTGCCATTCGGCGTCTGGGGATGACGCCGCGGCGGCCCGTAACTGGGTGGCTGCAGCAGGCGAGAGGGGTTTTACCCGGTTCGGCGCGGCAACGACGGGCGGCGGGGTAACCACTTTCACGGTGACTAAACTGGCGCACGCGCCGATGGCTCGTGCGGAGGAAAGAATTTGCGTCTGCATTAAACGCAGACGTGATGCCCAAGCCGGTGAAGACGCCAGAAAGACGAGGCGGTCGTTGCGTAGGTCGGCGAATTGGACCTGTTCCCGCAATGGCGATGGCAACGTCTGGCGTAACGCGCGATCAAGCGCTTCCAGCGCACCCGCCTTCTGGGCTAGTGCGGCGAACGAGCCACAGTCAGCCAAGGCTTTCGGATGATGGCTGGCGCGGCGGGAAGCGGCGGAAGTCATACGTTGCATGGTGCCGAAATTCGTTTCAGGAATAATATGCAAATTATACTCGTCCCACATTCAAGGAAACTGCCAAAAACCCTTGATCTGACTAATCGGCGCTTGCGCCTGAAGTTGTTGTCTGGCTTGGCAGTGGCGGTTCTGAGTTGTGTGGGCATTGGCGCTGCGGTGGCATTGACCGTCGCCAGTCCGCATGACCGCACGGTCGCACAGGTTCACCGGCTGCAGCAACAAATTCATCAGCAAGAAACCCAGCTTGGCAGCGTCAAGCAAGACGCTCAGCGGGGGCTTGATGCGCTGGCGATCAAACTGGGGCAGTTGCAAGCACAATCGACGCGTCTCAATGCGCTGGGCGAGCGCTTGGCCGAGGTCGGTAAGCTGGATACCAGCGAATTCAATTTTGATCAGCCTCCCGCGGTCGGCGGTGTGGAGGACATTACTGGTAGCGCCTACGCCTTGCCGCCGTCGCTGGACCGTAGCGTGGATCAACTATCGGCTCAGTTTGATACGCAGCAGGCACAGTTGTCGGCGTTGCAAAGCCTTTTGCTAGACGCGAAAATTGAGTCAAACCTGAAGCCAACCGGGATGCCGGTGCACGGCTATATATCCTCATACTTCGGCGTGCGAGCGGATCCGTTTGATGGTCACTCAGCGCGCCACACAGGCATCGATATTGCGACGCCGTTTGGTACGCCGGTGCATGTCGTGGCTGAGGGCATGGTGACGTTCGCCGGTGTCCGCCGCGGTTATGGCAACGTGGTAGAGGTTGACCACGGCAATGGTTACATGACGCGCTACGCGCATAACAGCAAGCTCTTGGTACACGCGGGCCAGCATGTGCAAGTGCGCGAAGTTATTGCCAAAGCGGGCTCCACTGGCCGTTCGACCGGCTCCCACGTGCATTTTGAGGTGTGGTACGACGGGCGCGTCGTCAACCCGCTGGCGTTCGCACGCAATCACCGCTGAGACACGCCACTGTCTGCACGGCGCGGCTGCCGTGCCCTCGGGTCAATAGCGGTGGAGGCGCTACTTGATCTCTGTGCGTGTTTTACGTCACGGCTTTTGCGCCTGGCACCGTCGACGAGGGTGTTGGCCGTAACTGCCCGTCTTGAAAGCAGGCTTGATCACCACCATTGCCTGCAACGATCCTGTCATCTTGTGGTCCGTTGACGGTGCGGCGCGCGGTGTTTTCGTGCGTCACCCCGCCTTTGCTGCTATGCGCCGCAAACCGTGACTTTGCAGGCATGTAGTAATATGACGGATTGACCCGTGTAAGTAGCGGGCGACCTGTTACCCAACTCGGAAGTTCGATGTTCAACAGTGCTCTGAAGAACCTTTTTGGTAGTCGTAATGAGCGCCTGATGCGCGGCCTTCGACGCACCGCCCAGCGGATCAACGCGCTGGAGCCACAGATCGAAAAATTGAGCGATGAAGCCTTGCGTGGCAAGACGGATGAGTTCAAACAGCGCTTCGCCAAAGGCGAATCGCTTGATCGTCTCTTGCCTGAGGCCTTTGCTGTGGTTCGCGAAGGGGCTAAGCGCACCTTGGGCATGCGTCCGTATGACGTGCAGCTGATCGGTGGCATCGTGTTGCATCGAGGCAAGATTGCCGAGATGCGCACCGGTGAAGGTAAAACCCTCGTCGCAACGTTACCGGTCTACCTCAATGCGCTGGCCGGCAAGGGCGTGCATGTGGTGACGGTGAATGATTACCTGGCGCGCCGAGACGCCCAGCAATCAGGCAAGCTTTACAACTTTTTGGGCTTGAGTGTCGGCGTGGTGTATCCGGGCATGGATCCGGGCGACAAGCGGGTTGCCTACGATTCGGACATCACGTACGGCACCAATAACGAGTTTGGTTTCGATTACCTGCGTGACAACATGGCGTTGAGCAAGGATCAGCGCCATCAGCGTGGATTGCATTACGCCATTATCGATGAAGTGGACTCGATCCTGATCGACGAGGCGCGCACGCCGCTGATCATTTCCGGGCCGGCCGAAGACTCCATGGCGTTGTACATGGCCGTCAACAAGGTTGTGCCGCATCTGAAGCGCCAAGAAGAAGAAGAAGGCCCGGGCGATTATTGGGTCGATGAAAAGCAGAAGCAGGTGCACTTGTCCGAAGATGGCATGCAGCACGCCGAAGAGCTGCTGCACGCGGATAACATTCTGGATCCGGACAGCAACCTGTACGACAGCAAGAACCTGTCGGTCGTGCATCATTTGAATGCAGCGCTGCGCGCGCAGGGTATTTATCAGCGCGATGTGGATTACATCGTGCGCGATGGCGAAGTGATCATCGTTGATGAATTCACCGGCCGTACCCTGGCGGGACGGCGCTGGTCCGATGGCTTGCATCAGGCAGTAGAAGCGAAAGAAGGTGTACCCATTCAGCGTGAAAACCAGACGCTGGCCACGGTGACGTTCCAGAATTTGTTCCGCATGTACGACAAGCTGTCCGGCATGACCGGTACCGCGTTTACCGAAGCATTCGAGTTCAGCAGCATTTACGGTCTTGATGTCGTGGTTATTCCGACGCACAAGCCGATGATCCGGGTGGACAACCCGGACATGGTGTTCCTATCGCAGGACCCGAAATATCGCTCAGTGGTTGAGGGCATCAAGAAGTGCCACGAGAAAGGCCAACCGGTCTTGGTGGGTACTACGTCCATCGAAGTGTCGGAGTTGCTCGCTGGCATGCTGAATGAGGCGAACGTGCCGCACGAAGTGCTCAACGCCAAGCAGCATGAGCGTGAAGCGCAAATTGTGGCGCAAGCGGGTGCTTATGGTCAGGTAACGATCGCCACCAACATGGCTGGCCGCGGTACGGACATCGTGCTCGGCGGAAGTTTGGAAGTGGCGCTGGCCGAGTTGCCTGAGGATGCTACCCAAGCAGATCGCGATCGCGTCAGGGCTGATTGGAGAGTTCAGCACGAGAAAGTACTGGCCGTCGGCGGCTTGCACATTATTGGTACCGAGCGGCACGAGTCACGCCGCATCGATAACCAGCTGCGCGGCCGTTCTGGTCGTCAGGGTGACCCGGGTTCGTCGCGTTTTTACCTGTCGTTGGGTGACAACCTGTTGCGTATTTTTGGCGGCGAAGGCTTGATTCGCTGGATGAAACGCTTCGGTATGAAAGACGACGACGCGTTGGAAGACCGGATGGTTAGCCGGCAAATTGAGAAAGCGCAGCGCAAGGTTGAGCAGCACAACTTTGATATCCGCAAACATTTGTTGGAATTCGACGACGTCGCCAACAACCAGCGCAAAGTGATCTATACCCAGCGCGATGAGTTGCTCGAAGGTGAGGACGTTGCTGATACGGTCGCCGACATTCGCGAGGATGTTGTGCAATCATTGGTGCGCGCGCATGTGCCACTGGATAGCATCGACGAGCAGTGGGACATTGCTGGTATTGACCGCGAGCTGGAAAGCGAGTTTGGCTTGTCGCTCGGGCTTGAGCATTGGGTTGAGCAACAACAGGAGGTCAATGACGAGCGCATCATGAAGCACGTCATGGAAGCCGTGAACGAGGTGTTCGATTCCAAAGAACAACAGATTGGCGCCGAGACCATGCGTCAGCTTGAAAAGCACGTCATGTTGACCGTCGTCGATAGCGCTTGGAAAGATCATCTGTCCAACATGGATTATCTGCGTCAGGGTATTAACCTTGTTGGCTATGCGCAGCAAGATCCGAAGCAGGCGTTCAAGAGCGAAGCCTTCAAGCTGTTCTCTGAAATGCTCGACCGAATCAAGGCTGAAGTGGTGCAGATGTTGGCCCGTATTCGTGTGCGCAGTGAAGAAGAAGTGGCAGCGATGGAAGCCGAACAGCAGCGGATGGCTGACGCCATGCAGAAGCAGATGCTGGCCAGTGGCGGCGGCGCGCCGGAAGGCGATGTGTTGAGCGTCGGCAGTGACATGTCCGCTGGCGTTGGCCCGACGCAGCATGCGCCGGCGACGGTTAAAGTCGGTCGCAATGATCCATGCCCATGTGGCTCAGGCAAGAAATACAAGCATTGCCACGGTCAGCTTTCCTAAGGCTGAGCGGAGCGATTGGTTATAGAGAGGCATAAAGAAACCCGCTTCGGCGGGTTTTTTTATGCCTCTGCAGCGTAGGGAATATCCGCGCGCCTCGTCATCACCGCTAAAGCGCTGAACCAGCAGCTCGATAGGTGCATGGTTAGGGGAACTGACTAGATGCTGGTCTGTTGAGACCCGGTTCGGCCACTGCGCGGTGGCTGCTTGGTGTCGGCGGAACGTCCGGCTGAAGTTCTTTTACGCCCGCTGTAGTCAGTCACCGCCGCCGGGCGGGCGTTGCCGGTGCGGTTCTGCATCCACACTGATGTAATGCAAGTCGTCGCAATCTAGTTGCAGTGCCGTAAGCTTGCCGCCCCAGACGCAACCGGTATCGATGGCATGAACGCCGAGGCCGGCAAAGCGGCCCAAGGCAGACCAATGGCCGCACACGATACGCAGGTTGCGCTGGCGCATCCCAGGTACGGAAAACCACGGATACAATCCGGGCTTTTGCGTGCCAGGCGTGCCCTTAGCGTCAAAGTCGATGCGACCGTTGACGTCGCAGTAGCGCATCCGCGTTAGCGTGTTGATGGTGGCGCGCTGACTATCCAACCCTTGCAATCGGCTGGACCACATCGCGGGTCGATTACCGAACAGATTACGCAGCAAGCGAGGGTGACGCGGGCTGGACAATTCGCGTTCGACATCTTGAGCGGCGCGCTGCGCCTGCCGTAAGGTCCAGCTCGGTGCCAATCCGGCGTGAATCATGGTCCAGTTGAGCTGTTCGTCGTGGTGCAACAATTTTTGCGAGCGCATCCATTCAAACAATACTGGCGCGTCTTCAGCGAACAGAACTTCGCGTAACTCAGGATTGACTCGAGCTTGGGCCTCGGGCCGACGCTGTGCGATCGATAGCAAGCTCAGGTCGTGATTGCCCAGGGTGATGATGCAGTGCTCGCGCATGCTGTGGATCAGCCGCAAGGTGTCCAGCGAGCGCCCACCGCGGTTGACCAGGTCGCCGCAAAACCATAGCTGGTCGCAGGCTGGGTCGAAACGCAACTTTTCTAGTAGGCGCTGAAGTTCCGGGTAACAACCCTGTACGTCGCCGATGGCGTAAGTGGCCATGTCAGCGTCGGCCCATCAGTGAAGGGTGCGTGGGATGGACAACGTGAAGGTCGGAATGGGCGCTTCGAAGCGGGTGCCGTCATCTGCCAACATTTGGTAGCTACCGCCCATGGTGCCAACGGAAGTTTCCAACACGGCGCCGGAGGTGTATTCGAAATCGTCGCCCGGACGCATCCACGGCTGTTCGCCGATAACGCCGTCGCCGCGTACTTCGTCTACCTTGCCGTTGGAGTCGGTGATCATCCAGTAGCGCGTCAGCAGGCGCGCAGGCATGTCGCCCGCGTTGCGCAAGGTAACGGTGTAGGCGAAGACGTAGCGATTGTCACCGGGCTTCGATTGATCGGGAATGAAGCGGGTTTCGACCTGCACGTCGATCGTGTAGGAGGGATTCTCAGTCATGCATGAATTGTACGGCTTGCCGCTGTCGATGGGGGGACCGATGCGTAATGAATGCGTTTACCGCGGCACGTTGCGATGGATTAGCTGGTTACTGACGCCGGCTGCACGCTGGCGTAGACCTTCGCCAAGCGCACGAAGGCATCCGGCGCCAGCGTTTCCGCGCGTGCCATTGGGTCAACGTCAGCACGGCGAATGGCGTCACTGGTGAGTAACTGTTTGAGCGCGTTGGAAAGTGTCTTGCGGCGTTGCCCGAACGCGGCTTTGACCACGGCGTAAACGTGCTCCGGAACGGCGTCGTGTCGTTCATGCGCTGCCAACGGCACTAATCGGACGACGGCGGATTCCACTTTCGGCGGTGGACGGAAGGCCACGGCGGGCACGTCAAACAACGGCTCCACGCGGCAGGCTAATTGCAGCATGACCGACAGCCGTCCATAGACCTTGCTGCCTGGCACCGCCGCCATGCGCTCGACGACTTCCTTCTGCAACATAAAATGCAAGTCTTCAATGGCGCCGAAATGCTCAACGCAATGAAACAAAATAGGACTGGAGATGTAATACGGCAGGTTACCGACGAGGCGTAGTTTCGCGACGCCGTGTTGCTGCGCAAGCGCCGTAAAATCCACTTTCAGCACATCCGCCTGAATGATCTCCAGAGCACCGACGCTACTGGCCCGCGCTTGCAGCGCGGGAATCAGATCGGTGTCCAGTTCGATCGCCGTAAGCTTGCCGGCCGCCTTGAGCAGCGGCAGCGTTAGCGCACCTTCGCCCGGGCCAATCTCAACCACGAAATCATCCGCGCGTGGTGTAACGGCACTGACGATGCGCTCGATGTAGCGCTGATCATGTAAAAAGTGCTGACCGAAACTCTTCTTCGGGCGCGCACTCATGTGCGCACGTGAAGGTGAGCGAGCGACAGCTGCTGACGGGTGCTTCTACTCATCTTTCATTCCGCGTTGTTTGTGTTTGCGTTGGATTAGATCCAGCGCCATGGTCACGGCGGCAATCAGGCTGGCCGGGTCGGCTTTGCCGGTGCCGGCCAAGTCGAGCGCGGTGCCGTGGTCCACTGATGTGCGAATGAACGGTAGGCCCAAGGTAAGGTTCACCGTGCGGTCGAATGCTTCGCTTTTCAGGACCGGCAGGGCTTGATCGTGGTACATCGCCAGCACCGCGTCGTAACGCCCGCGCTGAGCGGGCACAAACGCGGTGTCGGCAGGAAGTGGGCCGAGCAACTGCATGCCTTCGGCACGTAGTTGTTCCAACACCGGGATCACGACGTCAATTTCCTCGTGCCCCATATGGCCACCTTCGCCTGCGTGCGGGTTGATGCCAAGCACCGCAATGCGTGGCGCGGCGAAACCAAATTTCGCGCGCAACTCGGCGTGCACAATGCGCAGCGTACGCGTGAGTGATTCACGCGTGATGGCGTCGGCGACGGCGCGTAACGGCAGGTGCGTAGTGGCCAACGCAACGCGTAACTCAGGGCTTGCCAACATCATCACCACATCGGCGTGGGCACGGTTGGCGAAAAACTCCGTGTGGCCACTGAAGGGGATGCCAGCGTCGTTGATGGTTGCCTTCTGCAGTGGCGCCGTGACCACAGCGTCGTAGCGACCGCTGATGCAGCCATCAGCGGCCTCGGCCAAGGTGCTTAACACGTGCGGTGCGTTGCGTGGGTCAGGGTGGCCGGCTACTTCCGTGGTGCAAAGTGGCACTTGGTGCAGTCGCAGTGTGCCAGCGCGTCGCGTCGTGTGCGCGCGACCATCGTCCTCGAGTAGCTCGATGCTGGTGCGGCAATGGGCGGCGGCGCGCTCCAGCAGGCCGCGGTCGCTGACAGCAATCAGATCTGCCGGCAGCGCACTAGCTGCTAGTCGTATCAGTAGTTCCGGGCCCACGCCCGCCGGCTCGCCGGAGGTAAGGGCGAGCCGCGGAAGATAATTGCTCAAGTTCGCTTACGGCGACGTGCTGGCAGCGCCGCGCTCGTTTGCGCTGCGCAATTCAGGGACCACGATGTTGATGTACGCATTCGCGCGAAGGTCACGCAGGAAGTCGTCATAAGCCTGTTCAGACTTGCGCGTACCGATGGACTGGCGTGCTTCATTGCGTGCTATTTCGTCCGTCATATCGCTCTGACGCGTACCCAGCCGTTGCAGAATGTGCCAACCGACTTGACTCTGGAATGGCTTGGATACTTCGTTGTCCTTCATTGCGCCCAGTTGGCTAGCGATGATCGTGCCGGCGGCATCCTGCGGGAACCAGCCCATATCGCCGCCAACGTTGGCGGTGGTGTCGTCGTTGGAATCTTCCTTCGCGAGCGTAGCGAAGTCTTCGTGTTTGTCGACGATGCGGTGGTACAGGTCTTCTGCTTTCTTTTCCGCTTGCGCGGGCGAAACCAGTTCACTGGGTTTGATCAAAATTTGGCGCGCGTGGAATTCGGTGACCATTTTCCGGTCGGCTTTGCGCTGGCCGACTAGCTTCAAGATGTGGAAGCCGGTCGGTCCCTGCAAGATGGCGCTGACTTGTCCGGCCTTCATCGATTCGATGGTGTCGGCGAACGCTGGCGGTATTTCGTCCATGCGGCGCCAGCCGAGGTCGCCGCCGTCCAGTGCGTCAGGAGCGTCTGAGTAGCGAATAGCTGCCGCGCTGAAATCGGTACCGGCATTGATGGCCGCGAGGGCTTTTTCTGCTTTGGCTCGACTGGCCTGAATGACGGCTGCGTCGGCGCCGCTCGGAATGCTGACCTGGATGTGTTCCAGATGCACTTCGCCCGCCTTGTAGGTCGGGCTGTTGAGCAAATTGTTGATCTCGCTGTCGCTGACTGATACCGAGTCGTGCACTACGCTTTCGTGCAGGCGCTGTACGGTGAGCTGGTCGCCTAACTGGGTTCGAAATTGCGCGTAGCTGCCACCTGTGCGCTGTATTTCAGCACGCAATTGCTCCGGTGTGATCTTGTTCTGATCCGCCACACCTTTCACCGCCTGGTCAATATCGGCCTCAGACACGTGAATGCTTTGGTCTTGGGCTTTTTGAATTTGCAAGCGCATCAGGATCAGTCGATCTAGCACTTGTTTCTGCAGCACGTCCTCGGGCGGTAATTGCCCGGGCTGGCTGGCATATTGTTTCTGCACCGAACGTACGGCGTCGTTCAGATCGCTTTGCAGAATGACGTCCTCGTTGACGACAGCCACGATGCGGTCCAGTGGTTGATCTGCGCTGGCAGCCGGCGTATTGAGCAGCTGTGCGTGAGCGGGGAGACTGAACGCGACGGCGAGCAGTACTAGGGCAATCGATTGCTTCATCAGTGAAAAGCCTGAATCGCCAAGGGCGACGGTAAATTATTGATAACCGAGAATATCACGGTGCAATAGTGGGTCAATTTGGCCGCCGGTTGAGCCGAGCCCCTTGAACACCACTTCAAACATGATCGCATTGTCGCGCTGGTTGATCGGAACACCGTTGGGCACCGCGCCAAAACCGTATGTCGCCAAATTGACGTAACTGCGGTCAACCAACTTCAACGTGACGCAGCAGCTGTCGTATTGCACGCCCGCCAGCATCTCAACCATGCGGCGATCAGGTACCGACCACGTCGCGCTGCCAACCAAGCGCCAACGGTCAGACACCGGGTAGACCGTTGAAGCACTGTATTGTTCCAATAGCCCACGTCGATAGCGGTAGGAAAAGTTCACCAGGCCATCGCCGCCGATACGACGCTGTAGCGACAGCGCACCGAGGTCAGTTTGCCGTGTGTTCGGGCTCCATTGGTAGGAACTGTTCACGCGCCAGCGATCATCTAGCTGCACGCCAAACTCCGCTACATAGGCTGAACTAGTCCAGTCGGTGCCCAACACGCGCTGCGGGGTAAAGTAGTGAATCTGGCCGATGCTGGCTGACAATCGTTCCACGCCGCTGTCATCGAGCAGGCGCGTGGTCAATGCTGCGGTAAGGTTGTTGGCGTCCATTTGGCGGTCGGCGCCGGAAAACTGGTTCGGCGAAAACAGCTGCCAGTAGTCGAACGACATGAGGTTGGTGTCGAACACCGGTAGGTTGTTCTGGTTGCGGTAGGGCACGTACAGGTAGTACAGCCGCGGTTCCAGTGTCTGCGTGTAGCTGTTGCCGAATAGCGAGGCCTTGCGGTCAAAAACCAACCCACTGTCGACACTGACGATGGGCAGCGCGCGGCTGGGCGATGCCTGCGTGAACGGTGAGCTGCCACCCGCACCCAGCCGGCCGCCGTAGCCGTAATTGTTGTAGCCGTTGTTCAGTTGGTAAGCGGTGTAGCGGTACGCGACTTTCGGTCGAACAAACCACGCCGACGTGCCGAAATTGGCCGACAAATACGGATATAAATCCTCTCGCTGGCCTTCGACGAAATCGGGTTTGCGGAACGCTACCGCTTGGGCGTTCAGACCGAACTCCAGCCAGTTCGTTAGCGGTACGTTCATACCGAAATTGGCGTAGGGCAGTTGCTGATAAGGCAGCACGCGGTCGGGTAAGAATGGGTTGAGGTTTTGGTAGTCGACGCCACCAACGGCGGCACTCCACCATGTCCCGCCACCCTGAATGGCCACGGACGAGCTGAGTTGGTAAACAGTGCTGCCGGAGAGGTAATCGCCGTAGTCGTACAAATAGCTACTGTCTGATGCGCGGTTGAGCGAGCTCACCAGCGACCAGCTATCCCACAGGTGGGTTACGTCGCTGAAGTTGACTAGATAACGCTGCTTGTCTTTCGTGTTGGTGAGGCCATCGCTGGTGCCGCGGTCGCTTGCAACATATTCCACGTTCAACTGACCGGCACTGCCGGGCACCAAGTAACGAAACTCGCCTGCCAACATCGGGCCGCGCAGGCTGTACAGCCGCGGGTCCAGGGTGGCGTCATAGTTTGGCGCCAGATTCAGGTAATACGGCGTGCTGATCTGGAAGCCGGAGCGGCTCGTTTTGCCGAAGGTCGGGTACAAAAAGCCACTCTTGCGCCGATCGTCGGTGGGGAAGCTGAGGTAGGGCAAGTAAAGAAACGGAACTTTGCCAACGCGCATGGTGGCGTTGCGGGCAACGCCTACGCCGGTGTCTTGGTTAATCTTGATCGACTTGGCGCGAAACTCCCACACGTGATGGCCAACATCGCAGGTGGAGTAGGTAGCCTGCTGGTAGTTCGTGTGTTCGGCGTCCAGCATGTGCGCTTGTTTAGCGACACCGTTGCCGCGTGCGGCCAGCATTTGGTAACGCACGTTGTCCGCAACGCCTTGGCTGGCAACAGTGTTGCCGCGCATATGGGTTGCGGCAAGCAGTTGCCCGGCTTCCTGATAGCGCACGTTGCCGCGAGCGTCGTAATCGGTGGTGTTGTCGTTGTAATTCACCTTGTCCGCTTGCAGCAGCTGATCAGCGCGGCGCAGCTTGACGTTACCCGACAGCCGGTAAATGGTCTGATCCGAGCTGTCGACGTTTTGTGCTTGCGCCTGCGTGTCACTGCTATCGCGCTGCGTTTTATCCGCGTCAAGGCTGGGGTCGTAAAACTCGAGCAGCGCGTTCGGTCGGCACATGGCGTAATTCATGGGTCGAGGGGCACAGTGGAAGCTGCCGAGCGGGCAGGTCGGTACGGCAGCGTCAGACGCCGCTTTTGGCGCGCGCATGCCGTCTCTGGCCTCGGCTTGGCCGCCAATCAAGGCAAGTGCGGCGGCAACTGCCAGTAGGCGGCGCGGTGGGAACTTGGGCGTCACGGTGTGATCTGTAGGCATGGAAGGCTCGTTAAGCTAACAGAAAGCCCACGCGCGCGGCGGGCAAACGTTCCGTCGTTCGTGTGAAGACTCGGCGTAAATACGCGTGGGGCGCGCCAAGCTGCACCCCGCGTTAGCGCGCAGGTCTTGGTGTGTCACGCTGCAATGACCCGTGTGCTTGTTCTGACGCAACTATTATCGCCGCTTCAAGGGGCGGTGCGCAGATATCGTCTGTGCATTGGCGATTTGCGCTTAACGGCAGACGTCGGTTAGTCCATCAGTGCGTCTACGTGGGCGCTGGCACTGGCGGCCAGCGCGGCTAAGTTGTAACCGCCTTCGAGGGTGGAAACCAAACGACCATCGGCGTGGCGGTGGGCCAGCGAAACAAGCTGCTCGGTAATCCATGCGAAGTCTTCGCGGCCTAAACGCACATCTGCTAGCGGGTCGTCGCGGTGGGCGTCGAACCCGGCGGAAACCAGCACTAATTGCGGCTTGAACGCGTGCAGCGCCGGTAGCAGTCGCTGCGTCCACAACTCTCGAAATTCGTGGGAACCAGCCCCCGGCGACAGCGTGCCATTGAAAATATTGCCGACGCCACACTCGTCTTCGCCACCACTGTCCGGGTACAGCGGCGATTGGTGGCTGGAGGCGAACAACACGCGGCGTTCGCGCTCGAAAATGGCTTGGGTGCCGTTGCCGTGATGTACGTCGAAATCGGCGATCGCAACACGTTTCAAGCCGTATTTGCTGAGAGCGTGGGCCGCGGCGACCGCCACATTATTGAATAGACAAAAGCCCATCGCGGCGTCGCGGGTGGCGTGATGGCCGGGCGGGCGCACCGCGCAAAAAGCGTGCTGTGCGGCGCCACTCATCACCGCATCTACCGCTGCCACCGCAGCGCCAGCTGCGCGCAAAGCGGCCTCAACCGAGCCGGCCGATATAACGGTGTCTGCATCCAATGGTTGCGTGCCCGTGACGGGCACGGCAGAAAAAATGTGTTGAAGATAGCCGGCGCTATGGACGCGCAGCAGCTGCTCGTGCGTGGCGCACGGTGCCTCAATTCGGTCCACCGCGGCGTAGCGATCCTGGTCTAACGCTTGTAACACCGCGCGCAGCCGCGCTGGTCGCTCAGCATGTCCCGCGCCGGGGTCGTGCTGCAGGCAGTCCGCGTGGGTATACAGCCGCAGCATGCGATTGGCTATGGAGCGGGTTTGGGTTTAGGGCGGCGCTCGTGGTGCCACAGCACTTCGCCATGGCCACTTTCACGTGCCAGCACCCGGCAAATCACAAACAGCAAGTCCGACAGCCGGTTCAGATAATGCTGTGGCTGGATGCGGATCGTTTCTTCGTGTGCCAACGTCACCACCGCGCGCTCGGCACGCCGACAGACGGTGCGAGCCAGGTGGCCAGTGGCTGCTGCCATACCGCCGCCGGGCAGAATAAATTCCTTCAATGGCGGCAGCGGATCATTCAGTTCGTCAAGAATGGATTCTAAACGAGTGATATCAGCATCTTGAATGGTCGCCATGCCGGGAATACACAGCTCACCGCCCAAGTCGAACAAATCGTGTTGCACCTGGGTCAGCGCTTCGCGGATCGCGTCGGTAACGCCGTCGCAAGCCAACACGATGCCGATGGTGCTGTTTAACTCGTCCACCGTACCGTAGGCAGTCACACGCGCCGAATCCTTGCCGACGCGGGAACCGTCACCTAAGCCGGTGCTGCCGTCGTCACCGGTACGCGTATAAATTTTGGAAAGTCGGTTGCCCATAAATCAACTCAGCTCTGTAGACCACGCTGGTTTGACTGACGCGCAATGCGCACCAGCTGCGTAACAACAACGTGCGCTACCACGCCGATCCCGACGTACAGCGCCGTCATGCCGAGGAAGGGCAAGTACCAGTCGCCGAGGTTGCTTAGCCAGCTAGCGGCACTGCGCGGCAGTGGCACGCTATTGCTTAGCCAGTAAAAGCTACCGTTGGAAATGGCGTAGCACGCTGCCTCACTGACCAACAGCGCAGCGGCCGCCATGCCTAGCGTCTGCAGGCGCAGCCCAACTTGGTGTGCAGCAACCCAGCTGCCACCAAACCACAACGCGCCGAAGTAGGCGGGCATGCACCAGTACGCAGGCGATACGCAGTAATGAGTCCAGAAATCCATGCCCTGGCCAGTGATGACGAAGAAGTCGATCAACACGGCTTCAGCGATCAGCAGCGGGAACGCCCAGCGGGCCGATCCACGCAACCAAAAGCCAGCCAGAAAGAAGATGCCCCAAGAGGCGTCCGGTACGATGCCGAAATGATGCATGCGGGTAAGCCCCATGACCACAGCAAGTGCTAGAAAAATTCCCAATCGTTGGGTGGGTGTCTTGGTCATGAGGGGCTCCGTGCGGGCATCTGAATAGGTGGCTAGTCTATCCCAACCTGCAGCGACGCAGACACTGGCAGCGGGTACTATCGGCTCCATGAATGTCTCTGAATCATCCTTGGCGAGTCAGCACGGCGTCTTGATTGTGGGCGGCGGCTTAGTGGGCGCTAGTTTGGCGATTGCGCTGGATGCGGCGGGTGTGGCCGCAACCTTGGTGGAAACGGCGGCGCCACGTGCCGGTGCGCAGCCCAGTTATGACGAACGCAACTTGGCGCTGGCGCGCGCTACCGTTAATGGACTCACTGTCATCGGCGTGTGGCCGCACGCGGCGCCATTTGCGACGCCAATCCGACACATTCGGGTGAGTCGCGCTGGCGAGTTTGGCAGTGCGCGAATCGATGCCGATCGCCAAGGTGTGGAGGCCTTGGGTTGGACACTACCCGCTCGCGAGCTCGGCGCGGCACTGCTGCATCGCCTGGGTGAATGCACGCAGCTGACGCGGTTGGCGCCGGCGACCCTGCAACAACTACAGCCGTTGTCGAACGGCTGGCGGGCACGGGTCAACACCGCCGATGGGGTGCAAAGTCTGGATGCCTCACTGTTAGTGGGTGCCGATGGCACCGAGTCGTTTGTGCGATCGCAGCTAGGTATTGCGGTCGATCGACACGATTACGAGCAGACCTTGTTTGTGTGCACGGTGACAGCGGAGCGCGAGCACGCCAATCGGGCGCACGAGCGTTTTGCTGACAGCGGGCCCATTGCTTTGCTGCCGCTGGCCCAAGGACGTTGTGGTTTAGTGCTAACGGTGGCCGCTGATGTTGCCGATGCCGTGGCGGCATTAGATGACGACGGCTTTATTGCGCTGGCGCAACGACGTTTTGGTTGGCGCTTGGGTCGGCTTAGTCGGCCTGGTAAGCGCTTCCCCTATGCGATCCGCCGCGTTGCGGCCCAGCAGACTATTGGCCCGCGTGCCGTACTGGTGGGGAACGCGGCGCAAACCATTCACCCGATTGGCGCGCAAGGGTTCAACTTAGGATTGCGTGATGCGCTGACGCTGGCCGAGTTGGTAGCCGATGCGTCCGATCCGGGCGCGGCCGAATTGCTGACGCGTTATGCCGCGCGGCGTGCACCTGACCGTGAGGGCACCATGGCGATGAGTCACGGCCTAGTGCAATTGGCCTGCCTAGAGCAGCCAGCGCTGGCGCCGCTGCGCTCGCTGGCCTTGCTGGCGTGTGATCGGTTGCCACCCTTGCGACGTGCGTTGGCACAGCACGGCATGGGCTTTCGGGGCGAGCCACCGTTGGCGCAATTGGAGACGTGGCGATGAGCGTATTGCCAGCAGATGGGGCAACCCGTCGACGTCCCCCAGCCTTGGACGTCGCTGTTGTTGGCGCTGGCATGGCCGGTGCCGCTGCCGCTTTGGCGCTGGCGCAAGCGGGCTTCAGCGTAGCGTTGTTAGAGGCGCGCGAGCCGACGCCTTGGCGTGCCACAGGCGAGGTGGATCTACGCGTCGTCGGCTTGGCACCGTCGTCGATATCGCTGCTCGAAGAGCTTGGGGTGTGGGCATCTATTCGCGGCGCGCGCGTAAGCCCGTACGCACATATGCATGTGTGGGATGCGCAGAGTGGAGCGGCCATTTCGTTTGACGCAGCACGTGATGGACAGCGCTGGTTGGGTGCGATTGTCGAAAATCGCCTGGTGCAATGGACGTTGTGGCAAGCACTACAAGACGCTGGTGTACAGCGTTTGTGCCCAGCCGAAGTGCGCGGTTTCAACGTACGGAGTGATCGAGTTCAGTTGGAACTGGCAAATGGTGAGGCGCTATCGGCCAAGCTGTTGGTCGCGGCTGACGGCGCCGCCTCACCGCTGCGAAAATTGGCCGGTATCACGACGCGTGGTCGAGGTTATGCGCAGCGTGCGGTAGTAGCCCACGTAAGTACCGAGCGACCGCATGCTGCGACGGCGTGGCAGCGATTCTTGCCCAGCGGCCCGCTAGCGTTATTGCCGTTGGCGGATGGTCGCAGCTCACTGGTTTGGTCACTGCCGGAAGATGAGGCGCAGCGAGTATTGGCACTCGATGACGCGGCGTTTCTTGATGAACTAGGGATGGCCAGTGACTTCCGCCTGGGGCGCATCACCGCTACGACGTCACGTGCGGCCTTCCCGCTGCACTTGCAGCTAGCGCGTTCCTATCAAGCAGAGCGTTTGGTGCTGCTTGGTGATGCAGCCCATGTCGTGCATCCGCTAGCCGGGCAGGGCGTGAATCTTGGTCTGCGCGATGTTGCCGAGCTGCGCGATACCTTGCTTGCAGCGCGCACTGCCGGTCGTGATCTTGGCGCGTCGGCGGTGTTGCGACGTTACGCCCGCCGCCGGCGAAGCGCTGACACGCTAGACGCGCTGAGCTTTGATGCGTTGGCGCGTATCTATGGAGCGCAGTCTTCGGTAGTGACGGCTGCACGCGGTTTGGGTATCCATTTACTTGATCGCTGCGCGCCGCTGAAACGTCGCATTGCGGAGCATGCTGCCGGACGATAATTCGTCTGACAACGTCGCCGCAATAGTGACGGCTCGACCAAGGTTTTCACCATCCCGTGTGAGATGGCGTGGTGTCGTCAACAGGAGTTCTCACTATGCGCATAAATCGATTTTTGAGTCTGTTGCCGCTTGCCGCCATGGCGTTCAGTGCGCACGGAAAAATGGTGCAGCATTCGGTGGACTGGACGCAGGATGGCACCCACTTCCACAGCGTGCTGATCTATGACGATGCGACGACAACGGCGCGGCCGGGTTTGGTGATGGTGCCAAACTGGTACGGCGTCAACGATGCGGCAATCAAGAAAGCGAAAATGATTGCCGGCAAGGACTACGTCATTCTGCTTACCGACGTTTATGGGGTCGGCGTGCGGCCGACCAATAACGAAGAAGCTCAGGCGGCAGTGAAACCGCTGTATGGCAATCGCGCGTTGCTGCGCAAGCGGATGGACTTCGCTTTGCAGCAACTGCGCGAGCAAGCCAAAAGCGCACCCATCGATGTCAAAAAACTTGCGGCGATTGGTTTCTGCTTTGGCGGTTCAGCGGTACTTGATCTGGCGCGCTCGGGCGCGGAACTGGCCGCCGTCGTGTCGTTTCATGGCGGTCTGAATACCGACGATCCGGCACTGGCAAAAAATATCAAAGCACGCGTGTTGGCGATGAACGGTGCCGATGATAAAGGCACTATGCCCGACGCCGATAAATTCATGGACGAGATGCGCGCCAGTCCGGCCGATTGGCAGTTTGTGGTGCTTGGACACGCCGTACATTGCTTTACTGAAGTGGGCGAAAACTCGCCCGGCTGCCGCTATGACGAACGCGCAGCCACGCGCAGCTATCGCTTAATGCATGACTGGCTGCAGTCAGCCTTTGCCGGCACCCCCTGAGCCACTTTGTAGACAGCTTCCTTGTAGGAGCGGCTTTAGCCGCGATGCTTTAGTTCTAATGCTGAGATCCAAAGGGCATCGGGACTAAAGCCCCTCCTACGCCGGCGTCATGCAACAGCGTTATTCAATAGCGTTATTCAATAGCGTCGTGCAAAAGCGTCATGCGACAGCGTCGCATGACTGCGGTTTTGTGGGAGCGGCTTTAGCCGCGATGCTCGTGCCTTGATGCTGGCTCACTGCCATCGCCGGCCCGTAAATGTGCGGCGATGTCCGTCGCCGCTTAAAACGTGCGCTGGACCGAGTAGTCAGCCAGCGCGGCAAGTGCATCGCGGTAGGGCGATGCAGGCAATACCGTCAGTGCATCGCGGGCGGCGTTCGCATGTGCCTGTGCACGCTGACTGGTGCGCTCCAAGGCGCCGGACTCACGGATCGCAACAATAATGTCATCGAGTGAATCCACGCCGCCGTGTTCAATGACGTGGCGCAGCGTTTGCGCCTGCTGCTGGTTTGCGTTTTCCAGCGCGTAAATCAATGGCAGGGTTGGCTTGCCTTCGGCCAAGTCGGCGCCAATGTTTTTGCCCAAGGTATTGGGGTTGGAGACGTAGTCGAGCAAGTCATCGGCAATCTGGAATGCGTAACCCAATTCCATGCCGTAGCGACGCAGTGCATCCGTTTGCGCGGCGGGCAACTTGCCCAGCACGCCACCAAGCTCGGTAGCGGCAGCAAACAGTACGGCGGTTTTGCGCTCAATCACCGCCAAGTAAGACGCTTCGCTGACATCCGCATTGCCGATATTGAGCAGCTGCAGCACTTCACCCTGGGCAATGGTGTTCGTGGTGTCGGCGAGGATGCGCATGATGCGCATGTCGTCCAATTCCACCATCAACTGGAACGAGCGAGAGTAGAGAAAATCGCCAACTAATACGCTGGCGGCGTTGCCCCACAGTGCATTCGCGGTCTTGCGGCCGCGGCGCAGATCGGACTCATCAACGACGTCGTCGTGCAGCAAGGTCGAGGTGTGGATGAACTCGATCACCGCGGCCAGCTTGATATGTTGCTCGCCGCGGTAACCAGCGGCGCCCGCAGATAGTACGTGCAATGTCGGACGCAGTCGTTTACCGCCACTGGCGATAATGTGGTCAGCAATTTGGTTGATCAATACGACGTCGGACGACAAGCGCTGGCGGATCAGCGCGTCGACACGCTGCATGGCGGCGGCGGCGAGGTCGCGCACTTCGGCGAAGTCGTGTGAGGATCCAAGGATCGGTTCAGCGGGCGTACTCATGCAAGGCATCGTGTGGGTGTGAGCCCGGATTATAAAGGCTTGCTGAGGCGTGCGTTCGCGGGGCGATCACGTCAGTCGTCAGTAGACGGCACACTCGTGGCGTTGTGTCGCACGAACGGTTCGGTATAGACGCCCTATACTTGAACGCTTGCGCAGACATAAAAATGGCCGACGACGGTGAGCAAACTCAGTAGAGGTGAATTGAAAACGTCGTTTGCGCTATCGGGCGTGGTCGGCCTACGTATGTTCGGCCTGTTCCTGATCATGCCGGTGTTTACCTACTACGCGCTTCAGCTGCCTGGCGCCACCAAGCTGCTCATTGGCGTCGCGATTGGTGTGTATGGATTCGCGCAGGCCGCCTTACAGATACCCGTTGGCTTGCTTTCGGATCGAATCGGCCGGCATGTGACGATCACCTTGGGCCTGCTGGTATTCGTCGTCGGTAGTGTGGTGGCGGCCTACGCGCACGGCATCCACGGCATCATTATTGGCCGCATTTTGCAGGGTATGGGTGCGGTATCGGGCGCCAGTCAGGCACTGGCTGCCGACCATTCGCGCGACGACAACCGCAGCAAAGTGATGGGCATCATCGGCGTCAGCATCGGCATGGCCTTCTTGCTGGCGGTCATTCTCAGCGCGCCACTGGCTAAGATCGACGGCTTGCGCGGCTTGTTCGAGCTAACCGCCGTGCTGGCCGTGTTGGCCATCGTGCTGTTGTGGGTGCTGGTGCCTAAAACTGGCGCTCATCGCGCCCCGGCGACGGCACGACCTGGCTCGGTATTGCACATGTTGGTGAGTCCGCAACTGATGGTGCTGAACGTATCGGTGTTTATGATGCACACGATGCTGACGGCGGCGTTTGTGGCGTTGCCGCTGATGTTGAGCAAAGACGCCGGCATCGCGCTTGGCAGCCAGTGGAAACTCTACCTGCCGGTAATGCTGATCTCCGTGGTGGTCATGGGTGGCGTGTTGCGAAGGGTCACCTCGGTGGCTGGCAGTATGCGTTTGGTGGTGACCTGCGCCGTGGGTCTGGGGCTGGCTTTGTGGGGATTCAGCGCCGCCGGGCACGGCCATCTGCTGCTGTGGCTGTCGGCGATTGTGTTCTTCAGCGCGTTCAATCTGCTTGAGGCCAGCCTACCCAGCCTAGTATCGCGGCTGGCGCCTGCGCACCTGCGTGGCGCCTCGCTCGGCGCCTATGCCACCAGCCAGTTTCTGGGCGCCGGCGTTGGCGGCGTGCTTGGTGGCGTGATGCTGCAGCGAATCAGTACCTCCGGGGTCTTTGCGGCGGCCGCAGCACTGTTGCTGCTGTGGCTGCCACTACTACTGTGGGGCCGCTCGCGGGTGATTGCCGCCGATCAGGCTGTCGTCGGCTGAGCCGGGCCGCATAGCGGTTCTTTCATCAAGGCTGTCGTCAAGCCGTAGTCACCTGCAACTGCCGCGGCGTATCCGTGCGGCAGGCGCCATCGCTGAATACCTACAGTTAAGCGGGGCTCTCGGGGTGTGAACTCGACTGGTTGCGCGGTTATGATAGTCAGCCTAAGCCACCACTCCCGGTCGCAACTATTCCCGATCTGCGATCGGCCCAACGAGGACATCCCATGGCACGTGGCGTCAACAAAGTCATTCTGATCGGCAACCTTGGTGCTGACCCGGTAACGCGCTACACGACAGCCGGCATGGCGATTACCAACGTGAGCCTGGCCACCACCGAGCAGCGTACCGACAAGCAGAGCGGCGATAAGCAGGATCACACCGAGTGGCATCGTGTGGTGTTGTTTGGCAAGCTCGGCGAAATCGCTAACGAGTACCTGAAAAAGGGCCAGCAGGTCTATATCGAAGGCTCGATCCGCAGCAGCAAATACACCGACAAGGCTGGCGTCGAAAAATACAGCACCGAAATTATCGCCAACAACATGCAAATGTTGGGTGGCGGTGGTGGCGGCGCCGGTGGTGAGTCAGGCGGCGGCTATCGCGAGCGTCCGGCGGGTGCGGGTCAGTCGCGCGGTGGTGACGATCGCCAAAGTAATCAGTCGCGCCCGGCAGCGCCATCGGCTCCGGCTGACAATGGTTTTGCCGATGACGAGATTCCGTTCTAGGAAATACCTAGGACTTCGTTAGTTGGTTTGGCTACATGAGCCCCTGAGAAATCAGGGGCTTTTTCGTTGCCTTCTTGCTGCTCTAGGTGCTGCGTCACGAAAGTGGGTGGCAATCTAAATCGTCTTCCTGCTTCGACCCACGACAGCCACGCCTCACTTCCTGCAATGACCGGCCTGCTCAGAGCAGTTACCGCTGAGACACGGGCTTTCGGCGCTACGCCTCGATGAGCCAGCTCTTACCGGGAATTCGGTGCCGGGCAGTAGACAGCGGGTGCGACCGGTGACAATGCTGATGACCCGGCTATCGACAGACTGTCGAACAGATTGCCGTCCGGTTGTGGCTATGCCGCAAGTGAACGCGCAGCGAAGCCTCGCGAAGCAGCTGCGGCTGCAAATGAAAATGATCGGCCCGTTTCGGACCCGCGTCGATGGTTATCGGCGCGGGCTTTTCATGCCCGCCGTTTGCCTAACGTCCGGCTCGTGCGTCGGCACGCATCCCCAGCCAGCCCTTGAACGTGGCAATCACCAGCGGAATTGAGCCGAAGACGATGAACACTAGATCGCCCGGCATACGCATCCATTCGAGGATGCGCGTGCGTTCCATATTCAAGTAATCAAAGCTGCGCGCGTGCCAGTAGCCGTGTTCGATGACATCGAGTAGTTGCAGTACCCCATTCGGAAATAAGCTAAACACGACCATCATCGCGAGCCCGATGTTTGTCCCCCAAAATGCAACCTTGATGTACTTCTCGATGCCAGGCCAGCGTTCTTCGCTCGATGTTTGGCGTAGTACAAACGTCATCAGCGCGAGGCCTAGCATACCGAACACACCCATCAATGCCGTGTGCGCATGGTTGGGGGTCAACAGAGTACCGGTTTCGTAGTAGCTGACGATCGGCAGATTGATCAGGAAGCCGAACATACCGGCGCCGACGAAGTTCCAGAAACCAACCGCCATCAGGAAGTAGAACGTCCACTTGTGCGGCATGCGTCGCTCAACGCCATCGATTTCCACCTTACCCTTGGTCGCCTTGACGAAGCCCCATGCATCGAGCGTCAGCAAGGTCAACGGCACCACTTCCAGCACCGAGAACATTCCCGACATGGCCATGTTGAACGTGTTGTGGCCCTCGAAATACCAGTGGTGGCCGGTGCCGATGATGCCGCCCAGAAAAACCAGAATTCCATCTAGGTAGATCACGCGCAGGGCAACGTTGCGATGCGCCAAGCCCAACTGGTACAAGATCAGCGCGACCACGGTGGTGGCGAAGAACTCGAAGAAGCCCTCCGTCCACAGGTGAATGATCCAGAAGCGCCAAGTCTCCACCACCGTAAGGTTGGTGGTCGCGCCATAGAACAGCGCTGGGGTATAGAACACCGGAATCGCCAGCGACGCCCACAGGAACATCCGCGCGATCGGGCGCACGTTTATATTGGCCACCTTGCTCGGCCGTGCCACCCAATACAGCAGCGCAAACCATGCCAGCAGACCGAGCACGAGCAGGTACTGCCAGAAGCGGCCGATTTCCAGGTATTCCCAGCCTTGGTCGCCAAACCAGAACCACCATTTGCCGAGCAGTTGGGACATGCCGGCCCATTCACCGAGCATGCTTAGTCCGATCACGGCCACGAAGGCACCAAACAGCAGATGCGTCCACGTCGCCAGCCCGCGTGGTTCGTCGTCCGGTCGACGCAGCGTACGTCCCAGAAACAGCGCTGCGGCGACAAACGAGGTGGCGATCCAGAAGACCGCGCTCTGCAGATGCCAGGTACGCATCAGGTTGCTCGGGAAGATGTCCTCGAGTGGGATGCCATAGAAGCCGCTCGGCTCGGCCCGGTAGTGGCCCAACGCCGCGCCCACCAAGGTCTGAAACAGAAACAGCAATGCCACCACGACGAAGAACTTCACCAGCGCACGCTGTCCCGGGCTGGCCTGGCCCGGGAGGATGCGAGGCGGCAGCGTGTGGCCATGCGAAATCCAGCCGAGGTTGTCGTACTTGCCGAAGATCAGTAATACGGCTGCAATACCGGCAAGCAACACCAGCAGACTCAAGGTGCTCCACAGATAGGCACCGGCGATCGGCGTATTGCCGACCAGCGGCTCATACGGAAAATTGTTGGTGTAGGAATAGTCGAAGCCGGGGCGGTCAGCTTCCGACGCCCACGCGGCCCAAGTGACGAACGCGGTGAACTGTCGCAACTCTGCCGGATCGGAAATCAAATTGGGCTTGAGGCCGCCGTCGGTTACGGGGTTCTTGAAATAGTCAGTCCAATGCACGATTTGCCGATTCCAAGACAGCGTTTCCGGCGACGTGAGGTGCAGCGTATCGGTGGCGGCATCGTAGCGATTGGTTTTCAGCAGCACACCGACTTGCCCGTGGATGCCTGCCTGTTGCTGCGCGTCGAGCTGGGCAGTCGGCTTGCCGTACTGCTGTTGCGCCAGCGCATCGGCGGTATCCAAACCCATGTGGTGCAAGGCTTCGGCTGAGTAGTCCGGGCCGATGTAGGCGCCGTGGCCCCAGATCGAGCCGTTGTCCATTAGGCCGTATTTGAGGAACACGGCTTGGCCGGCATTGATGTCGGCACCGGTGAACAGGGTCTGACCTTTGGCGTCGACGATCTTGCCGGGAATCGGCGGCGCATTGCGGTAGCCCATGGCGGTCATTACGCCCAGCATGGTCAGGCCGAACACCAGCACGATCAGGATCGAGCGAATCCACCACGGGGAGAGTGGGTTGGTGTCTGGCTCGACAGGCAGTGCTGCTTCATTCATCCCGGTTCCCCAAATAGAGCGAAATGCTGCACACGGGTGAAGGGCGCGAAGTTACGCCAGTAGGGTCGTTATGCAATCCGATTCAGCGTGTGGAATAGCCCTCGTTGCATGACGACGCAGTGAACTGCACGCTTCGGAGCCATGCAGTCGCGACGAATGCCTCTCTCATAATTGAGTCGCACGACACTTTAGATGCAGGCGGTGAGGGCTGGCAGATGGGGCGCCAAGAAGCAATTTTCAAAAAAAAGTACAGCGCTGATTTTTCGCGTAAAGGGGGCGCGTGAATTAGCTCTTTTGCCACACAGAATTTGTTACGTTTTTGGCCGACCAACAGAAAACGTGTGGCACGTTTCATTCTTCCTGCAGCAACTTGCAACGCTGAATTTTGATCTGCAATCTTGGCGAAAATTGGCTGATCTTCTCAGCCAGAAAGGTCGATTCTGCGGAATGCGCGGAGTCTAAGTTTTCGCGTATCAAAGAAAAGCCCTTGAGCGATCAAGGGCTTTTTCATCTACCGACTTTCTTTGTCATGTCCCGCAGGAGTCACGACTTCATGTTGCGTCATCGCGTTCTTACTTGGCCAACGATGCACTGTCGATAACAAAGCGGTACTTGACGTCGCTCTTCAGCATGCGCTCGTAGGCCTTGTCGATGTCCTGCACCGGGATCATTTCGATGTCGGCGACGAGACCTTTCTCTGCACAAAAATCCAGCATCTCTTGGGTTTCGGCAATGCCACCGATCAGCGAGCCCGCAATGGCGGCGCGGTGGAAGATCAGGTTGCCGACGCTGGGCGACGGGTGCGCGTGCTCTGGCACGCCGATCAGTACCAACGTGCCGTCTCGCTTGAGCAAGCTGGTGTAAGCGTCCAGGTTGTGACTTACCGCGACGGTGTTGATGATCAGGTCGAACGTACCTGCATGTTTCTTCATTTCTTCGGTGTTGCGTGATATCACGACTTCATCCGCGCCCAGATTTATCCCGTCCTGCCGTTTGCTTTCCGAAGTAGTGAAGGCAACGGTGTGCGCGCCCATCGCGTGGGCAATTTTAACGCCGACATGACCGAGGCCGCCAATACCGACGATGCCTACTTTCTTGCCTGGACCGGCGTTCCAATGCCGTAGCGGCGAGTAAGTCGTGATGCCCGCGCAAAGTAGCGGCGCGACCGCTGCGAGCTGCTGCTCGGGATGGTGAATATTCAACACGAATTTGTCGCTGACGACGATCTGTTGTGAATAGCCGCCAAGCGTATGCCCGGGCGCATCCGCGGTATGGCCGTTGTAGGTTCCAACGAAGCCATTGTCACAGTACTGCTCCAGCCCTTCCTCGCACGACGCGCAGTGCTGGCAGCTGTCTACCATGCAGCCAACACCTACCGTGTCGCCGACCTTGAAACGTGTGACGCCGCTGCCGGTGGCGCTGACATGGCCGACAATTTCGTGACCGGGCACACACGGGTATAGCGTGCCGCCCCACTGCGAGCGCACGGTATGTAAGTCGGAATGGCAGACGCCGCAGTAGGCGATATCAATCTCTACGTCATGGACACCAAGCGCGCGGCGCTCGATGGTCATGGACTCGAGCGGCTTAGTGGCAGCCACGGCTCCGTAGGCTTTAATGGTCATGGAGAATCCTGCAGGTTCGAATAGGGGGAAACGCATGGTACTGACGCGGATGTGTCGTCCCCGTTATCGCTGAAAGCGGCTGCACCGTGCAGGCGTTGCAGTACGGTGTCCGCGACTCGTGTTGAATTACGGCATGGTCACGCTGTTATTGCTGCGATCTGCATCGGGTAACGCATGCTTCGGGTCGATGCTGGCGGTGGTGATTTTCTGGGTGCCGTCCACATGCACGACATAGCTGTGATGTTGCTGCCACGTTTCCCATGGGATGCGCACATCCTGTTTGCTACCGTCGGTGTAAGTCACTTCCAGCGTGGCGGGTAGTACGAGCTTATCGAGGTTGGCCACGGTGACGTCGGCGCCTTTGCGATAGTCGCCATCGGTATAGGCGACTTTTTGTACGGCCAAGTCCAGCTGCCATTGGTGTTCGTACCAGCCGCGCCAGAACCAGCCGAGGTCTTCACCGGTTTCGCTTTCCATAAAGCGGAAAAAGTCCGATGGGCTGGGGTGTTTGTAGGCCCAGGTAGCGATGTAATGGCGGAAGGCTGGATCGAAGCGAGCCGGGCCGATGATTTGCTCGCGCAGCAGTACCAGTCCGAAGGCGCCTTTGAAGTAGGTGATCGGGTGGCGATATTTTTCCGGCACCATGTCGGCGCCCATCATCAGCGTTGGCGCGTTCTGATCGGCAAGAATGCGTGCCATCTCGTCTGCCGGGTTGCCGCCACCGGGGGCATATTCGCTATCGCGCTTGGGAGCGAATTCGCCGTGGTTGAACTCATCGGCTTCGTATACGTCAATGAAGGTGTTGAAGCCTTCGTCCATCCAGGCGTCGCGACGCTCGTCGCTACCGACGATCATGGGAAACCAGCTGTGGCCGATTTCGTGGGCGATTAGCCCCTGCAAGCCCTTGCCTTTGGCGCGTTTGGAGTCAAACGTGATACCCGGGTATTCCATACCTCCCGCGGTGCCGGCCTCGTTGATGGCAACCGGCCATGGGTACGGGTACCACTGCTTGGAGAAATATTCGACCGAACTTTTCAGGAACTCAGTGGCGCGTCCCCACGCTGGCGTACCCGCACTTTCCACCGGGTAAGCGGACATGGCTAGCGCGGTCTTGCCATGCGGAAGATTGATGCGCGCCGCATCCCACACGTAAGCCTTGGACGCGCCAAACGCCACGTCGCGGGTGTTGTTCATGCGGAAGTGCCAAGTCAGCGTGCCACTCTGCTTGGGGCGACTGGACGGCTCGGTAACTTCAGCCGGGCTGCGGATCATCACCGTGGCGTCGCTGTGCCGCGCCTGCTCCAGACGTTGGAGTTGCGTCTTGGTCAATACTTCGGCCGGGTTTAACAGCTCACCGGAGCCGACCACCAACATGTCGGCTGGGACGGTGATGGCGTAATCGAAGTTGCCGTATTCCAGATAGAACTCGCTGTTGAGATACGGTGCGGTGTCCCAGCCACGCAGGTCATCGTAAACACACAGGCGCGGATACCACTGTGCTATTTCAAAGATGTCACCGTTTTTGCTGGCGTTGACGTCGGTACGGCCACCAAATTCGCCTGGCACGGTGTAATGCCAGCGAATGTGCAGGCGCAATTGGCCACCGTTTCCTTTCAGCGCACTAGGTAGACGAATTTGCATGCGCGTGTCGGACACGATCCACGTCGCGTCCTGCAAGTGGCCGGCGGCGTCTTCTACTTGCACCGACTCCACGTGGTCGCCGCTGGTGAACTCGGTGGGAAACTTGCCCTGGGTGAACGCGCCGCGGGCGTCTTTCAGATAGCGATTTTGATCCAGCTGCAACCACAGCACATCAAGCGTATCCGGGCTGTGGTTGGTGTAGCTGATGACCTCACTACCGCTGAGTTCGCGCGTGGCCGGGTTCAGCGTCGCTTTGATTTTGTAGTCCGCGCGGTTCTGCCAGAAGGCCGGGCCGGGCTGGCCGTTGGCCGAGCGGTAGGCGGTTGCTGGCTGCGGGTATTGAAAGGGCGCAAAAGTTTGCTGTGGATTGAACGTCGCCGTGGCAGAGGCGGCCGCTGCGCTGCTAGCGGCTAATAACAAGGCCAAACTAGCAATGAGTGGGCGAACGGTGGATGGTTTCATAGGATCCTTGAGGAGCCGTGGCGCGCAACAAATCGCGTCAATGAGTGAGGGGAGGGCACGCCGCCGGGCTGATGGGCTGCTGGGCTAGCGTGGTGCTGCCGAGATCTTGCGCTGGATCCCACGAACGGGTGCGGATGGATGATCACTTGCCATAATGGACCATCGTCCCACGCTTCATTGGTCGGCTTCTCGTGCCACTGGTCATGCTGGGGCGGCGCGTTGCCGCGCTACCCTCGTCATGAGATTTAAGTAACTGGGCGGCCTTGAAGGGTGTGGCGCCGATCTAGTGGGTCGGTGGAAACATGCCAGAATGCGAAAAACCTTAGGGAGCGCGCACCGTGTTGCAAGCTATATGAAGATTCGAGGCGTTTTTCGGTGGCGCACCGCCGGCTTGTTGGCGGCGGTACTGGCTATTGTCGCGCTACCTTATTTCGTGACGCTGAGCAGTTCACGGGACACGCAGGCGGCCGCCAGTTGGGTAACGCATTCCACCGAAGTGAAATCGGTGACGTTTCAACTTGCCTATGTTTTGCACGACAGCGAAGCGGCGGTGTATCGGCAGATGGTTGGTGACGACAACGCACGGATCCGTGTTCGTGCTGCTCGTGCCGCGGCTGAGGTACCGCCGTTGTTGTCGCGGTTGCGGGCATTGACCATAGATAACCCGGCTCAGCAGATTTTGGTCGGCGCACTGGAAAGTAGCGCCAATGGGCGCATCACGTTGATGAATCAGGCGCGTGTACGGATGCAGAGCGGCGACACCAGCGCTGCGCGGCAGTCGTTGCGTGACGCCGATGACTTGTTTGCACTGAACTCGCATATTGCCCAACTCGTGCACAACGAAGAACAGTTGCTTGCCAAGCGCGAAATGCTTGCTTCCCATCAGGCATTTAACGGTCAAGCGGTGCTGGCTGTTACGGCGCTGGCGCAGTTGTTGTTGCTGGCGTTAATTGTGGTTATGTCCGAGCGGCAGATTGGGCGACGGCAGATTGCCGAGTCACGTGAGCAGCGCGCGGCACAGCGTGCGCAGTTGATCTTGCGCGCCGTGCGCGAACCGGTCGGCTTGTTTGATGAGAACTTGAACAGCTTGTTAGTGAACAATGCGTTCAGCGAACTGTACGGGCTGAGCGAGCGGGACAGCTCCAAATCGCTGGTACAGATCGGCGACGGTGCGTGGAGTGATGCCACCTTGCAGCAACGTTTGAGTGACGTGTTGTTGCGCGATCGTGAACTGTGGGATTTCGACATGATCCAACGCACTGTCGATGGCGTTGATCGGCATGTGATGATCAATGCTCGGCGTTTGCAGCAACGCGACACCGATGCGGCCGCGTTGTTACTGACGGTTAGCGACATTACGGCGCGCGCTCTGGCCGAGCAGGAAGTGCACAAACTCAATCGCCAACTTGAGGGAAAAGTAGCGCAAATTTCTGACGTTAACCGCGAGCTGGAAGCATTTAGCTATTCGGTGTCGCATGACTTACGTGCGCCACTGCGCCATATCGCGGGGTTTTCACGTAAGTTGGAGCAGCATCTGGGGGAAGGGCTGGACGATAAGACGGTCCATTATTTGGACGTGATCTCCAGTTCGGCGCAACGTATGGCGTTGCTGATTGATGATTTGCTGGTGTTTTCCCGCTTGGGTCGTGGCGTACTGCGCTTGCAGGCGATTGATCTGCAATCGTTAGTTGAGCAAGCCAAAGCACTGGCGGAGACGGAGGCGCAAGGTCGGCAAATAGTGTGGAAAATTGACCCGTTGCCGATGGTCGTTGGCGATGAAAACATGTTGCGTACGGTGTGGCAGAACCTGCTTGGTAATGCCGTGAAATATACCGGTCATTGTGAAATTGCCCGTATTGAAGTCACCGTAAAGCAGGGCGAACGCGGTGATTATGAATTCACCGTGGCCGACAATGGCGCCGGGTTCGACATGCAATATGCGGGAAAGTTGTTTGGCGTTTTTCAGCGCTTGCACCATGCTTCGGACTTCCCCGGCAACGGCATTGGGTTGGCCAATGTGCGGCGAATTGTGACTCGCCACGGTGGTCGCACGTGGGCCGAGGCTGAAGTAGGTAAGGGCGCACAGTTTCATTTTTCGCTACCGGCTACCGACGTGGCTGGGGCACATAATTGAGATGTTTCGATGAACAAGCGTGAATTACGTACTATTTTGCTGGTCGAAGACAGCATGGCTGATGCCGAAATGGCGATGGACGCGCTGGGTGAGGCGCATCTGGCCAACCCGGTGGTCCATGTCGAAGACGGTGTGGAGTGTCTGGATTATCTGTATTGCCGTGGCGAGTGGTCTACGCGGGAAACGGGTGACCCTGCCGTCGTGTTGCTGGATATCAAGATGCCGCGCATGAATGGCTTGGACGTTCTCACGCGGATGCGTGAAGACGAGCGTTTCCGGCGGATCCCTGTGGTAATTTTGTCTTCATCGCGGGAAGAGAGTGACTTGGCGCGCAGTTGGGACCTTGGTGCCAATGCTTATGTGATCAAGCCGGTCGATGTCGATCAGTTCTTTGATGCGGTGCGCACGTTGGGGCAATTCTGGGCGGTGTTAAACCAATCGCCAGAAGGGGCTTGAAGCAGTAATTGAAGTGAGGCATACGTGCGGAGCGGCGTTGGTCGCGCCGTACGTTGGCGTTAAACGCTGTCTGGGATAATTACGAGGCTCCATGTCAAATCAACCTGTGCGATCTTTACCGGTAGTTCGCGTGTTGCTGGTTGAAGACAACCCGCTCGATGCGGAGTTGGCGTTGGCGGAGCTTGAGCGTGATGACATTGAGCATGAGGCCTGCCTGGTTGACGACGAGGCCCGCTTCCTTGACGCCTTGCGCGATTTCAAGCCGGACATTGTGTTGTCTGACCTCAGCATGCCGGGCTTTTCCGGCCAGCACGCACTGAAGCTGCTGCGAGAGAAGGATCAAGACCTACCGTTTATCTTCGTTTCCGCCACGATTGGTGAGGAAGCAGCGATTGTCGCGCTACGCAACGGCGCCACCGATTACATTCTTAAACAAAACCCGGCGCGGCTGGCTAGCGCGGTGCGCCGCGCATTAGGTGAAGCAGAAGCGCGCCGTGCGAGTCGTTTGGCCGAAGCTGAATTGGTGCGCTCGCAACGTTTTGAAAGTTTGGCCATGCTGGCCGGTGGCCTCAGCCATGACTTGCGCAACCTGCTGCAGCCGTTGTTGCTGGCTGGCGACAGCTTGCAGGATTACCAGGACGATCCGCGTTTAGCGAGACTGGGAAAATTGGTGCGCGATTGTGGCAAGCGTGGTTTGGACATGGTGCAGTCAATGTTGTCCTTTGCGCGTGGCGCGCGGCGTGCCGAGCAGGTGCGTTTGGGCGCTTTGTTCAGCGCATTCGATTTGCTTATGCAAGGCAGCGTGCCGCGTACGGTGAAGATGGAACTGGCCATCGGTGACCCCGAACTGTCGTTTGAAGGCAACCACACCGAGCTGCAGCAGTGCCTGCTGAATTTGTGCTTGAACGCGATTCAGGCGATGCCTGATGGCGGTAACCTGCGCATCGAAACGACGCAGGAGGAATTACCGGCGAACTTTTTCCTGGCGGAGGAGCAGCCGCGATTAGGCCGTTATCTGCGTATTAGCGTGATTGATAGTGGTCCGGGGATGAGCCCAGACACACTCTCGCACCTGTTCCAGCCATTTTTCACCACCAAGAAAACCGGCACCGGCTTGGGGTTGTTGTCGTGCAAACGTATTGTCAGTAGCCACGGTGGTGTGATGCGAGTGGATAGCGTACCGGGGCGCGGCACCCGTTTCGATCTGTACATTCCGCTAGAAGCGCTGGTCGCCGAAGGCGACGAGATGGAGGATCAAAACACGTTGGAAGGCGCGGCCGAAACCGTGTTGGTCGTGGTGGAAGAGGCCGCCCAATTGTCGCTGCTGGTCGACACGCTGGATGGCTACAGCTATCAGGCTCACGCCAGCCAAAGCGGTACCGCCGCGCTGCAGTGGATTGAAGCGTGCGGTCTGCCCGACTTGGTGGTGATGGATGCGGACATGAATTTGTTTACCGGTGTACGCACGCTGGCCGCGTTGCTAGAGCACGGTTATCACGGCGCCGTGGTCTTGCTGGCGCGCCCCGACGCGCCGCCGGATTTGCACGAGTTACCAGCGTTGGAACACCTGTACATAGTGAACAAACCGGTCACCACTCACACGCTACTGCGCACGTTGCGGCAAGCGCTGAGTGCGAGCTCGTCGAGCGCTGACCCGGAGTAGCTGGTGCGCTGTCCGAATCGGCTGGCGATGATCTGCGACAGCTAGAAGCTAGCTGTTTTTCGCCTATTTTTTGTCCGATCGCCGTCAAAGCGTGTCAGGGTTCTCTGATTCGTAGACTCGCGCCGCAAGGCGGAGAATAGCCGCAGTATTCTACTTAGCTGATAGCTTTCTAAGCGAATGGGTGCCGCGAGGCGTCCATAAGCGAGTGGTCTTGCCGAACCGATGGCGCAAAGGAGTAAGTACGTTCATGGACGCAATGGATGTTTCGGCGTGGCTCGGGCTACTGTCGCAAGGGACGCGATTCATTACGCTGGATGGTGAGGCCGTCAGTGGCCTGATTGTCGAGCGCTTGGAAGGCCACGAAGCGGTCAATGACAGCTTTCGCTTCACCGTCGATTGCGTGTCGGCTTCGGCATTTATTGATCTCACGACATTACCCGGGACCGCCATACGCATAGGCGTGGCAACCGCCACCGGCGGTCGACGCTATTGGCATGCTTACATCACCCGCGCTTCCGCACGCGGTGCCGACGGCGGCATGGCACGTTATCGTCTGGAACTGGAATCCAGCTTGGCCTTTTTGCGGCTACGCCGAAACTGCCTGATCTTCACCGACAAAACTGCGCTAGAAGTTGTTGAGCAAGTGCTGGCTGATTACCCCGAAGTGCAGTTCCGCACCGACGTCAGCACGACGCTGCGCCAGCGCCCACTCTGCACGCAATACCGCGAGAGCGACTTTGATTTCGTGCTGCGCCTGCTCGCCGAAGAAGGTCTGTCCTATCGCTTCGAGCACGATCAAGGCGAAGTAGCCGCCGACGCAGCCGGCCATACCCTGCTGATCTTCGATAGCCAAGCCGCCTTACCAACCGGCTCGCCCGCCAGCATTCGCTTCCATCGCATTGATGCGACCGAAGCGGACGACGCCATCAGCGGCTTTAGCGAAGGCTGGCACGTCACCCCCAACACCGTCACCGCCGCCAGCTGGAAGCCGAGCGAAGTGGTCAGCATTGCCGGCAGCGCCCAGGCCGAGCCGATCGAAGGCGCGCCAACGCTACCTATTTTGGAAGTCTTCGACGCCGATCGCGCGCACCGCTTCGACACCACCGAACAAGCCCAGCGCTACGCGACGCAGCGGCTGGATGCGCTGTGTCTGGCCGCACACACCTACGATGGCGACGGCGCCGTGCGCACGCTGGAAGCCGGCAAGTGCTACACACTGCTCAATCACGCCACCTTGTCCGGCACCACCTTCATTCCCCTCGCCGTTGACCATATCGCCACCAACAACCTTGGCCCCCAGCTAGCCCAGCTACGCGGCGAAGTGGCGTTGGAAAAAGGCACCTATCGCAATCGCTTTCATGCCGTCCCCGCCGCCACGCCCATCGCCCCGGCGTATCGCCGGCGCCCCACCGCGCCCGGTGTGCAAAGCGCCATTGTGGTCGGTGTGGCCGGTAGCGCGCTTACTGGCCATCGCGATCATCAAGTGCGCGTGCAATTCCCGTGGCAGCGCGGCAGTGCGCCGTTATCCGGTGGCCTCACCGATGCAGCGAGCAGCCATCATCCGGAAGGCCACGCACCCGGTGACGAACATACCGGCACCTGGGTGCGCGTCGCCGAAGGCGCCGCTGGCGCCAATCACGGCCACAGCTTCGTGCCACGCCTAGGCAATGAAGTGCTGGTGGAATACAGCCACGGCGACATTGATGCACCCGTCGTTATCGGCCAGATCTACAACGGTCAAGCCAATCCGCCGTTCGCCGCCGGCGAAGGCAGTAGTGCCAATCACCCCGGCACCCTCAGCGGTGTGCAAACGCAAACGCTAGACGGCCAGCCCGGCAGCCGCTGGGTGCTGGATGACGCCAGTGGCCAGCTTCGTCAGGGTTTGCACAACACCCTCGCCAACAGCCAACTCAACGTCGGCTACTTGATAGAGCAGACCGGCGCTTCACGCGGCAGCTATCGCGGCGAAGGCTTTGAAATGCTCACCGAAGGCTGGGCCATCGTGCGCGCCGGCGAAGGCTTGCTGCTATCTGCCAGCGCCCGCCAAAACGGCCAATCCACCACCATGGATGTGGCCGAAGCCAGCGGTCAGCTGAAAGGCGCCATCGACGCCGCTAAACGGCTAGACAGCGCAGCAACCCAAGCCAAAGCCGGCAGTCTCAGCGCGAACTCTGCACAAACCGATCTGCACCCGCTCATCGACGCCCAACAAGACGGCAAATACACCGGCCCCGTCAACGGGCAGCCCGCGACCAAACCCGCAGGCAGCCAGCGCAGCGGCGGCGACCCTGTCGAGCGCTTCGCACAACCCTTCGTGGTGATGGAGTCGCCCGAAAGCATCGCGCTCACCACGCCAAAGAGTGCGGTTAGCTTCGCCGGTGAACACCAGCACCTCACCAGCCAACACGACACCCACCTAGCCGCCGGCGCCACCATCGCCGCCGTCAGTGGCGACGCCGCCAGCCTGTACACGGCGGAGGGCGGCGCCAAAGTCATCGCCAACCACGGCCCCATCAGCATCGAAGCCCACACCGATGCGATGGAAATCCTCGCCGACCAAAGCGTCACCGTCACCAGCACGACCGATCGCATCGATGTGCTGGCTAAAAACAAGATCGTCCTGCAAGCGGGGCAAAGCCAGGTCACGTTAGATGGTCAGAGCATCACCATTGCTTGTCCGGGGAATTTCAGGGTTAAGAGCGGGACACATAATTGGCTGGGAGGTGAGGGGCAAGCGGCGGAGCTAGAGCTGTTACCGCGAGGACTCGCCCAAATCAAATCAGACTATCCGCGCTCGGTGTAAGGACACACCATGATTATCAGCCCCCCGTTTTTGCCGCAACATAGCGCTAGTAGCCCAGATGACGCATGGCTGACCCAAGCCATGAACGTGGGCAGCCTAGGCGATGGCGCGTTTCCGCTTGGTGCCGATCTGTCGTGGCACGGTGGTGTCCATCTCGAAGCGCCACGGGATGGACAGAAACGCCTTCCAGCTTGCGCTATCGCAGACGGCACTGTGGTGTATGTGCGTAAGCCCACGGCGATGCCGTCGTCGCAGGCCGATATCGACAAACACCCGTTGGGCTATGGCAGTGGCTGGACCGACGACGGCTGCGTGGTCATTCGGCACGAGACTGAGATCGGCGAAGGCGTCGCCGTTTGCTTCTTCTCGATCACGTTGCATCTAAAACGTATTGCTTCCAGCATCAAACAGGGCGAAAAGATCTGGCGCAAGGACGAGCTCGGCGAGGCCGGCAGTATCTATGGCAAGAGCGCGCGGATTCATTTCGAGCTCATCTGCAATGACGCCAATCAGGGCGCCTTGGTCGGGCGTGCATCAGGGGCACTCGACACCAGCAAGAATGGCCGCACCGCGAGCCTGTTCGGTGACGTGTATCTGCGCCTACCGGGAGGCACACCATTTTATGACAGCATACCTATGCCATCCGAGCGCATTGGCTTCTGGGCCGAAGCCACACCGGTAACTGCACCGGCGTGGTCGAGTAGCGACGCACTGATAGTTGGCGTCAGCCTAAGCCGCATCCGGAACCGTTACACCACGCGCACATTGAGTGGACAGATGGTTGGTGGTACTCCAGCAGTAGCCGACGCCGCACTGTTTGATAAAGCAAGCACGCTCGCCAAGAGCCAAGGCGCGATAGGCCGCGATATCTACGAACTGTTAAGATTTGGCCGGGTGATTGATCCATTGGGTGACTCTGCGGGTCTGACCAATTGGCAACAGATCGCCCACCCAGATGGCCAAGGCTGGGTGAACTTGCACGCTGCGGGGGTGCATGCCTTCAGTGACGCCGACTTCTTGGACGCCTGTGGTTGGCACCTTATCGACGACGATGCCAACAACGACAGCCGCTGCGATTCCAATACGTTGATCGGTCTGATGCTACAGGGTGAAGACGCCGCGGGTGATGCGACGTCACGTCACGCAAAGGCGTTGGCAAAAGCTGGTAGTGCGGAAGTGCAAACTCGACTCGCGCGAACCATCTGCAAATTTCCCACCGAATGGGAAAAGGCCACCGTCGCTGCGCGCTGGCAATGGCTGACTAAAGAGATCCCGCGCGGCACTGACCGCATGGCGGGGCCCTACCTAAAACCGGAAGACTTTCCCCGCTTTAATGCACATGCCGAAGCACTGTGTTTCTGGGAGGAGGCTGCCCTCGGCATCCCCGCCCGCCACTGGCATTTCCATCCACGTGAGTTCATTCGAGTGTTTCGCCAGTGCGGCTGGTTGAGTAAGGACGAGATGATTCAACTGTTCCCAATGACGGCGATGCGACCAGCCTCCCACCATCAATGGGTGTCAGAGCCGGTGCATCCAGCACAAGCCACGCTTCTGCAAGCACATGACGAATTGAACAAGGCTACCCGCCGCTACGGTATCGTGACGCCACTGCGCATCGCTGCGTTCTATGCAAATGCAACGGTGGAAACACAGTGGTTTCTTCGCCTTGAAGAACCGCCGCACGGGCAACGCTACCTTCCTTGGAATGGGCGCGGCTTCATGCAGCTGACTTGGCCGGACAACTACATTAAGTACTGGCGCTTCACAGGCAAGTCGGTAGACAACGAGGTCGCGCAAAGACTGCACGACGCGGCGAAGCGGGCTGATAACGAACGTTCCAATGTACCTCTTGCTGATTCGACGCTGCATATATCCGAAGAGATGAAGGATTGGCGTCAGGCAATTGGGGTTGCACGTGGCCCTTCTCCGGCTGCGGACAGCGCTGGTGCCTATTGGGCGTGGAGCCAAGCATCGACCCACGCCGATGCCGAACCCGCCAACGCGCGCACTTCAAAGACGGCATCCGGTGCAACCCATGTGTATTACTCCAGCCAAGGCATGGGCTCCGTAGCCGCCACGGTCAATGTTGGTCACCCTTCTGCGAGCTACAACAGCGTCAACGGCATCGTCGCGCGCTTTCAGGCTTACAACACCTGCGAGACTGTGTTGCTGGACACCCCACAATTCGCAGATAACAGTGGCAAGCCACAGCCGATCCCCGATGGCTACAAGCCGAGGCATCCATGAAATATCTTGCTACATATATTGGGTTTCTTCTGATTGCGACAGCAACAGCATGCGCGCAAAGCGCACCACCCTCGTCGTCGGCCGCATCCAGTTCGACAGCTGCGGCAACCTCAAATCACAGCCCCGTTTACACAGAGGGGAGATGTCAGTTCCGAACCAAAGCTGTGGATGGGCAACGCTACTCGTCAGCTGCCGGGTCTTTCATGTTTTACGAGGCTAAACCCAATGCATGGGGGTTTCCCGTTGGGTGTTACGCCAGTGCATCACAGGACGACATCAGCACGATTCTGGATGCCAAACAAGTGAACGGAACGTGGATCTGGGTGGATGGTGGCATACCGTTTACCCCTGACCAGCACTTCAAGGTCTACAAGTTAGCGGGCTCAAACTGGACCGGCACCGCGACTACCTACGACGATACGACGGGAGAGAAGTCCGAGCGTGGTCGAAACTTTCAATACTGTCTTTTTGAGACGAATGGGCCGCAGATCTTGTGCGGTGGTCCAATTTATGTGATGGCCTTGAGTCAGCCGGCGTCCGTTAGCACACTTCCCGAAATTTTAGCGGTCCTCAAGACCATCGAGTTTGTAGACCAACCAGTCAACAAGCCTGCACCGTCGGACCCAACGGCGGAGCATTGAGGCATTGGCAACGGTGCCGCGGAAGTTTCCCGTGACATTGGGCACAGTTGAGCCTCGCTATGCATTGTTTGCTGGGTTGTGTAGCACGACCTGCGTGCCAATGTCATTCTTAAGTTCTGAAATACGTAACCCAACGTGATGTTGTGTGCAGCAGAGGACCGCATGCGGTTTCTCCGATGAGTGGGCTTGGATATCGGATTCCTGGCAATTCCATCGCGTCGAGGCGCGCCGTTTCAGTTGTGGCACACGATGAGATCGGTGTGAACTACTGGCCTCCGATCTAGCGGCGAACCGTGAGAGTGAAAAGGTGGCGGCACGCTGCGTAGGTGTTGGCTCCCGCTCAGCGCGCTCAGTCGATACCAAGCTTCTTTAATTTATAGCGCAAGGCACGGAAGGTAATGCCGAGTTTTCGCGCGGTGGCGGTTTTGTTGTAGCGGGACTCTTCTAGCGCTTTGACGATGGCGGTGCGTTCGAGCTGACTGATGTAGTCATCTAGGCCGCCATCACCGGTGGCCGCTAGTGCGGCGGCGGGCTGCGCGGCTGGTGGATTGGCGGCGGTTGCTGTTGGCTGAGCGGTTGGGACGTGCTTTGGCAACATGAGATCGACGACCTCGATGTTGCTGTTTTCGCACATGGCGACGGAGCGCTCCAGGATATTTTCCAGCTCGCGCACGTTACCGGGGAAGTCGTAAGCCTCCAGCGCGTCGAGCGCGGCAGGAGTTAATTCGTCGACTTTGGCGCCGTTTTTGTTGGCAAGTGCCTGCAGGATGAAGGCGGCCAGTTGCGGTACGTCGCCGCGTCGCTCGCGCAGAGGTGGTACGCGCAATTCGATGACATTAATGCGGTAAAACAAGTCTTGCCGGAACTGACCTTGTTCCACCAACTGACTCAAATTTTTATGGGTGGCGGAGAGAATGCGGACGTCCACGGGAATTTCGGTGTGACCGCCGATCGGGCGTACCGCCTTTTCTTGAATGGCACGTAGTAATTTGACTTGCATGTGAAGCGGCAGTTCGGCCACTTCGTCGAGAAACAAGGTGCCACCCTGTGCCGCCTGAAACAGTCCTTCCTTGTCGACGTTGGCGCCGGTAAAGCTGCCTTTGCGATGACCGAAGAACTCGCTTTCCATCAGTTCGGAAGGGATGGCGCCGCAGTTGACCGGCACAAAAGGGCCACTCGCGCGCGGGCCTTGTTCGTGAATCAGCCGGGCGACTAACTCTTTGCCCACGCCTGACTCGCCGCCGATGTAGACGGGTGCTTGGTTGCGCGCCAGCTTGCTGATCGTTACGCGCACTTGTTCCATCGCGGCGGAGTCGCCAACCAAGCGGTCGCCGGCGCCCTTACTTTTAGCGGCGGCGTTACCACTGGATTTTTCTTCGGCAAGTCGTAACGCCGTGCGCACTAGGCCGCGCAGTATTTGGATGTCGACGGGCTTGGAAACGAAGTCGAAGGCGCCTGCTTTCAACGCGTTGACGGCGGCGTCTACGTTGCCATAGGCGGTGATCATGGCCACGGGCGTGTCGGGGAAGGTCCCAGCGATCAGCTCAATGATCTGTTGGCCGTTGCCATCGGGAAGGCGCATATCGGTGAAACACAGATCGTAGTGGTGCTCCGCCAAGGCTCGCCGCGCGTCCGCCACCGTGCCTACCGCGTCCACCCGCAAGTCCATTCGGCTTAGCGTGATGGTCAGTAGTTCGCGAATGTCGCGTTCGTCGTCAATGACCAGTACGGTCTGTGCAGTCATGAGGTCCTTGATACCGGCTATTAATAGATAAAGGGTACTAGCGCCCGCGAAAAGGTCAACGCGTGGTGCTTTTATGCTGCAGTAACTCGCTCGGTTGGGTTGTGTGCGGGTGGTGTCAGCGTCAGCCTGAAACAGCTGCCTCCACCGGCCACGCGAACATATTCGAGCGCTGCCTGGTTCGCCTCACTCATCTGCCGGGCGAGGTATAGGCCAAGCCCGGTGCCGTATTCGTGGGTGGTGTAAAACGGTTCAAAAATCTGTGCCGCTACCTTCGGTGGAATGCCGGCACCGCGATCGGTGACTTCCAAAATGGGTGCGCCGTGCTCGCCTTGCCGCGCCACTACCGTTACACGTGCTGGCTCGTCGGGCAAGCGGCCGTAGCGTAGGGCGTTCTGTACAAGGTTCCACACGACTTGCTGCAGTTGCTGGGGATCGGCTACGGCGGCGACCGCTTCGTTGTCGTTGGCAATGACGCGTAGTGAGTCGATACCGAGGTCGTTGCCCTGGCGATATTCCTCCACAAAAGCATGCGCCCAGCGGCCCAAGTCCAGCGTTTCTGGGCGGGACCGGTCGCGGCGAGACAGTTGCAGAATGTTCTCGATGATTTCGTTGAGGCGGATGCAGTGGTTATTGATAATCTCGACCATGTGCTGATCCGTGCTATCCATGCTGGTCGACTCCGCCAGCAATTGTGCCGAGTACCGAATGGCAGCAAGCGGATTGCGAATTTCATGGGCGATGGATGCGGACAAGCGGCCTAGCGAACTTAAGGTGAGTTCTTCGGCACGATGCGATAGCAGGGAAGTGTCGTCTAGAAAAATCAGAACGTGGGAGTCGTCGTTGGGCGCCAACCGGGTAAATCGGGGTACCACCTCGGGCACGCCGTCGGCCAGTTGCGTGGCCGTCTCGTCCAGCTTTCCGGAGGTGATCCAGTGATACAGCCGGCGCGATAGTTCCGGCGCTACGCGACCTAGATCACGTTGATCCGCGCCGGGGCTACCCATCAACAGCCACGCTGATTCGTTGATTTGGTGAATGTGGTTGGCGTCGTCTACCAACAAGACTCCGGTTTTCATGCGCCGGATGATGAGCTCGTTCACTTGGGAAAGGTTGGCTAGGTCGACGCTACGCTGTTCGGCCAAGGCTTCGGTGGCGCGCTGTTGCCGCCCAAGCGCGTGGCAGAGTGTGGTGCACGCAAAGTAGACCAGACCGAATAGGGCAGCTTCAGACAAGTCGCGGTCGCCTAAACTGTTGCCGATCCAGCTGCCAATAAAGGTGCGTCCCAAGATGCCGATGGTGGCTAGGGCGGCAAAAAAACTAGATAGCCGGAGCGGCAAAATGAGTGCGCCCGCACTCAAGTTGACGGCCAACATCATGGCGATGCCAACGCGTGCGTCGTGCATCGCGGTAATGGCCATGACGGCCGCGGCAATATCCACCACCAAGGAAGCGGATACGGCAAGTTTGGCCCGGGCCATAAAACGCTGGTTCAACGCCAAAGCGACGGACGCAAATACCAAGTAGCCGACCGCAATGGCGCGGGCGAGGCCCGGTGTGCCGGCTTCGATCCAACCGAGCCCGGACGGGCCAAACGCCAAACCCATAAAAACCAGGGATTGGACGAATCGAAACGTGTTGAGAAACGTCACCTCGTGGCGAATGACCGCTGTGCCGGTGACAGAAGTTGGAGCAGAGGACGTGCTGGACACCGGGTGTGGCACTCCACAATGGTCTGTAACCTGAGTATAAGCGGCAAGACGGTCCCTTGTGTTGCCCTGCATTACGCATCAATTTCGTAAATATATCGGCTGATCGCGACCTTTTACAGCTAAATGGCAGCACGTACTCACCGGCGAAAAGCCAAGGCGATGCACGGTTTGACGCCCCTTTCCACGCGTGGCCCTTTCCATCGTGCTCCGCTTCCGCGAAAATAGGCGGCCACATTGCATCATCTTGCTAGCTAGCGAGGTGCGCGCAGTGTCTGCCGGCAGCGCACCATTAGGCCGTCCGACTTCCCTGACTCACGTTATGTGTCCGCGTGCGGTCGTCATGTTTTTCCGTTCGCTCGAGGTATCGAATGAATTTTCACGAATACCAGGCCAAAGAGTTGTTCGCGCAGTACGGTATTGCCGTGCCGCCGGGCAAAGTTGCCAATTCCCCAGATGCAGCCGTCGACGTCGCCAAGGCGCTAGGCGGGTCGCAGTGGATGGTGAAGGCACAAATCCACGCTGGCGGCCGCGGCAAGTCCGGCGGCGTCAAGTTCTGTCGTAGTTTTGACGAAGTGCGCGCCGCAGCGAAGGCCATGCTGGGCACCACCATGTCGACTTATCAGTCGGCTGGCCGTTCGCTGCCGATAAATTTGGTGTTGGTGACCGATGCTACCGACATTGCGCGTGAGTTGTATTTGTCGATCTTGGTCGATCGCGACTCCAAGGCCGTCTCGTTCATCGCCTCCAAGCATGGTGGCGTGGATATCGAGCAGGTCGCGCGCGAAACCCCGCAAGACATCCACACCATCGTCGTGGATTTCGTTGAAGGCTTGCAGCCGTACCAGTGCCGCCAGCTTGGCTTCGCAATGGAATTGAATCCCAAGCAGGTCAATCAGCTGACGAAAATCATGCTGGGCTTGTATAAGCTGTTCAACGAGAAAGACTTGTCGTTGATCGAGCTGAACCCGCTGGCGGTACTGGAAGATGGCAACTTGGCCGCGCTGGATGGCAAGGTCAACTCCGACGACAACGCGGAATACCGTCACGCCGATTTGGCCGCGATGCGCGACCTGACGCAGGAAGACGCTGCCGAAGCGACCGCTGTTCAATACAACCTGAACTACGTGACCATGGGCGGTTCGATCGGCTGCATGGTCAACGGTGCCGGTTTGGCGATGGCGACGATGGACGTGATCAAGCTGGCAGGCGGCGAGCCGGCTAACTTCCTCGACGTTGGCGGCGGTGCGACGAAAGAGCGCGTGACCGAGGCGTTCAAGCTCATCACGTCTTCGGACAAAGTGCGCTGCATCTTGGTCAACATCTTCGGTGGCATCGTCCGCTGCGACATGATTGCCGAAGGCATCATTGCGGCGGTGAAGGAAGTTGGGCTGAAGATTCCGGTGGTGGTGCGCTTGCAAGGCACCAACGTCAAGAAAGGTCGTGAGTTGCTAGTTAATTCCGGCTTGGCGATTACGTCGGCCGATGACCTCAACGACGCGGCTCAAAAGGCCGTGGCTGCGGCCCAATAATCACGTTGCTGTCTTAGCTGTGATTGTAGGAACCCACTAGCGGGCGACGCTTCTGCTTTGATGCATATCGAAGTCAACAGCATCACCCGAAAGGATTTTTACAGACACGCACCGGCACACGAACACAGGACATTTTCATGAGCGTTTTGGTCAACAAGAACACCAAGGTGATCGTGCAAGGCATCACCGGCCAGCAGGGTAGTTTTCATGCCCAGCAGTGCCTCGATTACGGCACCCAGATTGTGGGCGGCGTCACTCCGGGCAAGGGCGGCACCAAGCACATTGGGTTGCCGGTATTTAACTCGGTAGAGCAGGCGGTCAACGAAACTGGCGCGGATGCGTCAGTTATTTTCGTGCCACCGCCGTATGCGGCTGACTCGATTCTGGAAGCGATTGATGCGGGTATCCGCGTCATTATCGCCATCACCGAAGGCATTCCGGTGCTCGACATGTTGCGCGTGAAGAACGTGCTGATGCAGCATCCGGAAATCGTACTAATCGGGCCAAACTGCCCGGGTATCATCACCCCGGGAGAGTGCAAAATCGGCATCATGCCGGGCCACATTCATCAGCCCGGTAAGGTCGGTATTGTGTCGCGTTCCGGCACGCTGACCTATGAAGCGGTCTTCCAGACCACCAACGAAGGCCTTGGCCAGAGCACAGTGATCGGCATTGGTGGCGATCCGATCAATGGCCTCAGCTTCATCGATTGCTTGAAGTTGTTCCAGGACGATGCGCAGACCGAAGGCATCATCATGGTTGGCGAGATCGGTGGCAGCGCCGAGGAAGACGCAGCCGAGTTCATCAGCGAGTACGTCAAAAAGCCGGTGGTGTCGTTCATCGCTGGTGCGTCAGCTCCGGAAGGTAAGCGCATGGGCCATGCGGGCGCGATCATCTCGGGCGGTAAGGGCACAGCGGCGGCGAAGTTTGCCGCGCTGGAAAAAGCCGGTGTTACGACGGTGAAGTCGCCTGCTGATTTGGGCAAGGCACTTGCGAAGTTGATGAAGTAAGTTCTGGTGCTAGGTGTGAAGCGAAGGCCACGCGGTTGCGTGGCCTTTTGCTTTTTGCGGAAGTGGCGTGCCCGCATCCGCCCTGCGGGTACCTTCCCCGTAAACGGGGAACGGCACGCGTCGGCGCTGCCTGGCCGTTCCGCGTGGTCTCAGCCTGTTTCCCCTGTCGTACACGGGGGAAGGGACGCGCAGGGCGGATGCCGGCACGCACTATCCTCTGTCACACACGATTGAATTACCATTCCCCGCTTGTCTCCCCAGGAACACCTCACGCCATGGAAAAGCTGCGTCTCGCTCTGGCCCAACATGATTTTTCGGTCGGTGCCGTG
>JBDTBF010000131.1:0-7616 GCA_039924175.1 Rhodanobacter sp.
GGGGTGGAGCAGTCTGGCAGCTCGTCGGGCTCATAACCCGAAGGTCGCAGGTTCGAATCCTGCCCCCGCTACCAGATCTTTCTTGGTGCAAGAAAGCCTCCTCGTGAGGCTTTTTTGTTGGCTGCAAAGATGTGTTGCGCAGCGATCGCGGTTGGTTGTTGTTGAACGCGGAAAGCTGCACGAGGTGGTACATCGGCGGGTAAGGGAATGGGCCGTTGGAGCCCATTTTTTGTTTCTGACGATTTGAGAAAGTGAATTCATGGATACGCAAGCGCTGACCCAACGTTTTACTGAAATCTTGGCTGACTTAGGCTTGGAATGCCTTGGCGTGGAGTTCAATCCCGCGCAAGGACAAAGTACGTTGCGCGTGTATGTTGACTTGCTGGACGGCACTCACGTAGGTCAGGATGGCGAGCGTCGTGAAGTAGGTATTGAAGATTGCGAACGCGGCAGTCGCGAGCTGTCAGCCTGGCTGGATGTTGAAGACCCGATTGCCAGTAACTATGTGCTCGAGGTGTCTTCGCCCGGTATTGGTCGACCGCTATTCAGCGTGGCGCAATTCGAGAAAGCGACTGGACAGGAAATAAAGGTGGTGTTGCAAGCACCGATGGATGGGCGCCGCCGCCTACGTGGCAAATTGGTTTCAGTCGAAGATGGTCATGTCGTGCTGGAAGCCGAAGGCAAGACGTTTGAATTTGAGCACGCGCAAGTGGAAAGCGCGCGTGTGGTACCGGATTGGGTCGCGCTTGGTTATGCGCCGCAGCCCAAACGCGGCGGCAAACCAACGGCCACCAAGGCCGCCGAGTAATCAATCAAGTTTGATGAGGTGTCGTCAGGCATCCACGGAGTTGTTGCAATGAGCAAAGAACTTTTGCTGGTCGTCGACGCGGTTGCCAATGAAAAAGGCGTGCCGTTGGAAGTGATTTTTGGCGCGATGGAAGCCGCTTTGGCGTCCGCCGCGAAGAAACGCTATCCGGACGAAGAGCCTGATATTCGCGTATCGATCGATCATGAAACCGGCGAGTACGAGACATTTCGTCGCTGGGAGATCATCGCCGACGATGGCGAAATGGAATCTCCCTTTTTCCAGCTGCGCCTGATGGATGCGCTGGATGAGCGCGCCGACGCCGAAGTGGGTCAATACATCGAGCAGCTTGTCGAGAATGCCGAGTTTGGTCGCATTGCAGCGCAGGCAGCCAAGCAGGTTATCGTGCAACGTGTGCGTGAGGCTGAGCGCCAGCAGGTGGTTGACGCGTTCGCTGATCGCGTAGGTGAGCTGGTGACCGGTATCGTCAAGCGTGTTGAGCGCGGCAACCTTTACCTTGATCTAGGTAGTAATGCAGAGGCATTTATTCCGCGTGACAAAACCATTCCGCGTGAGTCTGCTCGCGTGGGTGACCGGGTTCGTGGTTATTTGTACGAAGTGCGTTCGGAAGTGCGTGGGCCGCAGTTGTTTGTATCGCGTGCCGCTCCTGAATTCATGATGGAGCTATTCAAGCTGGAAGTACCCGAAGTGGGTCAGGGCCTGGTCGAAATTAAGGGCTGCGCACGTGACCCTGGAGACCGCGCAAAGATCGCGGTGCTGGCGCATGACACTCGCACGGATCCAATTGGTGCGTGCATTGGTATGCGTGGTTCGCGTGTACAGGCCGTGTCCAACGACCTCAACGGCGAGCGCGTTGACATTGTTTTGTGGCATGAGAATCAGGCGCAGTACGTCATTAATGCCATGGCGCCAGCTGAAGTGCAGTCCATCATCATGGATGAGGACAAGCACTCGATGGACATCGCCGTCGCTGAAGACAAGCTTTCGCAAGCCATCGGCCGTGGTGGTCAGAACGTGCGCTTGGCTAGCAAGCTAACCGGCTGGCAGCTTAACGTGATGACGCAAGACCAAGTCACCGCGAAAAGCGAGTCCGAGCAAGAAGCGGCCCGCCAGTTGTTTATGAACAAATTGGAAGTCGACCAAGAGATTGCCGTTATCCTTGTGCAGGAAGGTTTCTCCAGCGTTGAAGAGATCGCTTACGTGCCAAGCGCTGAGTTGCTCGCGGTGGAAGGCTTCGACGAAGACATTGTCGAAGAGCTGCGTGCGCGGGCGCGGGATGCGTTGCTGACTCAGGCGCTGACAGAAGAAGAGGGCGGCGACGAGGCGGCCGCGTCTGATGAATTGATGTCGTTGGAAGGTATGGACGACTTACTGGCGTTGGCGCTGGCAGCACGTGAGGTATTTACGGTCGATGATTTGGCCGATCTCGCTGTTGACGATTTAATTGATATTGAAGGCATGGATGAGGCGCGCGCTGGCGCACTCATTCTGGCAGCGCGTGCGCCGATGATTGCGCGCTTGGAGAAGGGTGGCTAACCCTCCTTTGGCGGCACCCTGGATGGGTGTGCCGAGAAGGGTTCAACGAACACTTCACCACGGATGGATATGGCGACACGCATAATGTCGCACAGTTGATAAGCACGGGAACGGCGGAGCAAAGAACACGATGTCGGACGTCACGATCAAACAACTCGCCCAAGTATTGGGTATGCCGGTCGACAAGCTGTTCACTCAGCTTGGCGAAGCAGGCATGAAATTTTCCGATCAGGAGCAAGTCATCAGTAGCACCGAGAAGGTGAAACTGCTTGGCTTCCTGCGCCGTACCCATGGCAAGGGCGAAGCTGCTGCGCCGGTGGCGGATGCAGCACCTCGTCAGGTTACGTTACGCCGGCGGACGGTTGGCGAATTGAAAGTCGCCACACCCGGCGTGCGCGGTGCGCCTAGCACGGCTAAAACAGTGAACGTTGAAGTGCGTGCCAAACGCACCTACGTCAAACGTAGCGTGATTGTGGAAGAGGCGAACGCTGAGCCCGAGCGTGAGGATGCCGTGCGCAAACTGCAAGAATCCAAATTGCAGCGTGAGCAGGAAGAACAAGAGCGGCTGGATGCGGTGCAACGACGTGAGTCCGAGGCAGCGACAGCTGCGGCGAAGCCTAAAGTAAGCAAGGCCAAGTCAAAGGCGACGTCTGCCACCGAAGAAAGTGTCGTGGCCGAAGCGCCAGTTGATCCGGTTGTGGCTGAGCCAGCGGCAGCCGCGGTAGTGACTGAGACAGTGCCGGCGCCGAAACCCGCAGCGCCCGTTATACCGGCCGCTGCCGTAGCGCCACCGGCTGAGGTTGTGGCCGAGCCGACGCCGGTTCAGGCCGCGGCCACACCTGCCACTGCAGCGCCAGCTGCGGCTGAGGCGGTGCCGGCAGAAGCTGACCATGATCATCCGGAGCAGAGCGAGGCGAAGGGCAAGACAGAGGTCGACGCTGAGGTAGTGCAACGTTTGGATCAGCGCAGCTTGGGTTTGATCGTTCCGCGAGTTCAAGAGCGTCGCAAACGTGAAAAAATTGTAAAGCCAGTGCCGGTTGCGAAACCTGTCGTGGCGGCTGCCGCACCAGCGGCGCCGGCTCGAACCAGTAACGCCAACGCGAACGCCACTGCGGCTACTCCGGCGTCAACGACGACGGGCGATGCGGCCCGCGGCAAGCCGAAGCACGTCCGTGAGCATGGCGAGAATGCTGTTGCTGGCGAGAAGGGTCGCAGTGGCGCGGGTGGCAAGCGCTTTGGCGGCGGCGGTCAGATGCATTTGAGTGAAGCCGATCGTGCGCGCCGCTCAACCACGGGACGTCGTGGCAAAGGTGGTCGCAATGGCCGCGATATGTCCCGCAGCAGTAGTAGTGTGCCGACCGGTCCGCATGGATTCTCCCGCCCGACCGCGCCCGTAGTGCGCGAAGTGATTGTGGGCGACGCGAATGTGGTGGCTGACTTGGCGCAGAAGATGGCCGTCAAGGGCTCGGAAGTCGTCAAGGCGCTGTTTAAGATGGGCGTTATGGCGACGATCAATCAGACGGTTGACCATGACACTGCCGTGTTGGTGGTGGAAGAGTTGGGCCACACGCCGGTGGCAGATAACCAAAATAACGCCGAAGCGACCTTGGCCGAACGTACGCACACCGCTGAGCTTGAGGGTGAAAAGACGGCGCGGCCACCAGTGGTGACCATCATGGGTCACGTCGATCACGGTAAAACGTCGCTGCTCGATTACATTCGCCGTACCAAGGTGGCATCCGGTGAGGCGGGCGGCATTACGCAACACATTGGCGCGTATCACGTGCAAACGTCGCGTGGCGGTGTCACTTTCCTGGATACGCCAGGACATGCAGCGTTTACATCGATGCGTGCTCGTGGCGCGCAATCGACCGACATTGTGGTGCTGGTTGTGGCCGCGGATGACGGTGTCATGCCGCAGACGGTGGAAGCCGTGCAGCACGCCCGTGCCGCCGGAGTGCCGATTATTGTCGCGGTTAACAAAATGGACAAAGACGGCGCTAATCCGGACAACGTCAAGCAAGGCTTGGTGAAGGAAGGCGTGGTTCCGGAAGACTGGGGCGGTGACGTCCAGTTTGTACCGGTGTCGGCCAAGACTGGCGCAGGCGTCGAGGAATTGTTGGAAGCGATCTCGCTGCAGTCTGAATTGATGGAATTGCGCGCGGTGGTTGATGGACGCGCTTCCGGCTTGGTCATTGAGTCAAGCTTGGATCGGGGTCGTGGTCCGGTCGCGACAGTCTTGGTGCAGCAGGGTACGTTGAAGAAGGGCGACTTTATCGTCTGCGGCGTGGAATACGGCCGCATGCGTGCGCTGATTGATCAGACCGGCAAGCAGATTGCGAGTGCCGGCCCGGCCATCCCGGTCCAGGTACTCGGCTTGTCCGGTGTGCCGGAAACCGGTGATGACTTCGTCTGTGTCGAGGACGAGCATCTGGCTCGCGAGGTAGCGCAGGAACGGCATCAGAAGCGTCGCGAAACGCGCTTGGTCAGTAAGAGCAATCGCCTGGAAGACATCATCGCCAAGATGGGTCAGGACGACGAGCAGCAGACGCTCAACATCCTGGTTAAGGGTGACGTGCAGGGTTCGGTCGAAGCGCTACGTGATTCGCTGACGCAGATCGGCAACGAACGGGTCCGCGTCAACGTGGTGGCGTCTGGTGTGGGTGGTATTACCGAATCCGATGCAACCTTGGCGGCGGCTTCCAAAGCGTTGCTGATTGGTTTCAACGTGCGTGCCGACGTATCGGCGCGTAAGGTGATTGAAACGACCGGCTTGGACGCGCGCTACTTCTCGATTATTTACGATGTGATCGACCAGGTGACGCAGGCGGCAACGGGCTTGCTTGGCATGGAAGTGCGCGAGAACGTCATCGGCTTGGCCGAGGTTCGCGAAGTGTTCCGCAGCTCGAAGTTTGGTGCGGTCGCCGGTTGCATGGTGACCGAGGGTATCGTTAAGCGTAGTAAGCCGATTCGCGTGTTGCGCGATAACGTGGTGGTCTTCGAAGGCGAGCTTGAGTCGCTACGACGCTTCAAGGAATTGGTCGACGAAGTGCGTAACAGCATGGAGTGCGGCATCGCGGTGAAGCAGTACAACGATGTCAAGCCTGGCGACCAGATCGAGTGCTTTGAACGCACCGAAGTGGCACGCACGCTTTAACGCAAAATTGAGTGTGGAGGAGTGAATAATGGGTGAGAGCCTCGGCTTTTCCTCTTTTTTCACTCTTCTTCACTCTCAACCTAGGTTTTCATATGCCCTCCCGCGATTTCAAACGTACTGACCGAATTGGTGCCGAGTTACGTCGTGAACTCGGCTTGCTAGTGCACGCGGCCGTGCGCGATCACGGGCTGCCATCCGTCAGCGTGTCAGATGTGGAAATTACGCGCGATTTGGACTGGGCTACGGTGTGGGTTACGGCGTTATTACCGGATCAAGGCGTCGCTGCGGTGAAGGCCTTGAATGAAATTGGCTATGAGATTCGGCGCTCACTCGCGCGCAGTGGTATGCGTATGCGTCGCGTGCCGGAATTGAAATTCAAGTACGATGATTCAGTTGATAAGGGCGAGCGTATTGAGTCGCTGCTGCGTGAGCAGGCACGACATTTGGCGCCGCCTGAAGGTGAAACGTCGTCTGAAGATGACGAGACTGCGTGAGGTTATTGTTCGTGTATTTGTTGCATCGATGAAACGTCAACCCCGCGTCCATAATCGCGATCTGCACGGCATTGTGCTGCTGGACAAGCCGTTAGGCCTTAGTTCCAACCAGGCTCTGCAAACCGTGCGGCGACTGCTACGTGCGACCAAGGGCGGTCACGCGGGAGCGCTTGATCCGCTTGCCACGGGTTTGCTGCCGCTCTGTTTTGGCGAGGCCACCAAGTTGGCCTGCAATTTACTGGGCTCGCGCAAAGCGTATGTAGCACGCTGCCGTTTGGGTGTGACGACCGACACCGCCGACCTTGAAGGCGAAGTGGTTCAGGAGCGCGCGGTTCCTACATTGGATGACGCTGCTATCGAAATGGCGTTATCAAAATTTCGCGGACACATTGTGCAGGTGCCGCCGAAGTACTCGGCGATCAAGCAGGGCGGCGAGCGCTTGTATGTCAAAGCGCGCCGCGGCGAAGACGTTGACGTGCCGGCGCGCGAAGTAGACGTCTATCGACTGGATCTGCTGTCGCGTCAGGCAGACACCTTAGAGCTATATATCGAATGTGGGTCAGGCACCTACATACGCTCGTTGGCAGTGGACTTGGGTGAAGCGCTGGGTTGTGGCGCCCATTTGGCTTCGCTGCGGCGCGCTTGGGTGGCCCCGTTCCACGAACCGCGAATGGTGACGCTGGACGAGTTGCAGCAAGCGGCAGCACGCAGTGATGATGATTTGTTGGCGCACTTACTGCCGGTGACCGCCGGGCTATGTGAATTGCCCGTTGTGCACTTGAGCGAGTCGCAGAGTATGGCTATTTCGCGTGGCCAACCGACCCAACTAACGTCGCCGCCGGCGCCCGGGCGATGCACAGCGTTTGCGTCTGACGGGGCACTTCTGGCGGTGCTGGAAGTCAATGAAGCGGGCTGCACGCGCATTTTACGGGGCTTTAATCTACCGCCAAGCCCTCAATTCGCCCAAAAAGACACCTCTGCCCTTGTTGTAACACCGCTCGCATCAGTAGAATAGACAAGTTATTTCAACGCTTTCACTCACCTTTAGGCGAAGCTTGTGCTTGCGTCATTGCGATGATGCAAGCACAAGCTTCGCACCGCCTTTCAAGGAAATAGATACCCATGTCTCTTACCGCAGAACAAACCGGCAAGATTGTTGCTGATTTCGGCCGCGTTCCCAACGACACCGGCTCGTCGGAAGTTCAGGTAGCGCTGTTGTCCGCCCGTATCGACCATCTTGGTGGTCATTTCAAAGAACATAAGCAGGACCACCATTCTCGTCGTGGCTTGTTGAAGTTGGTTAACCAGCGCAAACGCCTGCTCAGCTATCTGAAAGATCGCGACCTCGCGCGTTACCAGACCCTGATCGAGCGCCTCGGCCTTCGTCGCTGATTTGCGCGCGTTCATTCGTGAACGCAAAGATCAAGAAGCGTCCGTCGCAGGGCGCACTTCTCAATCAGATCAGGAATCAATCACGTGGCAAAAGTAACCAAGTCATTCCAGTACGGTAATCACGAAGTCACACTGGAGACGGGCGAAATTGCCCGCCAGGCGTCCGGTGCAGTGATCGTCAGCATGGGCGGCACCGTTGTATTGGTGTCCG